>NZ_JAFLMY010000002.1:0-569632 GCF_017313375.1 Agrobacterium sp. Ap1
TTCGTCGCGACACTCGAACGCCGCCAGGGCTTCAAGATCTGCTGCCCCGAGGAAATCGCATACAGAATGGGATTCATTGATAAAACTGGGTTCAAGAGTCTGGCAGACGGCTATGGAAAAAGCGCATATGGTACATACCTGAAAGAACGAGTGTTGGAAGACCTTGAATCAATCAATATTGGTGGTTAACCGCTTTCAGACAGCTCGCCCATCGGCTTCGGGCTAAGGCAGGTTTCAGATTGCTACTCAGCCCGCGTGACATTTCAGCCACTGCCAGTATGTTGACAACCAAATCGATATGACAATGTATTGGCGGGGTGGACTGAGATAGGATTCCTCAAGCTTTTTAACGACATCGACCATTGTCCTAATTTGAGGAATACAAATAAGATATTGACTTAGACGTGACGGCAAAGGTGCCGGGTCGAAGAGAAACAACGCAGCGAAATTGGCCGAGTTCGTGGCAGAAGAGTCGAGAATGTATCGTCTATGGGCCTCCCGGGGTGGGGGATTACTTTTGCGGGAAACCGTGCCTGAAAGACTTGTTCCAGGGACATTGGCGTGAAACAAGCTCAAGGCTTGATCGAGCGTGTTTGCTATCGATTGTTGAGGCCGCCCCGGCCACGAAACCCCTGGAATGCAAGTGAGATACAGGAAGTGTCTCGCATCATTGTCATAGGGAAATTTCCTAATCCGACTTTCGACTATTACTTTGCCGCTCGGCTAGCCATGCCCGGCATGCCTCCAGTCGAACTTGTAGATATACGAGATAGCTCGCGTCCTTCCGAGGCAGACGGATCTTTGGTGATTATTGTTCGTTACACTTCGGTTGCACTGGCGCGTTGGATTCGAAGGCATAAACGTCAGCTCGCTGCAGTAGTTCTGTTCGTCGACGATGACATTGCAGCAGCAGTAATGTCTTCGGAAGCCACTCGTGGTTACCGTTACAGGCTACTTACGCAATCAATTTTACCACTCAATGTGCTTATCGGCTCAGTTGATGAAATTTGGGTCTCTACAGAGATGCTAAAGCAACGCCTCGCATTTGCCGCACCTCGATTACTTCCGCCTGCGCCAGGGGTGAGTGCGATCTCACCAGCTGTTCCGGTATCTTGCCATTTGAGCAATCCAAAAACAGTGACGATAGCCTACCATGCAACGGCCATTCACATGGAGGAACACAACTTCCTCATGCCTGTGATTGAGGCTGTTTTGAAAGCAAGACCGTATGTGGTGTTTGAAGTTATAGCGGATCGCCAGAATGCGGATCGGTGGAAGGAGCTAGCCGACAACAGAATCATCATCAAACCGCCTCTATCGTGGCAAAGTTACTTGCAGGACCAGACGAAGCAGATTGATATAATGCTGGTTCCTGTGGCGCCGTCCCGGCTAAATCAATGTCGCGCTGACACTAAGCGAATTGATGTCGTACGAGTGAATGCGGCTGCGCTCTTGAGCGACTGCCCTGCATTCAGGCCGGCGGAAGAGGGAGAACGCCTTTTGCCATATGAGAGAGAGATCTGGATCAGCCATATTCTATCTCTGGTAGACAATCACAGTGAGCGCGCAAACCTTGCAGATGCTACGAGGCGACGCGTTGTGGCGATGCATCAGCGGGCAATCGGTGGCCTACCTCTTGTTTCGCTTTCCGGGTAGGCCGTCCGTCGTTGCTCGATAACATAACATGACTTTAACTATAGAGGTGTGTCTTAGCCATAATGTTTGATAATGCTAAGTAAGTTAGGGCGTCACTATTGGACCTGTGGTGACCTGAGCCCCTGAACTTCCTCCAGATTTTGGTAGAGTCCGTCGTATCAAGGAGACGGACGGAATGAAGCATTCACGGTTCACGGACGAGCAGATCATCGGGATATTGAAAGAGCAGGAGAGCGGCATGCGGACGGCCGATGTCTGCCGCAAGCACGGGATATCTGAGGCGACCTTCTACAAATACAAGGCGAAGTTCGGCGGCATGGAGGTATCCGATGCCCGCAAGCTGAAGGCTCTGGAAGACGAGAACGCCAAGCTGAAGAAGCTGCTGGCCGAGACCATGCTGGACAATGCCATTCTGAAAGATGTCGCTTCAAAAAAGTGGTGACGCCCGATGTGAAGCGGGATGCTGTGGCTCATGTCTGCAAACAACATGGGGTGAGCCAGCGTCGGGCGTGTGAGGTTCTGTCCGTTGATCGGTCGAGTGTGCGATATCGTAGCATTCGACCGGATGACGCTGATATCCGTGAGGCAATGAAGCTGGTGGCGTCCGAGCGCCGTCGTTTCGGCTATCGCCGCATCCACGTCATGCTGGGTCGGCAGGGCATCATCAGGAACCTGAAGAAACGGCGGTGTCTCTATCGCGAAGAAAAGCTGACGGTACGCAAACCTATGGACGCAAACGGCTTTGGGGACGAGACGCCCTCTGGCGCTGCCCTCACGCGCCAACGAGCGCTGGAGCTTGGATTTCGTCAGCAACGACTTCACCCGCGAATGCCTAGCGCTGGTCGCCGATACGTCGCTCTCAGGCCGGCGGCTTGCGCGGGAACTCGATGCTGTCATCGCCCAACGAGGGAAGCCGCGAACGATTGTCTCCGACAATGGTACGGAGATGACCAGCATGGCCGTTCTGGAATGCTGCCAAAGCACTCACGTCGAATTGCACTATATCGCACCGGGCAAGCCGATGCAGAACGGTTTCGTCGAAAGCTTCAACGGCAGCTTCCGTGACGAATGCCTCAACGAAACACTGTTCTCGTCACTGACGCAGGCGAGGATCGAAATCACAGCATGGAAGGAGGACTACAATCGAAACAGACCACACTCTTCACTGGGCAACATCACACCCAGTGAATTCGCGATGAAAATGGCTATGGAAAAACAGGCCGCATAAGGCCAAATTGAAAACTCAAGACTCTCCTGAAAACTGGAGGGACGGTGGGTCTCAGGTCACACCCGCTAACTTTAAACTAATTCTTATGAGGCAGCACGAAGCGGGCGGTTCGAGAGTTCCTGCGAACGAGATTGCTTGGACCGCAGATATGGTTCCGGCAATAAACTTTGCCAGTTCGATGCAGTACATTGTCTCTCGTGAGAAAAAGTCGGGGCGCCTGTATACGCTCACAGACGCAGGGCGAGAGGCTATAGGCCTGCCTTCGAATAAGCTCACACTCGCCCGAGCATTCAGAATGACCTTGGGCTTCGGGAAGTAGCGAATCGGTCTGAGCCTTGCGCCATACCAATTAAGGGCCTCCTGATCTAACATCAATCACATCAGGGTAAGTTCATGCTCCTCACAGACCGGCACCGCCTCGTACTGCGCACCTGGTCGCTGCGGCTTATCGAAATCGCGGCCGCAACTGACCTCATCCCAAAACGTCGTGTCCCTCGTCTCCGACTGGCTTCCGTGGTGGCTTAGCACACGGCCACAATCGCAAGACAGGCAGCCATTGCAACAACCTACCAGCAACCAGTTGTTCTTGCTTCATCAGGCGCTGAACAACCGTTTCCGAGATTAGCAAGCTCTGCCTGGCCAGCGACGCCTGTAGTCCGATAGCCAAGCGTACTCATCGTCGCAGAGATGAAACGATCATGGGTTCGGTAATGCTCAAGTGCCGCCTGCTTCTGACTCTCGGAATATTTAGGCGCTCGAGCTGCCGGCTGAACACGCAGCTCGAGATGCGGTACGTACTCGCGGTACCAGCCCCTCAGCGCATTCTTGGTGGGATAACCCAACTGGCGAATGGTCACATTAAGTCGCTTGCCAAACCGGATATAGAGCTCAACGGCTCGAAGTCTATCTGCGTAGGAATACTTGGACTACCTCCTGGTGGTTCAAGTTTTCGCCGCACCCCGCCGAGTCAGTTCTCAGTGACAATCAACACCGTTATGGGAGTAAGCATCTACGGTGAAATAATTATTTTATATAGCCAAAACATGAAGCAATGGCGGACAAGGTGGAAGCGCCCCGAACATTATTTGCCAAGATGTTACTGGCCCCAACAGCCATATTACACCCATTGAAAAATCTGGCGATTTAGGCGGCGTTCCCAACAAAATTGAAGTTGCGGCCGACTGGCTTTCTCGCAATCGTCAGGGCGTTCGCGGTCCCTTGCTTCCGTTCCTCCGCCGGACCTTTGATCTCGACGTGATTGAGGCGATCGACGCGTCGAAACGAGCGCATGAGATCGAGTACGGCCGCGCGCCAGTCCGGTAGTCTCATGAGCAAGGTCGTCAACCTCAACTACTTCGCCGCCCTTCCAGGCCGTGCGATTACCGACAAAGACCTAACAGGGCTGCAGCTACGCATAATCGCGGTAGTGGCGGCGCACGACCGCATGGGCCGTAACGGCCAGTGCTGCTGGGCCGGTCGAAAGGCGATGGCCAGTAGGGTTGGTTGTACCGAAGGCAGCTTCAGTGAGGCCATGACGGTCCTCGTGAAGCGTGGTTACATCGAAGTTGAACAGGACACCGAGGACGCTCGCAGGCGGGGCTATCGAGTGATGTATCAGGCCGAGCAAGACGCGGCCGGAATGGGCTTCAAACCATCCTTGAATAGGTCGGCAGATACCGACCCTTCTGGGGGAGATAGGTCGGCAGATGCCGACGCTTCCAGCGGAGATAGGTCGGCGAAAACCGACCAAAACGCATACGGGCAGCGCAAGAAAGCTCAGATAAATCAGATGATTAGAAGCGCTACGCGCAAACCTAATATATTCCACGAAGTGGAAGAAGATATCTCCCTGAAGGAAAATACTCCTCCGAAGAGTAGGGCTTTTGAAGCTGAAAATCCGCGATCGCAGATCATCCGGCATTGGTTCGGCAAGGACGGAATGCACGACGGCTTTGAGCTGCTGAAAGTCCTATCCAACCTCAAGTGGCAAGAACTGATTGGGCTTTGGAGGAAGGGCGATTTGACCGACCAAATTCGCGATGCAACCTGTGATTACGCTGAGCGCTTGCGGGCGTTGGCGGATTAGCTGACCGGAAAGGAAAACCGATGGCACCTAGACTGAAATCACTTCCGCCCCGCTTAGCGCCGATGCCTTCTCGGCTTGGCACGGTGGCACCTGCTAACCGCAAGGAGGCGGAAACGCAGCGCACCCGTCAGCGTGACCAGGATGATCCATCCCGCAAGCTTTACAACAGCCGCAAGTGGCGGGCGCTCCGTGATGAAGTTTACATCCGAGACAACATGACCTGCCAGAAAACCGGCGTGATCCTGCTGGGCAAGCATCCAGCCCCCAACAGCCCTGTAGCCGACCACATCGTTCCACATCGTGGTGACCCCGCGCTCTTCTGGGACAAGAGCAATATTCAGACCGTGAGCAAGGCTTACCACGACAGCCAGAAACAGCGCGAGGAGAGGGCAAGATGGTGAATGGTATGGAACTCGCCAGAGCTGGCATCGCCCAGCTGGTGATCTCGCTGGAGAACGAGGGTGCCACCGTTCGCGAAGTGAACACGATGCTTTTGAGCGCAGCCATGTGGCGTTGGATTGAAGAGCTTGGAGAGGAAGGCGTTCTTCACGTGCTTCACTGCGAGATAAACCAGATCGAGGAAGGCGCATACCGCGAAGACTACGTGCCTCCAGAGGCACGCATGCTCGACGAGGAGGAGGCGAAACGAGCGCGCTCTAGGCTGACAGTTATCGAGGGAGGGGGCGGGTCGAAAGTCTAGGAAGCGCTCGGTTTGTACACCCGCGTCCCCCACATCCAGAGATTTTTTTTCCGCCAACCCTCAATTTTAGACCGACATCATGCGGCTGCTGAAAAGACTGGCGGAAATAGCTTAGACAAAACAATCGGATAGGCCACTAGCCCAGCCGCTCGGCGGTGATTTTTCCCGAATTAAAAACCTTTAATTTATCACAACGAAAGGACTGACCATGACTGACCATCCTGCAAACATCGACGCCCGCGTTGCGCGTTCCACTGCTGTCGCGAGGGCGGTGGCAAACCTCGGAGACAAACTCGGCTACGACGCCGATATCGTCTTTGAGGGGGCGGTGCGCGGCGCGGCCGCCCTCATGCTGGCGCGCGGCGCAACTCCCGCCGACGTAGCGAAGCTGTTGGAAAGCAGCGGGCGTCTGATTGGGACGCTTGACCAGAATAATTAACCATGCCAGTTTCGCGCTGTTCCTGCTTCGCCTTCTCTCCGGCGTGTCTTGGCGACAACTTGCATGACGGACTCTGCAAGGCTGGGCTGACGAAGCATCGAACAGCGCGCATGACGGACTCTGCGCGGACAGGCATGCCGGACGCTGCCTCCGAGATTTCCCCTTTTTTCGATCAACACCCGACGTGTGTCTGCCGATATGTGGCGACCCGTCGCCATTTTGGAGGCCGCTATGTCGGTTCATTCCCGCCCCCGCGCCGTTATTGGCGCATTGCGTGCGCAGTCTGGCCCTGCCCAGGTCATGGCTGAAATTCAGTCTGCGTTTGAGGAATTCAAAGCGCATCACAATGGTCATCTGGACAATGCTCAAAAAGCCATCGACGACATCAACGCCAGGATGGCGGCGATCGGTGCGAACGGCTCGGGCTCAGGCGCAAGCGCCAGCGACGGCCCGCCGTCTGATCCTGCATACACCACAGTTTTTTCGAGCTGGTTTCGTCATGGTCACGCCGACGATCAGCTTCGCGCTGCAAATCGGGAGGGTGGCCGCCAGCAGATCCACGCAGCAATGAGCGCTGGTTCCGCCTCGGATGGTGGCTATCTGGCCCCCATCGAATGGGATCGCAAGGTTCTGAAGAAATTGGCCCTCGTCAGTCCCATGCGCCGCATCTCCCAGGTGGTGCTTACCACCGTGCGCGGCTATCAGACGGTTTGGAATGGAGGGTCGTGGGGGTCGGGCTGGGTAGGCGAAACCGCTGGCCGCCCTCAGACGTCGTCGCCCACGCTTTCTCCGCTGACCTTTGCCGCAGGCGAAGTCTACGCCATGCCGGCAATTACGGCTCAACTCCTTGACGACGCCGATTTCGACGTGGACGGCTGGCTTGCCGGTGAGCTTGCTGGCGAATTCGCGAAGCAGGAGGGCGTCGCCTTTATCTCCGGCGACGGCGTGAACAAGCCGCAAGGCCTTCTGACCTACGTCACTGGCGCGGCTGCGGCAGCGGTGCATCCCGGTGGAGCTATCACCATTGGCGTCAGCGGCTCTGCGGCGGCTCTCACTCCGGACGGTCTTATTGACCTAGTTTTCTCGCTGCCTGCCCCTTACCGGCAGGGAGCTGTGTGGCTGATGAACTCGAAGACGCTTTCTTCCATCCGGAAGTTCAAGGATGCGGGAAACAACTACCTCTTCCAGCCCTCGCTCGATCTCGCGACGCCTGACCGGCTGTGCGGCTATCCCATCGAGATCGATGAGAATATGCCCGACATTGCCGCTGGGAATATCCCGATTGTCTTCGGAAACTTCCTCCTCGGCTATGTGATCAATGACCGATTTGGCGTCCGCATTCTTCGCGACCCCTACACCAACAAACCCTACGTGAACTTTTACACGACCAAGCGCGTCGGCGGCGGTCTGCGCGATCCGAATGCCTTCCGCGCCTTGAAGGTGGCCGCAAGCTAACGAACATCGGGCGGCCGGACTTTCCGGCCGCATCGTTTTTCCAAGAAAGGAATGACCGTGAAACCGATACCTAGAGCAATTGTCAGCGCAAACTCGCACATGGCTCGCCCGAGCACTGACAGTGACATGTCTCGCACCGAGATCGTTCGCGGCCTCGAAAGGACGCTTATGGCATCTGGCGCGACGCGCAAAGAGGCGCGCGAGCGCATCGATCTGATAGCGCGAGCGCAGGCCGTCACGCCTTTAGACGCGCAAAAGTCCGACGATCTCTCTTTTGATCTGAGCGGGCTGCTGGCAACCATCCGCCCGTAGCAAGAGGAGATCTGCCGCCATCTTGGCGGCGTTTCTCATGACAGATGCATATGATCTCCAATCAGAGGGCGAGAGCCACATGAACACGACGAAAAATCACGCCTCGATCACCGAATTTTTCGGCGATGCGGAATATCCTCTCTGCCTCACCTTCGCCCTTGCTGCCGAGTGGGAGAAGCTGCGGGAGCGCAGTTTGAATTTCACGTTCGCCTGCATGGTCGAGACTCGCGCCGCGCAGCTCCTTGACGTTCGGGAGGTTGTGCGGCTTGGCCTTATCGGCGGCGGGATGGAGCCGCGCGAGGCGCATGAAAAGGTGCGGGTGTATGTCGAAAATCGGCCCCTGGTCGAGGGTATGGCCGTGGCGCTTTCCGTCATGGAGGCGTTTCTTTTTGGCTCCGACGAGTGGCGGGAGGCCAACCCGGCGCGGGATGTGGCCGCCTGATGGCGCGCGGCTACGATACAGCCGATTTCAAGCGCCGACTTAGAAAGCTCCCCAAAGTGATGCGGAGGGAGCTTTCGGCGGCGTTAGAAAAGGACGCCGACGAGTGGGTCAAGGTATCGAAGATGCTTGCTCCGCGAGATCCGGAAGACGGTACGCCGCTTGCGGACAGCATCCTGCGACATGGGACCGAGACTGGCGGCCAAGTTGTCCGCGCGGGCGGTGAAACTACAACGAAGCCCAGCGCTGGCGGCCCTTTCGATTATGCTGTCGGACAAGAGTTCGGCACCCAAAATGGCCCAAGGCAGCCGTTCTTTTGGCCTGCCTACCGGCTGCTGAGAAAAAAATTCACCAGCCGCCGGCGGCGTGCCCTGTCGAAGGCAATCAAGGAAATCAGTGATGGCTGAACCTGTTCTCTATGCCCGCATGGAACTCCGCGTGAATGAAGCGGAGAAGCGCCTTGCTCGCTTCGAAAAGTCCGTCGACAAGAACATGTCGGGCGTCGAGCGCCGTACCAAAAAAGCGGCTACGACCATGCAGTCGTCTCTGGCGGGGGCATTCAAGAATATCGGTGCGGGGTTGCTTGCTGGTGGGGCAGTCGCTGGTGTCGCGGGCCTCGTTGGAGGCTTCCGCGAGATCGCGTCCGGACTGGCCGAGATCGGAGCTGAGGCATCACAAGCTGGATTGTCTGCTAAGGCGTTTCAGGAGCTGAAGTTCGTCGCTGACCAGAACAAGGTTAGCGTTGACGCCCTCACGGACGGCATGAAGGAGCTTAGCCTTCGCGCCGATGAGTTTATTACGACCGGTAAAGGGTCGGGAGCTGAGGCATTCCAACGCCTCGGCTATACGGCCTCAGAACTGGCAGAGAAAATTCGCGATCCCTCGGCACTCTTCACTGAGATTATCGGCAAGCTCGGGCAGCTCGACAAGGCGGCGCAGATCCGCATTGCGGATGAAGTTTTCGGTGGGACGGGCGGCGAGCAGTTCGTGAAGCTGATCGCGCAGGGCGAGCGCGGTCTTCGGGATCAGATCAAGGCGGCAAACGACCTTGGGATCGTCATCGACGATCAGGTGATAAAAAAGGCGGCCGAGGTCGATCGGCAGTTCAACCTTATCGCCACCACCATCGGAAGCAACCTGAAGGCCGCCGTCGTCGAGGCCTTTTCTGCTCTGGCGCAGTTCATCGACGCTTACCGAGACGTGCAGAACCAGTCGAATATGACCCTCGACAACCGCATTGCTGATCTGGGGATGAAGCGTCTCGACATCGAAAATCAGATCCTGGAGACGAAAAATAACGGCGCTCTTCTGGATCGAAACCGCACGAAGGCTCTCAGCGGATACAACGCCGAACTTGCCAAGATAGCTGCTGAGGAGGCCGCCCTGGTCGACGAGCGTGGTAATCGCACAACGCTTGAGCCGATTGTTCTTCAGAGTGAGGACAAGCCATATGCTGGCGGGAACCCCGTGCCGTCCTCAGGCGGATCGAAGCGGGAGAGCGAGTATCAGCGGGCGACCGCGGCCCTCCGCGAACAGATCGAGGCGATGCAGGCGGAAACGGACGCGCAGCGCAGCCTAAATCCCCTCATTGAGGATTACGGTTTTGCCGTCGAGAAGGCGGCAGCGCAACAGGATCTCCTCAATGCCGCGAAATCGGCTGGCCTGACCGTAACGCCGACGCTAGCGGCAGAGGTCGATAAGCTATCCACAGCCTACGCGAATTCGGTTGTCGAGGCCAAGCGACTCGCTGAAACTCAGGATGAGGTGCGGCAGCGTGCAGAGGAGGCGCGGGCTTTCAACAAGGATCTGACGCGGGGCCTGATCGATGGTTTTGTCGAGGGTCGAAAGGCGGCCGATGTTTTCGCGGACAGCCTCAGAAAGATCGGTGATCGCTTGCTCGACATGGCGCTCGACAATGTGTTTTCAGCCAAGAGTGGCGGAGGTGGCGGCCTGCTAGGTGGCTTATTCAAAGCGATTGGCTTTTCCAAGGGGGGGTATACCGGAGAGGAGGGCGTAAACGACGTTGCGGGGGTTGTTCATGGCAAAGAGTTTGTCGTGAACGCCAAACAGACGGCAAAGCATCGTGGCCTCCTGGAAGCGATCAATTCGGGCATGGGTTTCAAGAGTGGGGGCTACGCCTATCCGGGCGGCGGCGTGGTTGGATCTGGAAGGGGTATTACGGAATGACGGGTATCTGCATTGCGCGGTTCGATGACTATGTCACCATCTTGAGTGACGGGGCGGCTTACGACGACGAGGGAGTCATGCAGGAGCTGCACTGCAAGACCCGGTGCCTTCCTCATGCCAGGATGATTTATGCTGTGAGGGGCAGCGCCGGTTCTGGAGAGATGGTCGATTATGTGCTTGGCGCACGGGCTGTGAGCTTCGACCAGGTCATTGCATCGGCCGAGGTCAATATGGGCGAAGTTGCCGTCAGGCTGTTCCAGGCGGGACTTGAGATTAACTGCGGCCTGTTTCTTGGCGGTTATTCGGATGAGCGAGCGGCCTGGGAAACGTACCATGTCTTCATCAGGGGCGAAAATCCATTCGCTCTCGTGGAAGGGTCAGGTACGGTCACGACATGCCCGTGGTTTTTTGCTGACCCATGGCCGTCCGAGGATGAGCTTTTGTCTGCTGGTTTGCTGCAGGATGGCAAGATCAGCTTGTCTGCCGACGACGATGGTCTTTCGTCCTTTATGGAAGCGGTTCGACGCACACCCTATCAGCTTCACCTTAGCGACGAGTCGCCAGTTGGCTATGGTGTTGGCGGTTTCATCCTTCGTACCGATATCACCTCGGATGGGACTTCGCACCGCCTCTTGAGGAGGTGGCCCGACATGATCGGGGAGAAAATCGATCCCTTCAAGGAAGACGCTACGGCCGCTTAGGTCGCAGATCATTCCACATCGGTATCAGGCGTGTGCCTCAAACGCCTTTTTCACGGCTATTCTTACTTTTGCAACGCTCTTACGAGGGGCCCAGTGGTTGCGACCGAAAGTATCAACAAACCCCACATCAACTATGTTCTCATCTCGCAGCCCCTCATGAAGAATGACGAAATAGGCGGCAAAGTCTTCTCCCACCTGTATTTTCTTCGGCAGACCCCCGCTAAATGGCCCGAGGGTGTAATCTTTTTGAGCTGGAAAGTTGTGAAGAGGATTTAGGATCATGTGCTGAAACTTGCCAAGCCTTTTGGTCCTCGATCTCCCTATGACCATATGACGTGTGACGTCGCCGGGGCCGTAGTTAGTCGCCTGAAGCAAAAGCATGTTGTGGTTCGGTTCGCCTTGCTGCATCAATATATTCGAGCTGAATGTTACGCGGACCTTTGCTTTCGGGTAGATGAACTTTGACCAAACATTCCAAATAAAGCCGGCGGCCGACACGACGAACGAACACAAACTAATCACCAGAGCCCAATCAGCCGTCGTCATTGTTCAACATCCCCTGCTGGATCGCGATAGTCAGCCATTTATTACCCTCCGGGTCTGCAAATTTGCGTACCCAATAGGTCGGCAGATGGCGACCTATCTAACGTTTCAGTTCGCCAACTTGGCGACTTGAAGCAGCAGCGGTCAACTTGTCCGCCGCTGGTTGGATACCGATAAGTTAGAGCTTATCGGTAGTCAGGAATCGATGCTCTTTCCCTTTGGGAAATTCCCCTCAACGCTGATCGGCGCGTTTTCACTGACCTCGGCCATCGCGTTGCGGAAGCTCTCGACCAGCTTCGCCGCGTCGTCGAGGTTTTCGCTTTCGCGGTATGGGCGCGTGAGCTGCGTCACCTCGGCCGACCGCATGATGAGCTGCCGGAATGGCTCCAACAGATCGGCGGAAATCATCGTCGCAAGCTTGGCGCGTTCCTCCACGTCCAAACGATCATCTTTCAGGATGTCGTAAAGGCGATCAATCACAGACGCATAGATCTGGCCCGCGCTCTCGATTGTCGTGTTGAGATCATCTGAAAGCTGATCGAGGTTCATACCCATCTGGCAAAGGCGGCGGATCGCTTCGCCTTTGGTCCTGATGCGGTTTTTGAACCCCCAATCGTCAATCGCCTCCACCTCTGAGGGGGCCATCAAGATATGAACGTGCTGCGTCTTATTTTCTGGTTTCTCTATAGCCATTAGCGCCCCACGATTTCCCGTTTCCTCCCACACCTGAACATTCATGACAATATGAACATATCCCGTTGACACTGAACTTCCATCAGTTCATGTTTACCATGTTCAATATGAACATATGAGTCGAAAGGCACTGATGTGGAAGCGAAGACAATCAAATTTCAGCTGATGTTGGAGCCATCGTTGGCTGCGGCGCTGGACGATTGGAGTTGGCGCAACCGCGTACGATCGCGCGCCGAGGCCATCAGGCAACTCGTCCGCAAAGAGCTATCTGAAAATGAGGCAGAAACGCAAAAGGGCTCAGTCACGGCGTAGGAACCGACTGAGCCCTTTTCCTAACCCAAGAAGGTCAAGTAATGCAAAAGACCCATACACCGAAGTTGGCCCAGAACGCAAGAGTCTCGGTCGGTGAAGATGCTGTCGATCTTATCGAATGTGCGAACAAGATCGATGATGCCTCCGATTTCCTTGAGGGCCTGTACATGGCCAGCGAAGCGGTCAGCCACGAACATCGCGCAGCGCTCAAAATCGTCATCGGTGCGGCGATTGGTTGCCTCAATGAAGCGCGTGCCTCGCTTATGGTGGCCGAGGAGGCCGCAGTATGAGCGCCCATCTTCGCCAGCAACATGACGCGATCGACCACCTCAACGAGGCAAGCGCAATCATGCGTATTGCAGTTTTGGCTGCAGACAGCTTTTCCGCAACGCCAGGCGAGGAGCATGTGAAGGTTCTTTGCGACATCGGTCGAGCGATCGACGGCAGTCGCCGTCTTACCGAACTGGCTGTGCTTCTCCTGGACGATGTGTCCGACAGTTTGAGGGATATGCCATAATGGAAAACCAGCCCGCCGCAGCCCGCCGCTCGCGGTCTGTCGGCATTCGCCAGGCCGACATTGCTCGCGCCATCCGTGGCGCTATGCAAGCCGGTATGCAGGTGAGCGAGGTCATCGCTACCCGCGACGTCATCCGCATCCTCTCGACGCCCTCCGGGGCGTCGTCAGCGTCTGTCGACAACTCATGGGATGAGGTTTTGGACAATGGCTAGGCGCTCACGCACGGCGCTGCCGAAATACGTCTATCCTCACCGCGACCGATACGGAAACGTGCGGCCTCGGTTTAGGAAAGGCTTGTTCTCAACCTACCTTAAATCGCCCTTTCCGTCCGACGCCTTCGACGAAGAATATCAGGCGGCGCTGCGCAGCGAGAAATCTGCGCATGGTGAGATCGGCAAGGCGCGGACCAAGCCCGGCAGTATGGCCGCCCTGGTGGTTTCCTACTACGGATCACCGGAGTTCAAGGGGACTGCCTCGAGCACACAGTCGACCTATCGAGGGATCTGCGAGAAGATTCGCAACGATCATGGCGAACGCATCGTGAGGGAGCTGCGCCGGCAGCATATCGTTGCGATCCTCGGGAAGATGAGCGCAACGCCGGCCGCTGCCAACAACTACCTTCGGATGCTTCGCATCCTTGTCCGTCACGCAGTTAACATCGAGTGGATCACCCGAGATCCGACGCTGAAGGTTAAAGGCTATAGCAACAAGACGGACGGATTCCATACGTGGACCGAGAGTGAAATCGGCCAATTCGAGCGGTATTTCCCTATCGGGACAAGGCCCCGGCTAGCCATGGCGTTGATGCTCTACACAGGACAGAGACGCGGCGATGCCGTCGCCCTCGGTTGGCAGCACGTTACCGGGCAGCGCATTTCTGTAGTCCAAAGCAAAACGAAGACGCGGCTTGCGATCAAGATGCATGCATCATTGATCGAGGCGCTGGCCATGGCTCCTAAGGGCAGCGATACTTTTCTGCTGACAAGCTTCGGAAAACCTTACAGCCCCGCCGGGTTCGGCAACTGGTTTCGCGAACAGTGCGACGCGGCCGGATTGCCTCAATGTTCATCTCACGGCCTTCGGAAAGCGGCAGCTCGTCGTCTTGCTGAGGCGGGCAATGGGGCGAACCACATAGCCGCGGTGACAGGGCACCTCACGCTCAAGGAAGTCGAGCGCTACACCCGCGCGGCAGATCAAGAAAAGATGGCAGATGCGGCCGTCGACACGATGCCGGAAAGATCCGACCGGCAAACGAAAAACTCCCAACAAAACGAGATTGTTGGGAAAATCGACGCTTAAGGAGCTGAAATGATTACGGAAAAAAATGAGAATGGCGGACAAGGTGGGATTCGAACCCACGGTACGCTTTCACGCACACACGCGTTCCAGGCGTGCGCCTTAAACCACTCGGCCACCTGTCCTTAAGGATGTTCTGTGTCGCAGCGGACCCAAAAACGTTGGAACGGCGCGATATATACCTATGAATTTAAAAGGATCAACCGATATTTGAGAAATATTTCACTTCAGTGATCGTTTCTCCAGAAAAAACAAACTGGAGGGGGAGGAGGCTGGTCAGCCCCCTGCAGGTCAAGACGCTACATCGATGGATCGATGCTGTCAGCCTGCAGGTCTCGGATATCGCAGAGGACGCTGGCATGCTGACCGATGCTCTCGTGTTTGATGAGTCGGGCATGGAGGAGACGCGCACTGGAACCAGGAAGCAAAGGATCGCCGGGCCGATGATCCTCTTGATCGTCGCAACCGGACTTCGCTTTCACCGATTTGAAGGGGAGCGCTTCCACCATGTTCCTCGTCCTGCCGCCTGATCGGCTGCCGAACTTTCCCATCGGCTGCGGCTGCTTACCACCCAGAGACTGACCAATATGGCGCGAGATAATTCCGTACCCGCCTGAGCTCTGCTCCACCCCGTCGAACGCGCCATGGGAGTGGTGGCTGGCTACGGTGTGCAGCTATGGCCGATCCTACAGGATATTCACCAGTTGCGCGCCACCTATGTCAGGAGCGCCGGCATCCTGTCGAATGCCGACGTATTACAGGTATTCGGGATCAGCGATGTCGAGACGGCCGAGCTCATCGGCAAGGCAATCGGCAAGAGGCCGATGCTGTCTGCAGCATCAAGTCCAGGAATGAAGGCAAGACCTCGCCGGCACGGCACATCTCCGCCCGTGATCTGATCAATCCGGACGAGATCATGCGGCTCGTCGCCGATCGAATGATCCTGCTTCGCTATGGGCAGCGGCTGGTACGGGCAAAGAAGCTGCGGTATTTCGAGGATGTTGAATTCAGAGGAATGTTCGGCTGAGAGCGACAAAATTGCGCGAGGCAGAGCGATGATGAACGACCATATTGAATTTGACCCGAATAAGAGCATATACAATTCATTATATCCTTTTGGAAATCAGAACATGCCCCATATCGCGCGCGTGTTTCAGTCGGGCAACTCCCAGGTCGTCAGGCTCCTCAAGGAGTTACGGTTTTCGGTTGATCGCGTCGGGATTACGCAGGAGGGTGACGCCCTGATCTTGCGGCCTCATCCCGGTGATTAGCCCCGATGGGGCTCCCTGCAGGCTGCCTTGTCTCGTGGTATGAGTGGCGATTTCCTCTGCGGAGGGGGAGAACAGCCTGAAGCCCCTGATCGCGCCGATCTCGACGACGTCTTCCGCTGATGACCTACGTCCTCGACACCAACGCAGTGATTGCCCTCATTGGGCGCAAGTCCGACATTCTCGTCAATCACATTGGCCTGTGAGCCAGGCACGGTAGCGATCTCCTCGGTGATCGTACACGAGCTCTACTATGGCGCCGACAAGAGCAGTAAGGTCGAATATAATCTGGAAACTCTTCGCTTGATGCTCGCGGATTTCCCAGTTCTGGAACTCGACCAGAATGACGCGGTGGAAGCGGGTGCGATATGTGCGGGCCTTGCATTGAAGGGCTTCCGATCGGCTCATGCGATGTCTTGATCGCGGGGCAAGCCAAGGCTCGCAACCTGACGCTTGTCACCAACAATGTGAGGGAATTCGATCGTGTGGACGGTTTGGTGATCGAGGACTGGTCCGTGCCGTGAGTTTCGGCTGCGGCTGATCGTGAGGCAAACTGGAGAGTCCGGCGCCAGACGCCGGCCTCAACCGGCCGCATGCCGAGATACTGGTGCGACGATGGACGGTAAGGAGCGTTCAGCATGGCGGCGGCCCATTGCGGGCGTGGACGCGGGAATTCTCGTTCTGCACGGCCTTCGCATGGACAATTTTTGAAGGACTCGCCAATTTGGGCCAAGTCGTCCAGTGCGATTGCAAAAATATCGCGCCAAGTTCCCGCGCCAATCGTCACCGGCGTTGAGATATGTGCTTCGGCGGCGAGATTGAGAGTCAAGTCGATGAGGCAATTCTAAACCCTCTCGATCAGAAAGGGGTTAATGAAAAGCGGATGAGCCAAGCGGGAGAGCAAGTGCAAAAGTCTGGCAGATCTTTCGTTATAGCTCTCCTTCGGTCGGTGCTCCTACGCCCGAGCGATTCGGGAGCGTATCGACAGCCTGAAATTTCAGCCCTTTTCGTTGTTCATCGAATCAATCAGCTCCTCCCGCCCAAGGAGGCAAAGCCAGGTACGCTCGGTACGCTGATCAAACGTTACCGGGCAAGCCCACGTTTCCAAAAGCGAGTTCCTTGTACCGGTGCCGAGTATCAGATGGTTTTCAATTGGCCTAAGCCATAGAGGACGCGAAGCTTGATCGGTTTACTCGTTGTTCGGCACAAAAATCCCTGACAAGGCAGAGCAGGCTAACAAGTTTCGCTTTGCCAACAAGGTTCGTTCGGTTCTGCCGCTGATTTTAAGCTGGGGCTTGGAGTACGAGTACGGACTTGATCCCCAGGATGCGCTCGCATTGCCGCGTAGCGCTGTCACTTGCGCAGAGATTAATACTCGCCGTAACAAGCTGGACAGCCAGTGTATTTCCCTCTCCTCCAGTCTTTATCCGATGCGCTGAAAAGCTCCGTCAAACATGATGCAATCACTCTGTGCGCAAACAGCCGCGGGCGCTCCTGGACCTGCAACGGACGAACTGGCACGGGTTAACGCGAAATCGAGAAAGAGAATAAGATCCAGCCCGGGCTAACATTGAAGGGCCTACGGCATACGGTCGGAACGATCCTGGCGGAGATGGGATACGATCATGGTTCGATCGCTTTGATCCTGGGCCACGCCACTGAGACTATGGCGAAGCACTATTCCCGCAGAGCCGATCTAACAAAAAAAGCTGAGGCCACAATGAATAGCTTGGCGGCTGAAATGAACATCCGCAAAACGAAAGTTATCAAACTCGACAAGTAAATCTGTCAAAGTTGAGAAAGTCACGACTACGAAATTTACGGAAAAAAAAGCCAAAATCAGTGAGGTGAAATGGTGCCCGGAGGCGGATTTGAACCACCGACACGCGGATTTTCAATCCGCTGCTCTACCAACTGAGCTATCCGGGCATCCGAGGCTTATGTTAAGCCTGCCGGTCGTTTGAGACCGTCCGGAGGATGTAACCCCCGGGAGCGAGCGGGGTTATAACATCTTGTTCGGCCATGTCCAGCACCCCGAACGACTTTTTTGACAGGTTTGCGAAAATTCCGAATTTCCCTGCAGAATCAGTTGGAAAAGGGTGGCGTGTGGAGGTCGGAGGCGGCTGCTGGTGTGGATAATTGCCAAATCCTGCCGGGATGGCATGGTCTGCGGGGAGTGTGTCTCCCGAAAGTGGCCGCTGGTTTTGGGGAACGGAAACAAGACGTCAAAGCGTCGTGAGCGCGTCCGAATGGCGGCGATGCGTTTCGTCGTCCGCAGGGCAAGCTTCTGCCGGTTTTGGAAAGGCGGATCACGCGATAGCGGCAGGTGCTGAAGCCAGTCGGCGATCGAAGGCGAAAAGGCTCAGGAAGAACAGACGCCGCTGTCGGGGGGGGCAGGGGCGCGGATGGCATAGGTAGACGTTGAGGGCAAACAATGCAGCAGACGTTCCTGGCCTTAACTACGAGCGATTATTCGCGACCCTCCAGATCATCATCCGCCTTGCGCTCGTCGTCGGCCACTGGAATGGCGTAGGAGCCTTTCAGCCAGCGCGACAGGTCGAGCGTGCGGCAGCGTTCGGAGCAGAAGGGATAGTCTTCGCGCGAGGAGGGCTTGCCGCATTCCGGGCAGGGCCGGGCTTTCCTGAGCGGCTCGACCTTGCCGCCCGTCTTGATCGGTTCGGATGTCATGGGAGCAACTCCTTTTCGTCAAATCATTTGAGCAACGCGGGCAGAACGGCTGTCGCGCCTGCAAAGCCTGAAATCAGGCTTCGGGCCAGCCCTGTGCCACATCGAACCCTTCGCCGGAAAGCAGCGTCGTCACATCGTAGAGCGGGAGCCCGACAACGTTAGTGTAGGAGCCGGAAAGCTTCTGCACGAATGCGCCGGCAATGCCCTGAATGGCATAGGCGCCTGCCTTGCCGCGCCATTGGCCCGATGCGATGTAATTGTCGATCTCGCGGGTCGAAAGCCGCTTGAAGCGCACCTTCGTCTCGACCACCTTCTGGCGGAACTGTCCGCCGGGCGTGACCAGGCAGATGCCGGTATAGACCCAGTGGCCGCGGCCGGACAGAAGATGCAGCGCGGAAAACGCTTCTTCCGTATATTCGGTCTTTTCGAGGATGCGGCGGCCGACGGCAACGACCGTATCGGCCGACAGGATATAGCTGTGCCGCCAGGTCGGGTCGTCCTTGATCGCGCGATAGGCGGCCTCGGCCTTTTCGCTCGACAGCCGACGAGCGAGCGAGCGGGGATGCTCGGCACGCTTCGGCGTCTCGTCGATATCCATCGGCATGAGCCGGGCCGGCTCTATGCCGATCTGGTTGAGAAGATCCAGACGGCGTGGCGAACCCGATGCCAGTATCAGCTTTTGCTCAAGCGCCATTTCAGGCCTTACCCCGCCGAAAAAAACTACTTGAAGCGATAGGTAATACGGCCCTTGGTCAGGTCGTAAGGGGTCATTTCGACCAGAACCTTGTCGCCGGCGAGAACGCGGATACGGTTCTTGCGCATGCGGCCAGCCGTGTGGGCGATGATTTCATGTTCGTTTTCGAGCTTCACCCGAAACGTCGCATTCGGCAACAGTTCCGTGACAACGCCCGGAAATTCAAGGACTTCTTCTTTAGCCATTTTATCGGTTTTCTTTCTGTCTAAGGTCGGGCAGGCAGGAATCTTCGTCCGCCGCCTCGAAATTTGCGCGGAAACTACACAATCGCGTCCGGTTTGTGAACCACGCCTAATAGCTATTCTTTTACATGCACAATTTCGCCGTTCAGCCGCTTGCCGGCGGCGCGCGCCTGATGGGTTTCATTCGTTTGTCGATCAGCTTCCAAAGATGGTCCCGCACCTGGCGATAGGCATCCAGCCGCTGCTCGCGCGTCCCCGTCACCACCGTCGGGTCCATGGTCGGCCAGTAGACCACATCCACGGCATGCGAACGGGTCAGTTCCAGCGCCGTATGATGCGCTTCCGGCGCAAGCGTGACGATCAGATCGAAGAAGTCGTCTTCGATCTCCTCAAGTGTGCGCGGCCTGTGCGGACGCTTGTGGTTGAGCGAAAGCCCCACTTCTTCCAGAACGACATCGACAAAGGGATCAGGCTCGCCGGAACGTACACCGGCCGACTGTATATATATATCGGGTTGCAGCAGGCTTTTCGCAATGGCTTCGGCCATCGGCGAGCGGATCGAATTCTGCCCGCACATGAACAGGATCGCCGTCGGAATGCCGATTTCCTGTTTCCGGTTCGGTGCGTCGGCGGTCATCTCAGCCACGCCAGTAGAGAACACAGACGAGCGTGAACAGCCGCCGTGCGGTGTCGAAATCGACGCCGATCTTGCCGTCCAGCCGGTCCATCAGGGTTTGCGAACCTTCGTTGTGAATACCGCGGCGGCCCATGTCGATCGCTTCGATCCGGGATGGCGTGGCGGTCTTGATCGCCTCGTAATAGCTCTCGCAGACCATGAAATAGTCCTTGATGATCCGGCGGAACGGCGTCAGCGACAGGATATGGGTGGCGACATTCTGATCCGTTTCCGTCGTGATCGTCAGCACCAGCCGCGCATTGACCAGTGAAAGCCGAAGCTTGTACGGCCCACCTGCATGGCCGAGCGGGGTGAACGAGTTTTCCTCGACCAGATCGAAGATCGCGACCGCGCGCTCATGTTCCACGTCGGGGGTGGAACGCCCGATCGAGTCGTCCAGAACGACATCGCAAAGACGAAACTCCCCCTGGCCCATCCGTCAATCTCCGGGGTTGAGGCGAATGGAGACGGAACGGGCATGCCCGTCCAGCCCTTCGGATTTGGCGAGCGTGATCGCCGCCGGGGCAAGCTGCCTGAGCTGTTCTGCGCCCAGACGCAGGATTGATGAGCGCTTGACGAAATCGAGCACGCCGAGGCCGGACGAGAAGCGCGCCGAACGCGCCGTCGGCAGAACATGGTTCGATCCGCCGACATAATCGCCGATCACTTCCGGCGTATGGCGGCCGATGAAGATCGCGCCTGCATTGACGATACCGGGCATCAGCGCATCCGGATCGGCAACCGCGAGCTCCAGATGTTCGGCGGCGATGCGATTGGCAAGCGGCAGCGCGCTTTCGAAATTCTCGACGAGGATGACGGCGCCGAAATCGCGCCAGCTGGCGGTGGCGATGTCCGTGCGCGACAGTGTCTTCAGCTGCCGTTCGACGGCGGTTTCCACCGCTTTGCCGAAGTCTGCGTCGTCGGTCATCAGGATCGACTGCGCGCCTGCATCGTGCTCGGCTTGGGCGAGAAGATCGGCGGCGATCCAGTCCGGATCGTTATCCTTATCCGCGATCACCAGAACTTCCGAAGGGCCGGCGATCATGTCGATGCCGACCGTGCCGAAAACCTGGCGCTTGGCAGCAGCCACATAGGCATTGCCGGGGCCGACGATTTTTGCGACCGGCGCGATTGTATCGGTGCCATAGGCAAGGGCGGCCACTGCCTGAGCGCCGCCGACGCGGTAGATTTCGGTAACGCCGGCGATCCGGGCTGCAGCCAGAACCGCGGGATTGATCTTGCCGCCGCCGGCGGGCACGACCATCACGAGGCGCGGGACGCCGGCAACTTTGGCCGGCACGGCATTCATCAGCACCGAGCTCGGATAGCTTGCCGTACCGCCCGGCACGTAGAGACCGACCGCCTCGATCGCCGTCCAGCGAGACCCGAGACCGACGCCGATCGCATCCTCGTAGATGTCGTCCTTCGGCATCTGGCGGGCGTGGTGTTTTTCGATACGCTCGGCTGCGAGCTTCAGCGCATCGATGACGGCGGCATCCGTTTGAGCGATCGCAGCATCAACTTCAGCCTCCGAGATGCGGATACCGTCCTTCGCCAGATCAACGCCGTCGAAACGGGCGGAATAATCGATAAGTGCCGCATCACCGCGGGCGCGTACGTCGTCGATGATGGCCTTGACCACGGCATTGACGTCTTCCGAGACCTCGCGTTTGGTCGACAGAAACGCCTTGAACTGCGCTTCGAAATCGTCGGATGTCTGTTCAAGCCAGAGTGCCACGCGGGTCGTCCTTCTTATGTCCTGCCATCATCGGGCCGGACACACCCACATTGGTCAGGGATGGCGCGGCCTTGTTGGGGTTTCCCACGCGCCGCCGATATCCGCAAGTGCGACTTCGATGCATTCGACATCCAATTCGATCGCGGCATTGCCGGAAAGCACCAGTTCGACCGTGCCGTCGGGACCATCGCCTTTCTGGGTAAAGCGGATTGCCAGAAGCGACATCACGTCCTCCTTGCGGGCGCGGTTGATGCCGTTGGAGCGCACGGCCTCGACGCGCTTAAGGACGAGGGCGGCGCGATGGCGCTCGAAACCCTTGCGCTTGCCTTCGGCGGCAGCCCAGTCGAACCGGTTCGCGGCAAGCGAAAACGCCTTCTCCGATGCGGACCAGTGCAAATCGCCCACTTTGAAAACCGCATCCTGCATATGGGCGGATATCACATCCAGATCATCCGTATCGAGAGCCAGAAGTTTCAGCTCGGTCATGCGCTTTTTCCATGATTGCATCGCCCGGACTTACAATATTCCGGGCGGCCGTTGTTCCATAATGAGGAGATAGGATGAACGCTTGCGGTAAACAACCGCGCTTGTCCATGTCTCGCGCGAGAATGATACAAGACGACGACATTTCGCTTGGTGGAGTGGAGCGATGGTTCACGGCACGGCTCGGAGAGCCTGACAACACCACCCTTGTGGTGACTTGACATTTCTCAGCGCGAATAATCTGAGTATATGCAACTATAAGTAAAATGACGATACCCTTTGGGAGGAGGGGAAAATGTCAATACTATATGTCGTTACGCTCTACAGTGATGCAGGCGCAGATCTGAACTCTTCTCAACAGGCGCTGCCGATTTATCGCTTTGCAATCGAAAGTGCCGATCGCGGCGACGCAATTGCGCGCAGCTGCATGTCTGCTCTGCGCCGGCAACATACTGGCCTCGAGTTTTCTCACGACATCCGCGCGATCGTTCTTGTGACGCCGCAGACCGAGATTTTCGAGGTTGTTTCGGAGGTGCTGGAGATCGATGAATGCTAAAGTCTGCCGGACAAAAAACATTCGATGAGACAGGAATCTAAAGTGCGAGGATCGCGACAGGCTCTAATCGTGGAGACTACACGTCAGTCAATCATCTCTCTGTTGATCGAGACCTAGCCTTGAGCGGCTTTGTGTGTCAGGCCAAATCCGCAACCTGTTCACGCCTGGATGGCCGCAATGCCCTGTTGGTCTTGACGATCGTGTGGATGAGCGCATCGTCATCGCGAATGCCTAGCTGATAGAACCGGATCGTCATGGCTGCCAGCCGTTCGGCTGCAGGATCATGACGCGACATGCAGGCGATATAGCGCGCCGTCTCGAAAATGGTCTGAAGCCGTTCGAGTTCTTCGGGCTCGATCGGCTCGTATGCTGCCGGCATTTTGGAACTTCCCATCCCTTGCTTCGCCCCAACGATTGTTTTTTAGATAAGACTAATAAGTGTGCTTTTCTCCCCGATAGGAAAGCGAGAAACAAATATGGTGTTAGCAGAAAGTAAACATCGGCTCTGCGCCAATCTTGTTCGAAGGGCGGATGATCTCTTATAGCTGTGTGGCACGTGTGCGCATCCCTTGGTCGGGTAGCAGGACAGATGAAGCCGGATTTCTTCGAACGTGAAGCGACGATCGTTGCTGCGGAATTGATCGGTGTGGAACTCGATGTCGCGGGATCTGGCGGTATTATTGTGGAGACGGAGGCCTATCTGCCCGATGACCCCGCCTCGCACAGTTTTCGCGGCCGAAGCGACCGTAATGGAAGCATGTTCGGTCCGGCCGGCAATGCCTATGTATATCGATCCTACGGTATTCATTGGTGCCTGAATTTCGTCTGCAGGCCCGGTAGTGCAGTTCTCATTCGCGCCGTCCAGCCGCTTTATGGTCTTGCGGCAATGCAGGTGCGCCGTCGCCTGGACGATCCTCTGCTGCTGTGTTCAGGCCCGGGTCGGCTCTGTCAGGCGCTTGGGATAACCATTGATCATGACGGAAAATCCCTGTTCGCACATCCGTTCGATCTGAGGGTTCCGAGCGAGCCGGCACGCGTTGTGACCGGCCCGCGGATCGGGATTTCGAGGGCGGTCGACAATCCATGGCGCTTCGGACTTGAGGGCTCGGCTTATCTCAGCAAGCGCTTTCCCGGCTGACGGGTTTAGCGACGGCCGAGCAGACTGAGCAATCCGCCGGTCGCAAGTCCGAGCAGTACGCTGCCTGCTGCCAGAAGCAGGGCATAGGACATGATGTTGTCCGACAACCAGTTTGCGGTGATCAGTCTTGCATTGCTGAAGCTAAGATCCTGCGTTGGCATGAAGCGGAACCAGCTGACTGGAACGCTTCCCATCACGTCTGTCTCGCCGCTGTAGATTGCGATGCGCCCGCTCATCTTTTCCCACGCCTCGCGGCTGGAAATTTCCCGCATGCCCTCGTCTAGCTGGGCGCTGTCCGGCGCAAGCACCGCCGTCCAGGTCCCTTGACCCGACGGGTCGCTTTCCTGCGCAACCAGAAGATGGGCGGATTTCGGTGGTTTGTAGAGCTGGTCTGTAGGCGGCGCAAAACGCAAGGCGGAAAGCGACAGATCGTAATTGTCCTTGGCCCACTGGCTCAACTCTTCGAACTGGCGGCTGAAGAAGTTGCCATCGGCGCGCTGCTGCCAGTCCTGCAGGCTGATACTGGAGGGCGTAACCGTCTGCGGAGCGATATCGGGGCTCCAGCTGTTGCGGCTGTCCTGGTCTATTTTCAGCTGGGACAGGACGTTGAGCGGCATCTCGGAGATACCGCCGACAAAGATCGCGTTGCGCTCGGCCATCCGTGCTGCCGAGATTGTCACGTTGAGCGGTATAACCCGATGTGATGCGTTGGATATCTTGCCGGCGAAGGTTGCTGCGGCCGAAAGCGTATGTTCATCGATTCGGCCGAGGAACAGGGACACCGGGTCCTGTCCGAGGAAATACGGAAAGCCGATACCTGCAGTCGCGGCGACATTGGGAACCTGGGCGATCCGGGCAAAATCCGGCATGTGGAATTGCGAAGTACCAAATATCGCGAAACGCGGTTTTTCCTCGCTGCTCGCGCCTGGGGCACAGGATCCATCAGAAGCAGTCCGCAGTGCGGCTTCGACAGTGATCGTGTTGACGCCGGGCCGGAAGTGTCGAAGCGTCAGCTTGATCGGAAGATGCCGCAGGATCGCACCGCCCGCAGATGTGATCGGAACGGTGGAGGCGATGTTTCCGTTGACGAAGATGTCTAGATGGCTGCCCGGCAGAACGTCAGGCGTGTACGCCGCATCCAGCAGGATACGAGCCTCACCATAGGCATTTGCGTAGAAATCCGCGGGAACGCCGATCGTAAAGCTGGTTCTGAAGAGGCGGCCGGTAAATTCCTGGCTGTTGACCCCAAGGGCGGAGAAGTCGAGTACCTTGTCGGAGAACAACAGCGGCGTATCCATGCCCCGCCAGCTTTCAGTCGAAAGCGTTTCGCGCCGTTGCGTCGAGCGGTTGTCGAGCGACGCGACGAAACTTTCGACAAGTCCGTCGATGGAAGACCAGGTTGGACCGGACAATACGAGCGAGGAAACGCCCTTGCTGCGCGGATAATCGACGAAGCTTGCCGCCGCCGAGTTGCTGTTAGAAGCGGAAAGTCCTGGAAGAACTGTCCTGAGTTCATCGGTCGTGCCGATGAAGACGGCAACTTCGCCGGGCTGGATGTCACCATCCGCCTGCCTGCTGAAGGTGAACGACTGGTTGGGCATGCCGGCGATGAGTGCAAGCGCCTGGCTCAGCCGCATCAGTGTGTCGGTGGCGCCGAGCTGATCGAGGGCCGGAGCAATGATGCGGAAGCGGGTATTGCCCTTGCCGTCCACGCCGATCGCCCTCAGGTCGTCCAGAGTGCCTAGGCGCCGGTCGTTGGTGCCGTCGAAGGACAGGTAAGTCTTGGATGGATCGATATCGGTCCATAATTCATAGGTGGATTCGATCGTGCAGTCGGTGCGATGGCGCTGGCTGGTACCGAAACGGACCATGTTGCCACCCGCCTTCAGCAATCCGGCCGGGATCTCGAAGGCCCGTTCGGCGGGCTGTTCGGCCGAGGCAATCGTCTCTGCGGCAACGACCACGTCATTGATCGTGATCGTTAGTTTCGATGTTTCTGGCGCGACAAAGATCGAGTTCTGATAGGCAAGATGCAGTTTTGCTGCGCGTCCTGCCTGATCGGCCGTCAGGTAGACGGACCACGATCGCTGTTCGATTTCTCCATTCAGCCGCATGTCCGTGAACGGAAGAATATAACGGCGTGCCTGATCGGCCGAAGCGGCTGCGGACACCGTCTGTGCAGGCGCCGCAGATTGTGCGGGTGACGGCGGCTGGGCGCTCCACTGCGCGGGTGCCGTCTGTTGTGCGGGCGGAGTGGCAGGCCTTGCGATCGGCGGCGTAATGGCAGGCGATGGAGCCTGGCTTGTTGGTGCCGGCTGGCCAGGAGCAATCGGCACGGGATTGACGGGCACAGGCGTCGGTGCGGGCGGCGGCGTCTCCTGAATGCCGCGGTCGCGACGCTCCGAACCCATGTCAAAAGGCGTTGCGCCCTGTTGGGCGCAAACCGGAGTGGCGGCGCAGGCAACGAGGGCAAGGACAATGAGCTTGTTCATGTCGATCTCCTAGCCTTTCTCTGCGCTGCGGGACTTTCCGAGGTCACGCATCAGGTAACCTAGGCCGCGGCTCGTCTGGTAGACGGAAAGCCACAGGAACCACAACGTACCCCGCAAAAGGCCCGGATTGTTCCGGCGAGCGGTCTGGAACTGGGTCCATTGGGCGGAATTGGCGAACATCAGGTCGGCGATCAGCCGGTGATCGAGAGCCTTTTGCGGCACGTAACGGCAGCCCACAGAGGTGACGTCGCCGGTGCGGTCGAAGTTACGGATTTCGACAGGCAATTCGCTGACCGGAAGGTCGCTGAATGGCTGGAAGCGGATATGCCCAATCGTATCTTTGGCAATGCCTGTCGCGCCTTCCGTATAGACCTCGAGCTGGGCCCCATGCACCGAGACATTGTTGATCGTCGCCGTATACCACTTTCCGTCGATGCCGAATTCGCACCGCCGGCTGATCTTGACGCGACGTGACGCCTGGCGTTCGCCGCGTTCGGAAACGACGCCGAGCGCGCAGCCGGCAATGATGATGTTGAGCATGTTCCAGCCGGCGACGACGAGTGTCACGTCCGCCTTGAACGGCTCGTTATAGAGCTTGTAGACGCTCATAGCGAAAGCGACGATCAGGATGAAGAAGATCACGAAGAACGGCCGGCTGACTTCCGAAAGGCGGCTCACCGAAACGGATTCATCCTTCGCCGTGACCTTGAAGGTCGGCTTGCGCGGGTTGAGCATGACCGAGATGACGGCCGGCAGCAGATGCACCGTCTGCACATATTCGTAGAGCTCGGAAATCCATGGCCAGCGGAACGATCCGTAGAGATAGTTCTGCATCATCATGTTCACCGCCATATAGGTCAGCGAATAGACGAGGAATTCGCCGCCGGACGAGGTGAAGATTTCCAGATCGAAGAAGATGTAGAACAGCGGCGCGAACAGGAAGATCGTCCGCGGGAAGGGAAACAGCCAGAACAGCGTCGACGACATGTAGCAGAGACGCTGCGCCAGCGAGAGGCCGCGTTTGAGCGGCGGAAAACGGAAGCGCAGGATCTGCATCATGCCCTGCGCCCAGCGCGAGCGCTGGCCGATGAAGCTGGCAAATGTCGCCGGCTGCAGCCCGGCGATCAGCGGGCGGTCGACATAGATGCTGTTCCAGCCGAGGCCGTGCAGGTCGAGCGCCGTTTCGCAATCCTCGGTGATGCTGACGCCCGAGAAGCCATTCGATACTTCCAGCGCCTTGCGGTTCAAGACCGCAGCCGAGCCGCAGAAGAAGGCCGCATTCCATTTGTCGAGGCCGCGCTGGATGATGCCGTAGAACATCTCGTTCTCGCTCGGCATCTTTTCAAATGTTTGGAGGTTGCGTTCGACCGGGTCCGGGTTGAGGAAGAAGTGCGGCGTCTGGACGAGGAAGAGTTTCGGATCGCTCTCGAAATAATGCACCGTTTCCAGAAGGAAGTCGCGCGTCGGCGCATGGTCGGCGTCGAAGACCGCGATAAGATCGCCGGTCGAATGGGCAAGCCCGTTATTGAGATTGCCGGCCTTGGCATGCTCGTTGCGCTCGCGGGTGAGGTAGTTCACCCCCATCTCTACACAGAGCTGCTTCAGCTTTTCGTGGCGGGCTTCAGCCGCACGGGCGTCGGCAACATTGCTCGCCTTGCGCTTCTGCACAGTGCCGCCATCGTCGAGCAGCCAGACGGTCAGCTTTTCCGGCGGATAATCCATGTTGCGGGCAGCGGCCAGAGTATTGGCCAGAAGCTGTTCGTCCTCGTTGTAGCTTGGCACGAAGACATCGACGGTCGGCAGGTTTTCGTCGCTGCTCGATCTGCTGCTTGGCCGCGCCGGCGGCAGCGGCATGGCAACGACGAACAGGCTGAGCGACAGCATCAGCACGCTGTACATTTCTGCCAGATAGACAAGCATGCCGGGAATGAAGTTTTCCAGCTGGTTGACCGGCGGCAGCGTGCTTGTCGTGCGCCAGTAGACATAACGCAGCACCATCCCTGTACCGAAGGCAAGCGCCACCAGTCGCCATTTTCCGCCGACATCCAGAAGCTTGATGATCGCCATGACCGTGACGATCAGGATGCTTGCGATCAGCTGCGTGCGCGTATTGATCGGCAAGGTCACCAGAAGGATGATCATCACCGTGGCGACGGCCCAGATAACGGCTGAATATAGTGTCCTCATGGCGGACTACCTCGATGAGAGCCGAAGACGGACAACAGGATCAGCGGCAGACAACGTCTGCTCCGTCGGTTGCCATGGAGCAGGATGGAGACGGAACTGCCACCTTTTGGGTTGCCGGTACCGTCGCGCCGTTTGGCGTCGTCGTCGCGGCATAACCATCGGAAGATCGTCCCGTGGCAGAAGAATAGCCGTTGCCGAAAGGCGAAGGTACGCGGGGACCACGTGGCTCAAGCTGCGGCGGTGCGACCGGCGCCGCCACAGGCTGAGCGGCCGGCTGGACACGACGGACCTGAACTCGCGGCGCATAGGACGTCGTCTGCCGCGGCGGCAGCGTCTGGACCATCGGCTCGGATGACGCCGGGCGCGGATAGATCGGAGCGCCGGTGGTGCCGACGGCGGAGTTGAACTCGCGATTTGCACCGTAAGGGTTCCAGCCGAGTGCATCGACCGATGCGTTGATCGTAAAGTTGTACATGACCGAAAGGAGCTTTGCTTCGGTGGCATTCGCCTCGCAGGTTCGCAGGCGGATCTGGATCACGCCGTAGTTGGCGAATGGCGTGCCCTGGTCGCGGGTGCGGATTTGTTGCCAGGCATAAAGGCACAGATCGGAGCCTCTGCCGCGCCCGAAAGCATATCCGAATGGACCATAGGCGTTCTGAACGTAGAACTGTGATTTCGCCATCGCCACACGCGGCAGGGACTGGCGCATTTCAGATGAGATGCGTCCTTCGGTGATCGACGACATGCCCAGACTATTGTCGGCCTGGCTGTAGGCGCTCTCTGTGCCAAAGAGCTGGACCTTCAGCATGTTCTGTCCGGGTGTGGATGCGTTGGTCGCCAGATGGATGTCCTGGCTGATGGCATTGTTGAAACGTCGTTCGATGATGTTTACGACCGCGGGTCCCCCTGGCGGTGGCATGACCATGGCCTGCTCCGGCGGAACGCTCTTTATGAAGGCTTCGGATTGGATCGGCTTTCCGGCGCATCCGGTGAGGCTGAGCGCGGCAAATCCTATGGAGGCCGTGATAGCAGCACGGCGACCGCTCCATCCCGGCTGCAAAGTCATAAAGTGTCCGTCCGTCATCAAAATCCAGTCCTGGGGCAGACACGCATTACTCATTGCCCGCTTTCTGCGAGGGTCACCGGGCAGCCATTTGTGGAATGCCTGCCGGTTCGAGTCACTTTTGTGTATTCATGATTTCTTATTTACTTACGAAATCTAAATTGTTCGTTAACTATATGCCCTCATTCTTTAACCAATTGCTGTCAGATGTGGGCTTGTGTGCACGGGCCGAAATGATTTGGATGGACAGGGACCGGGGTGCAAATGCGGTTTTCGCTGATCTCTTTAGCTGCTTTCGGCATGGCCGCAGCGGCATTGATCGCTTACAAACAGGCGTCTGACGTCGATTTCAACGAGATCACCGGTTCGTTGACTGCGGCTGATTCGTTTTATGCAGGCACAGACGTGAACCGCACGAACCGATTGCAGTCGCAATCTCCGACCGTGGCGCCAGCCGATCAGCGCGCCGGACGCCCGCCGCTGGTAATTGCACAATCACAGCAGACTGCCCCGGCTTCGGAGCCGAGTGCGCAGATTTCGCAGCAGTTCCCGAATCAGTCTCAGACGCAGCCGCCAGCACAAGCGCAGTCGAGGTCGGGCACTCAGCCGTCAGCCTCGGCTCCGCAGGTCGATGAAAGCGCGCTCCGCTATTTTGCCGCCCGAGGCGATACAGCCCGTCTACAGGCCGAAATCTCCCGTCTTCGAGCGCTCTATCCCAACTGGACACCTCCGGCCGATCCGCTGGCCGCACGACCGACGACAGATCCGCAGTTGGACAACATGTGGCAGCTCTACGCACAGGCGCGCTATGCCGATGTGCGCAAGGCAATCTCCGATCGCCAGGCCGCCGAGCCGAGCTGGCAGCCGCCTGCCGATCTTCTGGATAGGTTGAAGCTTGCCGAGGCTCGCACCCGGCTGACGGCGGCATCCGATGCCAAGACCTATGACGAGGTCATTCGCATCGCAGCGGAAAACCCGACGCTTCTGACCTGCAGCGAAGTCGATGTGCTCTGGCGCCTTGCCGAAGCTTTTGCCGATACCGACCGCAAGCCGCGCGCGCGCGATGCCTATCTCTACGTACTCAGCAATTGCGACAATCCGTCGGAGCGGATGGCCACCGTCCAGAAGGCGAGCGAATTGCTGGCGCCGGACATGATCGAGGAACTGCTGTCGAAGGAACGGACCGGCGCGGACGGGCAACCCGAATTCGAAAGCCTACGTGATGATCTGGCCCGCCGTCTGGTGGGCGACGGCAATACCGATCCCAAGCTCGTCGTCGCCGACAAATATCTGACGCGGCTGGAACGGCTGGCCGAAAAGGATGAACTGGCGTCCGATGCGCTTCTGCTCGGCTGGTATTATTATCGCCGAGACAATCTCGGCGGCGCCGAGCGTTGGTTCCGCAAGGCCTTCGCCAAGGAAGAGACCGCCTCTGCAGCTGAGGGCCTGGCTCTCACCCTGACACGCCAGAATTCTCCGCTCGAAGCCGAAAACGTGCTCTACAAATGGCGTGACACGTCGCCCGGCTCCAAGGCCGCCTATATGGCCGCCGTCGCCAACCTTCTCGCCATCGATCCTCCGCCGATCTTGCAGGAGGAAGTGCTTTCGCGCATGGCGCCTGTCGTCATCGAAGCGAAGGATGCAGCCGCGGCCCAGCAGTTCGGATGGTATGCGCGTTACATGCGCCAGCCGACAACGGCTGCTCAATGGTTTGCCGCAGCGCTCACATGGAAGCCGGATGACGAGCCTTCCGCCTATGGTCTGGTCCTGAGCCGTAACGATCTCGGCGACAGGGCCGGTGTCGCGGCGATCCAGCGCACCTGGGCCGGCAGGTCCGACCGCATCGCCAATCTCGGCGAGGACGATCGTCGTCGTTTGCAGGGGCAGGATTATCTCTCGCAGCTCACGCCGCCGCAGCAACAGCAGACGCAACCCTATCCTGCGCAGCAGATGCAGCAATATCCGGTGCAGCAGCAACTACAGCCGCCGCCGCGCCAGCAGGCTTACTACCAGCAGCCCTCAAACCAGCAGCCTTATGCCGCTCAGCCTGAACCGGTCACTCAGGCTTACCGGCCTGTGCCCGTCGAAAGGCCCGCACCGCGTGTGTCACGCGCCACACCTGCCCGCAGTGCTCCAGTCAACAGGGGGTGCGCCTCTACCGTCGACCCTCGCCAACTTTCGCCGGATCAGGCTCTCGCCCGCGGCTGGTGCCTGATGGATCTCAACCGGCCGCTCGAAGCAGCGCAGGCATTCGATGTCGCGACCATGGCTTCCTCTCAGGCCGCCCGTTCCGATGCCGCTTACGGCAAGAGCCTCGCTTATCTGCGTGTCGGGCTGACTGACAAGGCGGCTGCCGCCGCAACGATCGCACCGCAGAACAATACCCGCGCCGTCGAACTGCAGGCATCCATCCTTGCCGACCGGGCCGTCAATTCGTTCAAGTCGGCCCGCTACCGGGAGACGCTGATCGCGCTCGATCAGCGGGCGCAGATCGTGCCCGAACAGACCGATCTGATGAGCCTGCGCGGATACGCCCTGCTCAACATAGGCAGGCAGGCGGAAGCGCTGCGTATCTTCCAGGCCTTGGCCGATCTCGGCAACAAGGATGGCCTGAGAGCGATTGCCGATCTTACAACCAAGAGCAATTGAGTCGATGAAACCCCTGCTTGCAGTCTTTGCCGGACGGTGTTCCGATACCGTGGTTTCAATGGCCGTTTTGTAGCAAAACGGCCGATATCTACTGTCCATTAACCTTCGGGCAAGGAATTAACCATACAAATTGGACTATACGGCAAATGGGACGACTGCGGTCTGCTCACCAAGGCATGAAGCCGCCAAGGCCGTACCGGTTTGAATCCGGTATCCGCTCAAGAAAAGTCAGGAAAACTGCGGTGACCGCGTTCGCACGGCACGGGATCATGTCCTGTGTGCCAAGGCATTCATTGTCCATCTCCAGTCCCTGACCCGCATGGCTTCTCTCACGCCGAATTCTCGGTTTGTGTGGTTTTTGGGGACGACTTTTGGTGCAGGACACGCCAAGCGAACAGGTTCGACGTCGCCAGGCAGGCAGCCTTGGCGAGAGACTGGCATTCGCCGGTCTCGACGGCGATCTGTGCGATCTGCTCCGCCGGTGTCGCCCACAGCTCGAAGGCCATCTGAAGAACGGTCTGCGCGATCTCTTTCAACGCTTGCAGTCCTCTCCCGAAGCCTCCAGCCATTTCGAAACCGAACAGCAGGTCGACCGTCTCAACGATCTTCAGGCGTCCCACTGGGCGGTGCTGACCGACGCTCGCTTCGATGCGCTTTATGCAGATCGCGTCAAGGTTCTGTCGGATACTGAAAGCCGCATGGGTCTCGACCCGCGCTGGCATATCGCCGGCCATTCGGTGATGCTCGAACATCTCGTACTCGGCGCTGTCGAGGATTTTGCGCCGCGCTCATTCCTTCCCGGTGCCCGCCGGCGCGAACAGGAACTGCGCGATCTCATCGCCGCCATCCTGCGCCTGGTCATGGTCGATGTCGAAATCGCCGTCTCGCTCCGTTTCAATGAACAGAGGCAGAAGCACCAGCGCGCCCTTGCCGACCAGCGCTCCGCCGATCAGGCCGAAGCGGTCGACACCTTTGCCGCCGTCATTGGCGCGCTCGCCGAGCGTGATCTGACGGCCGCCCTGCCGAATGACGTGCCGGAAGCCTATCGTGAACTGGCCGAACTTCTGTCAAGCGCGATCGGCGGCATGCGCAACTCGGTCGGCGTGATCGACAATGCCGGAATGCAGGCGATCGGTCTGACGGATGCCATGGCACGCAACGCCTCGACTTTCGCTGCCGCTTCGCAAGAGCAGGCGCGCCGGGCACAATCAGTGCATAACGACCTTCATCAGCTTTCGGCACTCGTCAAGGAAAGCGTTGCCGGAACGTCGGCTGCCGAAAGCGCCGCCGTTGCGACACGCCGCTCCGTCGAAGAAAGCGGTGAGATCGTTGGCCGCGCGATCAGCGCCATGACCGATATCGAGAATTCGGCCGAAAAGATTGGCGAAATCATCGGTGTCATCGACGAGATCGCCTTCCAGACCAATCTTCTCGCGCTCAATGCCGGCATCGAAGCGGCGCGCGCTGGCGATAGCGGCCGTGGTTTTGCCGTCGTCGCACAAGAGGTGAGGGCGCTTGCCCAGCGTTCCGCCGATGCGGCCCGCGAGATCAAGACGCTTGTTACCGGCACCAAGAGCCAGGTCGGGGCCGGTGTCGACATGGTTCACCGCACCCAGGCGGCGATCGGCGGCATCGTCCAGCAGGTCGGCGAGATCAACGATGCGATCACCGGCGTCGCCCGCCGCACGGTCGAACAGGCTGACGGGCTGAACCGCGTCACCTCGGAGATCGGCTCGCTCAGCCACGAGATCGGTGCAAATGCGAGCTTCGCACGCAATACCGGTGAAAGCGCCGATGAGCTGCATACCGTCATTCTCGAACTGGGCCGCACGGTGCGCGAATTCCGCATTGCCCGCCAACAGGGTTTCGAGCGCGACGTCCAGAATACCCACGATGGCAGGCGCCCGGCAGTTCAGCCGGTTGGCGCATTATCCGACCGACATCACGCATTGGCTGAGGCCGAGGCACAACCCTTTTACAAACGGCAAGGAATACGCTGATGGCAGCAAAGAAGGCCGCATCCGGAAAACTGGCTCTCTCGGCCGTTCTCGACCTCAATGAAGCATCGGTGCTGCACGGCAAGCTCATGTCCATGCGGGGCAAGGATATCGTGATCGATGCCTCTGCGGTGGAGCGTGTCGGCGTGCAATGCGCCCAGGTTCTGGTTGCCGGTGCCACAGCATGGCAGGCCGACAAGAAGTCATTCCTCGTCGAGAAGGCATCGGATGCCTTTGAAAAGACGATGGCGCTGATTGGAATCAGCGAAACCCAGTTAATTGCTAAGGAGATCTAGCAATGAAGAAAAAAGTACTGACCGTGGATGATTCACGGACGATCCGGAACATGCTTCTGGTCACCCTCAACAATGCCGGTTTCGAAACGATCCAGGCAGAGGACGGCGTCGAGGGCCTTGAGGTTCTCGAAGGCTGCGAGCCGGATGTCATCGTTACCGACATCAACATGCCGCGCCTCGATGGCTTCGGTTTCATCGAAGGCGTGCGCCGCAACGAGAAATACCGCGCCATCCCGATCCTGGTTTTGACCACGGAAAGCGATGCCGAAAAGAAGAACCGTGCGCGCCAGGCCGGCGCGACCGGCTGGATCGTCAAGCCCTTCGATCCGGCAAAACTCATTGATGCGATCGAGCGTGTAACCGCCTGAACCGGGAATTCTTCCGATGGATATGAACGAAATCAAAGAGATCTTTTTTCAGGAATGCGAAGAGCAGCTCGCTGAACTGGAATCCGGTCTTCTCAAGCTGAACGATGGGGATCGCGATCCCGAGACGGTCAACGCCGTTTTCCGCGCCGTTCATTCCATCAAGGGTGGTGCCGGTGCATTCGGTCTGGAAGAGCTCGTGGCCTTTGCCCACGTCTTCGAGACCACGCTGGACTGCGTGCGCTCCAACAAGCTGGAGCCGAACCAGGATGTCCTGAAGGTCATGCTCAAGTCGGCCGACGTGCTCGCCGACCTCGTTACCTGCTCGCGTGATGGCGGCAGCGTCGAGGAAAGCCGTACGCGTGGACTGGTGAAGGAACTAGAGGCGCTGGCCAACGGCGAAGCTCTGCCGGCCGCCGAGGCACCGAAGGCTGCAAAGCCCGTTGCTGCTGCTCCTGCAAAGCCGACTGACGACAGCGGTTTCCAGCCGATCCCCTTCACCTTCGACGGTTTCGGCGAAGAAGAGAAAGTGGTCGAACAGTTCACCTACGAAGTCACCTTCAAGCCGACGCGTGAACTCTATTCCAAGGGCAACGAAGCGGCGCTTCTGCTGCGCGATCTTTCCCGCTTCGGCGAGATGGGCATTGCCTGCGACATGGATCAGCTTCCCGCGCTGGAAAACATGGATCCGGAAGCATCCTATTTCGGCTGGAAGATCTCCATCACCACGCCGAAGTCCGAGGAAGAAGTTCGTGCGGTCTTCGAATTCGCCGAATGGGATTGCGAGCTGGAGGTCAAGCCGGCCGAAGTGTCCGAAGGCGAGCAGCTACCGATGATCCCGGTGCCTTTCGATCTCTCTGCACTGGACGACGAGCCGGCCGAGCCCACCCCGCAGACCGAGACCGCTGCGACGGAAGAAGCTTCTGCGAACGTCGTCAAGGCCGTCAATGCTGCCGTCGAAAAGAAGGAAAGCGCTGCCGCCGCAGCCGCCGCGGCTGCTGCTGCCACCCAGAACAACGCTGCAGCCGCCGCATCTTCGGCCGGCCAGACGATCCGCGTCGATCTCGATCGCGTCGACCGCCTGATCAACCTCGTTGGCGAGCTCGTCATCAACCAGGCGATGCTCTCGCAGAGCGTTATCGAGAACGACAATAACGGCGTGTCCTCGATCAACATGGGTCTGGAAGAGCTGCAGCAGCTCACCCGCGAAATCCAGGACTCGGTCATGGCGATCCGCGCGCAGCCGGTCAAGCCGGTCTTCCAGCGCATGTCGCGTATCGTCCGCGAAGTGGCCGACATGGTCGGCAAGCAGATCCGCCTCGTCACCGAAGGTGAGAACACCGAAGTCGACAAGACGGTCATCGACAAGATCGCCGAGCCGCTCACCCACATGATCCGCAATGCCGTCGACCACGGCATCGAAAGCCCGGAAAAGCGAGAAGCCGCCGGCAAGGATCCGGAAGGCACGATCAAGCTTTCCGCAAAGCATCGTTCGGGCCGCATCCTCATCGAACTGCAGGACGATGGCGGCGGTATCAACCGCGAGCGCGTCAAGCAGAAGGCGATCGACAACGACCTCATCAGCCCCGATGCGAACCTTTCGGATGAAGAAATCGACAACCTGATCTTCGCGCCGGGCTTCTCCACCGCCGACAAGATCTCCGACATCTCCGGCCGCGGCGTCGGCATGGACGTCGTCAAGCGTTCGATCCAGGCACTTGGTGGTCGTATCTCGATCTCCTCGCGCCCGGGCCTCGGTTCGACCTTCACCATGAGCCTGCCGCTGACGCTCGCCGTCCTCGACGGCATGGTCGTTACCGTCGCCGGCCAGACCCTGGTCGTGCCGCTGACGGCGATCGTCGAAACGCTCCAGCCGGAAGCCTCCGCCATTCACTCCTTTGGCGCGAACCAGCGGCTCATCTCGATCCGCAACTCGTTCTGCCCGCTGGTCGATGTCGGTCGCATCCTCAACTTCCGCACCAACCAGGCCAATCCGGTCGATGGCGTCGCGCTTCTGGTCGAATCCGAAGGCGGTGGCCAGCGCGCCCTGATGGTCGATGCGATCCAGGGCCAGCGCCAGGTCGTCATCAAGTCGCTCGAGGCGAACTACACCCACGTTCCGGGTATCGCCGCCGCAACCATCCTCGGCGATGGACGCGTGGCGCTCATCCTCGACGTCGATGCGGTCGTCGGTGCTTCTCGCGGTCAGTCGCTGAAGCCTGAAATGTCGCTCGCAGCAGCAGGATAACCTGGGTCATGAGCGTATCTTATGCCGTAAAGTCTCTGTCGCAGGGTGCCCGGGAGCTTATTGCCTTCCGTATCGGCGATCAGGAATTTTGCGTGAACATCATGTCCGTCCGCGAAATCCGCGGATGGACCCAGGCCACGCCGATGCCGCATGCGCCCGCCTATGTCAGGGGCGTGATCAACCTGCGCGGTGCGGTTTTGCCGATCATCGACATGTCGGCCCGGCTCGGCATGAAGGAAACGGAACCGACCCAGCGCCACGTGATCATCGTCGCTCAGGTGAAGAGCAAGGTCGTCGGCCTGCTGGTCGAGGCCGTTTCCGATATCCTTACGATTACCGACGATAATATACAGCCGGTTCCGGAAGTCTCCTCGGACCTGGAGAAGCAATACGCAAGGGGCATCCTGGCCATCGACAAGCGAATGATCTGCTTGATCGAGCTGGAAGCCCTTTTCCCCGAGAAAGCTCACGACAAGGAAAGTGAAGCTGCATGATGCCGTTGGGCGCGCTTGATAGCCGGCAGTCGCCGGATGAGGTATTGGCGAGTGGAGAATATCCGCTGAAGCGCCGTGATCTCTCCGAAATCGCTGCAATGATCTATGCCGATGCCGGAATCTATCTCAACGATTCCAAGGCTTCCCTTGTCTATTCGCGTCTCTCCAAGCATATCCGCAATCTGGGCTTGAGAGGTTTTCGCGAATATTGCGAGCTCGTCTCATCGCCGGAAGGCGCAGCTGTTCGTCGCGAGATGCTGTCGCATCTGACCACGAATTTCACTCGCTTCTTCCGTGAGAACCATCATTTCGAACATCTGCGTGACGAAGTCCTGCCGGGCCTTATCAACCGTGCCAAGAGCGGCGGACGTGTGCGCATCTGGTCGGCGGCCTGCTCGGATGGGCAGGAACCCTATTCGATCGCGCTTACCGTACTCGCGATGTTCCCGAACGCCGCCGATTACGATTTCCGTATTCTGGCGACCGATATCGATCCCAAGATCCTCGAAACCGCGCGAGCCGGTGCCTATGACGAGAACGCTCTTGAGAGCATTTCGCCGGCCATGCGCAAGCAATGGTTCCGCGACGTCGATATCAACGGCCGCCGCAAGTGCCAGATTGACGATCGCGTCAAGAAGCTGATCACCTTCAACGAACTGAACCTGATGGCTCAGTGGCCATTCAAGGGCGGTTTTGACGTTATCTTCTGCCGCAACGTGGTCATCTATTTCGATGAACCGACGCAGATGAAGATTTGGTCCCGTTTCGCATCGCTGCTTCCAGATGCCGGTCACCTCTATATCGGCCATTCCGAGCGCGTGTCGGGTGATGCGAAGCATCTCTTCGACAATATCGGGATCACCACCTATCGCTATATCGGAAAGCATGCAGGGAGGAAGGCATGAGCGCGCCCGCACGCGTCCTCGTCGTGGACGACAGCCCCACTATGCGGGGCCTGATCACCGCTGTGCTGAATTCTGATCCGGAAGTTAGCGTCATCGGTCAGGCCGGCGATGCCATGGAGGCGCGTGCCGCAATCAAGCAGCTGAACCCGGACGTCGTCACGCTCGATATCGAAATGCCGAACATGAACGGCCTCGAGTTCCTCGAAAAGATCATGCGCCTGCGGCCGATGCCGGTCATCATGGTCTCGACGATGACGCATCACGGCGCCAACGCGACGCTGGCAGCCCTTGAGATCGGCGCCTTCGATTGCGTCGGCAAGCCCGCTCCGGGCGAACGCCGTCCGTTCATGGATCTTGCCGAAAAGGTCAAGGCGGCTGCCCGCTCGGGCCGCAGGTTTACGGCAACATCCGCGCCGGCTCCGGTTGCACCGCCAATGTCGGTTCATGAATACCGTGTGGGACGCAAAGTTGTCGCGATCGGATCTTCTACCGGTGGTGTGGAAGCGTTGATTACGGTGCTGCAAAAGTTCCCGCAGAACTGCCCGCCGACAGTAATCACTCAACATATGCCTCCGACGTTTACGAAAAGTTTTGCAGAACGTCTTAATCGTATCTGCGCTCCTGTAGTGGAAGAAGCGACCGATGGCGCACGTCTGGAGATCGGCAAGATCTATCTCGCGCCCGGTGGTGAACGACACATGCAGGTGGCAAATCCGTCAGCGCCATGCTGCCGGCTGATCGAAAAGGAACCCGTCAACGGCCATAGGCCGTCGGTCGATGTACTCTTCGATTCAGTTGCGGAATTGGCCGGCCGCAACGCGGTTGGCGTCATTCTGACCGGCATGGGGCGCGACGGGGCTTCCGGACTTCTGAAGATGCGCGGCGCCGGCGCACGCACTATCGGACAGAACGAGAAGACCTGTGTGGTCTATGGGATGCCGAGGGTTGCCTATGAACTGGGTGCCGTCGAGCAGCAGTTGCCCCTGGGCTCCATTGGAGAAGAAGTTTTGAAATTAACTGCCGCCCGAAAAGAAGGTACCGAATAAATGTCTCTCGCTGAAAAAATCAAAGTTCTGATCGTCGACGATCAGGTTACCAGCCGCCTGCTGCTCAGCGATGCTCTGACACAGCTCGGCTTCAAGCAGATCACCTCCGCCGGCGATGGCGTACAGGGCATGAAGATCATGTCCGAACAGCCGCATCACCTGGTCATTTCCGACTTCAACATGCCGAACATGGACGGCATTGGTTTCCTGCAGGCCGTTCGCTCGAACCCGGCAACCAAAAAGGCAGCCTTCATCATCCTGACGGCTCAGGGCGATCGCGCTCTGGTTCAGAAGGCAGCCCAGCTCGGCGCCAACAACGTTCTCGCCAAGCCGTTCACCATCGAAAAGATGAAGGCCGCTATCGAAGCGGTGTTCGGAGCCCTAAAATGAATGATGCTATCGCGTCCAGGCGCGTCCATATCATCCAGGGAGAGTACAAGGTCATTGACGACCCTGACGTCGTCCTGTCGACGATACTTGGATCGTGCGTGGCCGCGTGTCTTCGTGATCCAGTCGCCGGTGTCGGCGGCATGAACCACTTCCTGTTGCCTGGCTCGGGCGGGGCCATGGCATCGGGAGGTGATGCGACGCGCTATGGCGTGCATCTGATGGAGCTGTTGATCAACGGTCTCCTGAAGAAGGGCGCCCGGCGCGACCGGCTGGAGGCAAAGGTCTTCGGCGGCGCAAAAACGATCGCAAGCTTCTCGAATGTCGGCGAACAGAACGCAGCCTTTGCCATGCAGTTCCTGAGGGACGAAGGCATTCAGGTTGTCGGCTCGTCGACCGGCGGAGAGCACGGAAGAAAGCTTGAATATTGGCCCGTCCACGGACGTGCCAGACAATACCCGCTGACGGGCGCGGAAACGCAAAGAACAGTTGCGCTTGAACAGCGCCCTGTCCGTACGCCACCCAAGCCAGTCGACAACGCTATCGAATTCTTCTGATCGTCACCTCAATTCTTATTCTGGAATGGCCATGAACGACATTGTTACGCCGCAGATCTCTGCCCTCGAGGAGGCTTTGCCGGATGTTCTGATGCGGCTGGTTTCCGAATTGCACGATGTTGCATATCTGATCGAACGGGTGGAGCCGCAAATTCTCGAAGTGGGCGGAGAGAATGTATTGCAGTCGCCCGACACGATGAAGATCTTGCAGGGCATCGATCTTGCCGTGCAGAAGACGCGCGGTCTGGCTGAATTCATCGATACCATCACGGGATCCATTCCCAATGAGTGGAAGGTGGATGTTTCCACGGCGCTCAGCCTCGTCAAGCTGGCAGACATGCAGAGATCTCTGGCGAACGGCATGCGGCATGGTCACTCGCAGCCGCTGACCAAGGCAGCAGGCGACTTCGACTTCTTCTGATCTTGTAGGCTGACGCGCTGCTCGCAAACTTTCGCGTCTGCACCCCCACATTCCAAATTGCCGAAACGCTCGCACAAGCTTCGCCTCATAGGGTGCGCCTGGGCAGTAGCTCTATAACCGTGTTCGGCGATGTGGGAACAGAATGAATCTGTTAGCTCAATTTTCACAAATTTCTAGAAATCTGGCATCTCTCGGTCAGACAAAACTTATTGCTTTGGCCGCTGCAGGTGCGATTTCAATCGCGATCGTCATTGCCGCCGCGATGTTTGTTAATAAGCCTGCCTACGAGACACTCTACGTGAACCTTGAGTCCAGCGATCTCAATCAGGTCAGCATGGCACTTGCAGAAGCCAACCTGGCTTTTGAAGTCGGTTCCGACGGCAAAAGCATCCAGGTTCCGGTCGGCAGCACCAGCAAGGCGCGTCTGCTGTTGGCGGAACGCGGGCTGCCAAACAGTTCCAACGCAGGTTATGAACTCTTCGACAATGTCGGCTCGCTCGGCCTGACGTCCTTCATGCAGGAAGTTACGCGCGTCCGCGCGCTTGAAGGCGAAATTTCCCGATCGATTCAGCAGATCAGCGGCGTCTCCGCCGCCCGCGTCCACATCGTCATGCCCGATGTCGGAAACTTCCGGCGTGCACAACAGAAGCCGACGGCCTCGGTGATGATCCGTGCGGGATCGTCGACCGGCCGCAAGGCCGCATCTTCAATTCGTCACCTTGTCGCTTCGGCCGTTCCCGGGCTCGACGTCGAGGACGTAACGATTCTCGATTCCACCGGCCAGTTGCTTGCTTCGGGCGACGACGGTGGCAACAATCAGATCAACCGCTCGCTTGGCATCGTCCAGTCTGTCCAGTCCGAAATCGAGACCAATATCGACAAGGCTCTCGCGCCGTTCCTCGGCATGGACAATTTCCGCTCCAGCGTCACGGCCGCCCTGAACACGGATAGCCAGCAGACCCAGGAGACCGTTTACGATCCGAATTCACGTGTAGAGCGTTCGGTCCGCGCGACGCGTGAAAACGCGCAGTCGCAGCAGTCGGCTGACGACAACGCATCGACAGTCGAGCAGAATGTTCCTCAGGCGGCACCTGACCAGGGTGGCAATAACGGGCCGAAGTCTTCCGACAAGTCCGACAAGCGTGAAGAGCAGACCAACTACGAAATCAACCAGAAGACCATTGCCACGACGCGCAACAGCTATCTGATTGAAAAAGTGTCGGTTGCCGTTGTGGTCAACAGGGGCCGTATCGCTCAGATGGTCGGAGAACCCGCTGATCAGGCCAAGATTGACGCCTACCTCGCCGAGATGCAGAAGATCGTGACCTCTGCCGCCGGCATCAGTCCGGATCGTGGCGACGTGATTACCCTCACGGCCATGGACTTCCTCGAAAGCCAGTTGCTTGAAGAAACCGCTACCGGCCCGAGCGTCACGGAAGTTCTTACTCGCAACCTCGGCGGCATCATCAACTCGCTGGCTTTCCTCGGTGTCGCGTTCCTGGTTATCTGGCTTGGTCTGCGCCCTCTGGTTCGCACGGTTTCCGGTACGAGCGCATCGGGAGAAACGATCGGCGAAGGTGCCGGCCTGGAACTGCCCGATTTCTCTCCGGCCGGCGGCAGCCCCGCTCTTATGGACGGTTTCGGCGCAGACTTCGGTTTCGATGGCAGCAACGACCTCATGGGCGACGACGAAGGCGATGGCTTCAACCGCCGCGTCAAGGAAGGCCCGGAAAAACGTCTTGCCCGCATGGTCGAGATTTCCGAAGAGCGTGCAGCGAAAATCCTCCGCAAGTGGGCCTTCGAAAAAGCAGCCTAAGGGTAGATCACGGAAACATGATGCAAAGGGTCGGATGCAAATCCGGCCCTTTTTTGCGGAAATTGGAACCAATTCGTCTGCGTCACTTTAACTTAAGATGTGACACTCCGGCAGCATCTGGGGAAATTCGCCCAGCACATGATGGCAATTCTGTGGGCTTCTCTTAAACTGACCGTGATTCGTCGGCGGTTTCATAACCCCTCAGCAAGGGGTGCAGCGGGTGTCGGTAACAGGAACTCGGATAGGCTTCTTCAGGCGAGGTCTTAATCGACGCAGCAGGAGCAGATAACGAATGGAGTTATCGGGCATGGATGTATCGGCGCAAGGACGCCCTATTCCGGAGAATGATCGCACTCCACTAATGTCTCGTAATGAGTTGGTGCGCCGCCTTTCCGCCTTGGCCGGTTCGGAAAATCTGCAGGTGATCATGCGATTGCTCGCCGATCACGTCGGGGCGTCCCATTTTCTGCTTGCTCGTTACGATCTCATTCAGGAACAGGGCCTCGATTTCATCGTCACCTCGAACTGGCCCTTCGATCTCGTTCGTCGTCTCGGCTCTGAATTGGCCAGTGCCTACACGCGGTCGACGGAGCTTGAAAAATGTTTCGCCGTTCTGACACCGAGTTTTGCGCTTTTGCCGGACGAAATTGTCCTGCCTGAAAAATTGAGCCGCCAGTATTGCGCCCTGACCTTTTCGGTCGGCCGCACACGTTTTTCCTTGATGCTTCTGTTTGTCGAGGGCGTCATTCTTTCGCAGGAACATCTACGCGAAATTGGGCTTCTTGCCGCCTATGGCGCAAGCTTTGTCGAAAGCGTGGAGTCCCGCACCGAGCGCGATTTCGAGCTGACCGAACGAGAGCTGGAATGCCTTTTCTGGATCGCCGAAGGCAAGACCAGCGACGAGATTGCGGTCATCCTCGGAATTTCGAGAAATACCATCAACAACTACATCACTAGCGTGATGCGCAAGACTGCTACCAAGACCCGCTCCGAGGCGATCGCCTACGCGGTTCGCAACAATCTGGTATAGGGCGGCAACGGAATGGGCTATTCGCGAGGCGGCACCGCTGACGGACCGGGGAGCGTTCAACATCTCCGCTTGCAGCGTGGATCAAGCAGATCGGATATCTTTCCGAAACTCGTCGCCATGCAGAAAAGCCTCAAGGCTCGTAATTTTGCTGTTTTCCGTATCTCGGGAGCCGGGCTTCCGAATAAGCGAAAGCTGGTATGCGAACTGGAGAACTGGGGACCGAACGCGGTTGAAAACAGCAACCGGCTTCTCGGAGAGTTCGAAGAGACACTGCTCGATCATGTCGAGATGTCGCTTCTCCCTCTGGTATGGAGTGGAAATGGTTCCGGCAGCACCATGGATGCCGGCGAGTTCACACCGCTTATCCGGAGACTTGAGACCGCAGTGTTGCCATTTTCGGGCGTTGTTTTCCCCGTGCGCTTGGGTGCTCTCGGGAACGGTTACGTTGCGTTCTTCGCCGAGCATCTCACGCTTGATGCGGGATCCGTGATAGATCAGCATGTGGAAAGCTGCCAGATCATGATGGATCTGCTGGCATTGGACGAGCGGCGCAACGTGCCGGCGGAATCGCTCAGTGAGCGGGAAATTGCCTGCCTGCAATTGGCGGGCGATGGTCGCATCAGCGAAGAGATTGCCGAAAAGCTCGGCCTTTCGGTCCACACCGTAAATGCCTATCTCGGTTCGGCGACGATCAAGCTTGATTCCGTCAACCGTATCCAGGCGATCGCAAAGGCGATCAGGCTCGGCTACATCACCTGATTTCTTATGCCGCTATCGCCGGCCGCGTTTTGCTCTTGCCGCATAGACACGATGGATAAGTTCGGCAACGGCCTTGTAGAAGGGCGGCGGGATAACGCCATCGACGGTGACCTGCGCGAACATCGAACGCGCCAGCGGTGGATCCTCGAAGATTGGGATATTGTTCTGCTGCGCCACTTCGCGGATCTTCAACGCGACCAGATCCTGACCTTTCGCGACCACGATCGGAGCTTCGTTCTCTCCCTGGGCATAACGGAGTGCCACCGCATAGTGAGTAGGATTGGTGATCACGAGCGTGGCGCGAGGAACATTGGTCATCATCCGCCGCCGTGCGCGATCGCGGCCGATGGAGCGGATGCGAGCCTTGATCAGCGGATCGCCCTGTGACTGCTTGAATTCGTCCTTCACTTCCTGCTTGGTCATTCGCATGTTCGAATACCAGTGATGGCGCGTCCACATGTAGTCGGCGATGGCAAGAATGCCGGTCGCAAACAGGATTACGATCATGATTTTCTTCATGATCGCCATCATCTCGACGAGCATCACCTGGGGATCGGAGAAGAGGGCATCGAGCGAGCGGAAATAATCGCTGCGCAGAACCAGAACCATCACGACGGAGACGACGATGATCTTGAACATCGACTTGCCGAATTCGACCAGTCCCGCCATGCTGAAAAGGCGCTGCCATCCCTTTACCGGCGATATCCGGTTGAACTGGGGCGTGATACGCTTCAGTACGAATTCAGGCATGTGCTGGGCAAAATTGGACCCCAGTCCGAATATGATGAACAGAACCGCCACCGGAAGCAGCATCGCGCTCGCATCCCACATCAGGCGGACAAACAGTGAGACGAGATCGTTGGCGGTCTGCATTCGCCATTGATCCGGCTGTTCAAGCAAATCGCGCAATGTTTCCGCTAGCCTGGCTGCACCCGTCGGAAGGAAGAAGACCAGGTAGATATAGAAGGCGAGAGAGGACGCGAAGATAGGGACTTCGCGTGACGAGGGAGTATTACCCTCGGCCATCGCGTCCCGGATCTTTTTCTCTGTCGGGTCTTCTGTTTTACTGTCCTTGTCCTGATCGTCGGACACGAGCGCCTTCCTGACGGCCCTGGAGCAGACCCCGAAACCTGCAGTCGTTCCCCGCAAAAGGGATGCTGCAGAAACCTATAACGACGCATCGATAGGAAACCCGAGGTTTCCGCACCGATACGCAAGTGGTCATCAGACACTATTCATGGGATCGAAAAGGGGCAATCGTTAAGCCCCGGCGGTATCGCGGTTATCAACAGCGACCGATATGGTGCCGCGCGCCGAACCGGGCGCGCGGGATTGGTGTCACGGCCTCGTTCAGGCCGCCGCTCCCTCTGCCTGGGCTTCGGGATCCTTGAGGATGATCTGGCCCGAATTGGCGAGACGCAACGCTTCCTGTGCGATAGCGCGGCGTGCAATCGCGATTTCGCGCGGATTGGTGCCGGGCATCTCGACCTGCAGATCGGATTCGATCATGCGGCGAGAACGAGGGCTGATCGACGACAGGACACTTTCGCGCAGTTGCGCGGAAGAGGTTCTGAGCGCCATCGTCAGCACTTCGCCGGAAATGTCGTTCAAGAGCAGCACGCGGCTGCGCTGCGGCATGAGGAGAATATCCTCGAAGAGGAAGATCTTCGGACGAACCTTTGCGACGGCATCCTGGCTGATCTCCTCGAGAGAATTGAGCAGCGTATCGACGTCGGGCTTGGTCAGTTCGTTCATCAGTTCCGCGACCTTCATCGGGCCGACGGAGTTCTTCTCGCGTTCGATCTCGGTAATCAGGTCGACGACCTTGTTCTCGATGATCTGCGCCGCCTTCGGGTTGACGTTCTTCAGGTTCACCGTGCGGTTCATGATGTCCGCGCGCTGGCCGTCGGGCAGTTTCAGCAGCACCTTTGCACCGAAACCGGACGGCAGCATCGAAAGGATGTAGGCCACGGTCTGAGGATGTTCGCGCATAAGGAAAGTTGCGATGAAATCGGGATCGGCTTCCTGCAACCGGTCCCAGATGGACTCTTCGTAAGACTGGAAAGCCATACGTCGACCGAGAAGGCTGTCGACTTCTTCCGGGGTAAGGCCAGCCTCGAGAATGCTCTCGATGACCTTGGCGTTGTCCATAAGGCCTGCACCTTCGGTGAACAGGTCCTCAAATTCGTTGACGAGCTGTGCAAGTTCATTCGGCGGAATGGTGCGCAATGTTTGCGCCGCGGCGATGATCGCCTGCAGTTCTGCCTGGGTGAAAAATTTGAGCAGCTTTCCGGCGACATTCTTTCCCATGGCGAGCAGCACTGCTGCTGCCTTTTCCGCCTGGGAAAGAGGTTTGTCTGTCAATGCCCCGCCGAAGTCTTCAAAGTCCATCATGGTCTTTTTCCTCTTTGCTTCCGACTTCCTGGATCAGGAAGTTTTGGAGCTCATGACTTCAATGAGCTTCACACCGAAGCGGGTGTCGTCGTCTTCGAGAACCGTGATCTCACCACGGGCGATGCGACGCCCGTTGACGGTGATATCGACCGGTTCGCCGATCTTCTTGTCGAGCGCCACGACGGCGCCTTCCTGAAGGTTCATCAGATTCGACACCGAAATGCGACTGGTTCCGAGCACAACATGAACATCGATGGGGATATCCATGATGAGATCGAGGTTGCTGTTAAGCCCCGAGCCAGCAGTCGGCTTGCTTTCGGGCATGGAGTAGTCGAAATCGCTGCTCCCGCCGAAATCGCTGCTTGCCCCGAAGTCGTTGTCACCGCCAAAATCGCTCGTGGTGGCAACATCGCCGAATGAAGGCAATTCGGAGTTCGTTTCGCCGCCGGCCGGAAAGTCGAAGCCGAAACTGTCGTCAGCTGCCGGCGCCGTACCGTCGGCATCGTGTTTCATCACGCCACGGAGTTCGTTGACCGCATTGTCGAAATCGAAGTCCGAATCCGATGGGTTCAGTTCATTTTCTTCCGTCGAAGCTGTCTTCTTTGTCGCCATGAAATTAGCATTCCCGTTCCAAATCTATCGACTATCGGTGTTTTTCCACCAAGCCCCGGAGGTCCGCTGCCCTAGCCAAGCAGATGTTTCAAAATGTCGTTTTCGTTGCTCACATTGTCCTTGACGCGGACGGTGTAGTTCTCGCCGCTTCTGCCGAACTCGCAGTTATACATCTCGCGGCCATTGGCACTGACATCGACGATGATCTCTTCCTTGTCCCGGAAGGCAATCACGTCGCCTGCCACAAGCTTGGAAATCGTCTCGAGTGTCAGGGACTCAAGGGAAATCTTGGCTTCCAGCGTTACCCGTGACCGGCGAACTTGCTCGGACATGCTTTCCGACCAGGCATCCTGCTCACGGGAGAAGTCACCCTTCGATTTCGGCAGTGTAATGGTCGTCTTGAGCAGATATTTCTGCGGGATGACGAGGAAGAATTCGGAAGCGATCTTGCCTAGCTTCAGCTCGACCCGGATGGACATGGCGAAGGGATCGGCCTCTTCGTCTTCCAGCATCGGCCTTGCATCGGCATTGTGAGGCCTCTCGATCGTCGTTTCGAAGCCGCCCGGTGCGTTCACACCGGAACGCAATACCTGAGCTATCTTGTCGAAGACCATCGTCGAAAGATCCAGCTCGATCTGTGACAGAGCCCGGCGCGGCGGTTGGAAAATCGAATCCGGCGTTGCGCCGAGCATGTTTTCCATCAGCGTGATGACGAAGGCATTGTCGCAGGCGATGACGAATTTCGGGCACCAGTTGCGCAAGGTTGCATCGGCCAGCACGACATTATCGCCCAGCCTGCCAACCAGCTCGCTCATCAGGCCGGATCTGTATCCAGCGAAGATAACTTCGACCGAAAGTCCGAGCTCGCTCTGCAGCACGTCCGGAAGGAAGCTCTGGTAGAGAGTACCGAAATCCTGGGCCAGACGCTCCAGCGTTTTCTGGTCGCCGAGCGAACCCGTCAGGCGGGCCAGGAGTGCCCGCTCCATGGCTGGCTGTGCTTGCGAAGCTTGGTTGTTGCTGGTCATTGTCGTTAAGCCGCCTTCGTGTCGCCGCCGGGCTTCATCATTTCCTGCTCGACCGAGTCGATCGACGGACGGTCGGAGGAGGAGATCGTCTTGCGGCCGTATTCGAGCGCCACCTGCGGTACCGAGCCGTTCATGTAGGCAAGCAGGGTCTGCTTGACGATGATGTAAAGCCGGTGCTGCTTGGTGCGCACGATCTTGATCTGCGAGACGATCGGGTTGCACAGGCAGTAGGAAAGGAAGATGCCGAGCATCGTGCCGACGAGAGCCGCGCCGATCAGGCCGCCGAGAACCTCGGGAGATTCGTTGATATGGCTCATCGCCTTGATGACGCCGAGAACCGCGGCGATGATGCCGAGTGCTGGGAAGGCGTCGCCCATCAGCTGGATCGAATGATACGGCTTCAGGCGATCATGAAGGATCGTCTCGATCTCTTCGTCCATCAATGCTTCGATCTCGTGGGAGCGTGCGTTGCCGATGATGATCAGTCGGACATAGTCGCAGATGAAGGAGGTAAGTTCGGTATCCTTCAGAACCGATGGCGCTGACTGGAAGATCGGCGATTCTGCGGGATTGTCGATATGCGCTTCGATCTCGTTACGTGATTTGGTGCGCAGGTCGCGCATCAACGAATAAAGCACGCCGAGCACTTCGAGATAGGCCCGCTCCTTGGGAACGGCATTCTTGAAGATCTCGCCGATCGCCTTGCCGGAATCCTTTAGCACCTTCATCGGGTTCGCCATGATGAAGCTGCCGACGCCCGCACCACCGATAACGACCAGTTCGAACGGCTGCATGAGGAGCGCGACATGCCCGCCCATAGCCATGTAGCCGCCAATGATACAGCCGACCGTGATGACAAATCCGATAATAAGATTCATTGTAAGCTCGTATCCAACGCTTGTCCTAGACTAAACCGATAAGGCAGCTGCCTTGCGTGAGACTGTTGTAGTTCGCGGGGCGATGCGACCGAATGGCCTCGAACGCCGCTGAGGAGATCCGGCGCAGCTATTCGCCATAGACCTTGCCTGCCGAGGTCACGATTTCCCATTTGCCATTGCGTTGCCGCAAGCCTGCCAGACGCGAGCTATCCGGAAGCTTCGAGCCGATCTGGACGAGAAAAATGCCGTTGCCGTTTTCGATCAGTGCGCGGCCGTTGGCGACATGCAGCAGCTTGAATTCAGTGCCGCCGGGAAACGCCTGATCTTCGAAGCCGCCTGCATCCGATCCGTTACCGGATGGCGTCGACGGTATTGCAGCGGTGGTCAGCCGATCTGTTTCCATCTCGCGCAGAAGTGCGCGCTCGACTTCGTCCTGCTGCGGATCACGCATTGCGCCGATGCCGGCCTCACCGGCTGGACGCGCGTGGCGAACGTCGCGAAGCCCTTCCCAGCCGGCTACGTTGACCCCGAATTTCTCCTGGTTGAAGAAGACATACCAGGGGAAGGCGGCGCACAACATCGAAAATCCGACCAGCGAGGCGACAAGCCAGCGGTCGATCGGCTTGTCTAAAGTCGTTTCCGGCCCTGAAGCTTGATGCCTGCCGGATCTGGTTTTACCAAAGAGCCTGGTTTTCATGCTCATCTCTTTCCTGCCGGCATTGGGCGATTGGTATTGCTGAGAGATGCCTTCAGGGCATTGGCGAGTTCGGTGTAGGCGTCGATGACCGCCGCATCGCCAGGTGACTGCTTCAGCACGTCATAGATAATCGGCACCTGCTTGACGGCCATGTCGAGATCGGGATCCGCGCCGGGCCTGTAGCCGCCGATAAGGCGAAGATCCTTTGTCTCCTCGTAAACGCTGATCAGCCCCTTCAATCTGGAGACCAGTCGTTCCTGATCCCCGGTCCATGCCTTGCGGGCGAGACGCGAGATCGAGGAAAGCGGATTGACCGGCGGATAGCGGCCTTCGTCGGCAAGTGCACGGTCAAGCACGATATGTCCGTCAAGGATACCGCGGGTCGAGTCGGCGATCGGGTCGTTGTGATTGTCGCCGTCGACGAGGATCGAGATGATTGCCGTGATCGTGCCCGTGCCTTCGATGCCGGGGCCGGCACGTTCCAGAAGGCGCGGCAGCTCGGTAAATACTGAAGCCGGATAGCCTCGCGCGACCGGCGGCTCGCCGGCCGCGATCGCGACCTCGCGGATCGCATGCGCAAATCGCGTCACGCTGTCGGCGATGAACAGCACGTTCAGTCCCTGATCACGAAAATGTTCCGCGATCGTCATGCCCACCAGCGGGGCCATCTTGCGCAGCATCGGGCTTTCGTCGCTGGTGGTGACGACGATCACCGCTTTGGCAACGTTGTCGCCCAGAGTGTCTTCGATGAACTCGCGCACTTCGCGACCACGTTCGCCGACCAGCGTTATGACCACCCGGTCGAAGGCATCTGCCTTTGCCAGCATCGATAGAAGCGTTGATTTGCCGACGCCTGAACCGGCGAAAATGCCCAGACGCTGCCCGTAACAGATAGGGGCGAAGATATCGATCGCCTTCACGCCGGTGCGGAACGAGGTATCGACCCGCCTGCGGGTCATGGATGGCGGCGGCAGGGTGTTGATTGAACGCTGCACCGAGCCTTCCCGCAGTGGGCCTTTGCCGTCGATCGGTCTGCAGAGTGAATTGATCGTTCGACCGCACCAGCTCTCGCTGGGAGCCAGCCGGAATTCGCCGGTACGCAGCACGAGATCGCCTACACCGATCGGCTCGCCCGGCTCGATAGGGCAGACAAAAATGAGATCGGGCTCGACACGCACGACTTCGCCCATATGCGCGCCAGTAGCACTCTGATGCGAAACGAATTCGCCAAGGCGAACATGTCTGGAAAGGCCACTGACGGTGTAATATCCGGCCGCGATCATCCTCACCCGACCGCCCCAGGACAGGACGCTCGAAGGATTTGCATAATGCGCCGCCATGTCCGACAGACGTTCCAGTCGTGGCATTACGACTGGTGGGGTGACCGGTTCGCTAACCGGCTGAAAATCGGATTGGGCCGTCGTCGTCATCCGCGTGCGTCCTACTGGCTACCGCCCAGCGTTCTCATGGCGGATGAGAAGTTGTCTTCACTGGTGCTCATCAGCGAGGAAATGCTTTCGAACGCGCGGTTCACCTGGATCAGCTGGGTCATCTCGCCGATGGCATTGACGTTGGACTGTTCGAGGAAGCCCTGCATGACGCCGACGCCCATGGTATCGACGACCGCCTGCGGCGTGTCGGTGGGGATGATGCCGCTGTTGTCAGCGCGGTAGAAACCCTTGTCGATATCGACCGAGAATACGCCGATCTGTCCGACCGCGCGGTCGCCCTGCATGATGCGTCCGTCCTGGCCGACCTTCGGTGTCGGGGCTCTCGGATCGAGCTGGATCGGAGCGCCGCCGCCATCGAGAACGGGGTAGCCATTCGTCGAAATGAGTTCACCCGTAAGCGACATGGAAAACCGTCCGTCACGTGTCAGAACCTGACCTTGAGGAGTCTGAATGGCGAACCACGCGTCGCCTTTGACGGCGAAATCCAGGGAATTCCCGGTCTGCTCAAGCTCGCCATTACGCATGGAGAGGTAGTCATTGCCCTGGGAGACGAATGCGATCTTGGTGTTGTTCTCGTTCTGGGTCTGGCTGAGGATCTGATCGAACTTCACCTCAGTCGAACGAAAGCCGACCGTATTCATGTTGGCAATATTGTCGGAGATCGTGGTGAGGCGACGCTCGAGAGCGATCTGCGAGGAAATGCCGACATAGATACCGGATTGCATGGATGTCTCCTGATTTACGGATACGGCGCATGCCCCCGCGCGGGAGAGCTGTGGCGATTTGAAGGAGACAGTTAAGAGCCCGGGCTTGCGCGAACCTGTTTGGTTTAGCGAGGGGGAAAATGCGTGCGGATACGGCAAATCGGCGGGCTGCGCCTACCGCAAGTCCCGCGCAAGATTGTCTCTCTAGCGTCCGGGACAACAAGATGGAGAACAACCATGACCATGCAGCCGATTCAGTTGTTCGAGCTTGCGTCTCGACAGGCGGAATGGCTGTCCGTTCGACAGCAGGTGACGACGACGAACATCGCCAACGCCAACACGCCGAAATACGTCTCCAAGGATCTGACGCCTTTCGATGCCGAGCTCAAGTCGGCAAGTGGTCTCGGGTCCATGGAAATGGCGAGGACGAATGCGGCTCACATGACCGCGGACATCGCCGGCAATGGCCGGGTTGAGCTGAAGGACTCTAAGCTCAATCAGGAGATAGGCGTCCAGGAATCCGGCAATACAGTCTCATTGGCGTCGGAAATGTCGAAGATGGGCGAGATCAAGCGGCAGTTCGAGCTGAACACCCTCCTCGTTCAAAATATCAACAGAATGATGCTGACGGCATTGGGTAAATAAAAATGGACTCTTTGATCGCTTCGCTCAAGATCGCAGGTAGTGGAATGGAAGCCCAGTCCACCCGCCTGCGCGTCGTTTCTGAAAACATCGCAAACGCACGTACGACCGGCGACACCTCGGGTGCGGATCCCTATCGTCGCAAGATCATCACCTTCGGTAATGAGATGGATCGCGCCAGCGGCATCAACATGGTGGATGTCAAGAAAATCGGCGCTGATGAGGGCAAGTTCACCGAGGAATACGATCCCGACCACCCCGCTGCAAATGCGCAGGGCATGGTCAAATATCCGAACGTCAATGTGCTGATCGAGATGGCCGACCTTCGCGAAGCCAATCGCAGCTACGAGGCAAACCTGCAGAGCATCAAGCAGACGCGGGATCTGATCTCGTCGACAATCGATTTGTTGAAAGGTTAACTATGATCGATAGCATTTCAAGCATCGGTGCGCTGAAAAAGTCCACTGGTCTCGACCAGACGGAGACCACCTCCGGCAGCATGTCGAACATGCTGGGCGCCGCAGTCGGTACGGTCGCAACCGGTGTTGCGGGGCCAACATTCGGCAGTTTTCTTGCTGATGCCGCCAAGGGTGCGCTCGATAGCGTGAAGCAAGGCGAAGCGATGTCCTTTGCCGGCATTCAGGGCAAGGCAGATACGCGCGAAGTCGTCGATGCTGTCATGGAAGCCAATCGCACGCTCCAGACCGCGGTCGCCCTTCGAGACAAGGTCGTATCGGCCTATCTCGAAATTTCCAAAATGCAGATCTAGGATAAAGAGGTTTCACGTACATGAGAGCACTCGCCATTGCTGCAACGGGTATGAATGCCCAGCAGACGAACCTCGAAGTCATCGCCAACAACATCGCCAACATCAACACGACCGCCTTCAAGCGCGGCCGGGCGGAGTTTACCGACCTTCTCTATCAGACCGAACGCGCCGCAGGCGTCGCCAACCGCGCCAACCAGTCGGTTGTGCCGGAAGGCGCCAATATCGGTCTCGGCGTGCAGACCTCGGCTGTTCGCAAGCTGTTCGAACAGGGTGAAATTTCCCAGACAAGCAATACGCTTGATGCCGCAATCGTCGGCAATGGCTGGTTCCAGATCGAAGGCTCGGACGGTACGACGCTTTATACGCGTGCCGGTGCATTCAACAAGGATGCCAACGGCCGTCTGGTGACGATCGACGGCTACGGCGTCATTCCCGCGATCACCATTCCGCAGGACGCTACCGAAGTCACTATCGCTCAGGACGGCACCGTCTCGGTTCGCATCGGCGAACAGGATAACATGACACAGGTCGGTCAGCTGCAGGTGGCGCTTTTTGCCAATGATGCAGGTCTGCGTCCGCTGGGCGACAACCTTTTCGCGGTCACGGAAGCGTCCGGCGATGCAGTTGTCGGTTCGCCGCTGGATACCGGCTACGGCTATCTGAAGCAGGGTTATCTCGAAAGCTCGAACGTCGATTCCGTCAAGGAAATCACTGACCTGATTTCTGCACAGCGCGCTTACGAAATGAACTCCAAGGTCATCACGACAGCGGATGAGATGGCTCAGATCGTCAGTAAGAATCTGAAGTAACGGATTAAGAGGCGGGCAAACATGATGTTTCCTAGTGTAAATGCACTTCGGTCGGCTGTCGGCGGGGCTATCCTGTCACTGCTGTTCATCGCTGGTGCCGGATCGCAGGTCGCGGTTGCCCAGCCTCTTTATGCCGTCGTTCCCACATCGACGATCTTCCCGGGCGATATCATCTCCTCAAGCCAGGTCATGGAGGTCGAAGTGACCAATCCGAACCTGGCCGGCGGATACACGTCAAGCGTCACAGATGTCATCGGCAAGGTGGCAAAGCGGACGCTGGTGGCGGGACGGACTATCCCGGTTTCCTCGCTGCGTGAGCCCTACACGATCGAGCGCGGCAAGGCGATCCGTATCATGTTCAATGTTGGCGGCCTGACGATTTCGGCTGCCGGATCGGCTCTGCAGGATGCCATGACCGGAGACTCGATCCGAGTCCGAAACACTGAGAGTGGAGTTACCGTCACCGGCGTGGTGAGGGCTGACGGAAATGTCGAGGTTGTCCAGAAATGATCGGTAGACTGCTAACAACGATCGCCGCCAGCCTGCTGGCGCTTTTTGCTGCGGCGTCTGTCGTCGAAGCGGCATCAAATGCGCGTATCAAGGACGTGGTATCGCTCCAGGCCGGACGTGATAACCAGCTCATCGGTTATGGTCTCGTTGTCGGCCTGCAGGGAACCGGCGATGGCTTGCGTGCCTCGCCGTTTACGGACCAGTCAATGCGCGCGATGCTCCAGAACTTGGGTATTTCGACGCAAGGCGGTCAATCGGCCGCCAAAAACGTTGCGGCCGTCATGGTCACGACGAACCTCCCGCCTTTCACCAGTCCCGGCAGCCGCATCGACGTGACCGTCAGCTCTCTCGGTGACGCCACCTCGCTGCGCGGCGGAACACTCGTCATGACCTCGCTCACGGGTGCCGATGGGCAGATCTACGCCGTTGCACAGGGCGCAGTCGTCGTTTCCGGTTTTCTGGCCGAAGGCGCTGCCGCCACCGTCACTGAAGGCATTACGACGGCCGGCCGTATTCCCGGGGGCGCCATCATCGAGCGAGAATTGCCTTCGCGCTTCAAGGATTCGGGCAATCTTGTTCTTCAGCTGCGCAATCCGGACTTCTCTACGGCAATCCGCGTTGCTGACGCGATCAACTCCTTCTCCACCAGTACCTATCGCATGCCGATTGCCGAAGCGCGCGATTCCCAGGTCGTCGCCGTGCAAAAGCCACCGCAGGAAGATCTCGCTCGCCTGATGGCGCGGATCGAGAACCTTGCCGTGGAAACAGACACACCTGCCAAGGTCGTCATCAACGAACGGACGGGGACCATCGTTATCGGCGCGGATGTGCGCATCTCCCGGGTCGCGGTCAGTTATGGAACGTTGACGGTACAGGTTACCGAAATGCCTCAGGTCGTGCAGCCGCTGCCTTTCTCGCGCGGCGAGACCTACGTCCAGCCGCAGACGGACATCATGGCCGAGAAGACCGGTGGTCCGGTTGCGGTTCTCGAAGGTCCGGATCTGCGCTCGCTGGTGGCAGGATTGAACAGCATCGGCGTCAAGCCTGATGGAATTATTGCGATCCTGCAGGGGATCAAGTCTGCAGGTGCGCTGCAAGCGGAGCTAGTACTGCAATGATTGGCCCAGACACTTCATCTCCGGCTCGGTTGCGCCCATGGGAGCGCTCCTCGGTTGCACTTCCGGTTCTCGCTCTCTTGGGGCTGCTCGTGGCGCTGCCCTCGGCCGACGCCCAGGAGCAGGTTCGTGACACGACCGGGATGACGAGCGAGACCGAAGTCCAGCAGTTTTGCGGCAATATTGCCGACGCGGCGCGCGATCGCCGTTATGCCTTGCAGAAACAGGACCTTGAGAAACTTCAGGCTGAGGTCGATGATCGCATAGCCGTGATGGAAGCCCGCAAGGCCGAATACGAGGACTGGATCGGCCGGCGCAACGAATTCATGAAGCAGGCCGAAAACGGCCTGGTCGATATCTTCAAGACCATGAAGCCCGACACTGCTGCTCCGCAGCTGTCCGAAATGCAGGCAGGGCTTGCCGCCGCAATCGTCATGCGGCTGCCGCCCCGCCAATCCGGTCTGATATTGAGTGAGATGGAGGCCAAGAAGGCTGCGGCCGTTGCGTCCATCATCGCCAGTGCAGCGGATCCCAACACGTCGAAAGACCCGTCATGACCAAACTCGCACCCGCACTCCTTGCTACCGTGGCGCTTCTTTCGGGATGCTCGCAAACGCCCCAGACGATTAGGGAAGTCGGCAATGCACCGTCGATGAGCCCCATCGGCAGTGGCCTGCAGTTCAGTCAGGCGCCACAGCTCGCTTCCTATCCTAAGCGCCCGCACAACATGAACAATGGCTATTCGCTCTGGAGCGACAGCCAGGCCGCTTTGTTCAAGGACGCACGCGCGCTCAATATCGGCGACATCCTGACCGTTACGATCAAGATCAACGACAAGGCTGATTTCGACAACGAGACGAAGCTTGAAAAGAGCAACGACCGGACGACGGCGTGGAAGGCCGATGCCACAATTTTCGGATGGAAGCCCAGCACCGATTCCTCATTCGGCTTCAACGGCGAATCCAATTCCGACGGCAAGGGGTCGACAACCCGATCGGAACAGCTGAACCTGCTCGTAGCGGCCGTGGTGACCGGCGTTCTCGAAAACGGGAACCTTCTGATCAGCGGTTCGCAGGAAGTGCGCGTCAATCATGAGATCCGCATCCTGAACGTGGCCGGTATCGTCAGGCCGCAGGACGTCGATTCGGAGAACGAAATCTCCTACGAAAAGATCGCCGAGGCCCGCATCTCCTACGGCGGCCGCGGTCGCGTAACCGAAATTCAACAGCCGCCGGTCGGCCAGCAGCTCATGGACCTGTTCTCGCCGATCTGAGGCGTCCGGGTTTTTGCCGAGGAGTGAAACCACATGGCTATCACGGCTGAGGACGACAGCGTCCCGAAGAAGAAGAACGCACTTATCCCGATGATCGGTGCCGTGGTGCTGTTGTCCCTGGTGGGCGGCGGCGGCGGCTGGTTGACGGGAAAGCTGATTGCACCGGCGCCAAAACCGGTGGAGGAAGCGACAAGCACCCCTGCCGCCGAGGGCGAGAAGAAAGGCGAGGGCGAAAAGGCCGCGCCGGCTCTCCCCAATATGCTGGAACTGGCACCGATATTGACTAATATTGGCTATCCGGCGGAAAATCTCATTCGGCTGCAGGTGGGTTTGGTATTTGACGGCCCGCCTGACCCGGCGCTGGCCGAAACTGTGAACCAGAACATCATGACCTATCTGCGGACGCTCTCGCTGCAGCAGTTGCAGGGGCCGCGTGGATTCACATATTTGAAGGGCGACCTTCAGGAGATTGCTAGCCTGCGTTCCCAAGGGCGTGTAACAAAGGTCCTGATTAGGACTTTTGTTGTCGAATGATTCGTCTCGCGATTTTCGTTGCCACATTGGCTTTGGTGCCCGGTCTTGCGCATGCTCAGCAGCTGCAGGATTTGATCAACGCTCCTGTTGACGGCTCTGCGGCTGCCTGGATCGTTCGCACCTTCGGCCTTCTGACCGTCCTGTCTGTAGCGCCCGGCATCCTGATCATGGTGACGAGCTTCCCGCGCTTCATCATCGCCTTCTCGATTTTGAGAACCGGCATGGGCCTTGCCACCACGCCGTCGAACATGATCCTCACCAGCATGGCGATGTTCATGACGTTCTACGTCATGTCTCCGACCCTTGAGCAGTCGTGGCGCGAGGGCATCCAGCCCATGTTGCAAAGTCAGGTAACAGAAGCGCAGGCGATCGAGCGTACGGCCGAACCGTTCCGAAGCTTCATGATCGCCAACACTCGGCCGAAGGATCTCGCCCTGTTTGTCGATCTCGCCACTGAACGTGGTCAGCAGACTTCAGAGAACGATAGGCCCTATTATCGGGTGCTCGTTCCGGCATTCATGTTGTCCGAAATCCGTCGCGGCTTCGAGATCGGCTTCCTTATTGTCCTGCCTTTCCTCGTCATCGATATGGTTGTCGCCACGATTACCATGGCCATGGGCATGATGATGCTTCCGCCGACATCGATCTCCCTTCCGTTCAAGATCCTGTTTTTCGTCCTTATAGACGGCTGGAACCTGCTCGTCGGCTCTCTGGTCAGATCGTTCTCCTGAACAATCGAAATTGTGCGCCTGTCTCTCGGCGCGGCAAGCCTGCCGGGTTGCGGTATGGGCCTGCAGCTGTCTATCTGAAGGTCTCCTGACCTCCGTGGCGAGCGTGGCTCTCCTGTCGGTTCCGGCTGGCTTTTGTCCTAGGCTCGACTCCACTCAGCGCCGTAGCGCACCCTCGCATTCCTATCGTCCCCTTCCTGGATATCCGTTGAGCCCAGGCAACGAGCAGGCGCGTCGGTGGCGATACTGATCTCCTTCACGTCCCATCCGCTCCCGTCGCTCGATCTCGCCTGTGTGTAATAGGCGAGGCGGCCGCACTGGGATTGCCCATCGGCCGGGCGAGGGGCTTCTTAAACGCAAATTGCCGCGCACATGGCGCGGCAAGCGGTGAATAAATCGCTCAGTTCCCCTCCGACGCACGCAGGAGGGAACGATAGTCTCGTCAGTGATGGGCCGGGCTGCTCAGCTCGAGAGCCGCCTGCGCCTTGGTCGTATGGAAGGTCACCTTCCTGAGGCTGTCGGCCAGAATGGACGTGTTCTCCCTCGGATCGGCAGACGGGCTGTGGAAGTTGATGTAGTTGATCGAGATGCTGGCCTTGTCGGCTTCCAGCTTCAATCGGCTATATATGGTGATGCCCGGTGGGCTGATCTCCAGATCGAGCGTGATCGACGGGTAGGTCGACCAGTCGAGAGCATAGTCGCCTCCGACGCCGAAGCGGACCGTCCCCGGATGAAAATAGAGTTCGGCAGCAGAATCGACGAGATCAGCGATGCTGCTGTGATACTCGAAACGAAGAAGCGAAATGAGATCGGCAGCGTCCAGCAGCCTCAGTTCGGCCGCCAACGGGCCAATCGCCTTGGCAAGGATTTCTTCGCGTTCGATGGAGTAGGGACATGTTTTCATAATGAGCCGTCTAGCCAGTTTTTATGGTTAACGTTGTATTCGGGCCGTCACGAGATCCCTGAAACTTCAGAGGATCGCTCGGTAGTGAAGTTAGAGTATGAGGCTTGCGTAGAAATGGAGTGTTGAATTTAAAAGGAAATTCGACATTCCAAGGCTTGGTCGACCATCGTGGCGCAACAGATCGCGCCGGCTTTCGATCGCCAGTTCTCATCAGGTTGGATACCGGGCTGTCATGATGCGTCTTGCACGCATCTCGGCAATGATGTTCGGTTCCGGACAACGCGTGTCGGGAACGGTGTGCTTTAGAGCAGCATCATGCTTGTAGGTTGTCGGGCGCAACGCTCAATGTGCGTCCGGCCAGGCCTGTGTCTGGCGTTTGTGTTCAGTCGGACTTTTCCATGAAAGGCCCGCTACGTGCCGGCAGGCACGCAACATCGATATGATCGGGCTTCAAGCCGTTTTTGGCGCGCTCTACCATTGTCTCGTAAGCGGTTTCGAGATGCAGGGTGAAGCGTTCGTCGTCGAAAAGCGGGCTTTTCAGGCGATTGTCTTCCAGGCGCTGCCGCAGAGGCTTGAGCTGTTCGGGATTTTTGCCGAACTCGACGGCCAGCCGTACATAGTCGTTTTCGTCTTCAGCAATAAGTTCGGGCAGTCCGATTGCATGCAGCAGACTTTGGCTGACGCGCGAGGCGAAATTGGTGCCCTTGTAGGTCAGGACCGGCAGACCGGCCCAGAGCATCTCAGAAGTCGTCGTGTGGCCGTTAACGGGATAGGTGTCGAGGCCAAGGTCCGCGAGCGGGATGCGGTTCAGGTGGTGCTCGAACTGCATCTTGGTCATGAAGAAGATGCGCTTGGCTGGAACGCCGGCGGCGACGAGCTTCTTCTGTATGTTCATCCTGCTTTCGGCATTGTTGGTCAGGATCCAGAGGATGCCGTTCGGCGTGGACTTCACGATATCTGCCCACATATCCAGCATCTGCGGCGTAATCTTGCGGTTCGCGTTGAACGACCCATAGATGAAGGCGTCTTCGGGAAGGCCCACTTCCTTGCGTGTCATAGGCTTGGCAAGCGGCCTGTTGACCGGATCGTTCGGCTGATAAGTTTCCGGCAGGCGGCAGAACTTCTCGTAATAGTGCGGTTTCGAACTATCCGGCAAAACGTATTTGTCGCCCACGGCATAGTCGAGATCGACGTTGACAGTGGAGCCTGGGAAGCCCAGCCAGGCAACCTGGATCGGTGCCGCCTGCATGTTGAAGACCGTATTGCGAGTGCCGATCGTATGGCCCTTGAGATCGACGAGGATGTCGATATTGCGGGACCTGATTTCGGCCACGATCTCCTCATCGCTGAGATCGCGAACGGTGACGACATTGCCCCACTCTTCGCGGTTTGCCTCATTGGTCGCCAGCATCTTCGGATCGGTATGGCAAAAGAGGGTCACTTCGAAGCGATCCCTGTCATGCAATTCGAACACTCGGCGGATCAGCTTCATCGTGGCATGTTTGTCGAAAAGGTCGGAGGAGAGGTAACCGACACGGATCTTGTCACCCCACGTATGGGGCATTTGATGCCGGATTGCGGTCATCTCCGGGGAAAATCTCGGCGTGTTGCTACGAGCCAGCTGGTTCAGATGCTCATTGCCGGTCCAATGGAGGTTGAAGAAGGTGCCGTCCATCCTGACGAAGTCCGTCTCGCCTGACGCAAGTTCAGCGTCGATGATCGGCTGGTGGCGCTCTATCGCGTCGTACTTGCTGTGTTCGCGGCTGAAGGTGAGATACATCAGCCGCACCGGCTGGCTGTTCGGAATTCGGCTGAGCAGTACACGGGCGGTCTCGATATCGGACGGATCGAACATATCCCAGGTGTTCAGCGAAATCCGGGCGCCGAGCAGCATATGCGGCAGCTCCTTACTCCTGATCAGCAAGGTTTTGAACACGCGGGCGATACGAGCCTCACCTCTCTCGACCAGAGTTGACGCGACGATGAAAGCCAGTTCTGGATCGCGGGTCAGCTTTGGAAGAATGCGATTGGCCAGAGCCAGTGCCTTGTCCTTCTCTCCGATTTCGAAATTGAGCTTGATGGCATCGATCAGATTGTCGTCGGCATGTTGACCGCCGAGCTCGGCAGCCAACTGGAAGGACTGGGCCGCTTCGGCCTTGTGACCGAGCTGCTTCAGCGTGCGGGCGAGCAGCGTGTAGGTACGGGCATCCTTTTGAACTTCGAGCAACCTGTTGATGGTGACGAGCGAGGAGGTGTAGTCGCCGCTGCGGAAATGCTGGGACGCGGCCTTATAGCTGATCTCGGTCAACATCTGCTCCGTATTTTCGTTGCCGCGCCAAGTTCGTCTGTTGGTTGCAGAGGCTTGCTTGCGGGCGACGCAAGAAATCGATCCGACTTTGCTATCCGGCGAAGCTTGCTTGAAACCGGTGTTGGTTGGCCGGAGCCGGAAAAACGCTCGCTGAAATTATGTTTAACGTACCACCCCGAGCGCTAACCGTTTGTTTACTATGTGTCCGCATTGCCGACGACTCACCCCCAAAATTAAGACTGTGGCAACTCTTGGCTGGCTAATTTGGTCCTGCGACGGGTTGGTGTCCTAAACGAATAAACGGAACCGAGTGGCATGATGTCGGACCGTCGCAGCCGATTAAGAACCGGCATGTCCTCACCGTTTGTTTTCAGTCTTTAGGGGACACTTCATGTCTAGCATCAACTTCAATGCCGGCGCTACTTCGGCTCTCGAAACCCTCCGCAACATCAACAAGGATCTGCAGAAGACGCAGAACAGCGTCTCCACGGGCGAGCGCGTTAACTCTGCTTCTGACGGCGTTTCCTACTGGTCCATCGCGACCACGATGAAGTCGGACAACAAGGCTCTCGGCGCCGCTTCCGACGCACTCGGCGTTGGCGCTGCCAAGGTCGACACAGCTTACGCTGCAACCGAAAGCGCCATTGACGTCGTCAACGAAATCAAGGCCAAGCTGGTTACCGCTTCGGAAAGCTCTGCCGACAAGGATCAGATCAACCTTGAAGTCGAAAAGCTTCAGGAACAGCTGACCGCAATCGGTAAGGCCGCCTCGTTCAACGGCGAAAACTGGCAGATTTCCGGCTCTAACACCTCGACCACTGCTAAGGTTGTTGACGGCTTCGTCCGCGAAGACAGCGGTACGGTCAAGATCACCACTGCCGACTTCAACCTGTCCAGCTACGCAATGTTCTCGACGCTCGCCAGCGACGTCGGTTCCGGCGGCATTCTGGGCGCTGTCATGACCATCGCTCTGACCTCTGCTTCCACGCAGGGCGCAATCGACGGCTTCATGACCACGGTTGAAACCGCTCTGTCGAGCCTGACGGATGCCGGCGCTGCTCTCGGCGCTCTGACCACCCGTATCACCCTGCAGGACGAATTCGCTTCCAAGATCTCCGACGCAATCGACTCGGGCGTCAGCCGCCTCATCGACGCCGACATGGAAGAAGAATCTGCAAAGCTTTCGGCACTCCAGACCCAGCAGCAGCTCGCTGTTCAGTCGCTGTCGATCGCCAACTCCTCGGGCCAGAACATCCTGCGTCTGTTCCAGTAATCACTGGCATCGTTCCGAAATTGGGGCCGCACCTTCCAGGTGCGGCCTTTTTCGTTTTGGGCGCCTTGAAATCCAGCGGAAACGCTGCTGCCAATCGTAGATATTAACAGGAAGTAAATGCTTAAAAATTAACGGGAAGTAAATGAAATTAAAGCGTTTTTTTGTTTCTTTGTTTGGAACTTGTTAACCTTAACGGTGTCTACTCGGCTCATCAAAACGACGGGCCGAAATTAACGGTTTCCGGCAAGCATGAAGCTGACTGTCGTTCCCGGCGAAATCCGGAATGTCCCTTCAAATCATAGTGCCAAAGGGGCAACTTTCATGACCAGCATTCTGACCAACACCTCCGCCATGTCTGCTCTCGCAACGCTGCGGAACATCAACACTGATCTCGCTTCCACACAGGATCGCGTTTCGTCCGGTTATCGCGTCGGCGCAGCTGAAGACAACGTTGCCTACTGGTCGATCTCCACGACCATGAACTCGGACAACAAGGCTCTCAACGCCGCCAAGGACGCACTCGGCGTCGGCGCTGCCAAGGTTGACACAGCTTACGCTGCAACCGAAAGCGCTATCGACATCGTCAACGAAATCAAGGCCAAGCTGGTTACCGCTTCGGAAAGCTCGACCGACAAGGAGCAGATCAACCTTGAAGTCGAAAAGCTTCAGCAGCAGCTGACGGCCGTTGCCCAGGCAGCATCCTTCTCCGGTGAAAACTGGCAGATTTCCGGCTCCAACACCTCGACGACGGCCACGGTCGTTGACGGCTTCATCCGCGAAGACAACAGCTCGGTCAAGATCACCACCGCAAGCTTCAACCTGTCCAGCTACGCAATGTTCGAGACCCTGTCCAGCGACGTCGGTTCCGGCGGCATTCTGGGCGCTGTCATGACCATCGCTCTGACCTCGGGTTCGACCCAGGGCGACATCGACGGCTTCATGAACACGGTTGAAACCGCTCTGTCGAGCCTGACGGATGCCGGCGCTGCTCTCGGCGCTCTGACCACCCGTATCGACCTGCAGGACAACTTTGCAGCCAGCCTCTCCGACGCGATCGAATCGGGCGTAAGCCGCCTCGTCGACGCCGACATGGAAGAAGAATCAGCAAAGCTTTCGGCACTCCAGACCCAGCAGCAGCTGGCCGTCCAGTCGCTGTCGATCGCCAACTCTTCTTCGCAGAACATCATGACGCTGTTCCGCGGCTAAAAAAAACCCGCTCTCGGATAATAGGGTCGCACCATGGTGCGGCCCTTTTTTACGTCTTGTTTTTATTTGTTAATTTTGTATTTCCGCAATCAGAGGCTGTTAGCTTTCTGTTCATTCGTGTTAACAGCCGCAAGCAGGCGTTAACTCTCTGTTAACCCTGATCGGTTTTTCTCCTCGTCATTGAAACAGCGGGCCGGGCAGCAGCGAACACGCAACGTCCACCGGCCAGGCATGAAGCTGATCGCGTTTACCGGTCCACGCCGGAATGTCCCTCCCAACCGTGAGCCAAGGGGCAATTTGAGATGACGAGCATTTTGACAAATACTTCCGCAATGTCCGCACTGCAGACGCTTCGTGCTATCGGCAGCAGCCTTGCAGACACGCAGGATCGCGTCTCTTCCGGTTACCGCGTCAGCGAAGCCGCCGATAACGTCGCCTACTGGTCGATCTCCACGACCATGAATTCCGACAACAAGGCGATTAACGCCGCTTCCGACGCTCTTGGCGTTGGTGCCGCCAAGGTCGATACCGCTTACGCTGCGATGGAAAGCGCCATCGACGTTGTCGACGAAATCAAGGCCAAGCTGGTTACCGCAACGGAAGAGTCCACCGACAAGGACCAGATCCAGCTCGAAGTGGAAAAGCTGCAGGAACAGTTGAGCGCGATTGCGCAGGCAGCTTCGTTCTCCGGTGAAAACTGGATGGTTGCAGCCGACAATGCCTCCAACACGGTGGTCGTGGATGGCTTCATCCGCAATGAGGACGGCACGGTCAAGGTTACGACCGCTGAGTTCCAGGTCGCCTCTTACGCAATGTTCGGCACCATCAATAACGGCGTCGGCGAAGACGGGATCCTCGGTAGCGTCATGAGCATCGCTCTGACCTCGGCATCCACGACCGGCGACATTCAGGCCTTCCTCGACCAGGTCGAAGCCGCACTTTCCAGCCTGACGGATTCGGGTGCCGCCCTTGGTGCTTTGATCACCCGTATCGATCTGCAGGATGAATACGCAGCGACTCTGTCGGACGCAATCGAAACCGGTGTAAGCCGACTGGTCGACGCGGACATGGAGGAGGAATCAGCCAAGCTTTCGGCGCTTCAGACGCAGCAGCAGCTTGCGATCCAGTCGCTGTCGATCGCCAACTCTTCTTCGCAGAACATTCTTTCGCTCTTCCAGGGCTAAAGGTTCGGGATCACTTGATTTCGATGACAAAAAACGGGCCGCGTTTCCACGACGCGGCCCGATACGTATTCAGAAAAATCAACGGCTTATACCGAATGGCGGTAGCTGGAATCCGAGACGATATGCTGGCGCAAGGTTGTTTGCGTCTTGTCCGAATCGTAGGTTTTCATTAACCTTCGTGTATTGGCCAAAGAGCCATAAACGTGACGCGCTTGCCACATGGCAAGCAGCATGAAGTCGATGCGTCGCGGCCGGATCACAAACGGCATGTCCTGATTCCGAACATAGGTGGTTAGAACATGTCGAAGATCATGACCGTCGGTTACGTGCAGAGCGCGCTACAGACCCTTCTTTTCGCGAGCGACAATCTCGAAGAAACCCAGAAGCGCACGGCATCCGGCCTGGCGGTTGAATCTGCGGCAGACAATGCCGGTTACTGGTCGGCCGCAACCAACATGACCTCTGACCAGAGTGTTCTCGGTAGTATCGGAGATGCGCTCAACCTCGGTGCCTCTAAGCTCGATACGGCCTATGAGGCCGTGACCTCCTCCATCAACATCATGGACGAGATCACCAGTCAGCTGGTGACCGCCTACGAGGAGGGTACGGATAGAGATGCACTCAACGGTCGAATTAGCTCGCTCAAGGAAAATCTGAACTCTGTGCTCCAGGCAGCGACGTTCTCCGGCGACAACTGGCTCTACAATTCGGATGAAATTCTCGGCGCATCGAAAACCATTCCGACGTCTTTCCAGCGTAGCGTTTCGGGGGCGGTATCGCTCAGCTATGTTTCCGTAGATACCGCGGATACGACGCTGATCGATTCGGCCGATGCCAATCGCGGCCTTCTGACCGGCGCGATCGACGCCAATACATTGAATTCCGACGGAACCGCGACCTCCCGCAACTACTACCTGCTTGACGTGGATTCGACCATTGCGACGACCGGCACGTCGATTGCCGTTTCCGACGCAACGACCTCGGCCGAGCTGGACGACATGATTGCCGTCGTTGGCCATTTGACCGACAGGCTCAATCAGCTGGCAAGTTCGCTGGGCACCGTCTCCGCCCGTGTCGATCAGCAGACCGGCTTCGTGAAGTCTCTCCAGGATATTCTCGACAAGGGCGTTGGCCGCCTGGTCGATGCGGATATGGAAGAAGAATCCACCAAGCTGGCGGCTTACCAAACCCAGCAGTCGCTGTCGTCACAGCTCCTCTCCCTGCTCAATGGTCATCAGCAGAGCACACGCGTTCTTTTTAGCTAGCGCCGTTGGCGGGTCTTCATCTTCGCACAAGTTTGGCATCGTAGCTGGTTTCAGGTGATAATGCGTTCATTCCCGGATGCATCGCGCCGATCGCCTCGAAGCGAGCCTGCCAAACGCACGAAGGAATGGTCCACTTGTTCAGTTTTGAGGTAAGCCTTTTCATTCTCCGCATGTCGGCTAGGTAGGGATATCTCCATGAGTATGCCGCTTGCTCGTTACCTGAAGGATTTTGGCGCTCCGCAACCGCAGCCGCAGCCATCGGAGTTCGTTTCCGATTTCGATTTTCCCGAGAACAACTTCGATCTCCCGGACGTGGCGTCAGAGCCTGCCGTCGATATCGAAGAGGAAAAAAGCAAGGCGCGCGCCGAAGGCCATGAGGCTGCCGTGGTCGAAATGACGGAACGCCATGAGGAGCAGGTGGCGCAGATCACCGCAAGGCATCGCGAGGAAATCGAGGCGCTGACGGCGAAATACGACGCTGTCGTTGCCGAACGCGTTGAAGCCTTCCTCAAGGAGATGAAGGCATCAGTCTCGGATGCCGTAGACACTTCGGTGGCGCGTGTCCTGCAACCCTTTGTCCAGGAAGAGGTCGCTCGCGCTGCTGGCGCAAAATTCGCGGCCGATGTCGCTGAAGAGATCGGGCAGGGCAGGACGGTGAAACTCTCGGTGAGAGGTTCAGAAACATTTATCGAAATGATGCGCAAGCGGCTCGATCCGCTCGTGACTGAAGTCGAATACGAAGAATCGTCGGAAATCGACATGACGCTGGAAGTCGGTGACTCGATTCTCGTGACGCGTCTGAAGACTTTTGTCGAAGCGATGGAAGAGCAGATAGATGAGTGAAAGTCATCATCACGGCAAGAACGAAATTATTGTCGTCAAACGCCACAAGGGTGATCATGACGGAGCCCATGGCGGCGCCTGGAAGATCGCCTATGCGGACTTCATGACGGCAATGATGGCATTCTTCTTGGTCATGTGGCTCGTCAACGCCTCCAACGAAGAAACGAAGGCCTCGATTGCAAGCTACTTCAATCCGATCAAGCTGACGGATGAGCAGCCCAGCTCTGACGGCGTCAAAGAACCGGCAAAGGACGCACAAGGCGAACAGAACGGTCAGAAGTCGGACGTTGCAGCCGATAAGACACAGGACGGTTCCGCCGCAGCTTCCGGCGAGGATCTGACGGCTTCTTCCGGTGAGAACACCAGCTTTTCCGAAGAGGCATTTTTCGAAAATCCTTACGCGGTGCTGGCTGAGATCGCTCAGGAAGTTGGCCAGCAGGCCAATGTCAGCGTGAAGGGCGAGGGTGGTGCTGCAAATTCCGGCCCTTCGACCGGCGCTTCCGGCGGCGAGGCCTATCGCGATCCGTTCGATCCCGACTTCTGGAGTAAGCAGGTTTCCGCTCCACAGAACGGCCAGAACGGTGCCGTTGCCGTGACGCAGGACAGCAAGCTGCCACCGGTTCCCGATGCCAAGCCGGTCGAGACAGCCGCCGCACAGGCGCATCCACGCACTGACACCCAGAGACAGTCGTCATCTGACGCGCAAGCGTCGACCAGCACCGATCAGGCCCAGCAACAGATTGCCGCGCTGCAATCACCCAAAGGCGCTGTCGACGGCAGTGGCCAGCCGAAGGAAGAGGAGCCTTATGATGGCTCTCCCGAGCCTGACAGGCCTCAGACAACGTCAAAGCCGACGGAGAAGCAAACCGAGAAGGCCGAGGAGCTGCGGGAAGAACTCGTCAAGGCTTTGACCGGCGTTCCCGGCAAACTTGCCGAGGGCATTGTCGTCACTCCGTCCGAGGGCGGTATGCTCGTTACCATTTCAGACCAGGCCGCAACGCCGATGTTCGATCTCGGATCGGCCGTTCCTCGCAGGGAGACTGTCCTGGCGATGGAGAAGGTTGCCGCAGTCTTGAAGGCGAAGGCTGGCTCGATCGTCATCCGCGGCCACACTGACAGCCGGCCTTATCGAGGTGGCAACGCCGACAACTGGACGCTTTCGATGGACCGCGCCCATGCCGCCTATTTCATGCTTCTGCGTGGCGGCCTTGAAGATACCCGCGTAAAGCAGCTTTCCGGTTTCGCCGATCGCCGACCGCAGGTTACCGACAATCCCGAGGACGGAGCCAATCGCCGCATAGAAATCCTGATTGCCGATGGTTGAAGGTAAGCGCTGATGTTCGCTCGCAGATACTGGTTTGTTCGCTCCACGCTTCTTGCGGCCGCGCTGGCTGCAGGAGCCGCCGAGACGCGCGCCCAGGACCAGTCGCTCGATGCCTATAAGATCTTGAGGTCCCTCCAGTTCGTCCAGGATTCGCTGGTACTCGGAGATCACTCCGCCTCCGATCTCCAGCGTTATCTGCTCGATTCTCTCGACAAGAGGCTGCGATCTGCAGACAACGGAACGCTTGCGGATACGCGCAATGCAGACGCAGTCTTCGTTTACGTGATGAGTGGCGGTAATCCCGCCACCTTGAACTTCCTGGCATCCCGCGACACTCAGGGATATCTCGACGCGCGTGTCGTCAACGTCCTGCAGAAATATCTCGACGGCCGCGGCGGGCAGGTTGCAAGCTCGATCGCCTCTCTCTCCCAGGAATATCAGGGCTCACCGATCGGTCCCTATCTCAATCTTGTCGCCGGCAACGTCAATTATCCGACTGATCCGACCGCCGCGTTGATCTTTTACGATCGCACCCGCATCGATGCACCGGGCACGATCCTGGAAGAGGCGGCGCTGCGCCGCTCCATCGTCGCGAGCGCAAGTCTGAAGGATGTCGATCGGGCTTTCGGCTATTCTGTGCGGTATGCGCGGCGTTTTCTTCATTCGCCTTACGCCAGCCAGTTCGCTGACCTCTTCGTCGACCTCGCGGTAACCAGCGCGCCGGGGCTTGGACACGACCGGGTTTCAGAAGTGGCCGACCTCATGGATCCGGACCGCGCCCAGGAGCTTTACCTGCGCATATCACGACTGGCGACGCTGAAGGGTAAATATGATCTGGCGAGCTATACGGCTGAAGAGGCACGCAAATTGAATGATGTGCTTAGCGGCAAGGGACGCACGCTACTCCCCGGCCTTTACGAGCATATTGCCAAGGTTCCGTCTTCAAATGTTTCGCAGGTGGTCGACCAGCTTTCATCGATTCCCCGCGAAGGTCTTTCGGATCGCGACCGGGCACTTCTCGATGCTGCGCAACGCGTCGGCGAGGAGATTGTCAGGCCTGTGGATATCAGCGGCAGCGGCGAAGACACCCCTACGCCCGATGGCAACACCCGGATTGCCGATGCCAAGCCTGATCCGACGACTGCAGGCTCAGTTGTGCCGAATGCTGCGACCGCGACAAATGCGGCCGTTGACGACTTCGTCACGCAAGGCCGAAACAAGCTGGGTGAGATAGATTCGCTCCTTGCGAAGGAGATTGGGGGTCGATGATGAATGTAGTGAACAATGCCTTGCCGGCGAGCGCGGATGTTTCAACCGCAGCTTCCTCTGCGTCCAACAAGGGTACGCGGACTTCCAAGGACGACGGTTTCGCCAAGACGCTCAACTCTTATGGCGACGGCCAGGGCCAGCGCGAAAAAGCCGCCGCGGCGAATGACGATGGCGCGGCAACCGCGACACAAGCCGGACAGGACCAGCCGGATACCGACGTCGCCGCCGAGCCGAAGGCGACTGCAAACGCTCGTCCGTTCGCGATGACCGTCGAAACGATGCTTTCAAAGGCCGTTGTTCAGGCCTCGGATGCGATCACTCCGGAGGCCGTCGTTGAAATGCCGGTCGAGGGGCAGGACGCGGAGCCGCAAGTGCCTGTCGACGTTGCCGATCTCGATACGGCGGCAGACCTTTTGGCCGACCTGCAGGCGGCAATGCCGGTCAATACGAAGGGTCCGAGCAGCCCGGTTCGCAACACCGCCGCCGATCAGGCCAAGACAGACAAGACGGACACCGATGCCGCAGACCCGGATGCTGCGGACGACGCGCTGGCATTGCTCCAGTCGCTTCCGGAAACGGCGTCTGCCCAGACTGTGCAGTCGGACATTGCCGGCGATCAGCTGCCGGTACAGACGGATTCCGCTGAAATCGATGTAGACACGGTAACAGCACAGGCCGGCAATGCTGCTCTGTCCTTGAAGGACGCAGCGGCAGGAACGGCCACGAACACCGTGGCGACGGATACAAAAACCAGCCAGCGTCCAGCTGCGACTGCCGCCGATGTTGCCCCGGCGGTTCACGATGCGCTGGAGCATGACAGCGAGCTTTCGGTCGACATGGAGACGCCCGCCGTACAGGTCACCGAGAACCGTCGATACATCGGCATGGCACCGAGCTCCAACGCGGTCTCGCTGGCAACCGCATTTGGTCAGGATCCGGATTGGTCGGCTGCCATGAACCCGAGCGCAAAGCTGTCCAACGAGGCGCTTTATGCCAGCACGGGCAAGGTGGTGAATACGCTCAAGATCGAACTCAATCCCAATGACCTCGGGCATGTGACGGCAACGATGCGCATGGTCGGCGAAGAGCTGAACATTCATCTCACCGTCGAAAGCAGCAAGGCCTATCGGCAGCTCATGCACGACAGTTCCACGATGCTCGATAACCTGAAGTCACAAGGTTACAGCGTCGACCAGATCACGGTCAGCATTGCGAGTGGAAGTAGTTCGACTTCGTCCGACAAGGGCAGCGATACATTCGCCAACAGCCGGCAGTCTTCCGATATGGGACAGGCGCAGCAGCAACAGCAGCAGAACGGCCGCCAGGGCGGCAATACGAGTGGCGGTCTGACGGATACGTCGGACATCGGTACGCGTATCAGCTCTTCCGGAGGTAAGGATGAAGGTTCGGCTCAAGGCGCGGGTTCTGGCGGCGCTGGTGCTCGTCCCGACACCGTTTATCTCTGATAGGGGGGAAGCCGCGGTCGGCGCCAGCCTCGCTTGCGAACGGCAGATACAGCGCGCCGCTGCACAATATGGCATTCCGGAAGGCATACTCTATTCTGTCGGTCTCACCGAGACAGGGCGAAAAGGCTCGCTCAGTCCCTTTGCCTTGAATGTCGAAGGCAAGGCATTCTTTCCCGGTTCGCTGCAGGAAGCCTTTACTCAGGTTGCTGCGTCTCGGGGGCAGGGGGCAAAGCTGATCGACATCGGCTGCATGCAGATCAACCTCATGTATCACGGCGCGGAATTTGCCTCCTTACAGGATATGTTCGATCCGGCCCAGAACGTCGCTTATGCCGCACGTTTTCTGCGGCAGCTATATGATCGGCACGAGACCTGGACGATGGCTGTTGCCCGTTACCATGCCGGGCCGAACAATGACCCGGCGCAGCAGCGATACGTATGTCGCGTGATCGCAAACCTGGTCGCTTCGGGATATGGGCAGTGGACCGCAGGAGCGACGAATTTTTGCGCTGGCGGCAACTGGAAGTAGATTGCCTTTCCAATTTACATCGCGCCTTTGATCTGGCAGCAATGAGGCGTGTCAAACAGGGGCATGCCGAATCCTGTTATGAATCTGTCAAAACCCACCGAAAAAATTGTGCCTGTTTTGGTTTATGCCACTACATCTAGTGCAAATCGGAGAGGTGTGGTTAATCAATTATTAATTAGTCCCCACAAGTTCCTATAATTGTGGCTGACTCTCACGATTCGTACTCATGCCTCAGCACATGAACGCTGCTGATTCGGAGATGGGTGAATGATCGTCGTGGTTGATGAGCGAGAGCTCGTAACGGAAGGTTACACATCCCTGTTCGGCCGCGAGGGCATCCCCTCGGCAGGCTTCGATCCCGTCGAGTTCGGCGAGTGGGTCAACTCCGCAGCCGATGCCGATATCCGCGCCATCGAAGCCTTCCTCATCGGCCAGACCAAGAACGCCTGCGATCTGCCGCGCGCCATCCGCGATCGTTCCACCGCACCGGTCATCGCCGTTTCCGATCAGCCGTCGCTCGATGCGACGCTGGCGCTGTTCGATGCCGGCGTCGACGACGTCGTCCGCAAGCCGGTTCATCCGCGCGAGATCCTGGCGCGCGCCGCTGCCATCCGTCGCCGCCTGACCGCCATCGCCAACTACACCGATATCGGTTCGATCCGCGTCTATTCCGACGGTCGCGATCCTGAGATTGGTGGGGAAGTCTTTCCGCTGCCGCGCCGCGAGCGCCGCATTCTCGAATATCTGGTCGCCAATCGCGGCCGACGTGTTTCCAAGGCGCAGATCTTCTCGGCCATCTACGGCATCTTCGACGAGGACGTCGAGGAAAACGTCGTCGAGAGCCATATCAGCAAATTGCGCAAGAAGCTCCGCAAGAAGCTCGGAATCGACCCGATCGATTCAAAGCGCTTCCTCGGGTATTGCATCGACTGGAATTGATGGCGGCACAGCATGGTGCTGTCCTGTTCAACGCAAAAACACCGCCCGATCGCTTTGGGCGGTGTTTCTATTTGAGATGACAGAAAAAGATGGAAGAAGCTCTTCGCTAGCGTGCCGAAAGCTGGGCCACGGCCAGCAGCGTGTCAGCGCTGATCGAGGAGGAGCTGCCCTGAAGAATGGAAAGGGCAGCCGAGTCCGTTGCGCCGTTCTGGCTGTCGTAAAGTGCGGTGAAGCGTTGAATGACCTTCTGCACGTAGTCCGGATCGGACAATTTATCGAGCTCGACGAATTTCTCGACGGTCGCTGCCTGCTTCTCAAGCTCCTGGCTGGAGAAATAGGTCGACAGATTGTAGGCTGTCTTGAAAAAGTTGAGCAGCGCTGAATCCCCAAGGATGTCGTAGGCACTGGTGATCGACGAGGCCTTGCGCTCGAAATAGAGAGCAAGTCGAACGCCCTCGTTGGAATCGCCCTGCTCTTCTTCCAGTGTCTGCCGATAGTAGTTACTGACAGTCTGGAAAACGTCGCCCCTCTGCTGGACCGTGCCAAGCGTATCGGATGTCAGGTTACCTTCGGTGTCGAAATTGAAGGAAGCGACGATCTTGGCGAAGCTCTTGTTGTCCAACTGGTTGACGTAGCTCTTCGGATCGTCGAGATCCGAAGCGAACATCTGCTGCAGCTCGTCTTTTGTGACGCTCTTCGGATCGATTTCCTGGCTCTCGAGCAAGAAGTTGACGAGCCTGCTGTCCGATAGAAGTTCATCGACAGTCGAAATCGATTCCATCTTCTTTTCGAAATACTCGATCTCGTCAGTGGCGGTTTCGCCCGCTTTTTCCCTCTCATCGCCCTTCAGGAAGCGTGTCTTGAGGCTGAGGTAATCCGCGGTAAAGTCCTGAGTTACGTTTTCCGACTGTGCCAGAAGTGGGGTGTCGACGTCGCCCTTCGTATCGAAATTGAACGCTTTGACGAGGGCCACATACCGCTCGTCATCCAGCTGATTGGCGTAGCTGTCCTTGTCTTCGAGATTGCTGGAAAGGATCTTGCGCAGGGCCGTCATTTTGACCTCACTTGGGTCGATGCCGAAGGCGCGCAACGCGACATCCCATATTTCGGTAACGTCGTCGTTGTTCGCATCGTCGTCATCTGCATTCGACTTGAAGAAGTCATCAATGCTTTTGACGTCGGCGATGCGGGTCTCGAAATTGGAGACGGCATTTTCCACCGCATCGGCCTGGCTGGCCTGGAATGCCGTTTTGTACTTGGCCTCGAGATTGGTCGCCTGTTCGCTGGTCTGCGCCGAACCACCGGCCGCAACCGTTCCGTCGGTCTGGAAACTGAAATAATCCAGTAGCTCAGTATTGCCGATCGTCTCGGCGAATGTCCGGCTGTACATCATACTGGCAACGCTCGATGCCATCATCGTGTCGCGCAGTCCGAAAGCGGTTTTGACATACTCCAGAAGCCGCGCGTCCGAAGTGATTTCGGAGGCGCTTCCGGCCTCGGCAACGTGTTTTTCCCAGTAGGACTGGTTTGCGTCCAGGAGCAGGTCGGAGGGATAGGTCGACTTGTTGTAAATGTAGTCGAGCCGCAGATCCGATGTCTGTTCAGCGCTCTGCGCGGTCTCGCCTGCAGCGACTGTGCCATCGGAGCTGAAATTGAAAGCCGCAGCCAGTTCGCGCCAGGCATCGTTGCTCGCCTGATTGGCAACGCTGTCGGGATCGTTCAGATCGCTTGTCAGGACCTGCGATAGATAGTTCTTGGAGGTGTATTTCGCGTCGAGCCCGAACGATTCCAGCACGTATGTGCGCAGCCTGTCATTGCCGATAATGTCGTTGACATGATCGACGCTACCGATCTTGCTCTGGAAATAGGACACCTCGGACTTGATGTCCGTTTCTTCCTGGGTAAACGAATCCTGGTAGGCCGTAACGAGGTTCTCGGTCTGCGCCGATGTCTGTGCCTTCGCCGAATCGCCTGAGAAATTGTAGGCCTTGGCGAAATCCGCGTATCGGGTGTCGGTGAGTGAATTGGCGAAGCTGGAATCGTCGTTAGGATCGCTTTCCAGCACCTTCTTCATGAAGGCCTTGGCATAGGTCATCTCCTCGAGGCCGTAAGCCTTCATTGCATAGGAAAACAACCTGTAATCGTTGACGAATTCCTCGGCCGTGGTGACTTTGCCGATATTTTCTTCGTAATAGTCCGTGTTGCTTGCAACATCACCCTGGCTTGCAACGCGCGACAACGAGGAATTGATGTCCCTGTTGAGGACAAGATAGCTCGTATATGTGGAGAATGCGCTTGATACCATGCGGATGGAAGCCTTTTGCTTGCTGCAATGGCCGATATCATGGCCCAGACTTGCGCTTCCATCGCGCACACGTCCACCGGGCATCCTTGCCCTCGGGACTTAATTCGTGATGAACGTAGCTGAAAAATGCTCTTGTGTCATCCCCGTCCGGCCATCAATTCCGGGAATGGCTTAACGCGCCGTCACTCTCACGCAAGCTTCGCTTTCTAGATTTTACCCAAACCGGCTGGCTGTCCGATGTTGCGACGGCTGTCCGAATTCAAGGACTTTGGAAGCGAAAGCGCCTCAGGCGGTTTCCGCATCTCATGACGAGACGGAGCAGAAATGGCCACCCCTCAGAGTATCCTGCCGTTGCCGAAGGTCGCGCCGAAGGGCCGTGACATCGGTTTTGCCGTCGGTATAGTCACGATCCTTTGCATTCTCTTCCTGCCGATCCCGGTCTTCATGATCGACGTGGGGCTGGCCTTCTCCATCGCCTTCGCCGTCCTCATCCTGATGGTTTCGCTCTGGATTCAGCGCCCTCTGGATTTCTCGTCCTTCCCGACGATCCTTCTGATCGCCACCATGATTCGTCTGGCGCTCAACATTGCGACAACGCGCGTCATCCTCTCCCATGGACATGAGGGACATGATGCGGCTGGCGGTGTCATCGCCGGCTTCTCCAGTCTGGTCATGTCCGGCGACTTCGTTATCGGTCTGATCGTCTTTCTGATCCTGATCGTCGTCAACTTCATCGTTATCACCAAGGGCGCCACGCGTATCGCGGAAGTCGGCGCCCGCTTCACCCTCGATGCCATTCCCGGCAAGCAGATGTCGATCGATGCGGACCTGTCCGCCGGCACGATCGACGAGAAGGAAGCCCAGCGCCGCCGTAGTGAACTCGAAGAGGAAAGCTCTTTCTACGGCGCGATGGACGGTGCCTCGAAATTCGTTCGCGGCGATGCGGTCGCAGGCCTGTTGATCACCGCGATCAACATTTTCGGCGGCATCATCATCGGCTATTTCCGTCACGGTATGGAAATCGGCGAAGCAGCCGATGTCTTCGTCAAGCTTTCTGTCGGTGACGGTATCGTAACCCAGATTCCGGCTCTCATTGTCTCGCTCGCAGCCGGCCTCATCGTAACGCGCGGCGGAACCAAGGGCTCCACCGATACGGCCGTTATCGGCCAGTTGAGCAGCTATCCCAAGGCCATGTCGGTCGCTGCGGGCTTGATGTTCGTTCTCGCGCTCATTCCGGGCCTGCCCCTCCTGCCGTTCACCGCCCTTGGTGGTCTTCTGGCCGCTGGCGCATGGCTCGTTCCCCGCCAGATCGAGGCGCAGAACAAGCTCCTGCGCGAGGAGGAGGAAAAGAAGGCCGTCCAGAAACAGGAGGTCGAAAAGGACACAGTCAAGAACGTCCTCAAGACCACCGAGATCGAGCTGGCGCTCGGCAAGCTCGTTTCGCCGCGCCTGCTGGGAGCCCATCAGGAACTTGCCTTCCGCGTCAGCAAGATGCGCAAGAAGTTTGCCGTCCAGTACGGTTTCGTCGTACCCGAGATCAAGGTCAGCGACGATATCGCCATCCCGGACAAGTCCTACCAGATCCGCATCCATGGCACGACGGTCGCCGCAAGCACGCTGCGTGTCGGTGAAGTGCTCGTCATTACCGGCAAGCGCCACAAGCCGTCGGTTCCTGGCGACGAGGTTCGCGAACCCGCCTTCGGCATGCCGGCGGTCTCAGTTCTGGAACATTTCGTCGAAGATCTGAAGCGTGAGGGCTTCCACCCGATCGACAACATCTCTGCGCTGCTGACGCACGTGAGCGAAGTGATCCGCAACAATCTGCCGTCGCTTCTGTCGTTCAAGGATGTGAAGATCCTGATTGATCGCCTGGACCCGGAATACAAGAAGCTTGCCGACGAAATCTGCTCGTCTCACATGTCCTATTCCGGCCTGCAGGCCATCTTGAAACTGTTGCTGGCCGAGCGCGTTTCGATCCGCAACCTGCATCTCATTCTCGAAGCGGTGGCCGAACTCGCACCGCATCTGAAGAAGGCCGAGCAGATCGTCGAGCATGTGCGTGTCCGCATGGCGCAGCAGATTTGCGGCGATCTTTCCGACAACGGCGTGCTGCGTGTCGTCCGCATCGGTACCAAGTGGGACTTGATCTTCCAGCAGGCGCTCAAGCGCGACGCCAAGGGCGAAGTGATCGAATTCGATATCGATCCGCGCCATCTGGAAGAGTTCAGCAACGAGGCAAGCAAGGTTATCCGTGAATTCATGGACGAGGGACTGCCTTTTGTACTTGTGACCCTGCCCGAAACGCGCTCCTATGTCCGCATGATCACCGAACGCCTGTTCTCGACGCTTCCGGTGCTCTCCCATGTCGAGTTGGCAAAAGGCACGGAAATCAAGATACTCGGTTCGATTTCATGATCCCCGATCCCCAGGGCGCCATAATGGCGCTTTTCCTGGCATTCTGCCGAATAGGTGGATGCGTGATGGTTATGCCAGGGTTCTCGTCGGCGCGTCTGCCGATGCAGATCAGGCTTTTTCTGGCGCTGGCGTTATCGCTGGCGCTTTTGCCTTTGTTCTGGGATATCCTCTATCCGCCCGCCTCGGCCGCCCCCGAAGTCTTCATCGTGACGATCTTCTCCGAGACGATGACGGGCGTCATCTTCGGTCTCGTCGCACGTATCTATGTTCTCGGTATCCAGTTTGCGGGTGCGATAATCGGCATGGCCATTTCGTTCAATGCCACGCCTTCGGGAGACATATTCGAAGACAGTTCCGACAACTCGCTGACCAGTCTTCTGGCAACGGGCGCGCTTCTCATCCTTTTTGTTCTGGATTTCCACCATTACATGATCAAGGAGCTGGCCGAATCCTATCAGAGCATTCCGGTGGGGTCGTTGATCGGTTCGCAACGCTCGCTGGTCAGCCTGACGGACACGCTCTCCGCGTCTTTCATGATCATGCTGAGGCTGGCGAGCCCCTTCATCCTTTATGGTCTGCTGTTCAACGTGGTCGTTGGCCTCATCAACAAGCTGGCGCCGCAAATCCCTCTCTACTTCATTTCCACGCCTTTCGCGCTGGCAGGCGGTATCCTGCTGATTTATTTCGGCATAGCGGCAATTCTCGACCAGTTTGCCGATGGCTTCTTCGTCATCTTCGGCAATCTATAGGAGCGGACAATGGCGGATATGGACAGATCCAAGAAGCTCAAACGTCTCGTCAGCGTCCAGCGGCATATGGAGAAGATGATCGAAAACGAGCTTTCGGTTATCGTTCGCCAGCGCGAGGAAGTGAACACTGCAATGGAATTGACGGCGAATGTCATGACCTCGCTCGACCCGATCCATCGCGGTCTTTCGCGCCATTATCTGGGCCGTTTCTCACGGTTGGCAACGGAAGAAAAGCAGCTTATGGCGGCCCGCCGCTCTCAGGAAGCGCGCCTGGCAAAGGAGCGCAGCAAGGGAGATCGGCTTGATGAGCGCCGCAAGGAGGCCCTGGAACAGGAGCAGCGTGCTCGCGAGGACGATGCCGTCATCAACTTGCTTGAGATGATGATCACATTGAAGGACACCAGCTTCCAGCAAGGTTAAGGTGGCAACATTCCCCTCGATTTTACAGCGTCGTGCGCCATTCATCGGTTCAGGCAAGACGCTGTGACACTGAGGTCTGCGCATCGCAAGCCCGGAAATCGAAGTCGATTTCCGGTCGGCGCGCAAGCAAGAGGGAAACGACGTGGCCATATCTCCTTCCAGCGATCTTGTCCTCGACGTAGTCAAGGCAGCCGATCCGAACAGCATGTTGGCAGCGCGCGAAAAGCTGCGTTTTGTAAGTGCTGAACATCAGGCATCCGTGCTGACGGCCAGCAATGCCGGTTTTGCATCTGTGCTGGGCGCCGGTGCAAGCGATGCATCCAAGGCGGGCATCGGCAATATTCAGCACGCTACCGGCAAGGAGCCGATTCCGGAAGTTTACCGGAAGTTCGAATCGAGCGTCCTGACGACCTTCCTCAAGGACATGATGCCTTCCGACAGCGAAGCTGTTTACGGCAAGGGCTCTGCCGGCGAGTTCTGGAAGAGCATGATGGCCGAACAGATGGCGGATTCGGTTTCCAAGCGAGGCGGCATCGGCATCGCGGAACAGGTCTTTGCGCAGGCGCTGAACAAGCAGCGTCTTGAAGTGCCCAACAACACGACAGACGGAAACGACAAGGCCAAGGCTGTCAGCATGATTACGGATTTCGAACGCCGTACGCTGCTGTCGCCGGGCGCCATCAAAAAAACTGATAACGACGCGGCTTGATTGAAATGCCGAGGGAGAACGATTCCATGGAAGTGCTGAACAGCGAGTACCGCATCAAGGCGGTTCTCGGTCGTCTTGACGTGATCATCGAAAACGAAAACCAGCGGATCGGCACCGATCCCGAGTTCGATTTCAAGCTCTCGAATGCGCACAAGAGCCGCTGCCTTTACGAATTGACCATGCTTTTCCGCAACAGCGAGCGAAATGACATCACGGCGGCCCATCTGGAGCAGCTGCATGCGCTCAAGGCCAAGCTGAAGTTGAACGAACGCCGCGTGGAAGCTCATATGCGTGCTGTACGCGCCGTTGCCGAACTTCTGAAGAATGCCGTTCGCAGTGCAGACGACGACGGCACCTATTCCCAGGAACAGTTCCTCGTTCGGGCCGATAGATGATCAAGATTGTCCTGATCGGCGTCTGGGTATGCATAATCTCGCTTGGCGGGGTATATGCGGCTGTGACCTTGTCGGCGAAATCCGGCGTAGAAGTTGCCAAACCCGTCATTCCCCCGGCTTATGTGGCAGGTGAAACCCTGAGCATCCCCGTGGTGACGGAAGGAGCTGTGACCGGTTACTTCCTCACCAAGGTCTCGGTGATGATCGATCAGGAGAAGGCTGCAAACACGCATATCCCGATCGCGCCCTACATCACGGATGAGCTCTACACCGTCCTGGTGGGTAACAAAATGATCGACCTGCCGAAGGTGGGTGACCTGAATGTCGAGGGTCTGAGAGCCAAGATCAAGGACGACCTCAACGCCCGAGCCGGGGATGCATTGGTGACCGCGGTGATTTTCGAACAGCTCGATTATCTCTCCAAGGCGGATCTTGCCGGGAAGTCGAACCAGAAGATGGCTTCCAAGAAAATCATTGCGCCAGAGCCTGCTCCTGCCGGCACAGCCGGCGGTGCGGCTGCGCCGGCGCAATCGCACTAGAGCGCACCGCACTTTGGTTTCTTGTTTCCAGGCATGTCTTTCCCGCAAATTCCGGGATCACTTCGAGAGACATGCTCGGGCGGGTTCGGGAATTTAGGGGGGCACAGTGCCGAAACCAGTTCTGATCGTCGGCGCCGGTCTGTCCGGTGCCGTCATCGGCCGCGAGCTGGCAGAGGCCGGTCACGTCGTCCACATCATCGATCGGCGTTCCCACATCGCTGGCAATTGCCACACTGCGCGGGACGAAGCGTCCGGCGTGATGGTCCATGTCTACGGGCCGCATATCTTCCACACCAATGATGATGAGGTGTGGCGTTACGTCAACCGGCACATGACGTTCATGCCCTATGTGAACAGGGTGAAGACGACGAGCGCAGGGCAGGTCTATTCGCTGCCCGTCAACCTGCACACGATCAACCAGTTCTTTGGCAGGACCTTCAGGCCGGATGAGGCGCACGACTTCATTCAGTCACAGTCTGACCCGTCGATCGGTGAACCGGTGACATTCGAGGATCAGGCACTCAAATTCGTCGGACGCGAACTCTACGAAGCGTTTTTTGAAGGATACACGCGCAAGCAGTGGGGATGCTCGCCTGCGGATCTGCCCGCCAGCATCCTCAAACGACTGCCGGTGCGGTTCAGCTACGACGACAACTACTTTTCGCATCTCTATCAGGGCATGCCGGAGCACGGTTATACCGAGATGGTCGCGCGTATTTTGTCGCATGACAACATCTCCATAGAACTGGAGCGGAATTTCGTCCGCAGCGATGCCGGCGATTTCTCACACGTGTTTTATTCCGGGCCGCTCGACGGTTACTTCGACTACGAGCTCGGCCGGCTTGGATACCGCACCCTTGATTTCGAGGAGTTTCAATACGACGGTGATTATCAGGGTTGCGCGGTGATGAATTACGCAGATGCCGATGTCCGTTACACACGGGTTACCGAGCATAAGCACTTCTCTCCCTGGGAAAGCCACGAACGGAGCGTATGTTACCGGGAGTATTCGCGGGAATGCGGTCCGGATGATGAGCCATATTATCCGATAAGGCTGAGTGGCGAGCAGGCGCTGCTGGCGCAATACGTGGCGCGTGCTCGCTTCGAGCAAGGCGTCACCTTTGTCGGCCGCCTCGGCACATACCGTTATCTCGATATGGATGTGACGATCCGTGAGGCGCTTGATACCGCCCGATCCTGTATCCGCGCATTCGCGGACGGCTCACCACTCCCCGCGTTCAATATCGAGCCGTAGAAATGGTGCCTCTTTACCGTGTCGGGGTGGATGAGTAACAAACATATCCGCAACCAAAAGTAGTTTTTTGATCGCGGATTTTCTCCCGTCACGAGTCCGGCGATAATGAGGCGTGTCAAACGGAGTCTCGTTGGCATCAATCATTCTAGCGCGATATCCACCGAAAAAATTGTGCCTGTTTTGGTTTGCGCCACTACATCTAGTGCAAATCGGAGAGGTGTGGTTAATCAATTATTAATTAGTCCCCACAAGTTCCTATAATTGTGGCTGACTCTCACGATTCGTACTCATGCCTCAGCACATGAACGCTGCTGATTCGGAGATGGGTGAATGATCGTCGTGGTTGATGAGCGAGAGCTCGTAACGGAAGGTTACACATCCCTGTTCGGCCGCGAGGGCATCCCCTCGGCAGGCTTCGATCCCGTCGAGTTCGGCGAGTGGGTCAACTCCGCAGCCGATGCCGATATCCGCGCCATCGAAGCCTTCCTCATCGGCCAGACCAAGAACGCCTGCGATCTGCCACGCGCCATCCGCGATCGCTCCACCGCACCGGTCATCGCCGTTTCCGATCAGCCGTCGCTCGATGCGACGCTGGCGCTGTTTGATGCCGGCGTCGACGACGTCGTCCGCAAGCCGGTTCATCCGCGCGAGATTCTGGCGCGCGCCGCTGCCATCCGTCGCCGCCTGACCGCCATCGCCAACTACACCGATATCGGTTCGATCCGCGTCTATTCCGACGGTCGCGATCCTGAGATTGGTGGTGAAGTCTTCCCGCTGCCGCGCCGCGAGCGCCGCATTCTCGAATATCTGGTCGCCAATCGCGGCCGACGTGTTTCCAAGGCGCAGATCTTCTCGGCCATCTACGGCATCTTCGACGAGGACGTCGAGGAAAACGTCGTCGAGAGCCATATCAGCAAATTGCGCAAGAAGCTCCGCAAGAAGCTCGGAACCGACCCGATCGATTCAAAGCGCTTCCTCGGGTATTGCATCGACTGGAATTGAAAAATGTAAAGGGCGATCAGGATCGCCCCTTTTTTGTTTTCCGGCCGGCAATGATTGTCCGGCCTTTTCCGATTGTTTCGACTGCCGGTTTTCCATCAACCCGTTGGGCATCCCGCCGTCGAAAAATGTTTTTCAAATTTTCCATCCATCCTTTTCAGACAGCTTCACGCAAGGACCGGCACCTAATGTGGAGCAACTATCACAGCGAGGATTCGAAATGAGCATTTTTGGAACCATGAAGACCGCCGTTTCGGGCATGAATGCTCAGGCTAACCGTCTGGGGACGGTCGGTGACAATATCGCGAACTCGAGCACGACAGCCTACAAGGGCGCTTCGACCTCGTTTTCGTCACTGGTTCTTCCATCCACTTCCGGCAACTACAACTCCGGCGGCGTGGAGACGAAAGTTTCCTACTCCGTTTCGGAACAGGGTGCCTTGGAATACACCACGTCCGGATCTGATCTCGCGATCCAGGGTGAAGGTTTCTTCATCGTCCAGGATACCGCTGGAAACATCTTCCTGACGCGTGCGGGTTCGTTTACTCCCGATGAAAACGGCTATCTTGTGAACGATGCCGGCTACATGCTTCTCGGTTACGACGCCGATGGAGGCACGCCGACCACCGTCGTCAACTCCTATGACGGGCTGGTGCCGGTCAAGGCTTCCAACTCGAGCATCACGGCTGTCGCAACGACCAACGGCTCGCTCACCGGCAACCTCAACAAGTCGGCGGATCCTGTCGCTGCGGGCAGCTGGGCAAGTGATAACGGTGCTACCACCGATGTCGACATGGACAGCATGCTAAAGACCTCGGTGACGACCTATGACGAGTACGGTGCAGCTGTAACCTACGATTTCTACTTCACCAAGACGGCCGATAACTCTTGGGAAGTCGCAGTTTACAATGCTGCCGATAAGAGCACGACCGGCAGCGGCAGCTTCCCGTATTCCGGCACGGCCGTGACCGCCGATCTGGTGTTTGATTCGAAGGGTCTGGTCAGCGTTGACGGCGCGACCTCGCCGCTGTCGATCACCGTTGGCGGCATTGACTTCGACCTTTCCGGCATGAACCAGCTTTCCAGCGCATCGGTAATCTCCAAGGGTAGCGCCAACGGTAGTCCGGCCGAGTCTATGACCGGCATCGAGATCGATTCGGATGGCACGGTTTACGCGACCTACGCCAAGAGCGATCCGAAAGCCCTCTACCAGATTGCGATGGCGACGGTTCAGAGCCCGGACAATCTCAAGCTTTTCTCGGGCAACGTATATAAGCCGACCGCAGACTCAGGTGTCGTCACCATCGGCTTTGCCGGCACCACCGGCTTCGGCGAGATCGTTTCCGGTGCCCTGGAAACGTCCAACGTCGACCTCGCAAGCGAACTGACGGAAATGATCGAATCGCAGCGTAGCTACACGGCGAATTCCAAGGTATTCCAGACCGGCTCTGACCTGATGGATGTTCTCATCAATCTCGCCCGTTAAGGCGTAGGAGCCAGCTGAATGTCCATCGCATCCGCAATCAATACGACGAAATCGATCCTGAGCAACACCGCGACCCAGACGGCCACGGTGTCGACCAACACGTCCAATACGAACACTGAGGATTACAATCGTCGTACTGCGGTCACGACGACGAACCCCTATTCCGGTGCGACTACGGTCAAGCTGGAGCGTACCGAGGACGCGGCCCTTCTGAAGCAGACATTGTCGGCAATTGCAGACGATGCAGGTCAGCAGGCTTTGTTGAAGGGGCTCGTATCGCTCGATGCGGTGATGGGCGGAAGCGAATCTTCGGCGACGCCTTCGCAATATCTGGCGGCTCTTGTCGAGTCGCTTGATACTTATGCTACGTCACCGAGCGACGTAACATTGGCAGCGGCCGCAGTAGCGGCGGCTGGCGATCTTGCCAACTCCCTTAATCAGCAGACATCAGCCGTTCAGGGGCTTCGCGTCCAGGCGGATTCGGAGATTTCGACGACCGTTGATAAGTTGAACCAACTCTTGAAGGATTTCGAGAAGGTCAACGACAAGGTCAAGGAAAAGATTGCGAGGGGCGAGGATGCCAACGATGCACTCGACACCCGCGAAGGCCTTGTAAAGCAGATATCCGAGATCGTCGGCGTCACGAGCACCGTCCGTGATGGCAACGACATGGTGCTTTATACCAGCGGCGGCATCACCCTGTTCGAGACGGTGCCACGCGAGGTAACCTTCGATGCCAGTGCGGTTTTGTCTGCGGACGGACCGCCAGGCAACGCCGTCTATATCGATGGTGTCTCGCTTGCTCCGGGCAAGGGCAGTAGTACCAGCGCCAGCGGCTCGCTTCAGGCGCTGCTGCAGTTGCGCGACGAAGTCTACCCGACCTATCAGGATCAGTTGGACGAGATTGCCCGCGTTACGATGTCGGTCTTTGCCGAGGTGGACGGTGCAGGTGATGAAATCGCCGGCCTCTTCACCACCAAGGACGGATCGACTATCGATTTCAATAACCCGGATATCGTCTCCGGCCTGGCGGGCCTGATCACGGTCGATAGTGACGCGCAAGCCGATCCGACTAAGCTGAGAGACGGTAATATTTCCGGCGTAAGCCAGAATACTGAGAATGCTGCCGGCTTCTCGGATCTCCTTTACAAGTATCTTGCAGGTTTCGAAGAGACCGTCGATTTCGACGGCGATGCCGGAACCACAACCCGTGCCACGCTTCTGGCTTATTCGACCGATTCCGTCGGCTGGGTTCAGGAATATCGAAGCAACGCCAGCTCGGCTGCAGAAAGCACCTCTGCCATGCAGATGCGGGCGAAGGAAGCCTATGCCAATGCCACAGGCGTCAACCTCGACGAGGAGCTTATTCTCCTGTTGGACATCGAGCAGTCCTACAAGGCAGCCACGAAGCTGCTTTCGACGATTGACGAAATGCTCAGCTCACTAATGCAGGCGGCTAGCTAGTTATGAAAACAACGTCTATCTCATCTCTCGCCATTAGTCAGTCTATGCAATCGACCGTCTCCACTGCGATGACGGAGATTACAAAGCTGCAGGATGAGGCGGTTACCGGTACCTATTCCGATGTCGGGCTGGAACTTGGAACCCGTACCTCGACAAGCCTGGATTATTCGCGTGAAAGCAGCCGCCTTCAGTCGGTCATCGATGCGAACTCCTTCGCCGAGACGAGAATGGAAGGATCGCAGCTTGCGCTGACCAACATCTCGGATGCAGGGCAGACACTGCTGGATGCCTTGACGGCGCTCAGTGGCAATTCCGATGTAAACAGCCTCAAGGTTTCCGCCGACAGCGCAATGTCGGTGCTGGAGAATTTCGTCAGCTACGCGAACACTGCAGTTAACGGCGAATACCTCTTTTCCGGCATATCGACGGATGTGCAGACTTTCGACGATGATTTCATCGCCAACGTGACGGATGACTTCAATACGGCGTTCACCAACTTCAGAACGGCAAACGGTATCGCCTCGGCCGGTGATGTGACCGCCGGCCAGATGACCCAGTTTCTGTCCGATTATGAGACATCTTTCAACTGGGCGTCCTGGACCAACGCGTCTGACACCGTAATGACGACGCGCATAAGTTCTTCGGAAACCGTAGCGACATCAACCAGCGCCAATTCCGAAGGTTTCAAGAACCTTGTCCTCGCTTCTGTGGTAGCGTCGCAGCTATCGAACGCCGGCCTCGGAAGCGGAGCCTTGTCCGTGGTTAGCCAGAAGGCAACGCAATATGCCGGCACCGCAATCTCCGGCGTGACTGCTCAGCAGTCAGCACTTGGTTTGTCGCAAGAGCGTATCGACAAAGCGAACACTTATATGAGCAACCAGATCAAGATCATCGATACGCAGCTGACGGGCTTGGTGGGTGTGGATACGGAGGAGGCCTCTGTGCGGTTGTCGACACTGCTGAACCAGGTTGAAACCTCTTACTCGATCACATCTCGAATCCTGGGCATGAGCCTCGCTGATTATCTCTAGTCATCGGCATGTATGTCCGATGCCCGCTCTACCATGAAGGGTAATTGAATGTTTCAGTTTTCATACGCGGAGATCATGGAGGATGATCTCACCGTCGCCCGCGAACGAGAACGCCAGATCCTGACAAGATCGATCGAACTTTTGGAAGTGGCCAAGCAGAGCGCCAAATACGACAAGGATTCGATCGAAGCTGTCTACTACACGAGACGGGTATGGATCAGGTTGATCGAGGATCTGCGGAGCGCCGACAATCAGCTTAGTGTGGAAGTCAGAGCCAATCTAATATCGATCGCAATATGGATACTGAAGGAGTTGGAAAACATTCGCCGACGAACGTCTACCAACTACCAGGGTATCATCGACATAACCATCATCATTCGGGATGGACTTAAATGAAAAGTACGCTACGCCTTTCGCTGAAATCCGGGGAAAAGATCTTCGTTAACGGTGCCGTCCTGCGGGTGGACCGGAAGGTTTCGATCGAATTCCTCAACGACGTGACGTTCTTGCTGGAAAACCATGTTCTTCAGCCCGAGCAGACCACGACGCCACTTCGGCAGCTTTACTTCATCGCCCAGATGATGCTGATCAACCCGGAAGGCAAAGAGCACTCCATGGCGCTCTTCCGCAAGTCGATTACCATGCTGGTGGCCTGCTTCCAGAACGAGGAAGTTCGTGCTGAATTGAAGCGGATCGACACCATGGTATCCTCGGGTCGTCCCTTTGACGCACTGAAGGCCATCCGTGCCCTTTATCCTGTCGAGGAAGCCATTCTCAACAAGAATGAGATCACGCCCGCAGCCGTTATGGAACTGCGAAAGGAAATTGCGCTATGGTGACCGTTACTTCCGCAACGTCGACGACATCGACGGCGTCCACCTCGACATCTGCCTCGGCCACCGCTTCGGCCGCGGCATCGCTGGATTACAACAGCTTTCTCAAGCTGCTGATCACGCAGATGCAGAACCAGGATCCGACCGATCCCATGGATGCGACCGAGCAGGTTTCCCAGCTCGCGACATTCTCGCAGGTTGAGCAGACGATCAAGACGAACTCCAATCTGGAGAGCCTGATCAGCCAGTCCAACCTGTCGAACGCGTCGAACTATATCGGCAAGACGATCACCAGCGCAGATGGCAAGACCACAGGCGTTGTCGCTTCGGTCGAAGTAACGTCCGATGGTCTCACGGCCAAGACGACGGATGGCAAGGAAATCAGCATTGGAGAGGGCATAACGATCTCCACGGCGAAAACCACGACAACAACCGAAACTTCCGCTTAAACTAAGCGCACGAATCCCTTAGAGCTGGGACGGTCGATTTGCGACGACCGTGCGGCCGTCCAGGCGCCTATGAAGGGTAGAATGTCATGAATGAGGCCGATGCGCTCGACATTATGCGCAACGCCATCTGGACGATCCTGGTCGCTGCAGGACCGGCTGTTCTTGCAGGCATGATTGTAGGCGTGACCATCGCCCTGATCCAGGCCTTGACTCAGGTGCAGGAAATGACGCTCACCTTCGTGCCCAAGATCGTTGCCGTCATGGTCGTTATCGGCCTTTCGGCGTCTTTTATGGGCGCACAGATTGCCTTGTTTGCGGATCTGGTTTTCTCACGCGTACAGAGCGGTTTTTGAAGCCTGCGGGCTTGCACCTTATCTGTCTTCCTTTTTTCGACGGTCATCTTAACGTCTTGTCTGTGGCGCTGCATCGCGCCCGTGAGGCTCGCAATTCGGACCGGGTTTGCTGTGGCTGCATCGTGCCGGCACGTTGCGCTGAAAAGTGGATACTCAATCATATTTCTCTGTGGCTGTAGCAATGCTTCAGCTTCGCACAAGTCGGCCCCCCTACAGCTTCTGATATGACCAGCATGAAAAGCTGGTTGCAGCTCGCCATTCCAGGGAGGAGGGGGCGGCGAGAATTTGTTTCCTCGCATTGTTCGCCATACCGCGGAAGCCATTCCCGGGTTTGTTTTAGGCATTTGATCCAGCGTCAAGGCTCCACACATGACTACGACCATTTCCTCGCTCAGCGTTACCCAGATCAGGTCGCTTTCGACGGCGGCAGTTGCGGCGTGGACGACGGAGGACGTGGCGTCGCTGTCCACGGCCCAGATCAAGGCCCTATCTTCTGAACAGATTTCGGCGATGGACACGGAAGACATCGAAACGATGGATTCCCGTCAGTTGAGCGCCATCGCGACAAACGCGATCGTCGGCCTGACGATGGATCAGCTTGCCGTGCTCAGCAAGGTCGCTATCGAAAGCTTGAGCACAGGACAGGTTGCAGCGCTCACCACGGCGCAGCTGCTGGCGCTGTCTACGGATCAGGCCGAAGCACTGACGTCGTCGCAAGTCGGTTCATTGACGTCGGCACAGCTTGCGGCCTTGACGCCGGCCGATCTCGCGACCTTCTCGACGGCCGACATGGCAGCCATCAATCCGGCCGCGATCGGAGGCCTTACAACCAAAGTCATGGCGTCGTTGTCAACGGCGCAGGTTGCTGCGCTTTCCACCGGCTCGATCTCCAGACTGACGACCGACCAGATCGTGGCCTTGTCTACCGGACAGGTTGCGGCTTTGACGACTGCACAGGTCGGGGCTCTCAAGTCCCAGCAGGTCGCGGTTCTTGGAACCAACGATATCGCCGCGCTGTCGACCGAAAGCGTCGCAGCACTCAGCAACGGCGCGGCTCCCGGCCTGTCGTCGGCCCAGATCTCGGCCCTCTCATCGGCGCAGCTCGCCGCCGCCAACACGGCGCTCATTGCAAGCCTGACATCGACGCAGATCTCGGCACTGTCTACGGCTCAGGTCGCGGCCTTGACGTCAGCTCAGATTGGCGCGTTGAAAGTGCTGCAGGTTGCGGCGCTTAGCACAGCGATGGTCGGTGCTCTCACAACGATGCAGATCGCCTCCCTCAGCACCGGAAGCGTTTCCAGTCTGAGCACTGACCAGATCAATGCGCTGTCGGCGACACAGATTGCAGCATTGACGACGGCGCAGATGTCGGCGTTCAAGGCAACGCAGATCGTTGCCTTTTCGACGGGTGACATTGCAGGCCTGACGACAGCGCAGATTGCGGCCTTAGGCACGAAGTCCATTCTCGGTCTGACGACGGATCAGGTTGCGGCACTATCCACCAGCCAGGTTCAGGCACTGACTTCGACCCAGATCAGGGTCCTGTCATCGGATCAGGTCTCGGCTCTCGGTGCGGATGATATTGCAACCTTCTCTACCGATGAAATGGCGGCACTCAGCAACAAGGCTGTGGCCGGCCTCTCGACCGCAGTCATGGCATCGCTGGCGCCCGCTCAGGTCGCATCGCTAAGCACCAGCGCCGTGGCCGCTTTGTCTACGGATCAGTTTGACGCATTGAACACCGCCCAGATCGCGGCCCTGACGAACCTGCAGGTTGCCGTGCTGACATCGGCCCAGCTTGCCGTGTTGAATTCGGCAGACTTTGCGGCCTTCTCGACCGCCAATATTGCAGCTCTTACCAGCCGCAGCATTTCGGGTCTCAGCACCAGCGTCATGGCATCCTTGTCGACCGCACAGGTAGCGGCCTTGAGCGCGGCCGCGGTAGGAAAGCTTTCGTCTGATCAGATGGAAGTTCTTTCGGTAGCGCAGGCCGAAGCACTTACTTCCGCGCAGGTAAAAGTACTGACGTCTGCTCAGCTGGCGATGCTGACGCCGCAGCAGCTTGCAACATTCTCGACCGGTGACATGGCAGCGATCTCGAGCGCTGCAATTTCCGGTTTGAAGGCAGACGTTATCGCGTCGCTCTCCACCGCTCAGATCGCTGCACTGACCGCAAGCTCTGTCGGTGGACTGACGACCGAACAGCTCGACAGCCTGTCGCTGGCACAGATTAAGGCGATGAGCACTGACCAGATTGGCGCGCTCAGGACCTCGCAGATCGCCGCGATTGGATCGGAAGGCGTGGCGGCTTTGTCCACTGCACAGATTGCAGCCTTGTCCGCCGCTGCGGTGTCTCGTCTGACTGTCGCCCAAGTCGCCGCCTTGAGTTCAAGCCAGGCCGAAGCCCTCACCACGGCACAGGTTAAGGCGCTTACTTCCGCCCAGGTTGCTGCGCTGGATCCCGAAGATCTGGCCACCTTCTCGACTGCGGAGATAGCCGCGCTCACCACGGGTACAATTCCAGGGTTGAGTACCGCGACCTTGCAGGCGTTGTCGACTGCACAGATTGCCGCCCTCACGACCGTTGCCGTCGCCAAAATGACGACCGAGCAGATGGCCGCCTTGAGCGGTATTCAGCTTGCGGCATTGACCACCGCTCAAGTGGGAGCCTTGTCCTCCTCGCAGCTCGGGGCGATCGACACGGAAAGCCTGCTTGGTTTGTCTGCCAAGTCCTTCGCGGCAATTACCTCTGCGGCTATGGCAGGTCTTTCGACCGATACGGTCGCGGCCTTGTCCACGGCCCAGATCGCCGCGCTGAGCACATCGGCAGTCGCCGCCATGTCGACAGCCCAGGTCGCAGTCCTGTCCAGCGGTCAGGCATCGGCTTTGACCACCACACAGGTCAAAGCGCTGACTTCAAAGCAGATCGGGGCATTGCCGACCGAAACGCTGGTATCGCTTTCCAGCGGTCAGATCGCATCGTTGAACACGGCTGCGTTTGCCGCTCTCTCGACCGATCAGATCGCTTCTCTGACGTCGCTTCAGCTTGCAGCTCTTTCCACGGCCCAAGTCGCGGCTCTGACTTCGCTCCAGGTCGGCGCACTTTCGTCGGAGGCTATCGCGGCCTTCTCTGCAGCCCGGCTTTCCGTGCTTAACTCAGGTGCCGTCGCCGCCTTGTCCACGGACGTGATCGCGGCCCTTTCCACGGCACAGGTCGCCGCTCTCAGCACCGCGGGTATCGCCAGCCTTACGACGGACCAGATCGCTGCTCTGTCGACGGCGCAAGTGGATGCGTTGTCGACGCTGCAGATAGGCGTTCTGAAGTCATCACAGCTCGCAGCATTGAGCACTGCAGACCTTGCGACCTTCTCGACAGCCGATATCGCGGCGATCGGTGCGAAGGCGATAGCGGGCCTGAGCAGTAGCGCGCTTGCTTCATTGACGAGCGATCAGCTCGGTGCGCTCGGTGTAACGGCGATCGCCAATCTGACGAGCGACCAGATCGAAGCGCTCAGCTCGGCCCAGATCGACGCCCTGTCGACCAAGCAGGTCGCCGCCCTGACCTCGGCACAGGTGGCGGCGTTGAGTGCGACCGCAATCGGGCATTTCAGCTCCGCGCAGATTTCGGCGCTGAGCACGGCCGGCATGAAAGGCTTGAGCGAAGATCACATCGCAGCCCTGACGGCCGCACAAATCTCGGCTCTGTCGACTCTCCAGATGTCGACGCTGAGTTCGATGCAGATCGCGGCTTTCGGCACGGATGATATTGCCTCACTTTCCACGGCGCAGGTCGCGGCACTGAGCACGGCTGGCATTACTGGTTTGTCGACAAGACAGGTCGCAGCCTTGTCGACGGCGCAGGTCGATGCCCTGACCGCCACTCAGATTGCTGTATTGAGCATCGACCAGATCGAGGTTCTTGATCCGGCCGATATCGCGACCTTCTCGACGAAAGAGATGGCCGCAATCAGCTCAGCCGCCATTTCGGGGTTGTCGACATCGGCCTTGGCTTCCTTGTCTACCGCCCAGATCGCGGCGCTCAGTGCCAGCGGCATTACCGGTTTGACTACCGGGCAAATCTCGGCTCTGCTCTCGAGCCAGGTCTCGTCACTGACGACGAAACAGATTGCGTCGCTGAGCGCCACCCAGGCGGCCGCCCTTGGCACGGATGACATCGCAGCCATGTCCACTGCCCAGGTCTCGTCTTTCAGCACGGCGGGTATTTCCGGCCTGACGACGAAACAGGTTGCAGCGCTTTCAACTGCGCAGGCGGGAGCCTTGACCAGCGTTCAGGTTGCGGCATTGAGTTCCGCCCAGGTCGCGGTTATTGGAACGGAAAACATCAAGAGTTTCTCCACGTCTGATGTTGCAGCCATTCATACGGATGCGATTTCCAGCCTGACGACGGCTGTCATCGCAACGCTTTCTACGGGCCAGATTGCATCCTTGACCACCAGCGCGATCGCGTCGCTGACGACGAAGCAGGTTGCAGCGCTCAGCACGGGGCAGATCGCCGCCCTATCGAGCAAGCAGGTCGGCGCTCTGACGTCACAACAGATAGCGGCTCTTGGTGCGGACGATCTCGAAGCACTCTCCAGCTCGGCCCTCTCGGCAATCAGCTCCGCTGCGATAGGAGGCCTGTCTACCGATACGCTGGCATCGCTGTCGAACGAAATGATTGCCGGCCTCGGCACCTCGGCGATCGCTGGTCTCACCACCAGACAGATTGCGACACTGAGTACCGACCAGATCGGCGCGCTGACGACGCGCCAGATGGGAGCTTTGAACTCTTACCAAGCGGCAGCGCTGTCGAGCGACGACCTTGCAGCTTTGACGACCGGCCAGATCGCGGCCTTGAGCACCGCAGGTATTTCGGGGCTTTCCTCGGGTCAGATAGAGGCGCTGACGACTGCCCAGACAGAAGCACTGACCGCCACGCAAGTGGCCTCAATGACCTCCAAACAGGTCGCGGCACTTGGCGCCGATGATCTTGCATTGTTTGCGACCAGGGAAATCGCTGCCCTGAGTTCCAGCGCCGTTGCCGGATTGTCCTCCGCGACACTTGCATCTCTCTCCAATGATCTCGTTGCCGCCTTCAGCACGGCTGCAATTACCAGTCTGTCGACGAGCCAGATGGCTGCATTTTCGACAACGCAGCTTGCGGCAATGACGAGCAGTCAGGTCAGTGCACTGAATTCGAAACAGCTTGAAGCGCTGGGGACGAGCTATATCGCCTCCCTCTCGACGGAGGAGATTGCGGCTCTCAGCACGGCAGTCATTGCCGGCCTTTCGACTGCGCAGATCGCCACGCTTTCGACCGCGCAGGCCGAAGCGCTGACGAGTTCACAGATTGCGGTCCTGAATTCCAACCAGATCGCCGCGCTTGGCAGTGACGACCTGGCCCTTTTCACGACCCGGGAGATTGCTTCGCTAAGCGCGAGCGCGATTGCCGGCCTCTCGACAGACGTCCTTGCATCGCTAACGACCGACAAGATCGAGGCGCTCAGCTTCTCGAATATTGCAGCGCTTTCCACCGCCCAGGTGGCAGCTCTCGGCAGCAACCAGTTGGAGGCCCTCACAACCGCTCAGATCGGCCATCTGTCATCGAGGCAGATCGGCGCGCTCGGTGCGGCAGGCATATCGGTGCTCTCCACCGGTCAGATCGCCGCCATGGCAACGGCTGGACTGGCCGGCCTGACCTCGGCCCAGGTGAATGCGATGTCGACCAGCCAGGTCGAGGCACTGACGAGCACGCAAGTTGCGGTTCTGACCTCGGCGCAGGTCGCGGCCCTCGGCACCGACGATCTGGCAGTCTTCTCGACAAAGGAACTTGCGGTTCTCGGCTCAAGCGCCATTGCCGGCCTGTCCACCGCTGTGCTTGCAGCACTCTCGACCGAGCAGATCGCGTCGCTGAGCTCTGCCGCAATCGGTCAGCTTACCACCAGCCAGGTCGCGGCGTTGAGCACCGCGCAGATCGATGCCCTGACAACGGCCCAGTTCGGTGCCCTCGGTTCCAAGCAGATCGCGGTCCTCGGTACCGATGCAATCGCAGGCCTCTCGACCGACCAGATCGCAGCGTTTGGCACGGCCGGTATTGCGGGGCTGACGGCTGCCCAGATCGCGGCGCTTACCACCAGCCAGGTCGAAGCCCTGACGTCGACGCAGATCGGCGCACTTAATTCGGCCCAGGTGGCGGCTTTCGGCACCGACGACCTTGAAGTCTTCTCGACTGCCGATATTGCTGCCCTGAGTTCCAGCGGCGTGGCGGGATTGACGACCACTGTTCTTGCTGCGCTCTCGACTGAACAGATCGCGCATCTGAGCGCTGCGGGCATTGCCGGTCTCACCAGCAGCCAGATTACCGCGCTTACGACGGTTCAGGCGGAAGCGTTGACGACGACTCAGATCGCAGCGCTCAACTCCAGGCAGATATCCGCACTCGGCCTTGACGATCTTGCGACCTTCACGACCGACGAGATTGCAGCCATCAGTTCTATGGCCATCTCGGGTCTGTCGACCAGCACCGTTGCCGCGCTGACGACGGAGCAGATTGCGGCCCTCGGAACGGCAGCTATCGCTGGTCTCACAACCGGCCAGATCGCCGCACTGAGCCTGAACCAGCTCGAGACCCTATCAACGGCTCAGATCGGCGTTCTCTCGTCGAGCCAGGTGGCCGTGCTGACAACTGTCGAAATCGCGGCTCTGACAACGGCGCAGATCGCGGCACTCAGCACATCCGGCATCGCAGGTCTGACGAGCGGACAGGCCAGTGCATTGACACTGGACCAGATTTCCGCGCTGTCGACGACGCAGATCGCGGCGCTGACATCGACAGCCATATCGGGACTGACCGCGGAGGATCTGGAATCCTTCTCGACCGAAAAGCTTGCCGCAATCTCGTCCACAGCGATTGCCGGCCTATCGACGAGCTTCATCGCGGCTCTTTCAACGCAGGAGCTCGCGGCGCTCGGGACCGCCGGTATCTCCGGTCTGACCAGCGCCCAGGTCGATGCATTGACGGCAGAACATCTCGACTCGCTGTCGACGGCGCAGATTGCGGCCTTCAGCTCGGCAGGCCTTTCCGGCCTCACCACCGAGGACATGGCCGCATTCTCGACTGCGGATCTCGCAGCCATTGGCACCGCCGCAATCAAGGGCCTGTCCACCGCGATCATCGCATCGTTGACGACGGAGCAGATCGGCGCACTCTCTGCCAGCCAGGTTGGTGGTCTGAACTACAATCAGATCGTCGCTCTCTCCACCGCCCAGGTCGCAGAGCTGACTACAGCCCAAATCGGCGCGCTCAACGCGCTGCAGGCAGCAGCGCTGGGTACTGACGATATCGCTGTCTTCACGACGGGCGAGATTGCCGCGCTGAACACCGGGGCGATCTCCGGTCTGACCTCGTCGGTCATTTCGTCGCTCACCACGGCGCAGGCAGAAGCCCTGACCCCGACCCAGGTCAACTCCCTGACCTCGTCTCAGCTCGCCGCCCTGTCCAATGATGGATTGGCCACGTTCTCGACCGAGGATATTGCAGCCTTCAACAGCGTCGCTCTCCCCGGCCTGTCGACGGAAAGCATCGTGGCCATGTCGAGCGCACAGCGTGACACGCTGATCGAGACCCATATGGCAGCGCTGAGCCCTGCTCAGGTCTCCGCGATCATCTCGCTTTATCTGGCAGCGTAAGGATGCTGTCGGGAAGGCTGGTATAAATGAGAACCACCGCTCATTGAGAGCGGTGGTTTGTTTCTTTCTATCGGTCTGCAGCAGTCCACAGACGGTTGTCAGCCTCTATCGGCGACTGGTCGTCCCAATCGGTAAGCCTTTCGCGATAATGTCGCCGATAGTCGCTATCGTCGCAGTATTCGACATGGGCCTGAACGAGATCTGCGCCGATCTCGTAATAGATTTCCATGTTGCGCAGGTCCGGCACCGGCGTCTCGCCGCGTTCGCACTCCCCCTGCATTTCCCAGAAGATCTCTTCCAGTCTGCGGGCGAGGCCGGGAATGTCGCGAAGCACGCTGCTTTCGCGTCGTGCCGCAAGCTGGTCCCGGATTGCCTTCAGGCTGGCCGGGTTCTTCACATAGCCGATTGCCTTCGCCACATAATCTTCCGGATCGCTGCACAGCAGTTCCGGCACGCCCGCGGCATGGACGATACTGTGGCAGAAACGGGCGGCAAAGCTGCGGCCCGGGAAAGTCAGCACCGGCAGACCCATCGTCAGGGCATCGGCCCCGGTGGAGTGGGCGCCATAAGGGAACGTATCGAGGAACAGGTCGGCAGCAGCGATACGCGCCAGATGCTGCGCATTCGGCGCCTTCGGTGCAAATATGATCCGGTCGCTGTTGATCCCGGCCTTCTCCGCACTTTCACGCAGCCGCTGGTCCACCTTGTCGCCGCCGGTCAAAAGCCAGAGCACGCCGTCTGGAGCTTCTCGCAGGATTTGCATCCAATGACCGAACGTGGTTTCGGTGATCTTCTGCATGCCGTTGAAGCAAGCGAAGACGAACTTGTCCTTCGGCAGCCCGGCATCCGCGCGTGTCGGTTTGTCCGCGATGGCACGCTTCCGGTCGATCGGCTGGTTGCAGGCGATGCGGAAGACCTTTTCGGAATAGTAGATCTCGTTATCCGCCGGAATGATATGCTCGTCGGCGATCATATATTGATGGAATGGACTGCCCATCGAACCCGGATAACCGCAGAAATTGACGATCACCGGTGCCGGACGATAGGCGAAGATCTTTGTCCGCGCATGTTTCGTATAACCGTTGACGTCGACAAGGATGTCGATCTCGTCGTCGCCGATCAGCTTGGCAGCCTCTGCATCGCTCATCGTCGCGATATCACGCCAGCAATCGACAGACGCCTTCATCCGCGTCTGGGTTTCGTCCCGCAGCACCGGATCGCCGCAATAATAGGCGTAGATCTCGACGCTTTCCTTGTCATGCAGTTCGAGCACTTCCCGGAGCGCGAAGCCGACTGCATGGTCGCGCAGGTCGGAGGAAACGTAACCGACCCGAAGGCGCTCGCCGGTTCCGGTCTTCTGTTTCGGCGTACGGCGCTGCAGCTCCTTCGTCTCGACGCGCCCGACCAGCGACCTGTTGTAGCGATAGGCCTTGGCAAGCTGGAACATCGGATCGTCCGAATAGCAGGCAAGCGTCAGTGGCGACATGGCATCAATCATCTGCCGCTGCGTGGCATGGGTCGATGGTGTCAGCACCGGCCATTTGCATTGGCGCTGCCGAAGCGCGCTCCAGTGCTGTCCGGCCTCCGGCTTGTCGGGGCGCAGTTCGATCGCCTGCCACAGTGCAGTTTCGGCTTCCTCCAGAAGACCGGCATTTTCCATCACGCGGCCGATATGCTGCAGCGTCATCAGCCGGTGGCTGACCCGGTCGGCGGTACTTTCGGCGGTGAGCGCGGTATAAGCCTGCCACTGCTGGATGGCCTGAACGGCAAGACCACCGTCTTCAAGCGCGCGACCGAGATTGATATGGGCAGCGCCAAAAGCGGGATCGAGCTTCAGGCAGGCGCGCAAGGCGTTGATCGTACCGGCAAGGTCGTTCAATTGCCGGAGCGTGACCGAATAATTGAAATAGACGAGATGCAGGAATGGATTGCCATCGTTGAAGGCGATCCAGGCCTTGTAGATTTCCGCGGCCTCTGCCTTCTGCCCGGCAGCACTTCGGCTTTCCGCAACGGTGAAGAGATCGGTGAAGGCGAGCCGCTGGGTGCGCGCAAGTTCCAGAATTTCGGCGAGCGGGGCGTTGGGAGATAAGCTCATCTTGTCGACCTTGGCATCCATAAAGTTCTGCAATTTATGATGTAGGCAATATCGTCGCCGGCCTTGCCTGGACATGCGCCGGCATCATGCCGACCCCTGAGGTCTTATCGCCTTGCATCAACCATCGGCAAGGCTGCGCAAATATGTGTCCCCATCGGATTCACAGAAGTCTGGCCGCTGCGCTAACATGATACCTGGGTGATGCCGCATAATCACGCAACGGTTGCATTTTAGCCTTTTACTTAAATGTCGCTTGAGGACACGCTGTTACACGATCGGACAGGTGACGCTGTCTGATCGAGTCGGTAATGAGCGAAAGCATGAATTCTTCAACTGGTCCTGTATCCCGCACATTTTGCGGTCTGCCGGTATCGGCCCTGGATTGGAATGCGGCTCTCGCCCATGCGGAAGAGCTTGCTCTGGCAAAGGGGCATGAACTATCGCTTTCCTCGACGATGCACAGCTCCTGGGCGCGCTGTTTGGGTTTGCTCGCGGCAAGATATCGGAGCGACATATGTTTCTGCCGGTCGGTGGGGCCTTTCAGCACATTCTGATGAAGTTTTTCCATCGTAAACCGCCGTTCGACGCCAGGTTTTCTCCCGATCGCTTTATTCCTGCTCTGCTTACCTATTTTGAAGAACCACGCCGTGTGGGCATCATCGGCGATGACAAGAGCCGCGCGGAGTTGCTTTGCACGCATTTCGCCCGTCATACCCCGTGGCACGATTTCGTCGGCATCTCGTCTGACGCGAACCTGTCGGGCCGGTTGGATCTGGTGATCGTCGATGCGACAGACCCGCATGTATCTGAGCATATTGCGGGTGGTCTGCGTGGCGCCGATATCGGGCTCGTCGTATTGGCGGGCAGGGGGCTTCGCCGGCTCGCTAAAACGCCTCCCGTTTCCTCCGGTCTTCAATCTTCAGTTTCCAAGCCGTCTTTCGCCTGACGGTTAACCTTTTGTTTGCCACGAAAATTTAGACTGCATTAATCAATGCGGGCAATGTCGGCTCCGCTGCGCGCAGAGGTGGTGAGCAATGTATGCCGATGCAAAGGACAGGCAAGCGCCCGACGGGATGCCGTCGATCTTTCGCCGGCTCCATTCAGCTTTCCTGGCATTTAGTCCGGCGCTGGCAATGACAGCGGCTTTCGGCATCACCATACCTTTTGTCGCCATGCAGCTCCAAGGCGTCCAATTTAAAGCCGAGACGCAGGTAGCAGTCACCACCCAGCACGGCGAGGCGATCCATTCCGCCATCGAAGAGCTGGGTTCCAAGACGGTGCTGGACAATGTCATTCGCGCCCTCAACCTTGAAAGCGTAGAGGAAAACCGCCCCAGCATAGCCCGTGTTGTCTCCGAAGTTGTTTCGGGTGAGGTGACGACGGTTTCGCAGGTGGAGGAAGTCGCCCGCCAGAAATTACGCGATGCAATGTCCGTTTCTTACGACGCTGCCGGCGCCAGAATAGTGCTCGGTGCCAAGGCAGATGATCCCCAGACAGCCGCTGTTATCGCCAATCAGCTGGCAAGCGAACTCCGGCGCTCGCTTGTTGCGAATATTGGTGAAACGCCAAGCCCGCAGGTGGATGCGATGCGCAAGGCGGCCGCCAGGGCCGAATCCGCGCTCACAGGTTTTGTCGGCAAGCTGGATGAAGGCACGCGCGCAAAACTGCAGTCGTTGCAGGACGAGCGTCGCAAGCTTGAGACCGATATCTCCGATACCGAACGGCATCTTGCGGACGTGGCTGAAAAGCAGCAGATGGCGTCGTCGATGAAGCTCGCCGATGTACTTGCCAAGCCGCTTCCCGACAGCCTGGAATTTACGGGTCTTGAATACGAACGGCAACGTTATGTGCAGGCGGAGCTTGCCGTCCAGCAGCTCGCGGTCAATCTTGGTCCGCTTCATCCACGGCTGGTGGCGGCTCAGGGCGCTCTCGACGGTGCCAAACGGGATATCGGCAGCGCATTGCGCCAGCTTGTGGCCTCGCTCAAGGATGATCTTGCTACAACGACGAAGGCCCTTGCCGAGCTTAAGGATCGCAAGGCGGCTCTCGACGCGGACAGGCCGTTGAACGACACGGCCGCACAGCTTTCATCGCTTCATGCTTCAGCCGAAGAGGCCCGCCATAACCTCGATAAGATCGAAGCGGCATCCACTTCATCCAGGCCAGTTGCCGTCTCGCTCCCGCCTGTTCTGCGCGCTGCATCGCCAGATTTAGCGGAGCGTCTCGGTCCCGACCTGATCAGGCTTGCAGGTCTCGGGGCGCTCCTCGGGCTTCTTGCCGGTCTCCTGTTGTCGGCGCTGCGTTATCGGCGTCAGTCGCAGCTTGCGACCGAATTCGAAGATATGCCCGTTCAACTGGACTTGCCCGAGCACGATCTGCAGGTCGAGCCTGCCGCGGCGCACGCCATTGATGAAAGCGCATTGCTTTATGAACATGGCCACAATGAGCGCCTTCCCGCTGACGATCCGGTCGAGGAACGGCTGGCTGCAAACGATACCGCTTTCGGCGATCGGATACGTTCCTTGCTCATCGAAAACCGGATGACCTTGAAAGAGACGGATCTGCCGCCGCATGTTGCAGCCTTGGTCGATGAGTCCCGGACACGTCGCGGCGAGGAGAGCTGGCAGCGTTGGGATGACGCCGTTGACTATGATCAGGAAGAGCTGCTCAAGTTGCAGCGCGAACTCGCCGAGCTTCGCGAACTGGTGGTCGAACACGCTGCCCGTCAGCTGAAGGCCACGGGCTGATCAAGCGCCACCCGGCATAAACTCCTTGCATTTGCCTGATCTGGACAGCATAGGGCGTGCACGGGCAATCGGCCCTCCGCCGATCCCCTAAATTGACGCTGAGAAGCGAGGAGTTCACCGTGGCATTTGTGATCGATGGCAAGGAAGCAGCCGCTTCCGTGATTTCCGCCGTAACCGAAGCATCCGTATCGCTGGAAGGCAAAACCGGTATCAAGCCGGGCCTCGCGGTCGTCATCGTCGGCGAAGATCCGGCAAGCCACGCTTACGTCAATTCCAAGGGCAAGATGGCCAAGCAATGCGGCTTCAACTCCATCCAGCACACACTGCCGGAAGAGACGACGCAGGAAGAACTGCAGGCACTGGTCGACACGCTCAACGCCGATCCGGCAGTTCACGGCATTCTCGTCCAGCTGCCGCTGCCGAAACATTTCGACAGCGATGCCATCATCCAGTCCATCCTGCCGGAAAAGGACGTCGATGGCCTGAACATCGCCAATGCCGGCAAGATTGCCACGGGCGACCTCGATACCGGCCTCATCTCCTGCACTCCGGCCGGCTCGATGCTGCTCGTCAAGCGCGTCCATGGTGAAGACCTTTCGGGTCTCAATGCCGTCGTCATCGGCCGTTCCAACCTGTTCGGCAAACCGATGGGTCTGCTTCTTCTGGCAGCCAATGCCACCGTCACCATGGCGCATTCGCGAACCAGGGATCTCGCTTCCGTCTGCCGCAATGCCGATATTCTCGTCGCAGCTGTCGGTCGGGCCGAAATGGTCAAGCGCGACTGGGTCAAGCCGGGCGCAACCGTTATCGATGTCGGCATCAACCGCGTGCCGGCTCCCGAAAAGGGTGAGGGCAAGACCAAGCTCGTCGGCGACGTCGCTTTTGCCGAAGCCTCGGAGGTTGCTGCCTCGATTACGCCCGTTCCGGGCGGCGTCGGGCCGATGACGATTGCCATGCTGATGGCCAACACCGTCATCGCCGCACACCGCGCCTGCAGCCTACCCGTGCCGAAGTTCTAAAATTTGCACATTTGTCGCGCCGTGGTTGCACGATAGCCCCTTGATTCCTCAGCGGGAGCGTTAAATCATCACTCCGGTTGCCACGTCGTCGCATGTGGCAATCTTTCAGGTCGACTTAAACGATTTTGAGAGGGAGGAGGATTTGATGAGGACTTCTGTTTGGATCGGCACCGCTGCGGTGGCCTTGATCGCAGGCATGGCACATGCGCAGGAACTGAAGTTTCCGCCGGGCCAGGATGCCAAGTTCAACTGGAAGAGCTATGAGGATTTCAAGGCTGCGCATGCCGACCTCAAGGGCCAGAACCTGACCCTGTTCGGTCCGTGGCGCGGCGAGGACGAGGTGCTGTTCAACAGCGTGCTTGCCTATTTCAACGCTGCCACCGGCATCAACGGTAAATACTCCTCCTCCGAAAACTACGAGCAGCAGATCGTCATCGATACCCAGGCAGGGTCACCGCCCAACATCGCCATCATCCCACAGCCGGGCCTTCTGGCTGATCTATCCACCAAGGGTTTTCTCACCTCGCTTGGCCAGGAAAACGCCGACTGGGTCAAGACCAATTACGGCTCCGGCGAAGACTGGGTTCGCTACGGCACCTACAAGGGCAAGGATGGCAAGGAAGGTTACTTCGGCTTCCCCTTCAAGGCCGACCTCAAGTCCATGGTCTGGTACGTACCGGAAAATTTTGAGGAAGCCGGGTATGAAATCCCCAAGACCATGGAGGATCTGATCGCGTTGACCGACCAGATCGTCGAGGATGGCGGGGTGCCATGGTGCATCGGTCTCGGTTCCGGCGGCGCAACAGGCTGGCCGGCGACAGACTGGGTCGAGGACATGATGCTGCGCACCCAGACGCCGGAAACCTATGACAAGTGGGTATCGAACGAAGTGAAGTTCGACGATCCGGCCGTGGTCGGCGCGATCGAGGAATTCGGCAAGTTCGCCAAGAACGAGAAATATGTCGCTGGCGGCGTGGCAGCCGTTGCCTCGACCGATTTCCGCGACAGCCCCAAGGGCCTCTTCGACATTCCGCCGAAATGCTACCTGCATCATCAGGCATCCTTCGTCCCGTCCTTCTTCCCGCCGGACAAGGAACTTGGTGTGGATGCCGATTTCTTCTACATGCCGACCTATGCCTCCAAGCCTGAACTTGGCACGCCGGTTTTGGGCGCCGGCACATTCTTCGCCGTCACCAAGGATAGTCCTGCCGCCAAGGCCTTTATCGAATTCCTGAAAACGCCGATCGCCCATGAAGTGTGGATGGCGCAGGCCTCGTTCCTGACACCATATAAGGGCGTCAATCTCGATGCCTACGCCAACGAAGTCCTCAAGAAACAGGGCGAGTTACTGACAAAGGCAACCACCTTCCGCTTCGACGCCTCCGACCAGATGCCCGGCAAGATCGGCGCCGGCGCCTTCTGGACCGGCATGATCGACTATGTCGGCGGCAAGGATGCAAAGACGGCCGCAGGTGAAATCCAGAAAGCCTGGGACGGGTTGAAGTAGAAACTTCTTCTCTCGATTATGTCGGCGGCCCCTCATCCGCCTGCCGGCACCTTCTCCCCGCATGCGGGGAGAAGGAAGCAAGGCGCAACGTCTCGATAATCTCGGCCTTTGCGCAGGGCACGTTCTAGGGTGAGGGGCCAAGCAGACGAATGTCTGCGCTTAAGCCACAGATTGGGAGGGGCAGCATGGCATCGCAGATCGTATCGGCCTTCGGCGCGGTAATTGCCGGCGTGTTTGCCTGTGCGCTCTATTACTGGCTATCCGACAAGCTGCTGCAGATCATCCTGCCGGTGCGCTCGGGTGACGTGCAGAGGATCTCGGCCAATCTGAAGACCCACGCGGCGATCCGGCCCTGGCTGTTCCTCGGTCCCGCGCTGCTCTTGATGATCGTCTACCTCGTCTATCCCGTCATCGCGACCTTCATCCTGTCTTTCTATGACAGGTCAGGCGGCAATTTTGTCGGGCTGGCCAATTACTGGTGGGCGGCGACCGACGCACAGTTCCGCCAGTCGATCTTCAACAACATCCTCTGGCTTGCCGTCGTGCCTGCCGCCTGCACCTTCTTTGGCCTGGTCATCGCGGTGCTCACCGACCGCATATGGTGGGGCAATATCGCAAAAAGCCTGATCTTCATGCCGATGGCGATCTCCTTCGTCGGTGCTTCCGTGATCTGGAAATTCATCTACGAATACCGCGGCGCAGACGGCACCCAGATCGGCCTCCTCAACGCCATCGTGCAGTTCTTTGGCGGCGATCCGCAGGTCTGGATCGCCATGCCGATCTGGAACAACTTTTTCCTCATGGCGATCCTGATCTGGATCCAGACCGGTTTCGCCATGGTCATCCTGTCAGCCGCACTCCGTGGCATCCCCGAAGAGACGATCGAAGCAGCGGTCATCGACGGCGCCAATGGCTGGCAGATTTTCTGGAAGATCATGGTGCCGCAGATCTGGGGCACCATCGCGGTCGTCTGGACGACGATCACCATCCTCGTCCTGAAGGTTTTCGACATCGTGTTGACCATGACCAACGGCCAGTGGAACACGATGGTGCTGGCGAACCTGATGTTCGACTGGATGTTCCGCGGCGGTGGTGACAGCGGTCGAAGCGCCGTCATCGCGCTCGTCATCATGGCGGCTGTCACACCGATCATGATCTGGAACATCCGCCAGGCCAGCGAAGACCGGGGAGGGCACTGACATGAACGCAGCGATAAATCTCCGCCGTATCGGCTTGCCTCGCCTGATCGTTCACTTCTCCGTTCTGGTCATCTGCATCCTCTGGCTCATCCCGACGATCGGCATTCTCGTGACGTCCTTGCGAGAGCCGGGCCAGATCGCCTCATCCGGCTGGTGGACGGCCTTCAGCGGAGCAGCCGAAACCAGTGCGGCCCGACTCGGCGAGCCTTCGACCGCAAGACAGGACGGCCCCAACTACGTGATTTCCGGTTCGGTCTTCGATGGCGCCGATACCGGCCCGAAAGGCAGCGTCCGCGCCTTCGGCACCAAAGTCGCCGCCCCGACGGAATTTACAGCCGGTGAAGCTGCTGATCTTGGCGACGGCGAGACGCTGACCGTCAATGAGGACGGCACTTATGTCTATTCCAAGAACGCGCCCTTCACGGACAAGCGCGGCAAGCGTGTCTATCTTTCCGTCGCGCAGCCGCCGTCCTTCACGCTCGATAATTACCGCACGGTTCTGACCTCTCAAGGCATCGGTCAGGCCTTCATCAATTCGTTGACCGTCGCCATCCCGGCAACGATCATCCCCATCCTGATATCGGCTTTTGCGGCCTACGCGCTGTCATGGATGCAGTTCCCCGGCCGCGCGATCATCATCGCCGTCGTTGTCGGCCTGATCGTCGTGCCGCTGCAGATGTCGCTTATCCCGCTGCTGAAGATGTATAACGAGATCGGTGCCTTCTTCGGCATTGCGTCGCGCAGCTATGTTGGCATCTGGTTGGCGCATGCCGCCTTCGGCATGCCGCTCGCCATCTATCTCCTGCGCAATTACATCGCCGGTCTGCCGAAGGAAGTGATCGAATCCGCCCGTGTCGATGGCGCCAGCGACTTCGAGATCTTCGTCCGCATCGTGCTGCCTTTGTCTTTCCCGGCACTGGCTTCTTTCTCCATCTTCCAGTTCCTCTGGACCTGGAACGACCTTCTCGTTGCCATGGTTTTCCTCGGCACCGGCAAGGACCAGCTGGTGCTGACAGGCGCACTCAATGCGCTGCTCGGTTCCATGGGTGGAAAGTGGGAAATCCTCACCGCTTCCGCCTTCATCACCATTATCGTCCCGATTATCGTCTTTTTTGCACTGCAGCGTTATCTCGTTCGCGGCCTGCTGGCAGGCTCCGTCAAGGGCGGCTGAGGCCGCGGACGATCACCAGAACCAACAAGGATATTGAATGAGCATTTCCGCAGAAGCCGCAGCGACGCCCAGCAATGCCCCGGACCGGGATTGGTGGCGCGGTGCCGTGATCTATCAGATTTACCCGCGCTCCTTTCAGGATTCCAACGGTGACGGCATCGGTGACCTCAAGGGCATTACCGCCCGCCTTCCGCATATCGCAGCGCTTGGTGCCGACGCCGTATGGATCTCGCCCTTCTTTCCGTCGCCGATGAAGGATTTCGGTTACGATGTCTCGAATTACATCGATGTCGATCCGATGTTCGGCACGCTGTCAGATTTCGACGGCCTGATCGCCGAAGCCCATCGCCTCGGTATCAAGGTGATGATCGACCTCGTGATGTCCCATTCGTCCGACCAGCATCCCTGGTTCATCGAAAGCCGGTCTTCTCGCTTCAACCCCAAGGCCGACTGGTATGTCTGGTCGGATGCCAAGCCGGATGGTTCACCGCCCAATAACTGGCTGTCGATTTTCGGCGGATCCGCTTGGCACTGGGATCCGACGCGCATGCAATATTACATGCACAATTTCCTTACCTCCCAGCCGGACCTGAACCTGCATAATGCCGAGGTGCAGGATGCGCTGCTCGATCTGACCCGCTTCTGGCTGAAGCGTGGTGTCGATGGTTTTCGTCTCGACACGATCAACTTCTATTTCCACGACAAGGAGCTGCGCGACAATCCGGCGCTCGACCCTTCGCGCCGTAACGCCTCCACCGCGCCTGCGGTCAATCCCTATAACTTCCAAGAGCATCTCTACGACAAGAGCCGCCCGGAAAACATCGACTTCCTCAAGCGTTTCCGTGCCGTGCTGAACGAGTTTCCCGCCATCGCCGCCGTCGGCGAGGTCGGCGATAGCCAGCGCGGGCTGGAGATCGTCGGCGAATACACGTCCGGCGGCGACAAGATGCATATGTGCTACGCCTTCGAATTCCTGGCGCCAGATGTGTTGACGCCAGCACGCGTGGAGGAAACCCAGCATGCGTTTGCGGCCGCAGCGCCGGAAGGCTGGGTCTGCTGGGCCTTTTCAAACCACGATGTGGTGCGTCATGTCAGCCGCTGGGGCCAGGAGGTCCTTGATCGCGACGGCTACGCCAAGATGCTCTCCGCCATCCTTCTGTCCCAGCGCGGCTCGGTCTGCATCTATCAGGGAGAGGAACTGGGCCTGACGGAAGCCGATATCGCCTATGCCGATCTGCAGGATCCTTACGGCATCCAGTTCTGGCCGGAATTCAAGGGCCGTGATGGCTGCCGCACACCGATGGTCTGGGATGCGCAGGCGCTGCAGGCGGGCTTCTCGACGGCAGAACGTACCTGGCTACCCATCCCGGTCGAACACCAGCTGAGGGCCGTCAGCGCCCAATACGGTGATCCGGCCTCGGTGCTTGAGCAATACCGCCGCTTCCTCGCCTTCCGAAAGGCAACTCCTGCACTATCGAAGGGTGAGATCAGCTTCCTGACCATGGAAGAGCCGCTGCTCGCCTATGAGAGGCGCTACGGCAACGAGACCATCCTGTGCATGTTCAACATGAGTCCTAATTCCTCATCGACAGAATTGCCGGACGGAAACTGGGAAGTGCTGGAAGGGCATGGGTTCGAGACGCCGCTTGAAGGCAGCCAGATCGAGCTGCCGGCGTGGGGCGCGTTCTTCGCACGGCACGCGTGAGATAGGGAACAGGGGAGGACGGTCATGACCGGCGTAACGCTCAAGGAAATCCGCAAGTCCTATGGTCAGGTCAAGGTGCTGCATGGCATCGACCTCACAATAGAACAGGGCGAATTCATCGTCTTCGTCGGTCCGTCTGGCTGCGGAAAATCGACCCTGCTTCGAATGATCGCCGGGCTGGAAACAGTGACTTCCGGTGAGATGTCGATTGATGGAGAGGTCGTCAACGAAGTTCCTCCCTCGCGCCGCGGCATCGCCATGGTCTTCCAGTCCTATGCGCTCTATCCGCATATGACCGTTTACGACAACATGGCTTTTGGCATGCGGATCGCCCGCGAAAGCAAAACCGAGATCGATCGCCGCGTTCGCGCGGCGGCCGATATCCTGCAGCTCACGCCCTATCTCGAACGTCTGCCCAAAGCGCTCTCCGGTGGCCAGCGCCAGCGTGTCGCGATCGGTCGCGCCATCTGCCGCAATCCCAAGGTCTTCTTGTTCGACGAGCCCCTGTCGAACCTCGATGCGGCGCTGCGCGTCGCGACCCGCATCGAGATCGCCAAGCTCAAGGACAAACTTTCCGACACGACGATGATCTACGTCACTCACGATCAAGTCGAGGCCATGACGCTGGCGGATCGCATCGTCGTTCTGTCCGCTGGTAAGATCGAGCAGGTCGGGCCGCCGCTGGAGCTCTACGAGCGCCCGGCCAATCTTTTCGTTGCGCGTTTCATAGGCTCGCCGGCAATGAACATCCTGCCGGTGACGATCGGCGAACCCGGCGCCGAAACCTTGGTCACCCTCAAGGGTGGCCAGTCAACGAGCGTACCGATCACGGTACCCGCTGCCGACAGGGGCGCGAAGGCAAGTCTCGGCGTGCGTCCAGAAGATCTGGAGATTTGCATAAATGACGACTACCTCTTTGAGGGCCGCGTTTTGCTGGTCGAAGCGCTGGGGGAGGTGACCCTGCTTTATCTCGAAGGCGGAGCCGGCGAAGAGCCGGTCATCGTCAAATTGCCCGGCACGTCCGATGTTTCGAAGGGCGATATCGTTCGCCTCAAGGCTGCTCCTCAAAAGCTGCATCTTTTTAATGCTGAAGGCAGGACATATCGGGTCTGATCAAGGCTCTGTGAAACGAGAAGGCCGTTTCTGCGTCCCGATTTGCGCTGGCGGAATTAGCTTGCTCGTTTTCGCGTTTCGAAGAGAGGCGCAATGCCCTCGTCGGTAAGGGTGAGTTCACCACATTTCGCGAAGCGTCCATTTGTCCTGTGCTGAAACGGGACGTGCCAACCCCTTGTTAAACTTCACCACCTAGTCTTCTCATGCAAGTATAGGAGTATAGTCGTGGGTGCGGCGCCAATTAACAAAAATCATTATCTGAACAAGGAAGAGTCTTTCATGTATGACCGCGAACAGCGGTTCAAGATGGAAGATACGATGAATGCTGGCCGCATTGAATATACCGAAAAGGCAGTCCTCAACATGGCGCAGCGCCGCTGCGACGTCGTGCAGATTTCTCAGAGCGGCGCGGTCCTTGGCCTGCTGACGCAATATAATCTTCCTCAACAATTCTATCTCGATATCCCCGATGCCCGCATCAACAAGGTCGGTTGTGTCCTGATGCGCGTCAACATGAACAACACGATCGAAGTCCGCTTCCTGCGCCTGCTGAGCGATAAGGAACTCAACCGCATATTCGTCTTCTCCACCCATCCAAGGCACCGGGACCACAAGATGGATATCCGCACCTGGTAAGATAGATCGATAGACACAAAAAAGGCGGCCACCGGGCCGCCTTTTTGCTGTTTGATCCGCAGCGTGTGCCTCAGGCAAAAACGCTTGCGCCCTGATCAGCCCTGCCGACATTGCGGCGGAAGGCGGAGAACAGCTCGCGGCCCATGCCGAATTCGTTTTCGGAAAGATCGGCTTCGGCCGGCGTGCGGGCATCGAATTCCGCTGCGTCCACCAGCACTTCCAGCGTTCCGGCAACCGCGTCGAGACGGATCATGTCGCCTTCGCGGATTTTCGCGATCGCGCCGCCGTCGGAAGCTTCCGGCGTCATGTGGATTGCTGCCGGCACCTTGCCGGATGCGCCCGACATGCGGCCGTCAGTGACGAGGGCGACCTTGAAGCCGCGGTCCTGCAACACGCCGAGCGGGGGCGTCAGGCGGTGAAGTTCCGGCATGCCGTTCGCCTTCGGTCCCTGGAAGCGGACGACGGCAATGAAGTCACGGTTCAGCTCGCCGCGCTTGAACGCATCCTGCAGGCCCTGCTGGTCGTGGAAGATCACGGCCGGTGCCTCGATCACATGGCGCTCCGGCTTGACGGCCGAAATCTTGATGACGCCATGGCCGATATTGCCGGAAAGCATCTTCAACCCGCCGGTCTTCTGGAACGGCTGGTCGACGGTTGTTAGAACCTTCGGGTCACCGCTGACCTCCGGCACGCTTTCACGCGTCACCTGGCCGTCTGCGCCGAGCTTGGCTTCGACCGTATAGGCTTCCAGCCCGTGACCGAAGACGGTGCGCACGTCGTCATGCACATAACCGCCGCGAAGAAGCTGCTTGATCAGGAAACCCATGCCGCCGGCAGCGTGGAAATGGTTCACGTCGGCAAGCCCGTTCGGATAGACGCGGGCGAGAAGCGGTACGGTATCCGAAAGCTCGGAAATATCCTGCCAGGTCAGGTGAATGCCTGCAGCCCGCGCCATTGCGACCAGATGCATCGTGTGATTGGTTGATCCGCCCGTCGCATGCAAGCCGACGACGCCGTTGACGATCGAGCGCTCGTCGATCATCTCGCCGGCCGGTGTAAATTCATTGCCCATGGCGGTGATGGCGAGTGCCCGTTTCGCAGCTTCGCGGGTGAGCGCTTCGCGCAGCGGCGTGCCCGGATTGACGAAGGAGGCGCCGGGCATATGGAAGCCCATGATCTCCATAAGCATCTGGTTGGAATTGGCCGTGCCATAGAAGGTGCAGGTGCCGGGACCATGATAGGACTTGGATTCGGCTTCCAGAAGCTCGGTGCGACCGACCTTGCCTTCCGCATAGAGCTGGCGAATGCGCGACTTCTCGTCATTCGGCAGGCCCGAGGTCATCGGACCGGCCGGAATGAACACGGCCGGCAGGTGTCCAAAGGAAAGCGCGGCAATCACCAGGCCAGGCACGATCTTGTCGCAGATGCCGAGATAGACGGAAGCGTCGAACATGTTGTGGGAAAGGCCGATACCGGCCGCCATGGCGATCGTATCCCGCGAGAACAGCGACAGTTCCATGCCCGGCTGGCCCTGCGTGACGCCGTCGCACATGGCCGGAACCGCACCTGCCACCTGTGCAATGCCGCCCGCTTCACGGGCAGCTTCCCGGATGATCGGCGGAAATGTCTCATAGGGCTGATGCGCCGAGAGCATGTCGTTGTAGGCCGTGATGATGCCGAGGTTCGGAACGACGTCTCCGGACAGCGCCTCCTTCTCGGCGGGGGAACAGACGGCAAATCCATGTGCCAGGTTCCCGCAGGAAAGAACCGCCCGGTGCGGCCCCTTGGCGACCGCCCGTTGCAATCGGTCGAGATAGGCCTCGCGATGCGGTTTGGATCGCTCGATGATCCTTGCCGTGATCGCCTGAATGCTGGAATGCGCCGCCATGTCAAAACCTCCTTCGGGCAATCCCGGCTTGGGAGAGGCCAAAGCCACCGGGATTGCATGTCTCGTCAATGTGTTGCCGCCTGACGAGCGCCAGGCGGACGATAGGTGCCTCAGGGCGCCCAGTAGATCTCGAGCGGTGAAACCGCTCTGGTGAGTACGGCGCGGATCGGCATGTTCTTCTCGTCCGATCCGGCTTCAGCCTTCGCCAGCACGTCCTTCTTCTCCTGGCCCTCGATATGCAGCACCAGAAGCGGTGCGTCGGAGAGACTGGAGAAAGTGAAGGTCAGCCGCTCTTCGCCGGCACCTTCCGCCGCCATGGTCATCACGCCGCGCGGCGTCGAAAGATTGAGCGCTTTGGCAAGATGATTGCCACGCGGAAAGAACGATGCAGTATGCCCGTCGCCGCCCATGCCGAGGATCGCGACATCGAACGGATTGCAGATCGAAGCCGTCTTTCCGGTTGCAATTTCCGCGGCTGCATCGATCGTTGCCGCTTCGTGATAGAGCGGGATGAAGGTCGTGGCCGCAGCCTTGTCCTTGAGCAGATGCGTTGCGACCAGAAGATGATTGGACCGTGGGCTGTCGGCCGGCACGAAACGTTCGTCGACCAGCGTCACCGAAACCTTAGTCCAGTCGAGATCCTTGCCCGAAAGCGCCTCGAAGAAGCGTTTTGGCGTCGACCCGCCGGAAACGGCGATGGACGCCGCTCCCTTTTTCGAGATCGCTGCGGAAAGCTGCTTGGCAACCTTGTCGGCTAGCGCTTCGGCGAGATCGGCTCCATTGGCAAACTCATGAAAAGTCGATGCCATGGTCTTCAGCCTTCGTGCCAAGTGCGGCCGTCACGCTCGATCAGTGCAATCGCCTGGCTCGGACCCCAGGTGCCGGCCGTGTAACCCTGCGCCACCTGTCCGGTCTCTTCCCAGCCCTTGAGGATAGGATCGACCCATTCCCATGCGGCTTCGACTTCGTCGCGGCGCATGAATAGCGTCTGGTTGGCACGGATCGTGTCCATCAGCAGGCGCTCGTAGGCGTCCGGGCTGCGGGCGTTGAAGGCTTCGGCAAAGCTCATGTCGAGCGAAACATTGCGCAGGCGCATGCCGCCCGGACCTGGGTCCTTGATCATCAGCGACTGCTTGACGCCTTCGTCCGGCTGCAGGCGGATGATCAGCTGGTTGGCCGAAATCCGGCCCGCTGCCGTGTCGAAAATGTTGTGCGGCACAGGCTTGAAGGAAATCACGATTTCCGAAACGCGGCTCGCAAGGCGCTTGCCCGTGCGAATGTAGAAGGGAACGCCGGCCCAGCGCCAGTTGCCGATCTCGGCCTTGATGGCGACGAAGGTTTCGGTGTTGGAAACGCCACCTTCCAGCTCTTCGAGATAACCCTTGACCGGGCCGCCCGCGGAGGCACCGGCGCGGTACTGGCCGCGCACCGTCATCACTTCGCAATTGTCGGCGGTGATCGGCTTCAGCGCCCGCAGCACCTTGAGCTTCTCGTCACGCACCGCTTCGGAATTCATCGAAGACGGGGTTTCCATCGCAACAAGGCAAAGCAGCTGCATGATATGGTTCTGCACCATGTCGCGCAGTGCGCCGGCCGTGTCATAATAACCGGCGCGACCTTCGAGGCCGACAGCTTCGGCGACAGTGATCTGCACGTGGTCGATATAGTTGGCGTTCCAAAGCGGCTCGTAAAGCGCGTTGGCAAAACGCAGCGCCATCAGGTTCTGGACGGTTTCCTTGCCCAGATAGTGGTCGATACGGTAGATTTGCTCTTCCTTGAACACCTTGCCGATCGTGTCGTTCAGTTCCAGCGCGGAGGCGAGGTCACGGCCGATCGGCTTCTCGACGACGATGCGGGTCGACTTGGTGATCAGCTTGTGGTCGCGGATCTTTTCCGAAATCGCGCCGAAAATCGCCGGCGCAACGGCCAGATAGAAGGCGCGAATGCGCTCCTTGCCGGTGCCTTCGTCGAGAATCTTCTTCAGCTTGTCCCAGCCCTGATCGGACTTGGCATCCACGGAAATGTAGAAGATGCGCTCGCAGAAGGCCTTGACCTGAGCCTCGTCATATTCGCCCTTCTTCAGATGCTCCTTGAGCGCATCCTCGGCGAACTTGCGGTATTCTTCATTGGAAAGCGCGCTACGGGACGCGCCGATGATCCGCGTCGGCTCCGTGAACTGGCCTTCGATCTGCCGGTGATACAGCGCCGGAAGAAGCTTGCGCTCTGCAAGGTCACCGGTTGCGCCGAAGACGATGCAATCGAATGGTTCCACTGGAATGATCTGGCTGCTCATCGCTCAACTTTCGTCATGTGTGGTTGGGGTGTGTCTTATGCTAATCGATTTAAAAAGGCCAGCCCGAATGTCGGCGTCAAATACGGTCTCTTAGCGCAAACCAGGTTAATGCAAGGAAAAGCAGTGGTTTACGCATTGCATGTCCTCCCGGAAAGGCAGGTATGTTAAGATCGGCCAGCACGTCGAGCTCGCTTTTTCGTCCAGCGACCATTTCAGCATAAAGCTTGCCGCAGTAATTTGACAGCATCACGCCATGGCCGGAATATCCACCGATCGACGTCACGCCGGGCATGACCTGGCGCACGAAAGGCCTTCGCGGCAGAGTGATCCCCACATTGCCGCCCCAGGCATGGGTTACCCGCACATCCTTCAAGGCCGGATAGGTGGTGACGATCTGCTGCCGTATCGCCTCGGCCGTATCGCTCGGGTTTTTCGAACTATAGACCTCACGGCCGCCGAACAGCAGCCGGTTATCCTTCGACTTGCGGAAATAGCGCACCACGAAGCGGCTGTCGCAGACAGCCTCCATGCCCGGAATGACATGCGGGAAAGCATCGAGCGGCTCGGTTGCCGCGATGAACGAGCCGATCGGCATCACATGCGCTGAGGTGACCGGTTCGAGATCGCCGATATAGGCATTGGTGGCGATCAGCACCCGGTCGGATGTTAGCGTGCCTCTCGGCGTCTCGACCTTGATCTTGCCGCCCTCGCGGCGGATCGCCGTCGCCTTCGTATTCTCGTAAATGCCGGCGCCCGCCGCCTTGGCAACCTTCGCCAGGCCGATCAGAAATTTCAGCGGATGGATATGGCCGGTGCCGGTATCGCGCACACCGCAATAATAATCCTTGGTGCCGACCCGCTCTTCCGTCTCCGCTTTGTCCATGAAGGACATGTGCGGATAGGCGTAGCGTTCGGCGGCGATCTCCGCATTGGCGCGGTAATCGCGCTCATATCCCCGTTTGTGTGACACGTTGAGCTGGCCCGGCATGTAATCCATGTCTATGCCATGCAGTGTCGCAAAATCGTGAAGATGCCGCTTGGCGTTTTCTGCCATCTCGAACAAATGCTTGGAGCGTTCGTAGCCCAGTTCCTTCTCGGCCTCTTCCGGCCACCAGCGCTGCCCGGTGCCGAGCTGCCCGCCATTGCGGCCGGAGCCGCCATCGCCGAAGTGCCCGCCTTCGATCAGCGCCACGGAGACGCCGGAAGCCGCCAGATTACAGGCCGCCTGCAACCCGGTGTAACCGCCGCCGATGATCGTCACGTCCACCGTTTGTGACTCGTCGAGCGAGGGATAGGTAGGGCGCTCGTCGACGCTTGCCTGATACCAGGAAAGACCCGGTGCGATCGGGCTCTGCCATGTATCCATGCCACTCACCTTAAACGTTGAGAAGCAGGAACTCGCGCTCCCACGGGCTGATCACCTGCATGAAGGTCTCGAATTCCCCGCGTTTGACGCCTGCATAGATACCGATGAACTCCTTGCTGAACACCTCTGCCAGCGCCGGCTCCTCTTCCAGCAAGGAGACTGCCTTCAGGAGATCGCGCGGCAGATCGATCGCACCTTCATTGGCGGATTCGTCCGTCGGCGGTGTCGGCTCGATCTTGTTCATGATGCCGAGCAACCCGCAGCCGAGCGAAGCGGCGAGTGCCAGATAGGGATTGGCGTCCGAACTCGGCAGCCGGTTTTCCACACGTCGCGCAACCGGATCGGAGACCGGCACGCGGAACGCCGTGGTGCGGTTGTCGTAACCCCAGGCGGTATTGACCGGCGCCGCCATGTCCGGCGTCAGGCGACGATAGGAATTCACATAGGGCGCCATCATGACCAGCGCCTTCGGAATAAAGGTCTGCATCCCGCCGATGAAATGGAAGAATTCCTTCGACGCTTTTCCATCCTTGTTGGAGAAGATGTTCTTGCCCGTATCGATGTCGACCACAGACTGGTGGATGTGCATGGCCGACCCCGCCTGGCCCTGCATTGGCTTGGCCATGAAGGTCGCGTAGATGCCGTGTTTCATCGCCGCTTCACGGATCGTCCGCTTGAACATGAATACCTGGTCGGCCAGTTCCACCGGATCGCCGTGACGCAGGTTGATTTCGAGCTGCGCCGGTCCTTCTTCGTGGATCAGCGTGTCTATCTCCAGCCCCTGCTTTTCGGAGAAATGGTAGATGTCGTCGATGAGTTCGTCGAACTCGTTGATGCCGGCGATCGAATAGCCCTGCCCACCGAGGATGGAACGGCCCGACCGGCCCTTCGGCGGGTGCAGCGGATAATCCGGGTCGTCGTTCTTGGCGACCAGATAGAACTCGATTTCCGGTGCCACGACCGGCTTCCAGCCACGCTCGTTATAGAGCCTGACGACATTCTTCAGCACGTTGCGCGGCGTATAGGCGACTGCATTGCCCTCGGTATTGACGATATCGCAGATCACCTGTGCCGTCGGATCGGTTTCCCATGGCACGACGGAGAGCGTCGAAAGATCCGGCATCAGCTTAAGATCGCTGTCGCGCGGCTCGTAGCGGAAGCTCTCGGTCTCTTCCGGATATTCGCCGGAAATCGTGTGTCTGTAGAGCGCCGATGGCAGCGCCAGCGATGTGTTGGAGGTGAATTTCGACGACGGCATCATCTTGCCGCGCGGCACGCCGGCAAGGTCGGGCGTGATGCATTCGATATCTTCGATCCCTCGCGCGCGCAGCCATGCCGCGGCCTCCTGCCAGTCTGCCACGCCGCGAAGCGAGGTCAACGTTGGTTGGGCGACGGCGGCCTTTGCGACCGTACCGACTTCAACTGCAGCGGGATTGGCTTTTTTGGTTGGCATGACACACCGGGTGAGGTTGATCGAATGTTCCCATCATAGCCACCGATCGGCAATTGGCGAGGGGGAGGCGTTGACTTTGGGTGAACTATGTCGAACAGCGAAAGCGGCAACCAATGGAGTGATGATTGGCCCGTAAATTCGATGTGGTGATCCTCGGCGCAGGTGCCGCCGGCATGATGTGCGCGATCCGCGCCGGTGCGCGTGGGCGTTCCGTTCTGGTTCTCGACCACGCCAAAGCTCCGGGCGAGAAGATCCGCATTTCCGGCGGCGGTCGCTGCAACTTCACCAATATTCATGCCGGCCCGAAGAATTATCTCTCTTCCAACCCGCATTTCGTCAAATCAGCACTCGCCCGGTATTCGGCGCAGGATTTTATCGATCTGGTGAACCGCCACGGCATCGCCTTCCACGAAAAGACACTGGGTCAGCTCTTCTGCGATGACAGCGCCAAGGACATCATCCGCATGTTGCTGTCAGAGATGGAAGCGGTAAGGGCCAAGCTCGAACTCCAGACCGGCGTCACCTCGGTGGAAGGTAGCGCTGACGGTTTTCGCATCGTCACCTCCACCGGCGAGACGATCGAAGCCGGCTCCGTCGTCGTTGCCACCGGCGGCAAGTCGATCCCGAAAATGGGCGCGACCGGTCTCGCTTATGACATCGCCAGGCAGTTCGATCTGAAGCTCGTCGAAACCCGCCCTGGCCTGGTGCCGCTGACGCTCGATCAGGGGCTTCTGGAAAAGCTCGCGCCGCTTTCGGGCATCGCCGCACCCGCCGAAATCCGCCATGGCAAGACTAGCTTCCGCGAGGCTCTGCTTTTCACCCATCGCGGCTTGAGCGGTCCCGCGATCCTGCAGATCTCGTCCTATTGGCGTGAAGGTGACGAGATCACGCTCGTGATCGAACCGGATCGCCGGATCGCCGACGACCTGAAGGCTGCCCGCAAGGCCAACGGCAAGCAGCTGGTGCAGACGGCGCTTTCCGATATCCTGCCCAAGCGGCTTGCGCAGTTCTTCGCCGAGAAACATCCCGCGGCAACGAAGCTTGCGGACTGTTCCGACAAGGTTTTCGACGCCGTCGCCGCTTCGATCCAGGACTGGCGAATCCGTCCGGCAGGCTCCGAAGGTTATCGCACGGCCGAAGTCACGCTCGGTGGCATCGATACTTCGGAACTCGATTCCAAGACGATGCAGGCAAAGTCTGTTCCCGGCCTATACTTCATCGGCGAATGCGTCGACGTCACTGGTTGGCTCGGCGGCTACAATTTTCAATGGGCGTGGTCGTCCGGCCATGTCTGCGGAGAATCGCTTTGATCCTGGCATTCACGCCCGCATGGCTCCGGTTGTGGCGGTATCGTTCAGCACTTCTTAATGTAACGAACTGATCCTGCCATAATCCCAGCTTATTTTGATGTTCAAGATCGAAAAAGGCTGCCACTATAGGTTTGATTATCGTCTCGGAGTTCCAATCCATGCCGAATGCTCGCCGTACCCGCGCCATTGCAATTGCCAAGGCGGATGACCGCGCAAAACTCTTTCGTTTCAGCATGCTGATGATTGCCGCTGGAACCACGGCTGCACTTTTGGCCGTACCGGTACTGTTTTAAGCGGTACGCTAATTTAATCGGATTTTCAGTGGCTTTGGGCTGGTTTGCTTTGCGCGACCGCCTCCAAATTCTTGACGTTTGTCAAGTTTAGCAAAAATTTCACCTATGTCGGCGAGTGTGTGTGGGAAATTTACACCCACAAAGGCTCCCCATGAAAAAGATCGTACCTTCTTCGGTCGTCACTAAAATTGTATTTCTTTGTCTCTTTCTTATCGTGGTTGCAGTCTCCGCCGTTTCCGGCCTTGCCTACAACACGTTTCGCAAGGACATCATGGAAACGGCTGTGGAGGATACGCACAAGTCCATCCGGACGATGGCGTTAATCTATGAGACGGCTGTGGCGGGTGCAAAAACAGCACTTTCTGACGGAAAGCTCACCAGGGTAACTGCCGGCGAGGGGGCACTTCAGGGCCATGATCTTGTCGATCGTACCGCCGGCTCCATCGGTGGCGTAGCGACGGTGTTCGAAAAGCAGGGCAGCGATTATGTCCGCATCTCCACCAACGTGAAAAACGAGAAGGGCGAACGTGCCGTCGGCACCAAGCTCGTTGCCGATCACCCGGCACAGAAGGCTCTGGCCAAAGGCGAGGCCTATTATGGGCCGGCCGTTCTTTTCGGTCGCGATTTCATGACCGCCTATTATCCCGTTGTGAACGCCTCCGGCGCTGTCAGCGGCGTACTCTTCATAGGCATTCCGATGGAGGTCTATTTCGCCCACATCGCCTCTGCCGGCACGGCCTTGATGGTCTCCTCGCTGCTTGCGCTTCTCTTCATTGCCGTTGCCAGCTATTTCGTCATTCGCAGGCTCGTCAGTCCGCTTGGTGTCCTGACCGGCTCCGTCCGGGCGATTGCCGATGGCGACAACAAGTCCGAGATCCCTTACACCGCACGCTCTGACGAGTTCGGCAACATTGCCCGCGCCCTGCAGGTTTTCCGCGACAACGCGCTCGAAAAACTGCGCATCGAGCATCAGAGTGCCATGGAACGCGCAGAGGCCGAAGCCGAACGCGAACGCAACGACAGTGACAAGCGCATGGTCGACAGTCAGATTGATCAGGCTGTCGCAGCACTCGGCACGGCCCTGTCGCACCTGTCGCAGGGGGATCTCTCGGTCACTATTGACCAGCCTTTCTCCGGCAAGCTGGAACCGCTGCGCACCGATTTCAACGGTTCGATCCTCAAGCTGCGCGACACGCTGTCCCACATTCGTCAGAGCACGATGGCAATCCAGAAGAGCAGCGCCGATCTCAGCCATTCGTCCGCTGATCTGTCTCGCCGCACCGAAAGCCAGGCGGCTTCGCTGGAGGAGACCGCGGCTGCTGTCGAGGAAATCACGGCAACCGTGCGCTCTTCCGCCGATCGTGCCCGCGAGGCGAACGAGGCCGTTGGTCACACGAAGAAGAACGCCGACAATTCCGGCACCGTCGTCAAGAATGCTGTCGAGGCCATGGGGCGTATCGAAGACGCGTCGCAGAAGATCGAACTGATCATCGAGGTGATTGACGACATCGCCTTCCAGACCAACCTTCTTGCTCTGAATGCCGGTATCGAGGCGGCCCGCGCGGGTGAAGCCGGCAAGGGGTTTGCGGTTGTCGCGCAGGAAGTGCGTGAACTGGCGCAGCGCTCAGCCGATGCGGCCAAGGAAATCAAAGGCTTGGTCAACCAGGCGACCAACGAGGTCGGTTCCGGTGTCTCGCTCGTCCAGCAGGCCGGCGAAGTGCTCGCCACGATCAGCAGCGAGATCGTTGTCATCAGCCAGCATGTCGAAACCATCGCCACCGCCAGCCGCGACCAGTCGGCAGCGCTTTCCAACATCAATCAGTCCGTCAACCAGATGGATCAGATGACCCAGCAGAACGGCGCAATGGTGGCCGAAACCAGCGAGGCAAGCCAGCGCCTGGCGGCAGAGACCGAAGCCCTGTTCGACCTGCTGCAGCAGTTCCGCATCGATGCGGCCGCCACGGGCACGCAGTCTTCTTATCGCTACAGCAAGGCCGCCTGAACGGCGTCTCTTGAAGATCGGCAACCAGATGTAAGAAAGGGCGGCTTGAGGCCGCCCTTTCTTTTGGCAGGGAGATGAAAAGGCATGGTGGCCGAAGGGCTCCCAAGAGGCTCCCTAATGGCTCCATCGGCCCGGCTCTTGTCCGGCCGGTGTTTGAGGCAATTCCAGCACAAGTGTGAAACTTTGACTGCTGAATTTGCGACAAATTGCGGGACGGTGCGGTCCGACCCGGCAATCTTGCACCCGCCGCTACTGAAGCCTGTTGGTCATGACGACGGGAACCATAAGGTCGCCCCAGTGGCCGTCGCCGCCGTGATGCCGCGCCGAACGGATCAGCTCGACCGAAACGCCGGCCTCGACTGCTTTCATGACGGCATGGTTCAGCCGGTGCAGGTCATTGGCAAGCGAGCGGATCGCTGCCTGCTGATCGGCGGTCATGGCGCTTGCCTGCTCCTCCGCCCGTTCTTTTACATGGGTCTTGATGGGTGCCTGGATCGTCATTTCGGGGTCTCCTTTCGTTGGGTTTGGTGGTCTTGATATCTCTTGTTGCCGTGAGCCTTTTGCGGATGGCGAAGTCCCCCTCTGGCCTGCCGGCCATCTCCCCCACAAGGGGGGAGAAAAATCGCGGCAGCCGCCCATTTCACCTGTGAACGCTGGCGGTGAGGCTGGGTTAAGCCCTCCCCCTTGTGGGGAGGGTGGGGAGGGGACTTTGCGGCTCACTCCGCCGCCGGCCGGAACTGTGCATGCTCGGTGGACTCTCCCATCGCGGTCGTCGACGACAGCCCGCCGGTGATCGCCATCGACACGGCATCGAAATAACCGGTGCCGACTTCGCGCTGGTGTTTGGTCGCCGTATATCCGTTGATCTCGGAAGCGAATTCCGCCTCCTGCAGCTCTGAATAGGCGGCCATCTGCCGGTCCTTGTAACCGCGAGAAAGTTCGAACATGCCGAAATTCAGCTGGTGGAACCCGGCGAGCGTGATGAACTGGAACTTATAGCCCATCGCCCCCAGTTCCCGCTGGAATTTCGCGATCGTCGCGTCGTCGAGGTTCTTTTTCCAGTTGAACGACGGTGAGCAATTGTAAGCCAGCATCTTGCCCGGATGTTCCCGGTGCACGCCCTCGGCAAACTTGCGCGCCTGCTCCAGATCCGGTTTCGACGTCTCGCACCAGATCAGGTCGCAATGCGGAGCGTAAGCGACGGCACGGGCAATGCAGGGCTCAAGCCCGTTCTTCACTCGATAGAACCCTTCCGCCGTCCTCCCGGCATCGTAATCGACAAAGGGCCGGTCGCGCTCGTCGATATCCGAGGTCAGAAGCTTTGCAGCTTCCGCATCCGTGCGGGCAATCACCAGCGTCGGTACGCCCATGACGTCGGCGGCAAGCCGCGCCGCAGTCAGGTTGCGGATGTGCGCCGCAGTCGGGATCAGCACCTTGCCGCCCAGATGGCCGCATTTCTTTTCGGACGCCAGCTGGTCCTCGAAATGAACGCCCGCGGCGCCAGCCTCGATAAACGCCTTCATGATCTCGAAAGCGTTGAGCGGTCCGCCGAACCCGGCTTCTGCATCGGCAACGATCGGCGCAAACCACGTCTCGACCGAAAGCCCCTTGCCCTCGGACGTCTCGATCTGGTCGGCGCGTTGCAGGGTGCGGTTGATCCGCCGCGCCAGTTCCGGTGCCGCATTGGCCGGATAAAGCGACTGGTCCGGATACATCGAGGATGCGGTATTGCTGTCCGCCGCCACCTGCCAGCCGGAGAGATAGATGGCCTTTAAGCCCGCGCGCACCTGCTGCATCGCCTGATTGCCAGTCATGGCGCCGAGCGCATTGACGAAATCCTCAGCTTTCAAAAGCTCCCACAGCCGGTTCGCACCTTTTTCCGCCAGCGAATAACGGATCTCGATCGAGCCGCGCAGCCGCTGCACGTCCTCAGCCGAATAGGGGCGGGTGATCCCGTCGAACCGGCCGTCAGGCGCATTGGCAACGAGCTTGTAAAAATCTGTCATCTGTCTCTCTCCCACTGGTTTTGAACTTTGGATCAGGCCCGAAAGCTCATGTGAAATATTTACAGAATGACGAATGTTAATTCTATAAGTGCATGATATAAAAGAAGTTACGATGTCACGACTTACACAGAAGCGAGTTGAGTTTTGTAAATATTGTAAAATCGAAGCCGCGTAAAACTTTGACAGGAGGAGGTCTATAGTGGAGCGGAAGGTATTTGCGGGAGGCCGCGTCAGGCGGGTCCGGCTCGGGCTTGGTTTGACCCAGACCGCCATGGCAGGCGCGCTGGAAATCTCTCCCTCCTATCTCAACCTGATCGAGCGCAACCAGCGGCCGCTGACGGTGCAGCTTCTGTTGAAGCTCGCCTCCACCTACAAGGTGGATCTCGATGCGCTCCAGGGGGAGGGCGGCGGGCTTGCCCCCCAGCTGCGCGAAGTTTTTGCAGATCCGCTCCTGGCCGGTGAAATCCCCGGCGATCAGGAAATTGTCGAAGTCGCGGAAGCGGCGCCCAATGCGGCACTCGCCACGGTAAAACTCTATCGCGCCTATCGCGAACAGGCGGGCCGGCTTTCCGATCTCGCGGTCCTGCTGGCAAGCGAAGGCCGCGAGATGGCAACCAGCAGCAGCCGAATGCCGATGGATGAGGTGCGCCAGTCGCTGGAACGTCGCCCGAACTTTTTTCCCCGCCTGGAGGATGCGGCAGAGGCTCTGGCAAAGACCTTCTCCGCCGGAGACGACCTACCCTCCGCCCTACGCACATGGCTGAAGAACGAGCGTGGCATAACCGTCCGCACGCTTCCCTCTCACGTTATGCCGAGCTTGCGTCGCCGTTACGATCGCCACAGCATGCGGCTCTTCCTCTCGGAGCGCCTCTCGCCCTTCGATCGCAACCGGGAACTGGCGACTGAAGTCGCACTGCTGGCAATGGCGACGGAAATCGATGCGGAGCTGGACGGCCTGTCCCTGCAGACGGCAGAAGCCCGGCGTATCGCCCGCTTCGAGCTTGCCCGTTATGCGGCCCATGCGCTGCTCATGCCCTACGCGGCGTTTCTGGCGGCCGCACAGCGCGCCCGTTACGATATCGATATCCTGCGCGCCCGCTTCGATGTCTCCTTCGAACAGGCTGCAAACCGCCTGACCTCCCTCTGTCGGCCGGACGCTGCCGGTATTCCTTTCTTCCTCATGGAGATGGATCACGCTGGCAATGTCGTGCGTCGCGCGGGCGCCCAAGGCTTTCCGCAATCCCGCTTCGGTGGCCGTTGTCCCAAGCTCGGCATCCATTCCGCCTTTGCCGAGCCCGGCCGCATCCTCGTCGATCGCGTGGAGATGCCGGAAGAGGACGCCTTTCTCACCGTGTCGAGAACGCTGGAAGGTCCGCAGGCGGATTTCGGCGAGCGGATCCGACGTACGGCGATCCTCATCGGTTGCGATATCGGCTTTGCAGCCGATGTGGCCTATGCCGCGGCGCTGCCGGCCACCGGCTTTGCCGTCGAATCCGGCCCCGCCTGCCGCATCTGCGAGCGCAAGGCCTGTCTGTCGCGTGCCGAGCCGCCGATCACACGCCCGCTCGGGCTTGACGAAATGGTGACCGGCCTCAGCGCCTTCGACTTTCAGTAGCCCCTTGGGTAATTTGCACGACAAGCCTTGGGGGCAAGTCATTCCGCAGTGCACATTCCCACTTGTAGGTCGTAAAAATCCTTTCTACTCTCACGTTCAAATACAGAGGGAATTCCTGCGTGGGGGCACCCGCGGAGAAAAAAGAAACAGGAGAAATCATGAGAACCCACCTGCTTGGAATGGCGGCAGCACTTGCTGTTACCGCCCTTGGCTCCTCCGCTTTTGCGCAGGAAAAGGTCGTCCACGTCTATAACTGGTCGGACTATATCGATGAGTCCATTCTCGAGGATTTCACCAAGGAAACCGGCATCAAGGTCGTTTACGACGTTTTTGACAGCAATGATCTCGTGGAAACCAAGCTGCTTGCCGGCGGCTCGGGTTATGACGTCGTTGTCCCGACCGGTCCGTTCCTTGCCCGCCAGATCACGGCCGGAGTGTTCCAGAAGCTCGACAAGTCGAAGCTGCCGAACCTCACCAACATGTGGCCGCTCGTGTCCGAGCGTCTGGCAAAATATGATCCTGGCAACGAATATGCCGTCAACTACATGTGGGGCACCACCGGCATCGGCTATAATGTCGACAAGGTGAAGGCAGCGCTCGGCGATGTGCCGATCGACAGCTGGGACGTCCTGTTCAAGCCGGAAAACGCAGAAAAGCTGAAGTCCTGCGGCATCAACATTCTCGATGCCTCCGACGAAACGTTCGCCATCGCCATGAACTATGTCGGCAAGAACCCGGACAGCAAGGAAACTGCCGATCTGGAAGCCGGCGGCGAGGTCTTCAAGAAGATCCGTCCTTTCGTGAAGACGTTCAACGCCTCGGCCTATATAGATGAGCTCGCTAACGGCGACAGCTGCATCACCATCGGTTGGTCGGGCGACGTGCTGCAGGCGAAGTCGCGCGCCGAAGAAGCTGGCAACGGCGTCAAGGTCGAGTTCGTCATCCCCAAGGAAGGCACCTATATGTGGTTCGACAACCTCGCGATCCCGGCGGATGCGAAGAATGTCGAAGAGGCGCACGCCTTCATCAACTACCTGATGAAGCCGGAAGTCATCGCCAAGGCCTCCAACTATGTCCAGTATGCCAACGGCAACCTTGCCTCGCAGAAGTTCGTCGATAAGGAAGTGCTGGAAAATCCGTCGGTCTATCCGCCGGAAGATGTGGTGGCAAAGCTCTTCACCATCTCGCCTTACGGACCCAAGGAACAGCGCGTGCTGAACCGGGTCTGGACGCAGATCAAGACCGGCAGCTGATAGCTGACAATCCAAGGGCGGGCTTTTACCCGCCCTTTCAGTTTCCAAGGATCGCAAGCGGGGCAAGGCATGGCGAAAACGCTCGGACCGGTAAAACGCAAATTCTCTCCCTGGACCGATCCGAATGCGGTCCCCTTCATCCGCTTCGAGAATATCACCAAACGCTTCGGCGATTTTGTTGCCGTCGACAACCTCACGCTTGATATCTACGAGAAGGAATTCTTCTCGCTGCTTGGCCCTTCCGGCTGCGGAAAAACGACGCTGATGCGCATGCTCGCCGGCTTCGAGGAGCCGACGGAAGGCCGGATTCTCCTGCAGGGTCAGGATATTCGCGGCGTGCCGCCCTATCGCCGCCCGACGAATATGATGTTCCAGTCCTACGCGCTCTTCCCGCATATGACGGTGGAGAAGAACATCGCCTTCGGCCTCGAACAGGACAATATGCCGAAGGGCGAGATCACTGCCCGCGTTCAGGAACTGCTCAAGCTCGTCAAGCTGGAACAGTTCGCCAAGCGCAAGCCGAACCAGCTTTCCGGCGGCCAGCGCCAGCGCGTTGCTCTCGCCCGTTCGCTGGCCAAGCGCCCCAAGGTGCTGCTGCTCGACGAGCCGCTCGGCGCGCTCGACAAGAAGCTGCGCGAGGAAACCCAGTTCGAGCTGATGGACCTGCAGCACACACTCGGCATGACCTTCCTTATCGTCACCCACGACCAGGAAGAAGCGATGACCGTGTCCGACCGGATCGCAGTCATGGACAAGGGCATCATCATGCAGGTGGCGACCCCGGCTGAAATCTACGAGGCGCCGAACAGCCGCTACGTCGCGGATTTCATCGGCGACATCAACATCATCGAAGGTAGAGTTGCCGACACCGCAAGCGCGCTCGGCGCACCGGGCACGGTAAGGATCGAAAGCAAAGGCCTGTCGATCGCCGTCGATCAGGAATGCCAGGCGGTGAAGGACGACCACGTCGCCTTCGCTGTTCGCCCGGAAAAGGTTCGCATTTCGCTGGATGCTCCGGCCGATAGTTCCACCAATGCGTTTTATGGCGAGGTCTGGGATATCGGCTATCTCGGCGATTTCTCGCTCTTCATCGTCCGCTCCGAGGATGGCCGTTTCCTGCGTGCGGCCCAGGCCAATGTTTCGCGTCTCGTCGATCGGCCGATCACCTTTGGCGATATGGTCTGGCTCACCTGGTCGCGCGATGCCGGCCTCGTCCTGACGCGATAGGGAAGGGGAGCGAACATGGCCAATGTCGCGGAAACCAATCCTGTCAGCAATGCCGCCACCAATACCGGAGGTCCGTCCTGGACGCGCTGGCTGGTCGTCGTCGTGCCCTATATCTGGCTCATCCTGTTCTTCGTCGCGCCGTTCCTTATCATCTTCAAGATCTCGCTGTCGGATACGGCAATCGCCATGCCGCCCTATCTGCCGACCTTCGATGGTTTCGGCAATCTTGGCGAATTCTTTTCCGAGCTGGATTTCGAGAACTATATCTTCCTGACCGAAGACCCGCTCTACATCTGGTCTTATCTTTCGTCGCTCAGGATCGCGGCGATCTCGACGCTGCTGCTGTTGCTGATCGGTTATCCGATGGCGCTCGCCATGGCCCGCGCCTCGACCTCGATCCGCCCGACGCTGGTCATGCTGGTCATCCTGCCTTTCTGGACGTCGTTCCTGATCCGCGTTTACGCCTGGATCGGCATCCTCAAGCCGGACGGCCTGCTGACGCTTCTCCTCCAGACCATCGGGCTGATGGGACCGGATCAGCAGGTGCAGATCTTCCGCACCGATTACGCCGTCTTCATCGGCATCGTGTATTCCTATCTGCCCTTCATGGTCCTGCCGCTCTATTCGGCGCTGGAAAAGATGGACAATTCGCTGCTGGAAGCGGCGAGCGATCTCGGTTGCCCACCCTGGAAAGCCTTCTGGAAGATCACATTCCCGCTCTCCATGCCGGGCGTCATCGCCGGTGCGATGATCTGCTTCATCCCGATTACTGGCGAATTCGTCATCCCTGATCTTTTGGGCGGCGCCGACACGCTGATGATCGGCAAGACGCTCTGGACCGAATTCTTCGGCAATCGTGACTGGCCGCTCGCCTCCGCCGTCGCCGTCATCCTGCTGATCATGCTGGTCGTGCCGATCATGATTTTCCAGAACCAGCAGAAGAAGGTGGTATGATGAGATCTCCCCGTTTCGACGCCACCGTGCTGACCCTCGGGTTCGCCTTTCTCTATATCCCGATCATCATCCTGATCGTCTACTCGTTCAACGCGTCAAGGCTGGTCACGGTCTGGGGTGGGTTTTCGCTGAACTGGTACTCCGCCATGTGGTCGAACCAGGGTCTGATGGATGCGGCCTGGGTGACGGCCCGCGTCGGCGTGCTCAGCGCCACTTTGGGCACCATCCTCGGCACGATGGCCGCACTCGCGCTCACCCGGTTTGCCCGCTTCCCCGGCCGCATGGCCTTCTCGGGCATGATTTATGCCCCGCTGGTCATGCCGGAAGTCATCACCGGCCTGTCGCTGCTACTGCTCTTCGTCGCCATGGGTGTCGATCGCGGCTTCTGGACGGTCACGATCGCCCACACGACCTTTACCATGTGTTATGTGGCGATCGTCGTGCAGTCGCGGCTCCTGACCTTCGACCGCAGTTTGGAAGAGGCGGCGCTCGATCTCGGTTGTCCGCCGGTCAAAACCTTCTTCAAGATCACACTGCCGCTGATTTTCCCCGCCGTCATCGCCGGCTGGATGCTCGCCTTCACCCTGTCGCTCGATGATTTGGTCATCGCAAGCTTCAACACCGGTCCGGGCGCAACAACACTGCCGATCAAGATCTATTCGCAGGTCCGCCTCGGTGTGACGCCGGAAATCAACGCCATCTGCACCATCCTCATTGGTCTTGTAACGATCGGCGTCATCGCCGCATCCCTCACCACCAAGCGCGCCGAGTTGAGGCGCGTCCGCGACGAGCATCTGGCGATCCGCGGCGCGGAAAGCTGATAGGGGCGGCCCGCGGTTTATTCGCCGGGCTTGGCGGCCGGCACGTTCATCGGCCAGAGGATCGGTGTCGGCCATGCGCCGCCGATGAAAAAGTTCAGTGGCGGGTTTGCATCCTTCGGTGTGATCGTGGCCGAGAGCGCGAGGCTGCTGTTTGCAAGCGGCACGGCCCCGGTCAGCGCAATCGTTTCGTTGCGCCCGGCAATCTCGGTGTCCTGAAGGTCGGCAATTCCGTTGCGGATAGTGGCCGTCGCCTTCATGCTGTCGAATTCGATGGAGCCCGTTGCAGCGTCGCTAAGCGAGAAATAGGGTTTCCGGATTGCTAGCTGGCGAATAGCCGACAGGTCCATGCCGGTCAGATTGCCGGAGCCTGTCTGGAAGCTGACCGTCCCGGTCGCTGCGTTCCAGGCGTCGCGCGTGATCGGGCGTGGCACATCCAGCGAAATGTCGAGCGATCCCTGTGCTGCAGGCAGCGGGCCTTTGAGCTGCAGCTGTTGTGCGATCGTCGCGAAATCGACGCCCCGGACAGCCGCGCGGAAGGCGACGCTTTGTTCCTCGCCTCGGGCGCTGGAATTCGCATTAAGGGTGGTGATCCGCCCCGTCAGGCGACCCGGTTTTAGATCGCTATCGAGAATATCGAGGCGGAACTGCTGGGTCACATTCATCAGCCCAAGCGCCACATCATAAAGCTGGAGACCGCCCAGCGAGGCGATTTGTGAAGAAAGCCTCATATCGAGGTCCATATTCGTCACAAGCGACGGCAGCGCTTGCACATCCTTGCTGATCGTCGGCTCCAGAGCGATAAGCAGGCGGCGCAGGTCCATATGATCGAAGGCAAGCGTGCCCGAAAGCTTCGGCGGCGTGGAGGCGGGGATGTCGAGCTCCAGCAGACCGGTTGCATTCTCCTCGTTCAGCCCGAGCGAAAGCTCCTCGAACCGCATTTCCTGGCGGTCTGCAATCAACCGGGCCGAAACCGATGCCGATTGCAGTCCATCCACCAGGCGTGGATCGATCTCGAACCAGCGCAGCGCAGCAGGCATGTCCGACGCCCGAAGCTCGGCATTGCCGGAGAAATAACCTCGCGGCGTCAGGCTTGCGACGCCGTCGAACTTTGCAAACCCGATGTCGGCACTGGCCGTTCCCTCGAAATCTCCGCTTCTACCATCGAGAAGCAGCAGCGGCTGTGTGCTGCGAATATCGAGGCCGATTCTTTTGCCGCGGACAACGGCGTCCCCGCGAATGATGGCGGTATCGGAAAGACGAGGCCAATCCATCATGCCGTTGATGGCATCGAAGCGGACGACACTTCCATCTGTTTCGCGGATGATATCGAGAATGCCGTTGCGAAACTGTACCTCGCCAATCGGTGCATCCAGCGCCTGATCGAGCCTCTGCCGGTCGCCATTGGCCGAAACCTTCGCCATGGCATCGACCAGCTGTCCGCCATTGGCCCAATGAAGCCGCTCGTCCTTGTCGCGGCTCATGAAAAGGTGTGGTTCGTTAAGGCGGAAATCCTCAAAGACCGGCTGGCCAAGCAAGGCTTCCATCAAGTCGAACGAGGCGGACAGTTCCCTGATCGTTGCCAGTATCTGCCGTCCGCCATGTTCATCGTTATGAATGGTGATGTCGGTAAGCGTGACTTCCGGATGCGGCCAGAACCGAATTGTGGAGATGCCGCCGATTGTGGCGTTATTCCCGGTCCACCGTTCTACCGACTGTTCGATGCTTTCCCGCACCAGACTGGTGGAAATCAGGAAAGGCGTGACGATCCTGAAAATCGCGCCCACCGCAAGGATCATCGCAAGCGCAATCAGCACCGTTCGACCAACTGGCCGGCGTGCATGCCTGCGGAATGTCTGGGCGGCTTTCGTGAACATGCAAGGCGCATATAGGAAATGGCTGCAGGGCGCAATTCGGGCATCGAAACGACAACGTCATGTACTTCATTGTCGCATGCGACATGTTATACATTTCCTGTCGCCCCGGCATGGAGGTGCCCGCGGCAAGAGGAGGCCGGCAGATGCCGGAAAGGGAGGACTATGCTCGAACAGGAAAAGCCGCTCTGGATCATGCCCGAAGAAAAGCGGCATGAAACACCCCTTTATCGGTTCATCCGCTGGTGCGAGGCGCGCCATGCCACCAAATTTGCCGATTATGACGCCTTTCATTCATGGTCGATCGATGAAAGCGAACATTTCTGGTCGGCGATCTGGGATTTCTGCGGCGTCAGGGGAGAGCGTGGGGAAATCGTGCTGGCAAACGGGGAAGATATGCTGGCCGCACGGTTTTTCCCCGAAGCTTCGCTCAACTTTGCGGAAAACCTGCTTGCCCATGCCGGTGAGGGATCCGAGGATGCACTGATCTTTCGCGGAGAAGACAAGGCCCGTTACAGCTGGTCATGGGACAAGCTACGCTCGGAAGTCTCGAAACTGCAGCAGGCCTTTCGCGCCATGGGTATCGGCAAGGGCGATCGCGTTGCGGCAATGATGCCGAACATGCCCGAAACCATCGCCTGCATGCTGGCCACCGCCTCGCTCGGCGCCATCTGGTCGTCATGCTCCCCCGATTTCGGTGAACAGGGCGTGCTCGACCGTTTCGGCCAGATCGAGCCGAAGCTTTTCATCACCTGTGACGGCTATTGGTACAACGGCAAGCAACAGGATGTTTCCGCCAAGCTGAAGGTCGTGACCGCCCACCTTGGCGTGCCGGTCATCGTCGTGCCCTATCTTGGCAAGGCGGCAACGCTGGCCGCCGACTTGACGGACTCACGCACTTACCCTGATGTAATCGCCGCCTATCAGGAAAAGCCGCTCGAATTTGTCCAGCTGCCGTTTTCCCATCCGCTCTACATCCTGTTTTCCTCCGGCACGACCGGCATCCCGAAATGTATCGTCCATTCTGCCGGCGGCACCTTGCTGCAGCATCTGAAGGAGCATCGGCTCCATTGCGGCATAGAGCCGGGCGAGAGGCTCTTCTATTTCACCACCTGCGGCTGGATGATGTGGAACTGGTTGGCTTCGGGCCTCGCGGTTGGCGCGACGCTCTGTCTCTATGACGGCTCGCCCTTTGCGCCCGATGGCAACGTGCTCTTCGATTTTGCTCAGGATGAAAAGTTTGCGGTCTTCGGCACGGCGGCCAAATATATCGATTCACTGCGCAAGTCCGGCATCGTGCCGAAGGAAAGTCATGATCTGTCATCGCTGCGCCTGATGACCTCAACCGGTTCGCCGCTGTCTCCTGAAGGATTTTCCTTTGTCTATGAAGGCATCAAGCAGGATATGCATCTTGCATCGATCTCCGGCGGCACTGACATCGTCTCGTGTTTCGTGCTGGGCAATCCGTTGAAACCCGTCTGGAAGGGCGAAATTCAGGGGCCGGGACTGGGGCTTGCCGTCGATATATGGAACGACGACGGCAAGCCGGTACGCGGCGAGAAGGGCGAACTGGTTTGCACCAAAGCCTTCCCCTCAATGCCGGTCGGGTTCTGGAACGACCCGGACAAGTCGAGATACAGGGCCGCTTATTTCGAGCGTTTTGAGAATGTCTGGTGCCACGGCGATTTTGCCGAATGGACAGAGCATGGCGGGCTGATCATCCATGGTCGCTCGGATGCTACGCTCAATCCCGGCGGCGTGCGCATCGGCACGGCCGAAATCTACAATCAGGTCGAGCAGATGGAGGAAGTGTCAGAAGCTATCTGTATCGGCCAGGATTGGCACAATGATGTGCGCGTCGTGTTGTTCGTCCGGCTCGCCAATGGGTTGTCGCTCGATGAGGATCTTGCCAAGGCAATCCGTACCCGTATCCGCAATGGCACGACGCCTCGCCATGTCCCCGCCAAGGTCATACAGGTATCGGATATTCCGCGAACCAAATCCGGCAAGATCGTCGAACTTGCAGTGCGCGATGTCGTTCACGGCAGGCCCGTCAAAAACAAGGAAGCACTCGCTAATCCCGACGCGTTGAAACAGTACGAAAACCTTGCAGAACTCGGCACGTGATCTTGCTGCAATGCAGCAATACATCGCGATGATCCGGATCGGGACAGGTTTAAGCTCTTGTTGAGTGACGTTCCTCAATTCTGGCGCGAAATGTCCCGTTAGGGGCTATAAAGCTGACACACGATGAGATTTTGAGGCGGGACGTCTTTTACTTCTATCGTTGTTCAACAGCACAATGACTTAAGGGCAGCCGAGGCTGCCCCTTTTTTATAGCGGTATACACGCATTGCGTGAATAGGTTATTCTGTATCGCGTTTTTGGCGTGTCGTTAGCTCGCCAGAACCCGCTGCGACGGGAAGGTGATCTCCACCAGCGTTCCCTCGTTCGGCGCCGAGGTAATGGCGAAATTCGCCCGGTTCGCATCCACCATCGCTTTTGTCAGTGGCAGCCCAAGGCCCGTGCCGTCACCCCGTTTGCGGGATGCACCCGCCACCTGCCGGAACGGCTTCATCGCCAATTCCAGCTCGGCGCGGTTCATGCCGATACCGGTATCGCGAATTCTCAGCACGACGCTCCCATTCGATTCATAGGCGGTGGAGACGACGATCTGACCGCCCGATGGCGTAAACCGAATGGCGTTGGACAGAATGTTGAGCACGATCTGCTTGATCGAGCGCAGATCGGCCACCACCTGCGGCACGGCTTGCGACAGTGCCGTCCGTATGATCACCCGCTGGCCGTTTGCCTGCGGCTGCACAAGCGAGACCGCTTCCGACACCGTTTCGTCCAGGCCGACAGCGACGAAATCGAGATCAAGCTCTCCGGCCTCGATCTTGGAAATATCGAGCAGGTCGTTGACGATATCGAGCACATGCCGGCCCGAGCGGCCGATGTCGTTCGAATATTCGATATAGCGGGGGTGGCCGACAGGCCCGAGCCGTTCCGATGCCATCATGTCGGCAAAGCCGATAATGGCATTCAGTGGCGTGCGGATCTCGTGGCTCACATGTGCAAGGAACTCGCTCTTGTGCGCATTGGCCGTTTCCGCGGCGCGTTTTGCGGTGCGCAGCTCGTCTTCGGTCCGTTTCCACTGGGTGATGTCGCGGATGACGGCGCAATAGCCGTTGGATGACGTCAATCGGCCGATCGTCATGAAAAGGGGAAGGAACCCGCCGGATGCCTCGCGGCCGATCACTTCACGACCGTCGTTCAGCACGCTCGCCACGCCATGGCCGGAAATCCCGGAGAGATAGTCGAGGATTGCCCGCTGGCTTTCATGCGCAAAAAGCGTGACGAACGGCTTGCCGTTGATCTCTTCGCCATCGAAATTGAACAGCGCGCTTGCCGCCCGGTTCATCGACCGGACTTCCCTGTCGGATCCGATGATGACGACGCCGTCGGTGGCGGTCTCCAGAATGGCCCGCAGCTCCTCCACCTCGACCTGCAGTTTCGCCAATTGGTCGGCGGTGCGGATCGGGCGCAGCGGCAACACTTCCGCCGTGGTGTTTTCTGGCGGCTCCGCTTCGGCGGCAACCGGCATCAGCGCCAGCATCAATGCCGATGTCTCATTGAAGCGGATCGACTGAAGCCTTGCCGTCACGGGAACGATCACGTCGTCGGCGCGCACCACCACCATGCCGCCGGCATGCGTGGTCTTGTCTTCCAGTTCCTGCCGCTGCAACAACGCATCGAGTCCGCCGACATCGCCAAGCGCCTCAAGCGAAGAATAGCCGGTCAGTTTCAGGAATTCGCTGTTGGCGTGGATCAGCCGATCACCGGCATGCACCAGAAGTGCCACCGGCATCTGGTCGATGATATCCTCGGAAAGGCCGGTGCGATCGCGACCGGGCAGCATGGCGGCGAGAGCCGCGGCATCCGCCGCTTCCTCGTGCTCGATCTCATTCTCGGGGCGGTCCTCGGTTGCTTCCGTCGGCTCGTTGTCGAACAACGTGACGACGATGCCATCGGAAGTCTCCGATCCGTCGGTCACCTCAAGCGTCTCATCCTCGTGAAATGCCTGGGCATCTTCCGGCAGTTCTTCGTCAACCTGTTGCGTTTCGTCGTCGTCGGTCGGCAGGGACTGCTCAACCTCGCCATTCGCCTCGGAAACGAGGTCTTCGTTCGTGCTGGTGACGTCCTTGCTGAAAGCCGCAACATCCTCCGGCAGATCGGATGCGGTGGTGTCTGCAGTAATAACCTTATCACCGAGGGCTTCGTCGCTTTCGGTCTCCAGATCCTCGGCTGGTTTCACGAAATCATCCAGACGTCGGGCAATTTCCTGAAAGTTTGCCTGCTCGCCGGGACTCAGCCGTGAGCGTCGCTCCTCAAGCTGGATCACCTTGTCCCATTGCCGTCTGCCCGGCGTGTCGGTCAGCGTCAGGGCTGGGGGCTCGCCTTCCGGCCAGTCAACGGTCTTGGCCGGGTCTTCAGCTGTGTCCGCATCAACGGTATCCACATCCGGTTCGTTGTCCGTTTCACCCGGCATCGGCATGTCGTCATCGGCGAAAGAGCTCGCTTCGACATCCGCCTCTTCATTCGATGTGTCGCCAATCTCATCGAACGCTGCCGTTTCCGCGCTCTCGTCGCTTGCCGCAGGGACAGTATCGGCATTCTGGTTTTCGGCCGGTTGCTCGAGAACCTCTTCCAATTGCTCGGAAGCTTGCAATTCATTCTGTTCTGCTTCGAGCGGCTTGGTTGCTAGGTCTGCCTCTGCTCCCCCCAATGAAAGGCCAGCGGCGTGCGGGTCTTCGGCTGCGTCGCCCATCCGAACGATGCCGAAGCCGCGGAACCCGTCAAATTCGCGTGCTCTCGTGTAAGTCGGGAGCGCTGCCAGATCGACCGGCACCACGAGCGAGGTTCCCTCTACCGGCCACCAGATCGTCTTGCCTGACCATGTGTCCCGACGGCCAAGCAATTCGCCGATCTTGCCGTCCGGATCGAGATTGAAGAGTGCGGCGAGATCGGAAAATGCCATGCCCGAAATATCGGCTGCATGCGGCCCGACAGCCTGGGCGAATTCCTTCGACACTTCGCTGAACCGGCCGGCGGCATCGATTTTCCAGACGAAGCGCACCGTTCCGAGCGGACGTGATGCCGGCTCTGCCTGTTGCGCAAGCGGCATCGGTCCGGCGTGATCTTCGGTGATGTTTATGCCTTCATTCCGCTGCCCCGGCGCCTCTGCCTCAGACGTGGTGGCTGGCACGGTTTCGTCATCAGCATCGAACACCGTCGATATTTCGTCGGGGTCGTCATCATGCTCTTCATGCGATCCGAACGGCGCGACCTCGTCATCATCGGTTTCAATGTCGACAAGCGCGTCCGCGTCGCCCGACAGGTCTGCCGGAATGTGATTTTCTCCGCTCACGATCTCTTCGGCAGAAATGTCCTGCGCAACGGTTTCGGCATCCCGCTCAGCAGCTGTGGTGCCGTCGAACGTCTTCGCATCCGGTTCGCCGCTCTCGGTGAAAACCTCGTTTGCTTCATCAGCAGGGGCCAGATCTTCAGTCTTCACATCCCCGCTCTCGATGTCTTCAATGCGGGAAACCGGCGAAGGCGTATCCGCAGCCTCTTCCACCGTGACCTTTTCTGCAGCCGTCTCGGCGAAGGCATCAGCTTCGGTTTCTGTCTCGTGTCCGCCCGTCTCCACGGAGACCGCATCGCTCTCATCGGCCGCGCCCGTTGTGTCATCGAGCGAGATTTCTTCCTCCGCTTCGGGATTGTCCTCGATCGCGGCGACGGCGCTCAGCGCATCTTCGTAGTCAGGCAAGGCGAAGTTATCGACGGCGATGTCTTCCGCGGCATGGGCGGCATTCACCGCCGCAGCCTGCATTTTTGCGGCTCCCACGACGAACAGAAGATTAAGTGCAGGCTCTTCCGACACCTGGCCGATCGCAGCAGGCAGATATCCGCTGGCGGTCGCGATCGGGCGCTTGATCAGTCGGTGACGGTCATTGCCGACCATCGAGACAAGCATGCGCGTAGTCTGGATGGAAAGGCTGAGCGCTGCAAACTGGCCGGATGCAGCCAGAATGTTACCATCGCCATCGAGCACGGCCATATGCGTGTCGGGATCGTCAAAGCCTTCGATCAGGCGGGCAGCACATTCCTTCAGCGGCAGGTTTTGGCTGTCCACCGGCACGGAAAGAAGGATGCACGGCTTGTCCTGAACCCGGATCATTTCGCAGCGCGCCTGCACAGCCACGCGCAGAAACCCGGAAGCGATGCGAACAGTAAACGTGCGCCTGTCGCCCACCGATTGCAGCGAGCGTGCGACAGGCTCCACCTGGCGAAACATCAGTTCGCCACGGTCGAGCCCCTGGTCGAGAAAATCATAGATTGAGCCGAAGCCAAAAAGTGCGGCACCCCGGCCATTTGCCCATGAGACCGATCTGAGATCCGCCGAGAACAGAACGACGGCCATACCCGCGGCAAATGCCTCTCGCACACGCTCGTGTACGGCGACATCGATGAATGGGTATTGCACGTCCGACATGGGCAAGCCTGTGAAATTACGTGTCGGCCTATAAGGCCATGGAATTAACCTCTTGTTAATATCCCTCCCCTTCGACAGGGTCCACATGGGAGAACAGGAACGCGTAAACAGGGTTAACGTCGGTCGGTTGTGCTGCACTGCAAATATTGCAATGCACAATAGCATCGGCTATATTTACGGCAGAACAGGTTCGGCGATGCCTGTTTTTTCGCCGGACCGGATCTTTTTGGAGGGAAAGATTGTGGCTTATTCTGACGATATCTTCTCGTTCTCTGCATTCGATCCGGCAAAGCTGACGCAAAGCTGGCGCGAGTTTGCAGAGCAAAGCACGACCCATTCCCATGACGCCTACGGTAAGATGAAAACGGCGGCGGAGGAAGCCTCCCGCACGGTTGAATCCACAATCCATTCTGCCCAGGCCGGCTCTATGGAATTCGGCTTGAAGGCAATCGACGCACTTCGCACCAATACCGAAATGTCGCTCTCCCATATGGAGCAGTTGATCGGGGCCAAGTCCTTTTCCGAAATGATGGAATTGCAGACTGCTTTCGTCCGCAGGCAGGCGGAGTTTACCGTCGAGCAGGTGAAGGTGATGCAGGACGCCGCGCAAAAGGTTGCAGGCGAAGTCTCAAGGCCCGGCCGGCAAGCCGCCGAAAAAGCCATGGACGCCTTCAAACCGTCCTGATCGCCAGGTTCTTCGGCAACCTTGTCCACATCCTCGCGGCGGACTTGATCACAAGGATCGAATTTGTCAGATTGAAAGGACTTGCAATCTTCATTCGATGGCCGTATGTGACCGGTCAACATCGCTTCGGCGGTTTATGCGGTTGTAGCTCAGTTGGTTAGAGCGCAGGTTTGTGGCACCTGAGGTCGGTGGTTCGACCCCACTCAACCGTACCATTCCCCTCTCTCAGTAAGTCTATAAGTCACTAGGACTTACGGGGAGAGGGGAATTATCCTTCCCCGATATCCTGGTCCATTTGTGCACGTGCGTAATGCGTTGGCGGCATTCCGACAAATCGAGTGAATGCGATGCTGAAGGCGCTGGCGGAACCGTAGCCCACACGATCGGCGATCTCCTTGATGCCTTCATCGCCACATCGGAGCAGTTTTTTCGCGATCGCCATCCGCCAGGAGAGCAGATATTCGATCGGCGCGACGCCCATCGCCTTGCGAAAGCGTTCGAAAAAGACCGATCGGGATAGAGCCGCTTCGCCGGCCAGTTTCTCAACCGTCCAGTCATGCTTCGGGTCTGCATGTATCTTGCGAAGCGCCGCCGCCAGCCGCTCGTCGGAAAGCCCGCGAAGCAGGCCGGGAGAGGCGCTGCCGCCGGATGCCGACCGAAGCGCCTCGATCAGCAGCACTTCGAGAAGCCGCGTCAGCACCATGTCGCGCGCCGGCTTTTCTTCCTTCGCTTCGTTCCGGATCAGTTGAACGATGGTGGCGAACTGCCTTTCCCCGCGCACATGCACCAGTCGCGGCAGCAGCGATACAAGAAGGCTGGCATCCGGGGATCCGAACGCAAGTCCGCCGACAAGCATGCGCATATTGGCCGGTCCGTCCGGATCGCCGTGCCGGGTCTCCTCATCGCGCCTGGTAACGGCGAAATGCGCGGCATTTTCCGGATCGACCGGCTCGATACTCGACATGGTAAAGTCGCAGGCGGCGGGGATCAGAATGAAGTCGCCGGCCCGCAGTTCTATCGGTTCCTCTCCGGGAGCCGACAACCGCGAAGCACCTTCGAGAAGGACGCAGAAAAGCGGCCGGGCCGTCGCCGGAGCATCGACGCGCCATGGGCCGGAGCCGCTCGCCATCTTCGAAAACGGCAGGCTTGGTTGCAGCAGGGCCACCACATCTGCGAAAGGATCGGTCAATTCGGGACTTTCGGAAATGAATTGAGGACGATCGATTATAGCGCGTCCTGGCCTCAATATCTACTTTGATGACCAGACAACATGAAAGGAACAACCATGAAGACTGTTCTCATCACCGGCTGCTCGTCTGGTTTCGGCCTCGATATCGCAAAACTGTTTCTCGATCGCGGCTGGAAGGTGATCGCGACCATGCGCACGCCGCGTGAGGACCTGCTGCCGATATCCGAAAACCTGCGCATTCTCCCCCTCGACGTCAGAAGCGATGAAAGCGTCGCAAGGGCTATCGAAGCCGCCGGCCCGGTCGACGTCCTTGTCAACAATGCTGGCATCGGCTGGCTGAACGCGCTTGAAGGCACGCCGGTCGATGTCATCCGCGATATCTTCGAGACCAACACGATCGGCAGCATGCGGATGGTGCAGGCCGTGCTTCCGCAGTTCCGCGAAAGGAGGGCGGGGCTGATCGTCAATGTCACGTCGACGGTCACCATGAAGCCGCTGCCGCTTCTGTCGGTCTATACGGCGAGCAAGGCCGCGGTGAATGCGTTTACGGAATCGCTTGCACTGGAACTCGAACCATTCGGCATTGAGGTGAGGATCGTGCTTCCGGGCGCTGCACCAGCCACCAGTTTCGGCAAAACCGCGATCTCCCGCATGGAAGGGCATGGCGGTTTCCCTGAAGCCTATGCTCAATATGCAAACGAGGTGTTTGGCGAGATGAGGCAGCGAACCGAGGTCACGCTGCCAATGGATGTCGCAGAAGCCGTCTGGCGGGCAGTGACCGATCCGTCATCCCCGATGCGGCTGCCGGCTGGTGCCGATGCGGTGGCGCTCGCCAATTCGCAGGCCTGATACAATAAAAATCCGCCGGGTCGCTTTCGATCCGGCGGATATGTTCGAAGACGACGGTCACTCTTAGCCGAAGGCCGATGCCAGCCGTTGGCCCAGCGCACGTGCCGGCGATGGCTCCCTCCTGTCCCGCAGGTCAGCATTGTTGATGGCCCGAACTGATGCTTCCGCATCAAGCTTGAACTGGGCAAGCAGGGCGGTCAGCTCGGCAGCCTGCGAAGCAAGGCTGTAGGTCGCGGCAGTTGTCTCTTCCACCATCGATGCATTTTTCTGCGTGCCCTGGTCCATCTGGTTGACCGCGGAGTTGATCTCCGAAAGCCCGGTAGACTGCTCGCGTGTGGACGATACGATGGCCGAGACGCTTCGGTTGATTTCCTGCACTTCCGATACGATCGTGTGCAGCGCCGTGCCGGTTTCTCCAACCAGCGCCACCCCGTCGCGTACCTGCGCGCTCGACTTGGTGATCAGGTTCTTGATCTCCTTGGCGGCATTCGCTGAACGTTGAGCCAGTTCGCGCACTTCCTGTGCGACGACGGCAAACCCCTTGCCTGCGTCGCCCGCACGCGCGGCCTCTACGCCGGCGTTCAGCGCCAGTAGGTTGGTCTGGAAGGCGATATCGTCGATCACGCCGATAATGTTGCCGATTTCGGATGACGATTTCTCGATCTCCTGCATCGCCAAAACGGCCTTGCGAACGATCTCTCCAGAGCGTTCGGCACCATCATGGGCCTTTTTCACCAGTTCGCCGGCCGTGCTTGCCTGCGCGGCGGAATCCTTGACGGCGGTAGTCACCTGTTCCAGTGCTGCGGCGGTCTCTTCCACTGATGCGGCCTGCTGTTCCGTGCGCTTTGACAGGTCTTCCGTTGCCGCACGAATTTCGCTCGCGCCGGCATCGATCATCTTGGCGTTGTCTCCAACTGACCGCAGTGCTGCCTGAAGTCTGGTAATGGACTCGTTGAAGTTCAGCCGAACCTTGTCCAGCTCACCGGCAAACGGGGTAGCCAGACGGTAGGTCACATCGCCTTCGGCAAGATGGTTCAGGCCGCGGGCGATATCATCCACCGCGAACTTCACCTCCGCTGCTTGCCTTGTACTTTGCTCCTCGCGCGCCTGTCGTTCCTGTTCTGTAAGCCGGCCATTGGCTTCCGCTTCGCGTTCCAGCCGCTCGCGCTCGATGGCGTTGTCGCGGAATACCGAAACAGCGGCTGCCATGTCGCCGATCTCGTCCTTGCGATCCCGATGCGGGATCTGATGCTCTGTATTGCCGGCCGCGAGTGCGTTCATCGACAGGGTGATGCTGGCGATCGGTCGCGCGATCCAGCGGAAGCCGAGCAGGGCGGCAATCCCGCCGACCACGCCGACGATGACCACCAGGATAACCGTTGTCACCAGCGACGAACTTGCTGTTGCCTTTGCCTCGCTGACTGCCGCTTCTCCGGTTGCCTTGTTCAGGCTGACCATTTCGGCAAATAGCTTCACGGCTTCTCCACCCATGACCGTCATCTGTTGCACATGTTTCTTGGCCGCAGCCATGTCGCCTTCACCCAGCAGGGTAACAAGACGCCCGCCTGCTGCTTCATAGGTGTCGATTGCGGCTTCCGTGGCCTGATATTTGGCACGCATAGTGTCTGTCGTCAGACTGGCGCCATACGCTTCGAATGCTTTGTTGCGTGCGGCATATGCCGCCTTCAGCACGGCAAGCGCGCTGGCGCGTTCCTCCTGCGTCGAAGTGCTGAGCAGCAGTGCGACATTGCGGCGGACATCGCCGAAAAGACGTTCCATTTCGCCCATCTGGGTTGCCCGCGAAACCCGTTCGCCGACGGTGTCGACCTGGGCCTGGAGAGAATTGACCGCGAGAATGGAAAAGGCGCCCTGGACAATTCCGAGCGTGACGACGAGGCCGAATAACAATGGTAAAAGTGTTTTAATCTGAATTTTTGCAAACATAACCGGGTCCTTGGATGTGCCGTGCATTCTTGTGTTGTGCGCGTGCCCGTTGAGATTTGTGACAGTTTTGCTAACAAAGGGCTTACAGCGGGCTGTGCACCGCTGCGGCTTGTTGCCTCAAATCTGACAAAGTATCATAAAAATTGATTTAACATTTTCTTGTCCATTCCTGCCGTCGATTGGCCCATGCGGCAGGCACAAAAAAATGGGCCGCTTAGTCGGCGGCCCACTCTGGTATTGCCATACCGGCGGGATATCATCCCACCGGTTCGCCTATGATCAGGCGTTGAGACCCGTCCATTTCCAGTCACGGATTTCCGGCATGTCTTCACCGTATTCCTGCACATGGGCCGTATGCAGTGCGAGCTTGCCCTTGAGCATCTCGATCACATGCGGAACCTTTTCCTTCAGCTCCGGCACCCGTTCAATGGCTTCAAGCGCCAGGTGATAGCGGTCGAGCTGGTTCAGCACCGTCATGTCGAAAGGCGTCGTGGTCGTGCCTTCCTCGACAAAGCCGCGCACATGCATGTTGCGGTGGTTGTTGCGCTTATAGGTCAGCCGGTGGATGAGATACGGATAACCGTGATAGGCGAAGATGACCGGCCGCTCGGTGGTGAACAGCTTGTCGAACTCCTCGTCTGTCAGGCCATGCGAATGCTCTTCCTTCGCTTGCAGCGTCATCAGGTCGACGACGTTGACGACGCGGATCTTCAGTTCCGGTATCGCCTCGCGCAGGATCATCACGGCGGCGAGAGTTTCCATTGTCGGCACATCGCCGGCGCAGGCCATCACCACATCCGGCGCAATCGCATCATCCTCGTTGCTGGCCCAGTCCCAGACACCGATGCCGGCCTCGCAATGCCTGGTCGCATCCTCGATCGAAAGCCATTGCGGCTCCGGCTGCTTGCCGGCGACGATGACGTTGATGCGGTCCCAGGTATTCAGGCAATGGTCAGCCACCCACAGAAGCGTATTGGCATCCGGCGGCAGGTAGATGCGCACCACGTCGGCCTTCTTGTTGGCAACGTGATCGAGGAAGCCCGGATCCTGATGCGAGAAGCCGTTATGGTCCTGCCGCCACACATGCGAGGTGAGCAGGTAGTTGAGCGAGCTGATCGGCTTTCTCCACTCGAGATGACGCGTCACCTTCAGCCACTTGGCATGCTGATTGAACATCGAGTCAATGATGTGGATGAAGGCTTCGTAGCAGGAGAAGAAGCCGTGACGGCCGGTGAGCAGATAGCCTTCCAGCCAGCCCTGGCATAGGTGCTCGGAAAGCACTTCCATCACCCGCCCGTCAGGCGCAAGATGCACGTCATAGGGCTCGATCTTTTCCATCCACACCCGATCGGTTGCCTCGAAGACCGGGCCAAGCCGATTGGAATCCGTCTCATCCGGCCCGAAAACCCGGAAATTCTTCTCCGCGTCGTTGAGCTTCATCACGTCGCGCAGGTACTTGCCCAACACTTCCGTCGTCTGGACGATCTTTTCGCCCGGCACCGTCACATCGACGGCATAGTCGGAAATCGGCGGGCATTTCAATTCCTTGCGCAGGATGCCGCCATTGGTATGCGGGTTGGCACCCATGCGGCGGTTGCCGGTTGGAGCCAGAGCCTTGAGTTCCGCCTTCAGGCTGCCGTCTGCATTGAACAGGTCCTCCGGATTGTAGCTGCGCATCCAGTCTTCGAGAACCTTGCGGTGGCTGTCGTTCTCGCGGCACGTGGCAACCGGAACCTGGTGCGCCCGCCAGAAATCCTCGACCTTCTTGCCGTCGACCTCTTTCGGTCCCGTCCATCCCTTCGGGCTGCGCAGGATGATCATCGGCCAGCGCGGCGCCTGGCCGGAAACAGCTCCAGAACGGGCCTCTTCCTGGATGGCGCGGATCATGTCGGTTGCCAGATCCATCGCATCCGCCATCAGCCGGTGCATCGCCTCCGGTTCGCTGCCTTCGACGAAGATCGGCGCGTAGCCATGGCCTTCGAACAGCTTCCTCAGGTCGTCATGCGGGATGCGCGAAAGCACTGTCGGGTTGGCGATCTTGTAGCCGTTGAGATGCAGGATCGGCAGAACCGCACCGTCACGGGCCGGGTTCAGGAACTTGTTGGATTGCCAGCTGGCCGCAAGCGGCCCGGTTTCGGCCTCGCCGTCACCGACGACGCAGGCAACGATCAGGTCCGGGTTGTCGAAGGCTGCACCGAAGGCATGCACCAGCGCATAACCCAGTTCGCCGCCTTCGTGAATGGAGCCGGGCGTTTCCGGTGCCACATGGCTCGGCACGCCGCCGGGGAAGGAGAACTGCCGGAACAGCTTGCGCATGCCCTCTTCGTTCTCCGCAATCTCCGGATAGACCTCGCTGTAGATGCCTTCCATCCAGGTATTGGCGACCATGCCCGGTCCGCCATGGCCCGGCCCGCATATATAGATGACGTCGAGATCGCGGCTTTTGATCACCCGGTTGAGATGCGTGTAGATGAAGTTGAGGCCGGGGGTCGTGCCCCAGTGGCCGAGGAGTCGCGGTTTGATATGCAGCGGCTGAAGCGGCTCACGCAGGAGCGGGTTTTCCAGAAGATAGATTTGACCGACCGAAAGATAATTGGCCGCTCGCCAGTACCGGTCCATCAATTCCACTTCCGCCTGCGACAGTTGCGTGCGCGGACGGGTGGGGTCGAAATATTCGGCCTGCGAAAATGCGGCGTCCTTTTGGACCAAATGTTGCTGCATTGAAAACTCCTCTCTTTTTCCTCACCTCTGATGCTAATCGATTTAGATGATCTGTTTCATGACATGGATCATGGACTGGCGGATTGTCCGCCTCTCAAGAGGCATCGCGCTTCCAGCAATGTGGACGCTTTTTGTGACAATCAATCAACTCTTGCGCGATGGACGTCAGGATAGGGCAGGGGCTGACGATTGCCAGCTTTCAGCGCGACATTTCTGGCTTCGGTCTCCCGCTGCCGCCAGTCGGGCCTGATCATTCGCCGCGCATAAACGCCGTGCGTTATGCCGTCGCAGGTTTTGATGCGACTCAACGCGCGCCTGTCATGTCGGGGTGATGTTGAAAGGCCAGACTTCTTTCCTAGCCGGATTGCAGTCATCGGAGGAGATCGAAACATGCATGACACGAATGGTATCGCCGCCGCCGATTTGGATGACCACACAATCGAGCTTGGCGCGCTTTTTTCCGAGGTTCGGGCATTGCGTGACCGTGTCGCCGGCGAAGGGCGGTCATTGTTCGAAAGCCTTATCCGCGGGGGAGACGAAGCGGATCGCCTTGAAAACCTCTGCCATTATCTCTGTCTGCGCAGGCACGACATCCGGCCGCTGCAGCGCAGGCTGATGCGTCATGGACTGTCGTCACTCGGCCGGCTGGAAAGCCGGGTTCTGCCCACGCTGGATGCCGTCCTCTGCGCGCTGTCCGCCATGCAGGCAATGACCTCTCCCTATGCCCTGCCGTCAGAAGCGCAGTTTTTTGCCGGCGAGGCAGTACTCAGTGCGATGACGCAGCGGCTGCTCGGTAGTGGACGCCCGCATCGCCGCGGTCGCATTATGGTCACGCTGCCGGGAGAGGCGGCGACCGATCCCGACTTCATCCTTGATCTCGCCCGGCGCGGCATGGATGTCGCTCGCATCAACTGCGCTCATGATGGTCCCGACACATGGGAGGCAATGGCGCGGCATGTGCGTGCCGCCGGAGAAAAGATCGGCCGCCGGATCACCGTGCTGATGGATATAGCCGGGCCCAAGATCAGGACGGAAGCCGTTGTGGCCGACAAGGGCGCCAAACTCACGACAGGCGATCTTTTCCGCCTTGTCGTCTCGCGCGAACCCTATCAGACGGAAGACGTACGTTTCTGCGCGGCGGTTTCACTGCCGGAGATCGTCGAACGGGTCGAGCCGGGCCACAAGCTGCGTTATAATGACGGTAAGCTGGAAGCCGTTGTCGAAAGCGTCTCCGAAGGAGGAGCGCTTTTGAGGGTGACCCGTGTGAAGGCCGGTGGTGTCAAGCTGAAACCGGAAAAAGGATTGAACCTGCCGGATACGGCACTGGGCCTGTCGCCCCTGACCGCCAAGGATGAAGGTGATCTTGCTGCCGTCATCGGCAATGCCGACATGCTCGGTTATTCCTTCGTCAGCCGGCCGGAGGATCTGGATCTGTTGGAGAAGGCGCTTTGCGCCCATCCGCCGCGTATCGAAAAGCTTGGCCTCGTTGCCAAGATCGAGCAGCCGGAAGCGGTCCGCAACCTGCCGGCCTTGATTGCCCGCGCCCACACACTCGGTCGCCCCTTCGGCGTCATGATCGCCCGCGGCGATCTTGCAGCCGAGATCGGTTTCGAGCGGGTTGCCGAAATGCAGGAAGAAATCCTCTGGCTCTGCGAAGCGGCATCCGTACCCACCGTCTGGGCGACACAGGTTCTGGAGGATTTGGTCAAGGACGGCTTGCCATCGCGTGGAGAGATGACCGATGCCGCCATGGCTGCCCGTGCCGAATGCGTCATGCTGAACAAGGGACCGGCGGTTGCCGAAGCCGTCACGCTGCTTGACACGCTTCTTGCCCGCATGGACGAGCATATTTTCAAGAAGACGCCTACGCTTCGTGCACTGAAATCCTGGTAGCTCAAATAGGAAGACCCGGCCCATGAATGTTGGGCCGGGTCCTTCGTGGGACGACGCGGCCTCCGTCGCGTCGTCCCAGCCCACCGTTCAGGCGGAGATGGCGAATCCGGCACCGTCCGGCTCTTGATCGAACCGTCCTTTGGCTGCGCCCGGATATCGTTGATATCGTCGCGCAGGGTTCACGGATTTCAGACTTCACCTCAACCCTCGGCGGCAAACTGGATATATGCTTTCCGGGAGACCAAATTCCGGGAGTGGAAATCCTTGCAGTCCGAGTTGGCTTTGAGCCTATACAGGCTGCGGTTGATTTCATTGACCCAACGCAATGCCCCTGAAAATGCCCCGGAAATGCCTTCGAATGGATATCCGATTCAGGCGTCGTGGATGGGCTTGTGCTCGGCGATGTCGGCGGCGTGGCGGAACATGCGCACCAGCCTTGTCCGCTCTTCCCCATGCCGCATCAGTGCGTGGTCGAAGCGCCGGATCTGGCCCGAATCCGGCCGCCAGCGCCCGTCGCGGGCCTTGTCGTTGCTGCCTGCAGGCTTGAACGACATGCGCGGGCCGATATTTTCCTGAAACTGCGCCAGCGTCATGCCGGCCTTCACCAGTAGGGCCCGCACGCCAGGGCGGCTTTCTGTGGCAATCACCACACGGAAGGCGTTGATGAGGCTGCCCTTTGATACCGGCAGCTCGCATATGTCGAACAGATCGCTGCCGGTTTCATGTTCCCGCAGATAAACGAGATAGATGTCGACCAGACGGTGCGCCGACTGCAACAATTGCGCGTCGGTCCCGCGATCGATCCCATACAGGTGATCGTCGCCATGCGCCGGTTTTGTGAAAGCTGAATAAGGCATGATCCTGTCCTCGTTTGCCTTATAAACGCGCAGGGCTTGCTTTGGTTCTGCCGGAATTTTGACCACCTAAGATACGGAGGCGCCACCGTTTTTTCACATTCGATGTTGTGCAGCGCACAATTGCCTATTGCACAAAGCGGATTATGGCCTATGTTTGTCCTGCGGCCGCGTGTCGCACCATGGGTCATTTGACCCCCTTCACCCGTCGCAAACGCCGGGTTTTTTCAAGAAGGATGAAACCATGACAGTCTCAATTAGCAACATCAAGGCATCTCAGAGCGGCGCTGTTCTTTCGGGTCAAGTGGCAAGAGCCGTTGCCGAAGCGCGTATTGCCGCCGGCTACAGTATTGATGACCTTTCTTTGACCACCGGCCTCGTGCATGAGGAAATTCTTGGCGTCGAGGAAGGCCTGAATGCCGATCCGGCCAAGCTGAAACGTATTGCCGTTGCGCTGAAATTACCCCCGTCAGCGCTTCTCGTCGCCTGATTTTAAGGTGCACCAAAAGCCCGGCTCCGGCCGGGCTTTTTCGTCTTTGCCGTCAACCGGCGACGAAGATATGGCTTTCCGCCGCCACCAGTTCGCGGATGTATTCGACAACGATCCGAAGCCGCGCAAGGTCGCGGGATGTTTCGTGATAGGTCGTCCAGTAGGATCGCTTGAGCGAGACTTGCGGCAAGAGCCTGATGAGCTCGGAGTGTTGCCGCGCCACATAATCATGCAGGATGCCGATGCCGGCACCCGCTTTGACCGCCTCGGTCTGGCCCATCGCGCTCGAGATCTCGAAACCCGCATCCCAGTCGCGCATGATCTCGCCGGTGAAATTCAGCGAGGGTGAGAAGATCAGGTCTTCCACATAGCCCACCCGCGCATGCCGTCTCAGCTCTTCGGCGGTCTTTGGTTCTCCGGCGGTATCGAGATAGGCCCGTGATGCATAAAGCCCGAGCGTGTAATCGGTAAGTCTGGAGGAAACGAGCCGCCCCTGTTCCGGCTGCTCGATGGTGATCGCAATATCCGCCTCGCGTTGCGACAGCGAAAAATGCCGCGGGACCGGCACCAGCTGGATCTTCAGTTCCGGATGCCGGCGGGTAAGACGGCTCATCCGCGATGCGAGAAAGGAGACGCCGAAACCGTCCGGCGCGCCGATCCGCACCGTTCCGGCAATCACCGTGTCGGTGCTGGCCGTTCTTGCCTGCGCCGAAAGCATTTCGGTTTCCATCTTTTCGGCCGCAGCCAGCAGCACTTCGCCTTCCGCCGTCAGCGTGCAACCGTTGGTTCTCCGCACCAGAAGCCGCGTCTGCAGCGCATCCTCCAGCGCCGTCATCCGCCGCCCGAGCGTAGCATGGTTGATACCGAGCCGCCGTGAGGCGGAGAGCAACTGGCCGGTGCGAGCCACCGCCAGAAACATCCTGACATCATCCCAGTCCACGGGCGCTACCCTCTAATGTCGAAATTTGCACAACAGTTGCGTAAACTATCGCGTTGAATTGCGCAATTTCGAGTGACATTCTGGCTGTCACAGAAACCAGGAGGAAACCATGCAGGAAATCGGTCATTTCATCGACGGCAAGCATGTCGCCGGAACCAGCGGTCGCACCGCCGACGTCTTCAATCCGGCAACCGGCGAAGTACAGGCCAAGGTGGCGCTCGCCAGCGTTTCCGAAATTCGCGCGGCAGTCGAAAACGCCAAGGCCGCTCAGCCGGCATGGGCTGCCACCAATCCCCAGCGCCGCGCCCGCGTCTTCATGAAGTTCGTCGATCTGCTCAACCAGAACATGGATGCACTCGCCGTCATGCTGTCGAAGGAGCATGGCAAGACGGTCGAGGATTCGAAGGGCGATATCGTCCGTGGCCTGGAAGTCTGCGAATTCGTCATCGGCATTCCGCATCTCTCCAAGGGCGAGTTCACTGAGGGTGCAGGCCCGCAGATCGACATGTATTCGATCCGCCAGCCGGTCGGCATCGGCGCTGGCATTACCCCGTTCAATTTCCCCGGCATGATCCCCATGTGGATGTTCGCCCCGGCGATTGCCTGCGGCAACGCTTTTATCCTGAAGCCTTCCGAGCGTGATCCGTCCCTGCCGATCCGGCTTGCCGAGCTGATGATCGAGGCAGGTCTCCCGGCTGGCATCCTCAACGTCATCAACGGCGACAAGGCCGCCGTCGACGCCATCCTGACGGATCCGGATATCGGCGCCGTCTCGTTTGTCGGCTCCACCCCGATCGCCCGTTATGTCTACGGAACGGCAGCTCAGAACGGCAAGCGCGCCCAGTGCTTCGGCGGCGCCAAGAACCACATGATCATCATGCCGGATGCCGATCTCGATCAGGCCGTCAACGCGCTTATGGGCGCGGGCTACGGTTCCGCTGGCGAGCGCTGTATGGCCGTCTCGGTCGCCGTGCCGGTCGGCGAGGAAACCGCCAACCGACTGGTCGACAAGTTGATCCCGAAGATCGAGAGCCTGCGCATCGGCCCCTATACCGATGACAAGGCCGACATGGGCCCGGTGGTCACCAAGGCGGCACAGGAGCGCATCAACGGCCTGATCGACAAGGGTGTCAAAGAGGGTGCCAAGCTTCTCGTCGATGGCCGCGGCTTCAAGCTGCAGGGATATGAAGACGGCTATTTCGTCGGCGGCTCGCTGTTCGACAACGTCACGCCGGACATGGAAATCTATAAGCAGGAAATCTTCGGCCCCGTTCTCTCCGTCGTCCGTGCGGCGAATTACGAAGACGCCCTGTCGCTGCCGATGAAACATGAATACGGCAACGGTGTAGCGATCTACACCCGTGACGGCGATGCCGCCCGCGATTTCGCATCCCGCATCAACATCGGAATGATCGGCATCAACGTGCCGATCCCGGTTCCGCTCGCCTACCATTCCTTCGGCGGTTGGAAGGCGTCGTCCTTCGGCGACCTCAACCAGCATGGCACGGATTCGATCAAGTTCTGGACCAAGACCAAGACGATCACCGCTCGTTGGCCTTCGGGTATCAAGGACGGCGCGGAATTCGTCATGCCGGTCATGAAATAATCTGGACACCATCGATGGCGGGTATGATCGTATCCGCCATCCAGCTTTCGCTTAATCAACTATCCCTCACGAAAGGTTGACGTGGTCGCCAGTTGCCCTAATTTGACGCGGGTAGGAGTGGGAGTTGTATCATGGTCTACGAATGGGACGAAAAGCGTGCCCGTCGCGCGTATTTGGCGCGTGTTGGCCTGAGCATCCTGGCAATCATGATAACTCTGGGCGTTTCCGCAGCGATTGCTATCGCGATGTCTATCGGTTGAGCCATCTTCGCGTCATATTTCAATCATGTCAGACAAAGCCTGCTAATGACTCGGCGCGAAAGGCATGCGGTGAAACAGGCGCGCGAAGCGTGTGAGTGGTTCGCTGGCGCAGCGCGTTTTTCCTGGTAGATGGTCTCAGCAGGCCTGCAGTTTTCTCGCGAAAAACTTCCGGCGGTCGATCACGGCTGGTGCTGAACCTATTTGTCACAGCCTTGGTGTGAATGTCATTTATCAAGGATCGCACGCTGACGCGGGTGTAAGCAGATGGTAATCACCACCAGGAAAACCGCACCTAGTGGCTGCTTTATGTTGATTGTTTAATTCAGGATTTGCTTTTTTGTGTGTTCGGTGAATTAGTGCACTTGAAAACATGATCCCGATTTTCCTATTTTGGAATTGTTCAAAACTAGGGAAGCGTCTATATAGAGTTCTCTCGAGTCTTCGGAGACCATCATGCGCCTGACCAAACAGACCAATTATGCCGTAAGAATGCTGATGTATTGTGCAGCCAATCACGGCCATCTCAGCCGCATTCCGGAAATTGCCAGGGCATATGGCGTATCCGAACTGTTTCTGTTCAAGATCCTTCAGCCGCTCAACAAGGCTGGTCTGGTGGAGACCGTGCGTGGCCGCAACGGTGGTGTAAAGCTCGGCCGTGCTGCCGATAAGATCACCCTTTTTGATGTCGTGCGCGTCACGGAAGATAGTTTCGCAATGGCGGAATGTTTCGAGGACGATGGTGCGATCGAATGTCCTCTGGTCGATAGCTGCGGTCTCAATTCCGCGCTTCGCAAGGCGCTCAACGCCTTCTTCGACGTTCTGGCCGAATACACGATAGACGATCTGGTCAAGGCGCGCCCGCAGATCAACTTCCTTCTCGGCCTTGATGCCGTCGATATGAAGAAGGTTGTCGCCCCTGCGGCCTGATCTCACCAAGCTTTTTCGATGAGAAACGCCGGTCGCTCCGGCGTTTTTTGTTTCTGCTGACCGCACTTGGTTGACCTTCCTGCCGCAGTGGCTAGAACGAATTATGTCTTGCCATGCCGGCAGCCTGCCGTGTCGGCAGCCTGTTGCGCCGACAGGTATCAGGTCCGGTCTGTATGAATTTTCCTGAACTGCGCCAATTTTTTGTAACGTTGCTGATTGGAACTGCCGGCGCACTTATAGCCATCGCCATAGGCTTTCCGGCGCCCTATCTCATTGGACCGGCGCTTGCAGTCACCTTTGCTGGTCTAGCCGGACTTCGTCTGGGTGTCCCGCTTCTCGTCCGCAACGCCTGCTTCGTCATCATCGGCATATCGATGGGCTCGACAGTTACGCCGGAGATTTTTGTTGCGGCACGTACCTGGCCGCTCAGCTTCGTCATGGTCTTCGTGGCGATTGTCATCCTGCTTTTTTCGGCAGCCTGGGTGCTTCAGCGGCTGTTTCGTTACGATCGCACGACAGCGCTTCTTGCCGCATCGCCCGGCCATCTGGGTTATGTTCTCAGCCTCGCTGCCGAAATGCGCTGTGATCTTCGCGCCGTCAGCATTTCCCAGAGCGTGCGCGTGCTTGCGCTGACGATCAGTGTCCCGCTGATCGTTGAATTCTTTGATTTGGCCGACACCGACGTGATCGTTCTGCCTGACGCGATGAGCATGCCGATCTTCGTTGTGATGCTGATTGCATCAGCCGGTTTCGGCCTGCTTTTCCAGCGTTGGAAGTTTCCCGCGGCCCTTCTGCTTGGCGGCGTTTTTGTCTCCATCTCCACCCATATCACCGGCACCGTTTCAGGCGCCGTTCCCAACTGGCTGCTGATCCCGATCTATGTTTTGCTCGGCTCGTTGATCGGTTCGCGCTTTTCCGGCCTGTCCTTCGCCGATCTGCGCCTTGCCATCGTTTCGGGCTTGGTCGTCACGGTCGTCGTCATGGCGCTTGCGGGAGGCATTGCCGTTATCGTCTCCTATTTCGCCAATGTGCCGCTTGATGCGGCGCTGATCGCGTTTTCTCCCGGCGGGCTGGAAACTATGGCCGCCATGGCCGTCATGCTTCATGCCGATCCCACCTATGTCGGCGCCCATCATGTGCTAAGGCTGATGTTCCTGTCCGTGCTGATGCCGCTCGTCATCGGCAGGGATGCAAGATTGAAATAGAATTCGTCGCGTCAGATGCGCAGACACAAGCAGGGAGAAGAACGAATGTCGAAGGCGATCATCGTCATGGGGGTTAGCGGCGCCGGCAAAACGTCGATTGCCGATCTTCTGGCAAACCGTCTCGGCTGCAAGTTCGTCGAAGGAGATCGGCTGCATCCGGAGGCGAACGTCAAGAAGATGGCGGAAGGCACGCCGCTGACGGACGAAGATCGCTGGCCGTGGCTGGATATCATCGGCAACGAACTCAAGACCGCCCGCTCTGCCGGCGAAGATATTGTCCTGACATGCTCGTCTTTGAAGAAGATTTACCGCGAAAGACTTCGATCTGCAGGCGGTGATCCGCTCTACTTCGTGTTCCTCAAGGGCTCGCCCGAGCTTTTGGCCTCCCGCATGGGTGCTCGCAAGGGTCACTTCATGCCGACCTCCTTGCTGCAAAGTCAGCTTGCAACGCTTGAAAGCCCTGAAGGTGAGGTCAATGTGGTGACCGTCGATATCGACGCTTCGGTTCCGCAAATCGTAGAGGATGCAATCGGCAGGCTGGAAAAACTCTGGCGGGAAAATAGTTGAGCGTTATCTCGCCCGGATCGACAATTCTTAGTGAATTAAACTTTTATTTACATTTTTTGTCCGGCTTGGTGATCTGAAACTGGTCTTTCTACGTATAACACTCAATTAGCGTTATCGGTTTCGCCGGTAGCGTTCGGTCAATGAGTGTTGGGTGGAAAAGGGATCGCATGCAGGAGTCGAGCCATGGCGCGGGACGTGCCGCGCTTCGCCGGGTGCCGAAACAGGAAAGAAGTCGTGAACGTATCGGCGAGATCCTGAAAGTCGCGAAGGAACTGATCGGTCAGAAGGGTATTGATGCCGTCACCATGAAGGAGATCGCAGCGCTTTCCGGCGGTCCCATCGCTTCGGTCTACCAATATTTTCCTAACAAGTCGGCCATCATCGCCATGCTCTATGAGCTCTACGTCGAAGAGGTTCGCGAGCTGATTGCTGGCCACGTCTCCCACATCGAAACTGCGGATGACGCCCTGAAGGCAACCGACGATCTGTTCGACATGTATTACGAGCGCATGCGCCAGGAACCGTCTACTCAGGACCTTCTGAACGCGATCCAGGCAGACAAGACACTGGCCGATCTCGATATCGCCGAGACGCGGGCTCAGGCAGAGGGTTTCTATCAGCTCACCCGGCATTTCGTTGCCGAACCGCTGCGTGAAAGCTATGCGCAGACCCTGTTCGTCATGTTCCACATGGCCGGCGCCACCTTGCGCCTCGCACTGATGGTTCCGGCGGAAGCGGCGCAGATTTCGGCACAGTTCAAGTCGATCGTGCGAACCCACGCGACCTACTTCCTCAAGGGACATTTCCCGCAAGCAGCTGTGTGATGACTGGGCGTTATCAGACGCCCAGTTTATCCCTTATCCCGTAATACCATGCACCGAGTGCCGTCAGCGGCACGCGGAACATCCGTCCGCCGGGGAAGGGCAGGTTGGGCAGCGATGCCCAGACATCGAAACGCTCCGCATGGCCGGCAGCGGCCTCACCGAGTATCTTTCCTAGAAGATGCGTCGTCGTTACCCCATGGCCGCTGTCGCCATGGGAGAAATAGACCTTGTCCGACAGTTTCCCCATATGCGGAATACGCGTCAGCGTCAGCGCGAAATTGCCGCTCCAGGCATAATCGATCTTCGTGTCCTTCAACTGCGGAAACGTCTTGAGCATATTCGGACGGATCACGCCGGTCAGGTTTTTCGGATCGTTTCCGCCGTAACCGATGCCGCCGCCATAAAGCAGCCTGTTGTCTGCGGTGCGGCGATAATAGTCGAGAATATAATTGGCATCCTCGACGCAGTAATTGGCCGGCAGCAGATCCTCGATCAGTGAGGACTCGAGCGGTTCCGTCACCATCACCTGGCTCGATACCGGCATCATCCGTCCATGCACCTGCGGAAACAGCGGTGCCAGATAGGCATTGCCGCAGATCAGCACATAAGATGCCGTCACCGAGCCGCCGCCCGTGCTGACGACCGGACGCTTCCTGTCAGTATCGACCGCGATCACCCGCGAGCCTTCAAAAATCTTCGCACCCAGATTTTCCGCCGCGCGCGCCTCGCCAAGCACGAGGTTGAGCGGATGGATATGCCCGCCGAGCTTGTCGATCATCCCGCCCGCATAGCGGTCGGTCCTTACATATTTGGCCACGTCGGCCTTGGACACCATTTCCAGCCCTGTATGGCCGTAACGTTCCCAGTCGGTCTTGTGATGCTCCATCTCGCGGATCTGCTTGTCGGTGAAGGCCGCAAAGAAACCGCCATGCTCAAGCTCGCAATCGATCGCATATTTGACCACCCGCTCGCGGATGATATTGCCGCCTTCGAGCGACATCTTGCCAAGCTCGATCGCCTTGTCTTTCCCATAGCGTCCGGCGATCGTCTCGAGATCGCGGCTGTAACCGTTGACGATCTGCCCGCCATTGCGCCCGGATGCGCCGAAACCGATACGCTCCGCTTCCAGCACCACGACCGAAAAGCCGCGCTCCGAAAGCTCCAGCGCCGCCGATATGCCGGTGAACCCGGCACCGATGATGCACACGTCAGTCTCGATATCGCCGGCAAGGGCAGGGTGCACGCGCTTGTCATTGGCGCTTGCCGCATACCACGAGCCGGTATGGCCGGGATTGGTGGCGCTGTCTCGAAACGTCATCTCATACCGTCCTTATATAGGCGTCATATTCCACGTCGGTGACGCGCAGCGAAAACTCGGCCAGTTCCTGCGCCTTGCAGGCACTATAGAGCGACCGGTATTTCGGGCCGAGTGTGGCATAGGCGAAAGTGGATCGGGCAAACTGCCGCAGCGCATAGTCCCAGTTGGTCGGCAGCGGATCATGGTTGATCGCGTGCTCGTCGCCGGTAATCGCCCCGCCCGGATTACGCTTCTCCTTGATGCCGGAAAGTGCGGCATTGAGGATCATCGCCAGCGCCAGATAGGGGTTCACATCTGCACCCGCCACCCGATGCTCGATCCGCGTCGCAGGCTTCGATGCGGTGATCACCCGCACCGCCGCCGACCGGTTGTCGAACCCCCAGGATGCATAGGTCGGCGCATGTTCCGATGGCCTCAAGCGCCGGTAGGAATTGGCATGTGGCGCAAACACCGCCATGCTCTCCCCCATATTCTCCAGCAACCCGCCGACCGAATGAAACAGCATTTCCGAAGGCCCGTCCTCGCCGGCATAGACATTGCGCCCGCTCTCGTCGATCAGCGAGAAATGCACATGCATGCCGCTGCCTGCCTGCATGCCATAGGGTTTCGCCATGAAGGTCGCATCGAGATCATTCGCCCGTGCCACGCTCTTGACGATCCGCTTCAGAAGCACCGCATAATCTGCGGCTCTCAGCGCATCCGGCACATGGTTGAGATTGATCTCGTACTGGCCCGGTCCGTTTTCACGCACCACCATGTCGGCCGGTATGCGTTGCGCCCTTGCGGCACTGGCAATGCCATGGAACACATCCTCGAAATCCTGCAGTTCGGAGATCGAAAGCACCTGCGTCTGGCCCGTATGCCAGCGCCCCTCGCGCGAGTTCGGCGGTCGCACAGGATCGAGCGCCGAACGCAGCGGGTCGATCAGGTAGAACTCGAGCTCCGTCGCCACTACCGGCGTCAGCCCGATCTTCGCAAACCCTTTGAGCACATTGGCCAGCACCTGCCGCGGATCGCCGTAGAAACCGGAACCGTCCGGATCGCGCATGCCGAGCAGCACCTGTGCCGTCGGCCGGTTCAGCCAGTTGATCCGCGACAGCGTACCGGGAATGGGAAAACATAACCCGTCCGGATCGCCGGTTCCCTGCGCTAGTCCGGCGGCATTCACGTCGCGGCCCCAGACATCCAGTGCATAGACCGAGCGCGGCATCGCCATGCCTTTGTCCAGCACGTCCAGCGCCCGTTCGCGCGGTATCCACTTTCCGCGCGGAACACCATTCGCATCGATCACGAAGGCCTCTAGAACCTCGATATCGGGATTGGCATCGAAAAAGCTTTTGGCATTGGCAACATCATTCATGAAACACCAGAAAATCCAATCGAACCCGAGGCGAAAAACGCCCGTTCACGCCGCTAATGAGGCGCGCTAACGGTCGAGAAATCTGGCGTCGTAGATGAGATAACGTGCCATTGTCATGTCGGCCCGGCGGATCAGGGGCGATCATCCGGGCATCGTTCCCTTTGATTGTTCCTTAAAGCCTAACCCGCCTTTTTGCCAAAAGCCAGCCCGGCCGCTGTGATCGCTATTGAGGCCCGCAACCATCAGGCCCGCAACCATCAGGTCCGGAGGCATCAGGCCCGGAGGCATCAAGCATTGAACCGCTCTGGCCGATAGGCCGAAATATCGATCAGCGTCTTTTCGCCCAAAATTGCCTCGGCAATCACCTGACCCGTCACCGGTCCGAGCGTCAGCCCGTGATGTGCATGGCCGAAAGCGAACCACAGGCCCTCATGCCGGGGCGCTCTTCCGATCACCGGCATCATGTCCGGTGTGCAGGGGCGGGCACCCATCCACGGCTCCTTGTCCAGTCTCTCGCCGAGCGGCAAGATGCTGCGCGCAACCGCTTCTGCGCGGGCCAACTGCACCGGCGTTTTCGGGGCATCCCGGCGAGCGAATTCCGCCCCGGTCGTCAGCCGTATCCCCTGGTTCATCGGCGCCAGAAGATAACCGCGCTCCGCATCCAGCAGCCAGCCGTTGAGCACCGCATTGCCCTTGGGCGCATAATGCATGTGATAGCCGCGCTTCACCCCGACGAGGAAACTGTAACCGAGCGGCTTCGTCACCACGTCAGACCACGGCCCGAGCGCCACGACCACGTCCTTGGCTTCCACCGTGCCTTCCCCCGCCACGATCCGCCATCCGCTCGTGGTTTTCGAAAGGCTGCGCGCATCGCCTTTCAGCACCTTGCCGCCCAGCTTTTCGAACAGCCTCACATAGGCCTGGCTCAGCGCCAGCGGGTCCTTCACCGACCACGGATCTTCCCAGCGCAAGGCACCGGTGAAACCTTGAGAAAGATGCGGCTCCCGCACCGCCAGTTCCTTCGGCGAAAGCGCCTCGAACGCCACGCCGTATTCCTGTGCCAGCCTTTCGGCCTCGCGAAGCTCGCCATCCCGTTTGGCAGGCGTGCGAAAAAGCTCTGTCCAGCCATCCTTGGCGATCAGCGCCTGCGCCCCCGCTTCCTCGATCAGCTCGTTATGGGTGGAGATCGAATGCTCGATCAAAGGCGCGTAGGCGCGGGCGATCAGCTGATGGCGCGAAAGGTTCGAATGCCACCAGTACTTTGCCAGGAAGGAAGAAACGGAAGGAAGCGCCCGCCAGTGAAAATGCGAGTCGATCCGGTTGTTCATGGCATTGCGCAATATTTGGCCGAACTGCTGCGGAAAGCCGTAAGGGACGACGCCTTCGCGCTGGATCAGCCCGGCATTGCCATAGGAGGTTTCGCGACCCGGCTCGCCCCGGTCGACGAGAACCACCGCCTTGCCGCGCCGGGCAAGCTGCAAGGCCGTCGAAATGCCGACAATGCCGGCTCCAAGCACGATGACATCCGCAGCCGCCATGATCTTTCGTCTCCACACTCAACCATCACCGGAACATGCCGCCCCGGTGATCGCCGCGCAAACGAAAAATGTCGAAATGGCGGTGCTTTAGCCTTTCAGCGCCTCGGCCGAAATCCAGAACACGGCATCCTGCGATTCCGCCGTTTCCAGCCAGAGGAATTCCAGATGCGGATATTCCTCTTCGAGAATTTCCCGGCCCGAGCCGATCTCGCAGATCATCCCGCCTTCCGGGTTGAGATAGTCGCCGGCCTGCTCCAGGATCTGGCGCACCAGATCGAGCCCGTCCTCGCCGCCGTCATGCGCCATTGCCGGCTCCGCCTGATGCTCCGCCGGAAAACCGGCCATCGAGGCATGGTCCACATAGGGCGGGTTGGTGATGATCAGGTCATAGGTCTTGCCCTTGAGCGGCGCAAACAGATCGCCCTGATGGAGCGACACCTGTTCACCGACTTCATGCTCGGCGACATTGATCTTCGCCACTTCCAGCGCATCGGCCGAAAGATCGACCGCATCGATCGCCGCATTGGGGAAGAATTTTGCCGCCAGCACCGCAAGGCAGCCCGAACCGGTGCAGATATCGACGGCAGTTTCCACGGCAAAGGGATCAGGCAGATAGGCCGAACCCTGTTCGCCCAGATATTCGGAAAACAGGATCTCGCCGATATGCGAACGCGGCACGATCACCCGCTCGTCGACATGGAAGCGCACGCCCTGGATATAGGAATGGCCGGTAATATAGGACGAAGGCTTGCGCGTCGTCACACGCGTCTCGATCCGCTCGGAAAGCAGCTTGCGTTCGGATGGGAGAAGCCGCGCATCGAGAAACGGATCGAGCGCATCGATCGGCAGGTTGAGTGAATCGAGCAGCAGAAACGCCGCATCGTCCCCGGCCGTCGTCGTGCCGTGGCCGTAACCCAGCTCGGCCGCATTGAAACGGGAAATCGCATAACGCCAGTAATCGCGCAGCGTCACGAGGTCTGTCGTAATGTTATCCTGGCTCACCGGCGTCTCTCTTCGTCACAACTGGGTTTTGGCAATTGGGTTTTGATCACATCCGGACCATATAGGACTGGACGAAGCCGGGCATAGAATGGCAAGGGCGGATGGGTCAACAGGGAAGGCTGGACAAGACCCGTCCTGACCGTCCCGCAAGGCAAATGGTTCAAGCTGGCCGCTCAACCGAGGCCAAAAGTAAGGCAGGCGGGTACCACTCGTAATCTCCCCACTTGTGGCGGGCTCGAAGAGCGGGCAGAGACAGGTGGCTCTGCCCCGGCAGCCGACAGGCCAGAGGGGGCGGAAACTCAGAGTCGAGCGAAGACGTGATCGCCTGCGCAGGAAACCGCATGAAATGAACGAAAAGCCCCGACGCTCCAAACCAACACAGAACCGCCGGCCGCCGGCGGCCCCCGTCCGCAAACCCGCCGCGCCATCCTCCGGCAAACGCGTCACGCTCCCGCGTGCCTTGTCGAAACTCGGCTTCTGCTCACGCAAGCAAGCCGAGGATCTCATCCGCGCCGGCCAGGTCAGCGTCAACGGCCGCACCGTCACCGATACCGAAGCCTGGATCGACCTCGACACCGCAAAGCTCGCCGTCGATGGAAGAGAGGTCGCGGCCGAAGCCCCGGTCTATCTGATGCTCAACAAACCCCGCGGCCTAGTCACCACCCGCCATGACCCCGAAGGCCGCCCGACCGTCTTCGATTGCCTGAAAGGCCACGACCACACCCACCTCTCCCCTGTCGGTCGGCTCGACAAGGCGAGCGAGGGCCTTCTCCTCTTCACCAATGACACGCAATTCGCCAATGCGTTGCTCGATCCCGAAACCCATGTGCCGAAAACCTATCACGTCCAGATCGACACGCTCGTCGACGACGCGATGCTGGAGGCAATGACGAAAGGTATCGATCAGGACGGCGAAACCTTAAAAGCCCGCCGCGCGATAAAACTGCGCGAAGGCGAAAAGAATTCCTGGCTGGAGATCGAACTGGACGAAGGCAAAAACCGCCACATCCGTCGCATGCTCGAAGCGCTCGACATCGCCACGCTGCGCCTCATCCGCGTCGCGATCGGTGATCTCGCTCTGGGTGATCTGGATAAGGGGGCAGTGCGTGCGCTGAGCGAGGCGGAGCTTGATGGGCTGAGGGTCCAGTCCGCCGCTGCGCCGAAGCGTTAAGCCAGCTTCTGTGCAGCGATTCGACATAGGCTATCAAGTCTGCGGATATGATTAGCAATCATGACACGCAATCAAAACGCCAACAAAAACATAATCTTCTAGAGGAAGTTGGCTGGGGAACCTGGATTCGAACCAAGATTAACGGAGTCAGAGTCCGTCGTTCTACCGTTGAACTATTCCCCAGCAGGAAGCGGCGCTTGGCCGGTTCGTCGGTGTGCGGCGCTTATAGCCAAACCTTCGCGACTTGCAAATAGTTTTTTCCGAAAAATTTGCAGCATGTTGCATCAGCCACTTTTGGTCGCCGTTCGGAAAAAGACATTGGCGAATTGCGCTTGCGCTGTTATCCTTGCCGCAACGAAGCAATCAGACGCAGCAGCACGCCTTTTGGAGGCGGTGCGCCGCGAAATGGATAGAACGACCAATGGACCCCGATAGCGGCCGTATGCCGCCAGATGGCGGGGCGTCGGCCGGAGAGCGTGGGGCGCAAAAGCGGCCCCGTCGCAGGAAAGGGAAGCGCGGCGGCAAAAACCGCAATGCGAACACTTCCCAACACGCGTCATCGGCCGTTCAGGCTGACCCGGCCGCGCGCCCAGAAAAAAAGCAGGACTCGTCAAGACAGGACGTGGCTAAACGCGATGCCGGGAAATCGGATGTCGCCAAGCAGGATCAGCCTGCGCGCAAACGCAAGCGCAGGCGCTCCAGATCTCATCCCGGTGCATCGTCCGATCATATGTCACAGGCTGCAGCCGGTGCTTCAGGGCATTCCGGTGGCAAGCCGCATGTCGATGCCCGAGGCGGATCATCTCATTCGGCAGGTGCATCGAATGCCGGCGCAGGCGCGCAGCAGCCCCATCATGCGGGTGGCGAAGGCGCATCGCGGAATGAGGGCAAAAATCACGGCGGCCAGTCTCATGGTGGCCAGGCTCACAGCGGTCAGTCTCATGGCGGCAGAGGGCGGGACCGGCGCAAGAAGAACCGGGCCGGTCGCGGCCTTCAGGGGCGCCCCCTCACACAGGCAAAAGGCGCTCTGAACGGTGTTTCGCAGCCTGCGTTGACGCGGGCGATGTCGTCTTCCGAGCAGGGCAGCAGCATCACCCCGGCCCTGCAGTCGGTCGACGCGACGCTTCCCTTCCACGATGACCTTTATGCCGCGCTCGATCTCGGCACCAACAATTGCCGCCTGCTGATCGCCCAGCCGACGCGTCCCGGCCATTTTCGCGTCGTCGATGCGTTCTCGCGCATCGTGCGTCTAGGGGAGGGGCTTGCAGCCACCGGCCGGCTGTCGAACGACGCGATGGACCGTGCGGTCGAGGCTTTGCGCATCTGTGCCTTAAAGCTCGCCGCCAAGCCGATCCGCAAGATGCGGTTGATCGCAACCGAAGCCTGCCGCGCCGCCGCAAACGGCGAGGAATTTCTGGCGCGGGTGACTGCCGAAACCGGTCTTGAGCTGGAAATCATCGATCGTGAGACAGAGGCGCGTCTTGCCGTTTCCGGCTGCTCCTCGCTTGTGGGGCGTGAGGCGCGTTCGATCGTGCTGTTCGATATCGGCGGTGGCTCGTCGGAAATTGCCGTCATCCGCATCGCCGACAATCGTTCATCGCGGCTTGCCAACCATATCACGCACTGGACGTCGCTACCCGTCGGCGTCGTCACTCTGTCGGAGCGTTATGGTGGTCGCGATGTGACGCCGGATGTCTTCGAGGCGATGATCTGTGAGGTTCAGGGCATGCTGGCGAAATTCGATTGCCCGCCGCCTGAGACCGGTGGCAACGGCAGCGACTACGATTTCCATCTGATCGGCACATCGGGTACGGTGACGACTCTTGCCGGCGTCCATCTCGATCTGCCGCGTTATGATCGCCGCAGGGTCGATGGGCTGTGGTTGTCGGATGCGGAAGTTTCCGCCATGCAGGCAAAGCTGCTCTCCTGGGATTTTGCCGGGCGCGCCGCCAACCCGTGCATCGGTCCGGACAGGGCGGATCTCGTGCTTGCCGGCTGCGCCATTCTGGAGGCGATCCGCCGCCGTTGGCCAAGTCCCAGAATGCGGGTTGCCGATCGCGGGCTGCGCGAAGGGCTTTTGACCGATATGATGGCCGATGATGGCGTCTGGCGGCGTGTGCGCTCGCGCAGATCGGGTTCGACAGGTTCCGGAGAGGTTTTGAGACGGCGATGACGAAGACACCGGTCGGAATAAACAGAACAGGGCGAAAGCTCGGCCAGAAGGTCAAGAAGGGCAAGCTGAAGGCGTCTTCGCGCCGCTGGCTGGAGCGCCATATCAACGATCCTTACGTGCAGCGGGCAAAGCTCGAGGGTTATCGCGCCCGCGCCGCCTTCAAGCTGCTTGAGATCGATGAAAAACACCAGATCTTGAAGGGCGCCCGCCGCATCATCGATTTGGGCGCAGCACCTGGCAGCTGGTCGCAGATCGCCGCCAAGGTGACGAACTCGACGGACGAGGATCCGCGCGTCGCCGCCATCGACTTCCTCGAGGTCGATCCCTTGCCGGGCGTAAAAATCCTGCAACTCGACTTTCTCGATGACAGCGCGCCTGCGCTTTTGAAGGAAGCGATCGGCGGCGTGCCGAACCTCGTGCTTTCCGATATGGCGGCGCCGACGACCGGCCATCACCGGACCGACCATCTGCGCACCATGCATTTGTGCGAGGTCGCGGCGCATTTCGCCATCGAGGTTCTGGCCGAAGGCGGCCACTTCCTGGCCAAAACCTTCCAGGGCGGCACGGAAAAGGATCTGCTTGATCTCCTGAAGAAGAACTTCAAGCAGGTCATCCATGTGAAGCCCGCGTCGTCGCGTCAGGAGTCGGTCGAGATGTTCCTGCTCGCCAAGCACTTCAAGGGACGCAGGGCAGAGGATGCCGACGCCGAAGTCGTTTCCGAGACGTCTGACGACTGATCCTTATTCTCCCGCTTCCGGCTGCACGTCAGCCGGTCGCCGGCCCCGGTGGCCGGAAACATCGGCGCCTGTCAGCGGATCGAGCTTGATGAGCGGAATGATCGAAAACAGCGAGACGGCTGCCACGATGAAGAAGGCAAGGTGAAAATCTGAAAGCTGCAGATGGCTGCCTGAAAACATCGACGACATTTCCAGGATGAAGGCGGCAAAGGCGACGCCAAGCGCAAGGCTGACCTGCTGCAGCGCGGATGCCATCGAGGTCGCCTGGCTCGCCAGTTCGTCGGAAATCTCCGAATAACCGAGTGCGTTGACGCCGGTAAAGAACAGCGAGCGGAACAGGCCTGCCGCCAGAAGCGCACCGATGATCCAGATATGCGGCGTCTCGGGCGTGAAGAACCCATTCACCGCCGTCATGGCTGCGCCGAGAACGCCGGCGACCATAAGCGCCGTGCGGAAGCCGGTGACGGCAAATACCCGCCGTGCCATGAACTTCACGGTCAGCGCACCGATCGCACCTGAAAAAGTGATAAGGCCGGATTGGAACGGATTGAGCCCGAAACCGAGTTGCAACATCAGCGGCATCAGAAAGGGGATGGCACCGGTGGCAATCCGAAACAGCGTGCCACCCGTTGTCGATGCCCTGAATGCCCGGTCGTTGAAGATCTGCAGGTTCAGGATCGGGTGAGGGTGCAGCCTTGCGTGACGCACATAAAGAAAGCACGCGGCAAAGCCTGCAAGCGTTGCGCTGATTCCGACTGCGGGCGGCAGGGCCGGCAGGCCGATTACCGAAAGCCCGAACACGACGCCGGAGGCCGCGACGGATGTCAGCAGGAAGCCAGTCCAGTCCATCCTGGCAGTTCCCATCGGCGGCACTTCGGGCAGGTATCTGCCGGTGAGGTAAAGGCCGATCACCCCGATCGGCACATTGATGATGAAGATCCAGTGCCAGGAAAAATAGGTCGTAATGAAGCCACCGATCGGCGGCCCCGTCAGCGGCCCGACAAGCGCCGGTATGGTCAAAAGCGCCATGGCGGAAACGAGATCGCTGCGCTTGGTGGTGCGCAGCAGAACCAGGCGCCCGACCGGCGTCATCATTGCCCCGCCCATGCCCTGCAGAAAACGTGACATGACGAACTGGACGACAGAATCGGAGATCGCGCAGAGGATCGATCCGATGATGAATACACAGATCGCCAGCCGGAACACCTTCTTCGCGCCGAACCGGTCCGACATCCATCCGCTGATCGGTATGAACATCGCAAGCGCCACCATATAGGAGGTTAGCGCCAGCTTGAGTGTGATCGGGCTGACGCCGAGATCATTGGCGATTGTCGGAAGCGCGGTGGCGATCACAGTCGAATCCATGTTCTCCATGAACAGGGCGACAGCGAGGATGAGTGGAATGATACGATTCATGGAGACGGATGCCGTTATCTGACAGGCCCGAGGGACAAGAGGCCTGTAAACCTCCAAAGCCGTTCTGCCAATGGACGTTCCGCGCCTTTTGTTCATCGCATTGATCGGGCGAGGTGTCACGTCTGCGTGAAAACGCGATTTTGAGCCCTGATCATCGTCAACTTTTCGCTCGGGCGCGCTAACTTCGCGTCGACATCATTCGTCATGAGGGAACGGGATATGGCTGGAAACGGTATCGGAAGAAGAACTTTGCTGGGCACTGCGGGCTTAACGGTCCTCGCTGCACCGGCAATCATCGGCAACCGGGCGGCCTTCGCCCAGGACAGCAGCAAAGCGAGCAGCAATTTGGCAATCGATCGCGTTACCCCGCCCGATCTTCATAAGTTCAAGGTAGGCAGTTTCGAGGTTCTCGTCGTCAAGGATGGCGCTCGTCCGTCTGGCGTGCCGAACGAAACCTTCGGCACCAACCAGTCCGCTGAAACCGTCGGCGCGCTTCTGTCTGACAATTTTTTGCCGACCGACCAGTTCGTCAACGGCTTCTCGCCGACCCTGATCGACACCGGTTCTGACGTTATCCTGTTCGATACCGGTTTCGGCCAGTCCGGTCATGCACAGGGCGCAGGCCGCCTGATCGAAGGTATGGCCGCTGCCGGTTACATGCCGGCGGACGTCACCATCGTCGTCCTGACCCATCTACACGGCGACCATATCGGCGGCCTGATGGAAAATGGAAAACCTGCCTTCGAGAATGCCCGTTATGTCGTCGGCCAGAAGGAATACGATTTCTGGAGCGATACCGCCCGTGTCGGCACACCTGCCGAAGGTGGCCACAAGGGCGTGCTTGCCAACGTCAAGCCGCTTGCCGAAAAGATCACCTTCATCGGTGATGGCGCCGATGTCGTCTCCGGCATCACCAGCATGGCAGCTTTCGGCCACTCGCCGGGCCACATGATCTTCAACGTCGAATCCGCCGGCAAGCGCCTGATCCTGACGGCCGACACGGCAAACCACTTCGTGCTGTCGCTGCAGCGCCCGGATTGGGAAGTGAAGTTCGACATGGACAAGGCCGCCGCCGCCGCAACCCGGAAGAAGGTGTTCGACATGGTCGCCACCGACAAGGTCGCCTTCCTCGGCTATCACATGCCGTTCCCGGCGGTCGGTTATGCCGAAAAGCAGGAGACGGGTTACCGCTTCGTGCCGAAGAGCTATCAGTTCGATATCTGATCGTTTTCTGCGTACAGCATATGAGCTATGCAAACCCGGGTGGGCTGCCTCCCGGGTTTTTTCTATTCCCTTGTTGTCATGAACGTGTTACCAGCCCTCGCCAACTTCCATGTATTTCATGCAGAAGCAACCGGATGAAGGATTTCCTTTTCCCGGAGGATTCTGCCTATCCAACTGAAGGAACTGGCAATGGCACGCATCGTAATCTCGGCAACCGGCGCGGAAGCGCTAACATTCGACGACGTGCTTCTCCAGCCGGGGCACTCGGAAATCATGCCGGGTCAGACCAATATTTCCACCCGCATCGCCAAGGATATCGACCTTTCGTTGCCGATCCTGTCCTCGGCCATGGACACGGTCACCGAAAGCCGTCTGGCGATCGCCATGGCGCAGTCGGGCGGCATGGGCGTCATCCACCGCAACCTGACCCCGATCGAACAAGCTGAAGAAGTCCGCCAGGTCAAGAAGTTCGAAAGCGGCATGGTCGTCAACCCGGTCACGATCGGCCCGGATGCAACGCTGGCCGAAGCCCTGTCGTTGATGAAGGCTCACGGCATTTCCGGCATTCCGGTCGTCGAAAACGGCGGTCGCCCGGGCCGTCTGGTCGGTATCCTCACCAACCGCGACGTCCGTTTCGCTTCTGATCCGAACCAGAAGATCTTCGAACTGATGACCCGCGACAACCTGATCACGGTCAAGGACGGTGTCGAGCAGGCCGAGGCCAAGCGCCTTCTCCATTCGCACCGTATCGAAAAGCTGCTGGTTGTCGATAATGAAGGCCGCTGCATCGGTCTCATCACCGTCAAGGACATCGAGAAGTCGCAGCTCAACCCGAACGCCGCCAAGGACGCTCAGGGCCGTCTGCGTGCCGCCGCCGCCATCTCCACCGGCGACGATGGTGTCGAGCGCGCCGAGCGCCTGATCGATGCAGGCGTCGATGTCATCGTCGTCGATACCGCCCACGGTCATTCCCAGAAGGTTCTGGATGCCGTTGCCCACGTCAAGAAGATGTCGAACGCCATTCGCATCATCGCCGGCAATGTCGCTACCGCTGAAGGTACCAAGGCACTGATCGATGCCGGCGCAGACTGCATCAAGGTCGGTATCGGCCCAGGCTCGATCTGCACCACCCGCGTTGTCGCAGGCGTCGGCGTTCCGCAGCTCGCAGCCGTCATGGCCGCCGTCGATGAAGGCAACAAGCACGGTATCCCGGTCATCGCCGATGGTGGTCTGAAGTTCTCGGGCGACGTCGCCAAGGCGATCGCCGCCGGCGCCTCCGCCGTCATGGTCGGCTCGCTTCTGGCCGGTACCGATGAAAGCCCGGGCGAAGTTTACCTCTACCAGGGCCGTTCCTTCAAAGCCTATCGCGGCATGGGCTCCGTCGGCGCCATGGCGCGCGGCTCGGCAGACCGTTACTTCCAGGCGGAAGTGCGCGACACGCTGAAGCTCGTTCCGGAAGGCATCGAAGGCCAGGTTCCCTACAAGGGCCCGGTTTCGGCCGTGCTGCACCAGCTCGCCGGTGGCCTCAAGGCTGCCATGGGTTATGTCGGCGGCAAGGACATCAAGGACTTCCAGGAAAAGGCGACCTTCGTGCGCATTTCGGGCGCCGGTCTTCGCGAAAGCCATCCGCATGGCGTGACCATCACCCGCGAAAGCCCGAACTATCCGGGCGTCAGCTCGTAAAGAGTTGAAGCATCTCCACCGATTTCAGGCGGGCCGGGCATTTTGCCCGGCCCGTTTTCGTGCCAGAAGGTCGGGAAGATTTTAGGAGTATTGCCGATGATGACCGACACGACCGCCATGTTCTGGCCAATGATTGCCCACGCCTTTCTGGTCTTCATCCTCTATTACCTGCTGTCGATGCGCCGCGGCGCAGCCATCCGCGACGGCGGTTACGATGCGCGGCAGTTCAAGGAGAACTTGTCAGAGCCGACTGAGAGCCTGCTGGTCCATAACAACCTGAAGAACCAGTTCGAGCTGCCGATGCTTTTTCACGCCGGCGTGCTGGCGATCTTCATCTGCAATGCCGACAACATCATCACCATTGTACTCGCCTGGATCTTCGTCATCTCGCGTTACGCGCATTCCTATGTCCACATCACCAGCAACCGGCTGCTTCTGCGCCGCCCGCTGTTCATGCTCGGCTTCATGGTGACAGTGTTGATGTGGGGCTGGCTGGCGATTTGGCTCGCCACGTCCTGAGGCGGGTCCGCTCTCACGCACCAATCTTTTTAACGCACCAATTTCTTCACGCATAAGTGTAGCGCGGCCCTTCCGCGCTTCATCGCCTTGTCGGAGGGCCGCCCTAACTTTGCACGAAGCGTAGCGAGAGGAGCAGGCATCATGGACAAGGAGCCAAAAGTCACCCAGGCGATGATCAACGCCTATGACGAATATACCCATCTCCATCTCGACCGACGCAAGTTCATGGAACGGCTGACCGCACTCGCAGGGTCCGGCGCCGCAGCGGCCGCCATCGCCCCCATGCTCGCCGCCAATGGCGCCCGCGCCGCCATGGTCGAGGCAAGCGACGACCGGCTGACGACCGAAAACGTCACTTTTCCCGGTTCGACCGGCGACATGAAAGCCTATTGGGCCCGTCCCAAATCCGCGACCGGCCCGCTCGGCTCCATCATCGTCATCCACGAAAACCGCGGCCTCAACGACCATATCCGCGATGTCGCCCGCCGCGCGGCGCTGGAAGGCTTCAATGCGCTTGCGGTGGATTTCCTCTCTCCTCTCGGCGGAACACCCGCGGATGAGGACAAGGCGCGCGAGATGTTTTCCACCCTCGCGCCGGCACAGACTGCCGCTGATGGCGAAGCGGCGCGTGCCTGGCTTTCGAAACATGAAGGCGCCAACGGAAAAGTCGGTGCTGTCGGTTTCTGCTGGGGTGGTGGTCTCGTCAACCGCATCGCGGTCAACTCTCCGGAGCTTAACGCTGGCGTCGCCTACTATGGACAACAGGCACCGGCGGCGGATGTGCCAAAAATCAAGGCGCCGCTGATGCTGCATTACGGCGGCCTCGACGAGCGCATCAATGCCGGCATCCCCGCCTATCGCGAGGCACTGGAAAAGAACGGCAAGACCTTCGAGATCTTCGTCTACGAGGGCGTCAACCACGCCTTCAACAACGACACCTCGGCCGCCCGTTATGACAAGGCAGCCGCAGATCTCGCCTGGAACCGAACGACCGGCTTCTTCAGGCAGTATCTTAGCTGACACCAATCTTGCCACACACAAGTGTAGCAGCCTTGCGACAGAAGCGGCGGCGGCAAACCCGCCGACGTTGACATGTGTCAGTTCGGCTTCTTTTCTCTCCAAGGTTGCGGCGAGCAAGCGCTCAGCCGAATGTCATCGCTTGTGAGGAGGATGAAATGGCATCAACAATGAAGGCCGCCGTCGTACGGGCATTCGGAAAGCCGCTTGTCATCGAGGAAGTGACGATCCCCGATCCAGGTCCGGGTCAGGTCCTGATAAAATACGAAGCGACAGGTGTCTGCCACACCGATCTTCACGCCGCGAATGGCGATTGGCCGGTCAAGCCCAATCCGCCCTTCATTCCCGGCCATGAGGGTGTCGGCTATGTCGCAAAACTCGGTGCCGGCGTCTCCCGTATCAAGGAAGGCGATCGCGTCGGCGTGCCTTGGCTGCACACCGCCTGCGGCGCGTGCTCGCCTTGCCGCACCGGCTGGGAAACGCTCTGCGGCAGCCAGCAGAATACCGGTTATTCCGTCAACGGCACGTTTGCGCAATATGGTCTGGCCGATCCGGATTTCTGTGGCCGCCTGCCGGATAATCTCGAATTCGGCGCAGCCGCTCCCGTGCTCTGCGCCGGCGTCACCGTCTACAAGGGCCTGAAGGAAACTGAGGTCCGGCCCGGCGAATGGGTGGTCATCTCCGGCGTTGGCGGCCTCGGCCATATGGCGGTTCAATATGCCAAGGCCATGGGCATGCATGTTGTGGCCGCCGATATTTTTGATGAAAAGCTGGATCTGGCGAAAAAGCTTGGCGCAGACATCACAGTCAATGGCCGCGATGCCGATGCCATCGAGCAGGTGCAGAAGGCGACCGGCGGCGTGCATGGCGCGCTGGTTACCGCCGTTTCGCCCAAGGCGATGGAGCAGGCCTACGGCTTCCTGCGCTCCAGGGGCACGATGGCGCTGGTCGGCCTGCCACCCGGTTATATCTCGCTGCCGGTCTTCGATACGGTTCTGAAGCGCATCACCGTGCGTGGCTCCATCGTCGGCACCCGCCAGGATCTTGAGGAATCGCTGGTCTTTGCTGGGGAAGGCAAGGTTGCCGCGACTTTCTCTTGGGACAAGCTGGAAAACATAAACGCCATTTTCCACCGCATGGAAGAGGGCAAGATCGACGGCCGTGTCGTCCTGGACCTCGCGGCCTGATCCAAGATCGGGTGAGGGGCGCTCGGCGCCCCTCATTTCTGCTTCGGTGCTGTCTCGATAATCGCTGCCGCCAAGGCAGACATGTCCTCTGAACGCCCGCTGGATTTTCGCCATATCAATCCGATCTCGCGAGACGGAGCGGGATCGGCAAACGGCACGATTATCAGGTTGTTTCGCGCGGTTTCCGAGGCAAGCGCCATTTCGGGGATCAACGTCATTCCCATGTCATGGGATACCATCTGCAGCAGCGTCGCCATTGAGGTTGCGCCAAAATTGACGAGGCTTCTTTTCCCGGCCGCGCTGCAGACGGCAAGCGCCTGATCGCGCAGGCAGTGCCCTTCTTCGAGCAGCAGCAGCCGGTCGGCATCCACCTGGTTTTCCGTCATCGGCGAGGTCAGCACCTCACGGTCATTCTTCGCCATCGCCATGAAGAACCGGTCGGCGAACAAGGGCCTGACCTCAAGCGTCTCTGCTTCTACCGGCAGCGCCGCGATCACCGCATCCAGCCGCCCGTCGAGAAGTTCGGCAACCAGCCGGTCGGTCACTGTTTCCTTCAGCTCAATCTCGATTTCCGGATAGGCTTGACGCAGATACGGGATCAGTTTCGGCACAAGATAGGGCGCGACCGTCGGAATGATGCCGATGCGGATCGGCCCGGCCAGCACACCGCTCTTGCGCCTCGCCGTCTGTTCCAGTTCGTCGACCGCGCCAAGAATGACGCGGATGCGCGACAATACCGCCTCGCCCTTGGCGGTCAGAAGCACGCCGGCGCGATTGCGCTCCACCAGCTGCGCGCCCAGATGATCTTCCATTTCCATGATCTGGGTCGAAAGCGCCGGCTGGCTGACATGCACCATCGCCGCCGCCTTGCCGAAATGCCGCGTGGCAGCCAGCGCCTCGAAATACCGCATCTGGCGAAGTGTAAGCATGATAGGAAATTCCGATCGAATGGCGGCGATGCCACACCTCAAGATTATGATATGAGGGTATTTTCTTTAACCGTTTGCAGCCGCGTTGGAAAATGAAACGATGACGGTGATCTCACCACCCCGTCATCACCTGGCCCGACCTCGCTCGCGCCTGCCGGGCGAAGCTCTTCACCTCGCCGTCGAGATCGTCGGGTATCGCGGCCGGTGAAATGTTGTCGAGACAGGCGGTGATGTGATCGGTGATCGCGTTCATCAGCGACGGCGAAAGCCCCGGCCGTTTCATCAGGCCGATCTGCACTGGCGGCAGCGGCGGAAAGCCGTCTGCGGCTGTCAGAACCTTCATGCCCGGCCGAAGTGCCGATTCCGGCAGAACCGAAACGGCCATGCCGGCAAGGATCGCAGCCGCAATGACGGTCGAAGACCAGCTGGTGAACAGAACCTGATATTCGCGCCCATCCGCGTCCAGTGCCGAACAGGCAAGTTGCCGCCACAGACAGTCACGGCGTCCGACCGCAAGCGGCACCGGCGCATCGTCCTTCAGTGGATGGTTGGCGGATGCAACCCAGCACAGCGGTTCCGTCCGCACCACATCCGAGATCCGCTGCCGCGGGTTATGGGTCACGAGTGCGATATCGAGTTCGCCCCGCGCCATCTTTTCGCCGAGGCTGACCGATGGTTCACAGACGATATAGAGTTCCACATTCGGATGGGTCTTGGCGAACCGGCCGATGATTTCCGGCATGTAGCGGTCGGCATAATCGTCGGGAGTGCCGATCCGGATCGTGCCCTCCAGCCTATTGTCGTCGAACGCAGCAATCGCCTCATTGTTCAGCCGGATGATGCGCCGGGCGTAGTTCATCAGCTTCTCGCCCTCGGCGGTCAGGCGGTTGCCGCGCCCGTCCTTGGCAAAGAGCTGCTTGCCGATCCGCTCTTCAAGCCTGCGCATTTGCATCGACACGGCAGATTGTGTCTTGAACACCCGGTCCGCAGCCTTGGTGAAGCTGCCCGTGTCGATGATGGCGATGAAAGTATGCAACTGGTCGATATCGAGAGGAGCGGACATGGGCGTCATCCATCAGTGAAGTTGATAATCATCATTAGAAACATTCGTTGGACTGATCAATACGATTAACCGATAACACCTGCAATTCTCGAACAGAGGCGCTGTTGCAAACGGCGCAAATGTCTCACCGGCAATCCGCCCGCATCAGCAGTCGGAAAGCCTTTGACCGTGCCCGATGAAAGGATACCCCGATGAGCACGACCGAATGCGGAACTGATTTGAAGCTCGTAAAGGCTACGGCCCCGGTTCGCGCCGGTTTGGTCCAGACGGCCGTGTTCGTGCGCATCAAATCCGCATGGCGCGCCATCCGTAATCGCATTGCGGCGCATCCGCTTTCTGAATTGGATGATCATATGCTCGACGATATCGGACTTAGCCGCCGTGATGTCGTGATCGCACTTGATCGTTCCGGCGCACTGGATGATCCGTCTCTGCTTCTGGCAAAAGCGGCTCGTACGCGCGCCCGCACGCGGTTTGCCCGGCCGCCAGCTCGCTGACCGCGTGCATCATTCTTGACGTCTATGATTTTCCCCGCAGGGTAAGCCAATGACCCTGCCTCTTGCCCGGCCGGACACCCGCGCCGGGCCTTTTTTGTTTTGTGTGGAGCGAAGAAAAGCCCGCCGAAGCGGGCTTTCAGATCAATACTGGTATTCGTCGAACACCGGCTCGACCGAGCCATTCCAGCGGCCGTTGAATAGCGAAAGCAGGTCGTCGGCGAGCGTTGCCTTCTTCGCCAGCACTTCTTCGAGCGGTTGCAGGAAGACGCTTTCGTCCTGGCCGTCGCCATTCAGCTTCGCCCGTGCCTTGAGGCCGGCCGTCGAAATCCGCACTGCATCGCGCGCCACGTCCAGAACCGGACGGCCCTTGATCGTCGCTGCAAGCCCCTGTGCCGGCACGGCATCGCGCATCGCGACAACATCCTCGAACGTCCAGTCTGCCGTCAGCGCCTCGGCTTCGGCAAGCGCCGCATCGTCATAGAGCAAACCGACCCAGAAGGCCGGAAGCGCGCAGATCCGGCGCCACGGGCCGCCGTCTGCGCCGCGCATTTCAAGAAAACGCTTCAGTCGAACGTCGGGGAAGAGCGTCGAGAGGTGGTTCGTCCAGTCGCCCATGTTCGGCTGCCAGTCGGCCACTTCGCCCTTCAGTGCGCCGGCCATGAACTGGCGGAAGGTCACATGTGTGCAGTCGTGATATTTGCCGTCGCGAACGATAAAATACATCGGCACGTCGAGCGCCCATTCGACATAGTGGTCGAACCGGAAATCCGCATCGAAGACGAAGGGCAGGGTGCCGGAACGCCGGTTGTCGGTATCGCGCCAGATATCGCCGCGCCAGGAGAGGAGACCGTTAGGCTTGCCTTCGGTAAACGGCGAGGAAGCAAACAGCGCGGTCGCGATCGACTGCAGCTTCATCGACACCCGCATCTTGGCGGCCATGTCGGCTTCCGAGGAGAAATCGAGGTTAACCTGGATCGTGCAGGTGCGGTACATCATGTCGAGACCCTTGGCGCCGACCTTCGGCATGTAACGGGTCATGATGTCGTAGCGGGATTTTGGCATGCGCGGCGTTTCAGCCAGAGACCATGTCGGGCTGCCGCCCAGCCCAATGAAGCGGATGCCCATCGGCTCTGCGATCTCTTTCACCAGCGCCAGGTGCTTGTTGGATTCCTTGCAGGTCTCGTGGATCGTCTCCAGCGGCGCTCCGGACAATTCGAACTGGCCGCCAGGCTCGATCGAGATCGCGCCCATGCCGGACTGTTCTCCAAGCCCGATAATGTTCTCGCCGTCCATGATCGGCTCCCAGTCGAGCCTTTCCTGCATGCCCTTCAAAAGCGCGGAAATGCTGGCATCGCCGAAATAGGGAACTGGAGAGTTGTCCTTGGCGAAAAACACGAATTTCTCGTGTTCGGTGCCGATGCGGAATTTTTCCTTGGGGCGCGAGCCCTGCGCCAGATAGGCGGAAAGCTCAGATACCGAGGAAAGTGGTGTCTGGTCGGTCGTGTCACGCGCCATGAAAATACCTTGGTCGGAAGGCCTGGAATGATAAGCCAGACTGATAATCGTCCGGCTGATTGAACCGAATTCATCTGCGGTGCAAGCGAATTTGTTTCAAGATCAGTTCAGAAAAACAGTGCGATCTGTTGCGCTTTGGCAAGTCTGCAATGGTCCTCCATTACTTCCAATCACCGATCGCCGCCTGAATGACCGCCAGTGCCGCAACCGCCGCCGTATCGGCCCGCAGGATCCGCGGCCCGAGCGGGATCGCCGTCACGAAGGGCAGAGAGCGCAAGAGGCTGCGTTCCTCCTCCGAAAACCCGCCCTCCGGGCCGACCAGAAGCGCAAGCTTTTTCTCAGTGATCTTTGCCAGAATCGGCAGCGGGTTCTGGCCCTCGTCGCCTTCGTCACAGAAGATGATCCGCCGGTCTTCAGACCAGCGCTCCAGTATCTCGGCAAGCTTGCGCGGTTCGCAAACCTCCGGGATCGACAGCACGCCGCATTGTTCGGCAGCTTCCGTCACATTCGCTCTCAGCCGGTCGAGATTGGTGATCTTGCCCTGCACATGCTGGGTCATCACTGGCTGCATGGTGCCGGCCCCCATCTCCACGGCCTTCTGCACCAGATAATCCAGCCGGCCGACTTTTAGCGGCGCAAACAGATAATGCAGGTCGGAGGTTTCCGGCTGCGGCCTTGTCTGCTCGATCGGCTGAAGCACGATCTTCTTGCGGCTGGGAAAGGTGATCTCGGCCAGCCATTCGCCGTCGCGTCCGTTGAATACCAGAACCTTCGCACCGGCTTCCAGCCTCAGCACGTTGGCGAGATAATTGAACTGCTCGCTCGACACCTCATGCCGGGTGTCGGCAGACAGGGGAGCATCGACGAAAAGCCGCTGAAGGCGAAAATTGGCGCGCATGATCTTCTCTTACAAAAACAGCGCAAACATAACCGTAGCAATGATCGCCGCAAGGCCTGCCGCGGCCGGAAGCGTGATAATCCAGGCGGCGAGAATGCTCAGGATATGCGAACGGCGCACCAGGTAGCGCCGTTTCATCTCGTCGTCATTGTGCTCGCGTTCCTCGGGCTCGGGCTCGGGGTGGATGTCGCGGCCGGAACGGACCCGCATATATTCGTAGCGCCGCTTCGAATTGCGTGTGTACCACTCACGGAAAAGCCCGACGCCGAAGACCGCGCCCACGGCAATATGGGTGGAGGAAACCGGTAGTCCGATCCAGGAAGCGACGAGCACCGTCAGTCCCGTCGACAGCGAGACGCAATAAGCCCGCATCGGGTTGAGCTTTGTGATCTCGGCACCCACCAGCCGCACCAGTTTTGGTCCGTAAAGCAGAAGCCCGAGCGAAATGCCCAGACCGCCGATCACCAGTTCCCACAGCGGTACGCCGGGCATGCGGTGCACGCTGCCGGTGGCCACGTCCTGAACCGCTCCGACGATCGCCGCCAATGGCCCGATCGCGTTCGACACGTCGTTCGCTCCATGCGCAAATGACATCAGCGCCGCCGAAAGGATCAGCGGAATGCGAAACAGCTTTCTCAGCGACTGGTTGCGGTTTTCAAGTCCCTCCGCCTGCCGGGCAATCACCGGGATCAGCACCCGCCAGGCGATAAGGCCGGTCACGACGGCCACCAGGCTTGCCAGATAAGGCGAGGGCGCACGCAGCTGGTTGCCACCGACAAGTGTCAGATAGCCCGCAAATACCCCGGTCATGATACCGATCAGCACCGGCACCCATGTCTTGGCTGACGTGATCTTGTCTTCGCGGTAGATGATCGTTTCCTTGACCAGCAACAGGAAGGCCGCCGCGATCATCGCTCCGAGCACCGGTGAGACGACCCAGCTTGCGGTAATGCCTGCGACCAGCCCCCAGTTGATCGCGCCGAAACCGGCGGCGGCAATGCCGGCACCCATCACCGCACCGACGATCGAGTGGGTGGTCGAGATCGGCGCGCTCGCCCAGGTCGCGATGTTGATCAGCACGGCAGCGGCAAGAAGCGCCGCCATCATCGCCCAGATCAGCACGTTAGGGCTGGAAATCAGCGCCCCGTTGGTGATGCCGCTGGCGATCGTGGTGGCGACATTGCCGCCGGCAAGAACCGCCCCCGACACCTCGAAAATGGCGGCCAGAACCAGACCGAAACCCATCGTCATGGCGCGCGCACCGACGGCAGCACCGATATTGTTGGTCACGTCATTTGCGCCGATATTCATCGCCATATAGCCGGCCAGGGCCGCAGCGGCGATGACGATGACGGAACCGGATGTGCCGGTCACATAGGTCGAGGCGAAAATCGCGGCCAGAATGATGAAGAGCAGCGCCACGCCCGGACCGGCAAGCCCGCGCGCCGTATGCCGCGCGGCGTCTTCCACCGAGGAGAGTTTTTCCAGATCCTTGTCGAGCGTCGGCTTTGCCAGACGCGGCTTCTGTTGGGCCATGCTTCGTTTTATCGGTAATGAGCAGCGCTTGGATATCTTGCTCCGGTTTTATCCCGAAGCTTTTTTAGCGCTCGCTTTTGAAGAGATTATGATGTTGAGCCGCAGGGCCTGCTCAGCCCGTGGCTTTCATGGCGAGAGTGCCAACCGCGGCGACATCCTGAACCGGTTTGCGCATCTTTTCGGCAAACTGCAGCATCAGGATTTTCAGTTCCGGCTCGTTCACCCGGTTGGAGGCTTCTTCGGGAGAAACCCACTCGATCTGCCGCACGCCCTTTTCCTTGAAGTCCTTGCAGCTGCCTTCGACCTTGAGCAGATGAACCTGCACGCGCACCGGCACCTTGATGCCGTTATCGAGACCCTTGCGGTAGTGGTAAAAGCCAAAAGGCTTTTTCTCGGCCTTGCCCTTGACGCCGACTTCTTCCCTGGCTTCCTGCTCGGCGACCTGATGCGCTTGTCTGTTTTCCATCGGCCAACCCTTGGGGATCACCCACCGACCGGTATCGCGACTGGTGGCAACCAGAACCTCGTATTCGCCGCGCTTGGTGGCGCGATAGCAGATCGCAGCATATTGCTGGCGCGGGGGGCGCTGCACCATGAGACGAAGATTGCTGGCGATACGGTTCATCAGGCCCAATTTAGAAAACACCTCCGAGAGTTTCATTTTACTAATATAATGATTGCGCCAGGATTAACGAGGTGTCGGGATCGAATTTAATCGTGAATCACCCGTTAAAAACCCTTACTCAGCTAAATATAAGGGGGTCGATAAACTGAGACGTCAACAGCTTATTGCACACCTGTTCAACTTTCCTCGAAATGTTGCCGAAATGCGCATGGCGAACGCATCGAGGCGACATTCGTCAAGAATAAGTTGAAGCATCCCGGCGTCATGAAATAGGTTGCGATTGAGACATGCGAGGGAGGAATGCATGCCGCAGCCAATCCAGTTTTTGCCGCCGAGGCAGGATGTCCTGTCTCGCAGGGCAACCATCATCGATGATCTGCGCGGCCTTCTGCCGGCCGATTGCGTCATCCATGAGGCGCGAGAGCTGGTTCCCTTCGAAACCGATGCCTTCATCAGCTATCGTCGCGTGCCGCTTGCGGTCGTTCTGCCGCGTACCACCTCGCAGGTGGCGGCGGTGATGAAATACTGTCATCGCTACGGTATCCCCGTCGTGCCGCGCGGCGCCGGTACCTCGCTTTCGGGCGGCGCCATCCCGCAGGAGGATGCGGTCGTGCTCGGCCTGTCGCGCATGTCCCGCATCATCGAGATCGACTATGCCAACCGCACCGCGACGGTCCAGGCCGGCGTCACCAACCTGAATATTTCCGAAGCCGTGGCGGTGGACGGTTTCTTTTACGCACCCGATCCCAGCTCCCAGCTTGCCTGCACCATCGGCGGCAATATCGGCATGAATTCCGGCGGCGCGCACTGTCTGAAATACGGTGTCACCACCAACAATCTTCTCGGCGTGAAACTGGTCCTGGTCGATGGCCAGGTGATCGAGCTGGGCGGCAAGCATCTGGATGCGGCAGGCTATGATCTCTTGGGCCTCGTCTGCGGCTCGGAAGGCCAGCTCGGCATCGTCACCGAGGCGACGGTTCGCCTGATCGCCAAGCCGGAAGGCGCCCGCCCGGTCCTGTTCGGGTTCTCGACATCCGAGGAAGCCGGCGCCTGCGTGGCCGATATCATCGCCGCCGGCATCATACCGGTCGCCATCGAATTCATGGACAAGCCGGCGATCGAGATCTGCGAGGCTTTTGCCAAGGCTGGTTACCCGCTCGATGTCGGCGCACTCCTGATCGTCGAGGTCGAAGGCTCGGAAGCGGAAATGGATGCCACGCTGGAAAACATCGTCGAGATCGCCCGTCGCCATCAGGTCATGACCGTGCGCGAATGCCAGTCGGCAACCGAGGCCGCGCTGATCTGGAAAGGCCGCAAATCCGCCTTCGGCGCCACCGGCCGCATCGCCGACTACATCTGCATGGATGGCACGGTGCCGCTCGGCAAGCTCTCTTATGTGCTGAAAAAGACGTCGGAAATCGTCGATCGCTTCGGCCTTCGCGTCGCCAATGTGTTCCACGCCGGCGACGGCAACATGCACCCGCTGATCTTGTTCAACGCCAATGACCCGGAAGAGGCGATGAAGGCGGAAGAGGCGGGCAACGAGATCCTCAAACTCTGCGTCGATGCCGGCGGCTGCCTCACCGGCGAACACGGCGTCGGCATCGAAAAACGCGACCTGATGCGGCATCAATATACGCCGGCCGAGCTTGCGCAGCAGATGGCGGTGCGCGCCGCGTTTGACGAGGACTGGATCCTCAATCCGTCAAAGGTGTTTCCGCTGGAAGGGAGGGGATGAAGCCTATGCTTTCCAGTTCCGTCTCGTTCCCCCATCACTCCCCTCTGCCCTGCCGGGCATCTCCCCCACAAGGGGGGAGATCACGAGAGGCATGCGCCTCGTTCCTCTCTCTACCCGTCTTATCGTCTCGATACATATCCAACATTGATTGGAGCAAATGGGTGCGCCTGGCTGATCTCCCTCCTTGTGGGGGGCTCGGAGAGCGGGGCGAGACACGTGGCTCGACCCAGGAAAGCCGGCAGGGCAGAGGGGGGTATTCACACTCTCGACACCAGCGGGGAGCATCCCCCGCATGCTGATCCCCAACACCGAAGCCGATGCCGCCTACATCATTCGCAATGCGGCAGCCGAGAGAAAGCCGCTGGAGATCTGCGGCAACAACACTCGTGGTTTTGCCAGGGCGAACCAGCCAGCCGAACAGATCAGCTCCCGGGGTCTCACCGGCATCGTCGATTATGACCCCGCCGAAATGGTGATGACGGTCAGGTCCGGCACGCCGGTTTCCGAGGTCGAGGCAGCCCTTGCTGCCAACCGCCAGATGATGGCTTTCGAACCGATGGATCATCGCGGCATTCTCGGCACCCATGGAGCTCATTCTCGCGAGCCGACCATCGGCGGCGTCTTTGCAGCCAACGTTTCCGGCCCCCGCCGTCTCACCGCAGGGGCTGCGCGCGACAGCCTTCTCGGTCTCCGCTTCGTCAACGGCCGCGGTGAGATCATCCGCGCCGGCGGCAGGGTGATGAAGAACGTTACCGGTCTCGACCTCACGAAGTTGCTGGCCGGCTCGCAGGGCACGCTCGGTTTCGTCACCGAAGTCACTTTTCGCGTGCTGCCGGTTCCGCCAGCGGTGGAAACCGTCGTCATCTCCGGCCTTGACGACGAGATGGCGGCAAAGGCGATGGCTGCGGCCATGGCCTTGCCGGTGGAAATCTCCGGTGCCGCACACCTGCCGGCAAGCGTCCGTTCTCGCTTCATCGGCAATCACCTGCCGGAAGGTGAGGCGACCGTGCTGCGGCTCGAAGGGCTTGGGCCTTCTGTAGAGGTCCGGGCGCAAAAACTTGCCGCCGTCATGGAAGCCTTCGGACCGGTTGCGACGCTCGGTATGGAACGGAGCCTCACGCTCTGGCGCGAGATCCGCAACGTTGTCCCTTATGCCGATGGCACGGAAAAACCGCTCTGGCGGGTCTCGCTCGCCCCGAGCGCCGGTTATCATCTGGTCTCGGCGCTGCGGCTGGAGGCCGGCATCGATGCCTTTTACGACTGGCAGGGAGGACTGGTCTGGATGCGAATGGAGGCAGATCCCGAAGCTGAGCTTCTCCGCCGCTATATCCGCGCATTGGGCGGCGGCCACGCAACCCTGATCCGGGCCACGGAAGCAGCACGCGGCGATATCCCGACCTTCGAACCGCTGCCGGATGCCGTTGCGGCGTTGTCTGCGCGGGTGAAGGAAAAGCTCGATCCGGCGGGGATTTTTTCTGTGGGGAAGATGGGGTGATGAGAATGAACTTTAGCAGATGCCCTTTTGCTCGTGGCGTGCCCCTCACCCTAACCCTCTCCCCGCCTGCGGGGAGAGGGGACGTGCCCCGCTCGACCTCAGTGGCTGGGCGAGCGGTCGCGGCATATCCCTTCTCCCCGTTTCAACGGGGAGAAGGTGGCGGCAGCCGGATGAGGGGCGATTGCGCGTTCAGAATTGGCGGAGTTGGCATCCTAAAAAACATGCGCGAAGGTCGTGCCGCTTGTGATCTCCCCCCGTGTGGGGGAGATGCCCGGCAGGGCAGAGGGGGGCTGGCGACCTCGACGATCCGAGGAACCTTCTGATGCAAACCTCCTTCACCCCCGAACAGCTCGAAGACCCGCACGTCGCCGAATCCGAAAAGATCCTGCGTCGCTGCGTCCATTGCGGTTTTTGCACCGCCACCTGTCCGACCTATGTGACTTTAGGCAACGAACTCGACAGCCCGCGCGGCCGCATCTACCTGATCAAGGACATGCTGGAAAACGGTCGCGATGCAGATGAGGAAGTCGTCACCCATATCGACCGGTGCCTCTCCTGTCTCTCCTGCGTTTCCACCTGTCCCTCCGGCGTCGACTACATGCATCTGGTCGATCATGCCCGCGTCCATATCGAAAACACCTACAGGCGCCCGCTGATCGACCGGTTGATCCGCAGCCTGCTTGCCGCCGTTCTGCCATATCCGTCACGCTTCCGCACGGCGCTGACGCTGGCAAGATTCGGCCGCCCTTTCGCGCCGTTGTTGAAGCAGGTCAAGGCGCTGAAGCCGCTCGCCGCCATGCTCGATCTCGCGCCGCAATCTGCACCGGTGCGGCAGGAAACGGTCATGCACGGCGCCCAGCCCATTCGCGGCATAAGGCGGGGGCGGGTGGCTATCCTCTCGGGCTGCGCGCAATCCGTGCTCGATCCGGGCATCAATTCAGCAACAATCCGGCTTCTCGCCCGCTTTGGTATCGAGGTCATTTTGCCTGAAGGCGAGGGGTGTTGCGGCGCGCTTGTTCATCACATGGGGCGTGAGGAAGAGGCGCTCGATTTTGCCCGCCACAACGTCGATGTCTGGACACGCGAGATCGACAACAAGGGCCTCGATGCGATCATCATCACCGCATCCGGTTGCGGCACGACCATCAAGGATTACGGCCACATGCTGCGGCTCGATCCGGCCTATGCCGAAAAGGCGGCAAGGGTATCGGCGCTGGCCAGCGACATAACCGAATATCTCTCAACGCTCGATCTGCCTCGACAGGAACAGAGACGTATCAACGTCACCTATCATTCCGCCTGTTCCATGCAGCACGGCCAGAAAATCACCATGGCACCGAAACTGCTGCTGAAAAATGCCGGCTTCACCGTGCGCGATCCGGCGGAAGGGCATCTCTGTTGCGGCTCCGCCGGCACTTACAACATCCTGCAGCCGGATATTTCTGCCGAGTTGAAAGCCCGCAAGGTTCGCAATATCGAGGCGACGAAACCGGATGTCATCGCCACCGGCAATATCGGCTGCATGACCCAGATCGGCTCAGGCACGGCCATTCCGATCGTCCACACAGTGGAATTGCTGGATTGGGCTTATGGTGGCGAGAAGCCGGGGAAACTGTCGGCTTTAAAGGAAAAGGCCACCGTTTAGGTGGCCTTCCCAGGTCAACTCCGGAGAATTCTGTTATCCGCCGAAAATCGTGCGGAAAATGTCGATGCCACGATCCTTGAAGGCAACGTCGCCGGGCTTTGATCCGGGTCCGATCACGACGACCTTGGAGCCGACCGGAGCGCGGGCATAAAGATGCTCGACATCCTTGTTCATCATGCGGATGCAGCCGGAAGACAGGTTGAGGCCGATGGACCAGGGCTGGTTGGTGCCGTGGATGCGGAAGATCGTGTCTCGGCCCCCTTTGTAGAGATACATGGCGCGGGCGCCCAGCGGATTGTCCGGACCGCCGGGCTGAACCGCCGGCAGCTTGATGCCGCGGCGGGCTTCGCGGGCGCGCATTTCAGCCGGCGGGGTCCAGGTCGGCCATTCGGCCTTGCGGCCGATCGAGACTTCGCCGGACCAGCCGAAACCTTCGCGGCCGACACCGATGCCGTAACGCGTCGCGCGGTTCTTGCCTTCGACGTAATAGAGGAACTTGTTGTTGGTATCGACGATGATCGTACCCGGTGCTTCATTGGTGGTGAAGCGAACGCTGCGGCGCTGGAATTTCGCCGGCACTTCCTTGTTGCGAACCTTTGGCGCGACATCGCTGGCGGTCGTTTGAGATTGAGCGCTGGCGGTCTCGACCGGTGCCATGGTGGCGATGGCCGCAAATATCATGCCGGCTACGGCCAGCAGCAATTTAGGCGATTTCATCCTTACCCCTCATACAGATCTGATCTTCAAGCCGAGGCAAAATGTCCCGGCTTGGCCTGTAGGGCAAGTCAAAGAGGCGAGAATATGAGCAGCCTGTGGATAATAAAACGGCCGGATCGTGTCGATCCGGCCACATGAATACATGTCGAAGGCGCGGAAAACCTAGATCACGATGACCCTGGTTCCGATCTCTACCAGTCCGTAAAGATCGGTTACATCCTCGTTGCGCATGCGGATGCAACCGGACGAGACGGCGCTGCCGATGGTCCAGGGCGCGTTGGTGCCATGGATGCGGTAGAGCGTCGAGCCGAGATACATGGCGCGCGCACCGAGCGGGTTTTCCGGTCCGCCATCCATACGCGCAGGCAGGTAGTGGCCCTTGGCGGCCTCGCGGGCGATCATCTCCTGCGGCGGCACCCAGCTCGGCCATTCCGCCTTGCGGGTCACCTTGTGTTCACCAGCCCATTCGAAGCCCGGTTTGCCGACACCAACGCCGTAACGCTTGGCCTGGCCGCCTTCCATGACGAGATAGAGGAAGCGGTTATTGGTATCGATAACGATCGTGCCCGGCTTTTCCTTGGTGTCGTAAGCCACCATCTGCGGCAGGAATTGTGGCTCGATCTGGCTTCGGATCGCCCGGTTGGGACGCACGGCCACCTGCTGCACCTGACTGTTGTCACCGAAGATGCCACGGCGCACGACGGGCGTGCGGGCCGGTTGCTGAACTTCCGCCTGCCGCGCGACACCGGCACGGCTTGGTGCTGCCGGGTAATAATTACGCTGGCCGGTCACCACGGCCTGCGGCTTCATCGATCGCTGCTGCTGAACCTGTCTCTGGCGCGCCTGCGGCTGCGCACCGAGTTGCATCAGCCATGGAGCGGCAAGATCCGGGCTGACCACGATCGGCGGGCGTTCGCGATAACGATCATCCGCCATTGCGGAACTGGAAAACAGGGCAGCAAGGCCCAGCGCGAGAAGAAGTTTCGCCTTCATGTCGGATCCACTCGTTACAATCACCGAAAGGCGGCCGCGCATCGACCTGAAAATCGAAATCGATTTTCGGAAAGTACGATGCGCCACTTAAATTGCCCGCCATTTGAGGCAGATGGTGAACGCAAGCTCAAAGCGAATGGTAAACGGGTGGCGCGTTTCATGCGTCAAATCCGATATAGCTTCCGGCAAGGTTACCCGCCGGTTTCGAGACATGGTTGCCTGAAACTGAAACCGGCGATACTGCCGTTAACGATTGGAATTGCGTAGAAAGAATTAGAGCGGATAGTATGGTCTGGGAGAAGGAAATGGCGGGCATCATAACCGGCGAGGATGGCAGGGGACGCTGCTTCTGGCATGGCGGGCTGGAGGATTACCGCCGTTACCACGACGAGGAATGGGGCCGCCCGGTCACCGACGATATCCGTCTGTTCGAAAAGATCTGCCTCGAAGGGTTTCAGTCCGGCCTTTCCTGGCTGACGATCCTGCGCAAGCGCGAGAATTTTCGCGCGGGCTTTGCCGGTTTCGACTTTCACAAGGTGGCGGAATTCGGTGAGGCCGATATCGAGCGGCTGGTGGCGGATGCCGGTATCATCCGCCATCGCGGCAAGATCGTCTCTACCATCAACAATGCCCGCCGCGCGATCGAGCTGCAGCAGGAATTCGGCTCGCTCGCCAAATTCTTCTGGAGTTTCGAACCCGGTGCCGACCAGCGCCCGGCTACGCGCGATCTCGAAACGCTGCGCGCCAATCCGACCACGCCGGTTTCCGTGGCGCTTTCCAAGAACCTCAAGAAACGCGGCTGGAGCTTTGTCGGCCCGACGACGATCTATGCCTTCATGCAGGCCATGGGCATGGTCAACGATCATATCGACGGCTGCTTCTGCCAGAGCGAGGTTGACGAGATGCGGCTGAAGTTCAAGCGACCCTGAGCCTTAATCCGAGGCCGAGGTGATGCCGTTCAGCACGCCGTGCAGCTCGCCCAGATGGTCGATCTGGCGAAAGCGCGGAGCATCGGTCGGTGCGTCGACGTGTTCAAGAACCCAGGTCAGTGCATGGGGAATGAAGACGCCGTAAGCGCCGGCGGCAATTGCCGGCACGATGTCGGATTTCAATGAATTGCCGACCATCATCGCCCGTTCCGGACCTTCGGCAACCTTGTGAAAGATGCGGCGATAGGTGGTGGCGTTCTTGTCCGAGACAATCTCAACGGCATCGAAGTAGTCGCCAAGGCCTGATTGCGCCAGCTTGCGCTCCTGGTCGAACAGGTCGCCCTTGGTGATCAGCACCAGCAAATAATGGCCGTTCAGCGCTTCAAGCGTCTCTTCCACATGCGGCATGCATTCCACCGGATGGCGCAAAAGGTCACGACCAATTTCGAGGATCTTGGTGATCGTCTGCGTCGGCACCTTGCCCTCGGTGATCTCGACGGCGGTCTCGATCATAGACAGGGTGAAACCCTTGATGCCAAAACCGTAATATTCGAGGTTTCGCTTTTCGGCTTCGAGCAGCTTGGCCGAAATATCCGGCCCCTCGGCAAAATCGCCGAGCAGGGTCTGAAAATGCTCTTCCGTCAGCCGGTAATATTGTTCGTTCTGCCAGAGCGTATCGTCGGCATCAAAGCCGATAGCGGTAATCGGGCGCATGTCCACTGCCTCCGGCCCTATCATATGGAGGAAGATCGACGCCGGGCAAGCGGCAAGCTTGCCCGGCGCCATCTCATTCAGCTGTTATTTTCCGTGCTGTTTCAGCCAGGCCTGCATGTCGGCTATTTCTGCCTCCTGCGCCTTGATCACTGCTTCCGCCAGCTTGCGCTGGGTCGGGTCCTTTCCGTATTCGAGTTCGACCTTGGCCATGTCGATCGCGCCCTGATGATGGGCGATCATTCCGCGGGCGAAATCGACATCCGCATCGCCGGAAAACTCGATCGCCATGCCCTGATGCATCTTGGCATTGGCGGCCTTGAAAGCTTTTGTCGAGGCGCTGTCGTCGGCCGACGCGGCATTCATCGTCATGCCGGCATGGCCTTTCATGTCGTGGCCCTTCATTTCCTGCGCAAATGCGCCGGAGAAGGACGTGGTGGCAAAGGCGAGCGTTATCGCAGCCGCGGCAGTGATTGTGGTCCTGGGCATGAGGTATCCTTCCGTGTCCTGAAATTCGTTATCGATGATATGACGAAAACAATCAGGCTCGGGGAGGAGGCGTCAGCGGCGCAGGGCCTGAAACGATCAGCGAAAGGCCGGTTTCCGGTGCGGGGTAACGGTGGATGAAACGGCCGCTATCGGCGAAGGTGATGTGCGGCGGCATCACCAGGCAGGCGGAGCAGAAAGGTGCGACGCAAATCTTCTTGCCGTCTTCGCTCTTGTGCGGGCAAGGCTGCCGTATCTCGCCATGCATGGCATCGGATTGCGCAACATCGCCGTGCCCCGAATGAACGGAGATGGTGTGCTGCGGCATTGAAGTTCTGGCATCAGTCGCGCCAGCCATGGGCATCACCGCCATAGCCGGCATTGCCCCGTAAAGGAGCCATGCGGCAAACATCATGATGGCGGCGAGCTTTTTCATTGCAATGATTCTAAACTTCGGAGGACGGAAAGCAAGCGAGGCCGGCATCACGTCGTGCTGATCGGATGCGGGCCGGATTGTGAGGCCGTTTTGCGGCGGCGATCTGTGACATAACGGAAGCGCAGCGGCTTACCGTCAAACAGCGATCACCCGATGCAAGGCCTGACGATCCCGCCCGATTTCTCCGAACGGTGCGACGGGCCAATCCCAGCGTCGTTTTGCTTGAGGCGGCGGCACGCCGCAGAGCAGGTCATCGGCCTCGATCACCTTGCCCTGCCGATCGTGAACCTCATAGCTGATATCCGTCAGCAGCGCCGTCCTGCAGGGCAGTTGCGCAAGACCGTCGAGATGGGCGCGGATGAGTTGCGAAACAACCGAATCCGGATTTTCATGGCCGGAGCGCTCCAGCACCCGGCGGCAGCCGACACCGATCTGCGAGACGATATTGGCCGATATGACGAGATCGAGATACGGCACCTGCCGCAGGAACGCCAGCGGCTCCGGCACCTTGCCGGACACTGCACCCGGCAGGCCGGACAGATCCCGCGAGATCAGCCGGACATTGGAAAGTCGTTTTGCCCTGATCCATGTCCTGACGCTGGCAAGATGCACGAGATCGATCAGCACGACCGTATCGAAGCTCTTCGACAGTTCGGCGATCGGCACATCGCGCAGCAGGCCGGAGCCGAGCACCACGGCGGTGCGCCGCTCTTTCATCGGCGCGATCGTCTCGCGGATGAAGGCATGGCAATTCTCTTCATGCGCCGCCCAGTCCTTCGCGCATCGTCCCGCCCGGCCCCAGAGGCCGAGGGAGGAACGGACGAAGGGGCGGAATTCGCGCGGCGTGACCAGAGCGGTCGCGGCATATTGGATGGCTTCGAGGATCATATGAATATAGGCAAAGATTAACGGTAGGCTTGGCGGCGGTGATCAACTTCCATCACCAGAACCACCAGTCGTCGATCCTGTATGTCGCAGATGATGCGGTAGTCGCCGACCTTGTAGCGCCAGAGATGTTTGAAACGAGGCCCCTGAAGGGCCTTACCGAGTTGGTGGGGATTGTCGAGCGGCTTCACCCGGGTGTGCAGAAAATCTCGTATGCGAGCCGACTCTTTATGGCCCATTTTCTTGAGCTGTTTGATCGCAGTCGCCTGAAAGTCAATCTTCCACGCCAAGCTCGCGCTCCATCTCTTCCCAGGTGTAGGTGCGCTCGCCGTTTTTTAAGCGCTCCATCGCCGCCTCGGCGAGTGCGATGTCGTGCAGATCCTCCAGATGCTGCTCGATCACCTCGCGCATATAGGCATCCGGCGCGGAACCGGCTTCGGCCGCATATTCCTCGACGAGCTTCATCATCTCGTCCGGCATTTCGATCGTGACGCGCTTGTTCATGGCGATGTTCCCTTTGGGTCTCGGATATATACCATCCGGCTTGACACTTCGCCAGCCGCCGCCCTTGCCGCTCAAGGCATGATCCTCTAAGAAACCGCTCGTATTTTCGGCCTTTCCAGAAGGCCACAAAGCAATGGATATCGATCATGAGCGACAAGCAGAAGAAGCCCCAGAAACTCAAGGCCCGCCTGCCGCGCGGTTTTGTCGACCGCTCGGCTGCCGATATCCATGCGACCAACGAGATGACGGCGAAAATCCGCGAGGTCTATGAGCGTTATGGTTTCGACCCGGTCGAGACGCCGCTGTTCGAATATACCGATGCGCTGGGAAAATTCCTGCCGGACTCTGACCGCCCCAACGAAGGCGTGTTTTCGCTGCAGGACGATGACGAGCAGTGGATGTCGCTGCGTTATGACCTGACGGCGCCGCTGGCCCGTCACGTGGCGGAGAATTTCAACGAGATCCAGCTGCCGTTCCGCACCTATCGCGCCGGTTATGTGTTCCGCAATGAAAAGCCCGGTCCGGGCCGTTTCCGCCAGTTCATGCAGTTCGATGCCGATACGGTCGGCGCGCCGGGCGTACAGGCCGATGCCGAAATGTGCATGATGATGGCCGACACGATGGAAGCGCTCGGCATCAAGCGCGGCGACTATGTGATCCGCGTCAACAACCGCAAGGTTCTCGATGGCGTCATGGAAGCCATCGGTCTCGGCGGTGACGACAAGGCCGGCCAGCGCCTGAACGTGCTGCGCGCCATCGACAAGCTCGACAAGTTCGGCCCGGAAGGTGTGAAGCTGCTTCTCGGCGAAGGCCGCAAGGACGAGAGCGGTGACTTCACCAAGGGTGCGGGCCTGAATGCCGACCAGATCGACAAGGTTCTCTTCTTCGTCGGCATCAAGGACTATGCGCAAAGCGCTGCCCAGCTTGCCGAGCTCGTTGCCGGTACTGCCAATGGCGGCGAAGGCGTCGATGAACTGAACACGATCGGCGCTCTGGCGACCGGTGCCGGTTACGGCCCTGACCGCATCAAGATCGATCCTTCCGTCGTCCGCGGCCTCGAATATTACACCGGTCCGGTCTTCGAAGCCGAACTGACCTTCGACGTCACCAACGAGAAGGGTGAAAAGGTCGTCTTCGGCTCGGTCGGCGGTGGCGGGCGTTATGATGGTCTCGTCTCGCGCTTCATGGGGCAGCCGGTTCCGGCAACGGGCTTCTCCATCGGCGTATCGCGGCTGATGACGGCGCTGAAGAACCTCGGCAAGCTGGGGCAGGACGAGGTCCTGGCTCCCGTCCTCGTCACCGTCATGGATGGCGATGTGGAAAGCATGGGCCGTTACCAGCGTTTCACGCAGGCTCTTCGCTCCGAAGGCATCCGCGCCGAAATGTATCAGGGCAACTGGAAGAAGTTTGGCAACCAGCTGAAATATGCCGACCGCAGAGGTTGCCCGATCGCCATCATTCAGGGCGGTGATGAGCGCGCGGAAGGCGTCGTACAGTTGAAGGACCTGATCGAGGGCAAGCGCCTGTCTGGTGAGATCGAGGACAACGCTTCGTGGCGCGAGGCGCGTGTGGCTCAGGAAACTGTGTCGGAAGCCGATCTTGTTGCCAAGGTGAAGGATATTCTCGCGGCTCAGGCCGAAGATCGCAGGCGGGCGAAGGATGTTTGATCGCGTTTCCTGTGTTTCGGGAGCTCTCCCATGCCTCTGATCAACATGCCCGAATTTTCAGGCACCCTGCTCGATGAATTCGCTGCCCGCGGTACCGCGCGGATCGACACACCGGTCATCCAGCCGGCAGCGCCGTTCCTCGACATGGCGGGCGAAGACCTGCGCCGGCGTATTTTCCTCACCGAAAGCGAGACGGGCGAGAGCCTCTGCCTTCGGCCGGAATTCACCATTCCCGTCTGCCTGCGCCATATCGCCAATGCCACCGGCACGCCGCGGCGGTACTGTTATCTCGGCGAAGTGTTCCGCCAGCGCCGCGAGGGTGACAACGAGTTCTATCAGGCCGGTATCGAGGATCTGGGCGAGACCGCGACGGCCAATGCCGATGCGCGCGCCGTCAACGATGCGATGCAGATCCTGCACAACCTCATTCCCGGCCGCCGCCTGACGGTAACGCTCGGTGACCAGGCGGTCTTCGAGGCGGTCGTTCGTGCGCTTGGCCTGCCCGGCGGCTGGCAGAAACGGCTGATCCAGTCCTTCGGCAACAATGCCCATCTGCGGCACCTGCTGATGACGCTGGCGAGCCCGCAGGCTGAAACGGGTCTGTCACCAGAGCTTGCCGCGCTTCTGAGCCAGGACGAGGCGGCGCTGATCGCCCATATCGACCGGACCATGGAAGAGACGGGGTACTCCACCAATGCCAGCCGTTCGCCGCGCGAAATCGCGGCCCGGCTGAAGGAAAAGCAATCGCTGGCCGAAACCAGGCTCGATGGCTCGGCGCTTCTTCTCCTGAGCGAATTCCTGTCGCTGGAAATGTCGCTTTCCGAGGCTCCCGCAGCACTGGCCGGTTTCGCCGATGCGGCGGGGCTTGCCATGGGGGCGGCACTCGTGACGTTTCAGGCACGCGCGGAGGCCATGGCCGATCTCGGTGTCGACCTGACCAAGGTGACCTACCGCGCCGCATTCGGCCGTCCGCTCGATTATTACACCGGGCTCGTCTTCGAAGTCAGCCGCGACAACGCGGTTCTGGCCGGTGGCGGGCGTTTTGACCGGCTGATGACGCTTCTCGGTGCGAACGAAGATATTCCGGCCGTGGGCTTCTCGCTCTGGCTCGACCGGATCGAACAGGCGAGGGCGCGCTGATGTCTATGATTACCATCGCTCTCCCCTCCAAGGGCCGCATGAAGGAAGATGCGTCCGCAATCTTCGAGCGCGCCGGCATGCCGATCGTTGCCGTTGGTAACGAGCGCTCCTATCGCGGCAAGGTCGACGGTCACGACGATATCGAGATCGCCTTCCTGTCTGCCTCCGAGATTGCCCGCGAAATCGGTGCCGGAACGGTCGATTTCGGCGTGACCGGTGAAGACCTGATCCGCGAAGGTTTGGCAGATGCCGACCGTAAGGTCGAAATTTCGGCCCGCCTCGGCTTCGGTCATGCGGATGTCGTCGTCGCCGTGCCGGAGATCTGGCTCGATGTCGACACGATGGCGGATCTCGGTGACGTTGCCGCCGACTTCCGCTCGCGTCATGGCCGCCGTCTGCAGATCGCCACCAAATACTGGCGGCTGACGCAGCAGCATTTTTCGGGAAGCCACGGCATCCAGCTCTATCGCATCGTCGAAAGCCTTGGCGCCACCGAAGGAGCGCCTGCCGCGGGACAGGCGGATATCATCGTCGACATCACCTCGACCGGCTCGACGCTGAAGGCCAATCACCTGAAGATCCTGTCCGATGGCGTGATCCTGAAGTCGGAAGCCTGCCTTGTTCGCGCCCGCAAGGCCGAGCACGAGGGCGACGCCCGCATCGCGGCGATCGCGGAGGCGGTCCGCAAGGCCGTGTGACCAGAATGTCGGGCGCAGACGCCAACATTATCGGGCTTTACGAGCGACACGCGCTGGCCTTCGACAAGGTGCGCGGTCGCAACCTGTTCGAACGGCCGTGGCTCGATCATTTTACCGGGCTTATCCCGCAGCGCGGGCATGTGCTGGATCTCGGTTGCGGGGCGGCCGAGCCGATGGCTGCACATCTGATCAGCAGAGGTTTTCACGTCACCGGTGTCGATACGTCGAAGACGCTGATCGGGCTGGCGCGCGAGCGGTTTCCGGGCATGGCCTGGCATGAAGACGACATGCGGAAGTTCTACATACCGACCAAGTTTTCCGGCATCCTTGCGTGGCACAGCTTCTTTCACCTGAATGCCGATGACCAGCGGGCGATGTTTCCGCGCTTCGGCGCGCTTGCCGGTCCGGGTGCTGCGCTGATGTTTACCAGCGGTCATTTCGAAGGCGAGGCGATGGGCGAGTTCGGCGGCGAGCCGCTTTACCATGCCAGCCTGTCAAAGGCCGAATATGAGGCGCTGCTGCAGAAGAACGGCTTTAGGGTGGTCGCCCAGATCTCGCAGGATCCTGCCTGCGGCGGCGCGACCGTCTGGCTCGCCAAAAATATCCGCCGCTAGAACAGTCCTTTATTCAGACAATAAAAAACCCGCCGGATGTTGGTCCGGCGGGAATGTCTTGGCAGGGATTTGATAATCGTTAGGCGGCAATTGCGACGGAACCGCGGCGGGCGTCGATGGAATATGCGCCCGGGCCGAAGGTTGCGAGCAGGATGTATGCGCCGGCCAGTGTGAAATTCTTCATCAGCATGATGCCGTTAAGGGCGTTGATCCAGCCGAGAGCCGCATCAGGCCAGCCGGGAACGGCAACGGTACCCGAATGGAAGACGGCACCGGTGAAGATGCAGAAGAGTGCAAGCGCCCAGCCGACGATTTTGGTCTGGAAGCCGACGAGAACGGCAAGACCGGTGACGAATTCGAACAGGCCGGCGAGATAAGCCAGAGCCGTGGCAGCAGGCAGGCCGGCGCCGGTGATCATGCCGGCGGTGCCTGCCGGATCGGTCAGTTTGCCGAAGCCGGAATAGATGAAGATGAAGGACAAGAGGATACGGGCGATCAGGACGATGGTGTTTTGCGAGCTAGACATGGAAGTCTCCAGATATTCGCCAGCTCCGGTCTTTCGGGCCAGCGGTTGAATTCTCTGGAACCTATGTGCCACGTTCATCGTCGATACGAAAGATGAACGAAAGTAGACAAATTATTCTTTAAAAGTGAACGATGAAAACGCATTTCGGCGCTGTCGTGAATTGGGAGAGGCCGCGCAAATGCGGAAACGGGATGTGGGTTTGTGTGGCTTTGCAATTGCGCGGCCTTGGCATATCGGATCATGTCCTGCCTGTTTCCCTCAATTTTTCCTTCTTTCATGAGGAAGGGGCGGCTCTCGGACATGCGTCAGTTGCCGCAGCGACGACTGCGGCAACACTGTGCCAGCTTCCACCTGCCCACGAACGTCTCGCGAAACACTCCGGTGGCGAAAGCGACATGATTATGTGACCGCCATTCGCTGCGGGGATGAAGAGGCGCAAAATTCACGCCATCATCCTGATTTTACTGGGATCAATGAGACAAAGCTTCCCCGTCCGATTGCCGCGCCATGGCGCAATGTGAGCCATTTCGTTTCACTTCGTTGCGCTTTGTGAATGAAACCTTCAGGCCCGCTTCACCGTTATCCTTCCATCGCCGCCTCGCTCTTCAAGCGAGTATGACCGTGAAAAGGAGTAAGGCATGAAGAAGATCGTCATCGGCGCAATGGCCCTCATGATGGCTGCGACCATTCCGACCCTGTCCCAGGCTCAGACCTATCGCAGCGAGGCCCGCGAACATCGCCAGGATTACCGGATCTATCGCGGCGCGGTGAGAGGTGAACTGACGCCTGGCGAACTTCGCCAGATTCAGCGCCAGCAGAACCGTATCGACCGCTTCAAGGCGCGGACAGCTCGTGATGGGTATGTGACGCGCGGCGAGCGCCGAAAGATTGATCAGATGCAGGATCGCGCCTCGCGCAACATCTATCGCAAGACGCATAACAATCGTGAGGTTTACTAAGCGCGAGACAGCGACAGAATTCAAGAAGGGCGACTTCGGTTGCCCTTTTTATTGCGCTGAATTTGCGCGACGAAAGACTACGTGGCGAGCACGCAGCTTGATCGATGTGCTTTCCTGCTTCATCCTTGCGCCCTGTCTTCGCATTGCGATCATGGGAGGGAGTGAGGGATGACCTTCGAATATCTGGTGACGGCTTTCATAATATGCCTCTCGCCTGGCATCGGTGTCATTTACACGCTGTCATCGACACTTGGCGGCGGATTGAAGGCGGGTTTCTGGGCTGCGATCGGCTGCACGATTGCGACGGTCATTCATCTGGTCGTCGCCATGGCCGGTCTTGCCGCTATTCTCCACACGAGCGCGGTTCTGTTCCAGGCGATCAAATTCGCTGGCGTCGCTTATCTGCTCTGGATGGCCTGGGCGGTTTTGAAAGGGCGAGGCGGGCTGTCGGTGCGCCCAACGGAACCGAAATCCCCGCTGCAGCTCATCCGTAGCGGCATTCTGCTGAATATACTGAACCCGAAACTGCCATTGTTCTTCGTCGCCTTCATCCCGCAATTCGTACCCGCTGGAAGCCCGGTTGGGCTGTTGATCGAACTTGGTCTCGGCTTCACCGCGATGACCTTCATCGTGTTTATCGGTTATGCCGTGATTGCCGCGACCGGGCGGCAATATCTGCTGCAGAGCGAAACCGCGATGAACTGGATGCGCCGCGCCTTCGCCGCATCCTTTGCTGCACTTGGATTGAAGCTTGCGACCGAAGGAACGCGATAGCTTCAGAACTCCTGCCAATTATCCCCTGCAGCGCTGGGCGCGAGCCCCAGTCCTGCTGCCAGTTTTCCGGCCAGCGACCGGGCGGGCGAGGGGTGAACCTGACGGGCGGGCGCTGTCGGTGAGACGGCGCGCACAGCCGGGGCCGTTGCGATCGGAGCACCCGCACCGAGATCGAAGCGGGACACCAGCACACGCAGCCGCTCCGCTTCACCGGCAAGTGCCACGCTAGCGCTGTTTGCCTCTTCCACCATGGCGGCATTCTGCTGCGTGACCTGGTCCATCTGGTTGACCGCGACATTCACCTGCGACATGCCGACCGACTGTTCCTTCGATGATGTGGCAATCGCATCCAGCTGGCTATTGATCGCCGAGACATGATCGCGGATGCCGGCAAGCGCAATACCGGTGGCGCTGACCAGCGAAACGCCGCTTCTGACCTCATCGGCCGAGTTGCGGATCAGCTCCTTGATCTCCTTTGCCGCCTGGGCCGAGCGCTGGGCGAGTTCGCGCACTTCCTGTGCCACGACCGCAAAACCCTTGCCCGCTTCACCTGCGCGCGCGGCCTCCACACCCGCATTCAGCGCCAGAAGATTGGTCTGGAAGGCGATCTCGTCAATCACCCCGATAATGCTGGAAATCTGTTCCGACGACTGTTCGATCTTCTGCATAGCATTGACCGCCTTCGCGACCACCTCACCCGATTGCAGCGCCGATTGATTGGCTTCCACGGCCATTCCGCGCGCCTCTTCCGTGCGGTTAGAGGAATTGGCAACATTCGAGGTGATCTCGTCGAGTGCTGCTGCGGTTTCCTCCAGCGAGGCGGCTTGCTGTTCTGTTCTGCGGGAAAGATCGGCGGCGCTCTGTGAAAGTTCGCGCGAACCGCTGTCGATCGCGCCGGTGGCGTCTGAAACAGCCTGCATCGTGTCACGCAACTGCGCTACGGCGGAATTGAAATCCGATCGAAGGCCTTCGAAATCCGGGCTGAACGGCCGGTTAAGCGTGACTGCCAGATTACCGCTGGAAAGCTGCTTCAGCCCCTCTGCCAGCCCTTCCGTCGCCTGCGCCATGTTTGCTGCCCGCACCCGGTCGGCTTCAGCGTTGCGCTGGCGCTCCGCATCCTGGGCGCTGCGGTTGTCTTGCGCCTGCTGTTCCATTTCGCGGGCGCGCAGGCCGTTATCCTTGAATACCTGCACCGCACCAGCCATCTGGCCCACCTCGTCGCGGCGATCGACGCCGTCGATCGTCACCGAAAGATTGCCGTTGGCCAAGTTGACCATCGTTGCCTGCAACTGCTTGATCGGCCGCACCAGCCAGCTGCGAATGGCAAAGAACCCGACCGACAGCACGACGACAAGACCGAGAAGGACGCCGCCAAGCGTAGTCAATGCTGTGGTATTGGCAGCACTGCCGAGAGTTTCGGCCTTGCCCGATACGCCATTGATGATCGTATCGGTGATTTTCGTCGACGTTTCGGCAAATGCGGCGAACTGCGGCTGGCAGCCGGTCAGGAAAGCCTCCTGCGATGCCTGTATCTCGCCCTCTGTCTTTGCGACCTCGCCGAGCCTGATTGCCGGTGCGCAGGATTGCTGAAGGATCGAAAGGCCGGCAGCCTTCAGCGCATGCAGATCCCGGTTATCAGAAAGAATGCCGATCGCCGCGTCCATCCGCTCGGCAAATCCCGCCTGCGCATGCTGCAGTTCCGCGGTCGCGGCCGCATTGCCTTCCGGCGTGCGCGACATCAAAAGATCACCTATCGCCGCCCGAGCCATCTGGATCGACCGGTTGGCACGCGCCACCGAAAGTGATGCCGTACTCTCCTTGTGCAGAAGATCGCCATAGGACCCGTTGATCTCATAGATGCGTGAACTGCTGTAACCCGCAATGGCTATGGCGAAGATACCAAACAGCGCCATGATGGCCATGAACTTGCCGACGATCGAGATGTGCTTCATCGAAATGCCCCGTGTGCAGAGAGTGCGTCGAGGCCAGGGTAGCGGCAGGTCTTTATGATTAAGTATCGGCTAATGTATTATTTTATACCTGTCTAAAATTATACTCGCACAGGTGGTGCCGTCGAATTTCATTTGGACCTTGGTTGCAGCATGCTTCTGCCTCCGAGAAGCGAATGTATTCATAGGGGGCAGGCGGTCTCAGTAGTTCGCGACCATCGTCGGTTCGAAATCCGGGACGACATTGAGCATCGGCGCTGCGCGCGCAACGATCTGCTTTACCATCGGCGCTGCCGTATTGGTGGCAAAAGTACTCGTCGTGCCTTCGCCCGAAAGCGGCTCGTCGCAGAAGGACAAAACGACATATTGCGGGTGATCGATCGGGAAGGCCGCCAGATAGGCGTTGAAGCTCAGCGTGTGGGAATATTTGCCGTTGATGACCTTGTTTGCTGTTCCCGTCTTGCCGCCGACATGGAAGCCGGGAACGTCGGCGCTTTTGCCCGAGCCCTCTTCGCCGTTGAGCTTGAACATGGTGCGGATCGTATCGCTCGTGCTCGGCTTGACGATCCTCACCGCGGTCTGTTCGGCAGCCTCTGCCGTGCGCGGCAGGAAGGTCGGCTCGATCAGCTCGCCGCCATTGACGAGGGCCGCGCCCGCAACTGCCGTCTGCAGTGGCGTGGTCGCCACGCCATGGCCGAAGGAGATGGTGATGGCGTTGATCTTCTTCCACACTTTCGGCTGGCTCGGCGTCTTCACTTCCGGCAGTTCGGTTTCCATCCGTGTCAAAAGCCCGAACCTGGTGAGATAGGCTTTCTGGTTATCCATGCCGACCCGGTCCATCATCTTCGCCGTGCCGATATTGGAGGAGTAGCGGAAGACCTCCGGTACTGTCAGCCAGCGGCGCGGCACGTCGCGGTCGTCATGAATGGTGAAGCGGCCGAAATGAAGCGGCGTCGTGGCGTCGAACGTATCGGAGAGTTTTGTCACGCCGGAATCGAGCGCCATCGCCATCGAAAAGGTCTTGAAGGTCGAGCCCATTTCGAACGTGCCGTTGGTCATCCGGTTCAGCCAGCCGTCTCCGCCATCGGCCTGCGGATCGTTCGGATCGAAATCGGGTGCGGAGGCAAGCGCCAGCACTTCGCCGGTGTGAATGTCGATGACGGCCGCACCGGCAGCCTTGCTCTTGTATTCGCTCATCGCGTGGCGAACCGCGTCATAGACGATATTCTGCACCCGGATATCGAGCGAAAGGCGGATCGGCTTCAACGCTTCTTCGGTGGTCAGCCCGACGCTCTTCAGGTCGGAAAGCCCCTGCATGTCGAGATACTTTTCCATGCCGGCGACGCCGCGATTGTCAATATCGACATAACCGAGCACATGCGCCGCGATGCGCCCATCCGGATAGAACCGCTTCACCTCCGGACGAAAGCCGATGGCGGGGATGCCGAGTTTCAGCACTTCGCTCTGCTGCTTCGGCGTCAGCTGGCGGCGAACCCAGATGAATTTCTGGCGCTTGTCGGAAAGCTTGGCATAAAGCGACTTGCGATCGAGATCCGGAAAAAGGGCCGAGATTTTCTCCACCGTCTCATCGAGATCGACGATGCGGAAAGGTTCGGCAAACATCGAAACGGTGTGGATGTCTGTCGCCAGAAGCTCGCCATTGCGATCGGTAATGTCCGGACGCGCCGCGATATTGTTATTGGCGGGAATGGATGCGGTCGCCTCTGCCGGGCTGAAGCCGTATTCGGTCATCCGGGCAAACATCGCGCAATAGGCAAGGATGAAACAGGTCGACAGGATGACGAGGCGGGATCTCGCCTGCTTCGCACTGCCCGGCGCCTTCCGCTTTGCTTTGGCTGAGCGTTTTGCAGAGATCAGCGTTTTCACGCGACCGCTCTTGCGAAGGGAAAAGGCGATAACTGACATGAAGGTCTTCTGCTCTCAGGCGGAAGATCATCGACCACCGTGCCGACGATTGTCTAGGTTCGGATGGTTAACGACACGCTAATATCGCGCGCCGAACCGATCACGAAAACGCACATTCGGTGCCCGGGAGGGGCCACCGAATGCCTGGCCATCACAGGCTCAAGTCCAGACCGAGCTGACTGCTGAGGAAAAATGCGAAGACTGCCAAGGCCAACACCGCCAGCGCAAAAACTGCCGCTACCTTGCCGCCCGTGCGTACCAACGCCAGCGTCTCACCCTTTTCACCCTGATCATAATGCCACTTGATGGCGAAGAACATGGCCAAGCCCAAAGCGACAGCTTTGAAGATGACGAAGACGACAGGGACCCAATCCATGACAAAGGCTCTCATTTGCATAAGCTATGTGCCTTATGCTCCCATTTTGGGCAGATGCATATATCTCATTCTGCAACGCTGATATGTGACAGCATATGGTTGTGTTCGTCGGAGCGGGAACGACTGCTTTCGGCTGGAGGTGGGTTTCCGCTGCGCGCCAATTGCGGTCATCCGATCCGCAGTCTAACGTCGAATCATTTCACGACGTCTTCGCAGGTCAAGCTTTTGATGTTCGTGTGGCCACAACGGATCGGTCGCGTCCAGCACCAGTACCCATTGATTGGGAGTTGGAGCTGAAACACCTTTGAGTTTCGACGGGAAGAGATGATGGCGATTTACGATGATCTAAATTCGCTCGATGACTGGCTTCTGAGGCAGGCGATAGATCAGGCTGAACAAGGCATCTCCATTGAAGATCAGCTTATCCCCCAGACGGTGGCAATGCTTGGCCAGCCAAACGTCTATCTCTATGCCACAGCACTCTTCGACGGAGAGGTCGGGAATGGCGGCATCCAGCAATTCCTTAATAACTCGTCGGGAGCTTTAGCTCTCACTGTTCGTGATGCGCTGCAGGACATGCTCTTACCCGAATACGCGGGTATCATGAGCAGGATTATCGATACGTTCGGAGCATCGTTTCCTGTAAGTCAGCTTGATCGGATGGATCGGATTGACGGCGACCCAGAGCTGCAGATCATTCTCGACGAAGCCCACGAAGCCGTAGATGTTTGGAGCAGCGACTACATCCTAGCACGTGAACGATATGCAAAGAAAAACCATCTACTAAAGTAGTGCCATAGAGTGCTTTTCATGGCTCGATGTCCCCTTCGCGCCGACACCCGACAGTGGCATTCCGCTTCACACCAGAAGCGGCATTGCGGCAACTATTGCAACGGATATAATTCTTGCACGTTTGCGATCAACTTGGAGAAACTATGTCTCTGGGGCTTATAAATCTTCTGCCCTGCATCGTCCTCATCATATCAATTTTGACGGTGCGCCGAGGCGTCCGGACTTGGATATCCTCGATCGTGGTTGGAGCCTTACTGTTCATCGCAATATCGGAGCTTCGAATGGGAGTAGCTCGAAGCTGTCAAATTGATCAGAGCGAATGTGTCGGCGCGAAAGCAACATCCTATTTGGTTGTGGCAGTATGGATACCCTTAGTCATAGCCTTTTTGGGGCGCGTGATCGCTGTAAACCGTGCGAAGTGTTAGCGCTGTAATGACGGGTTTGGGCCGACTGCCGCCTTCCGGTTCGCGCCAATTCCGATCATTCGTTATTGGAAACTGAGGTGACCGCTATTCTTCGGCGCAACGACCTTTGATGAGGAACGTGCGTATGGCCCTTCGAGCGATCGGCTGAATATGCGTTGGCCAGCCTGTTGCAATGAATTCGTCGTCGGACATGTGTTGCGGTGTAGCTTCGGCTGCATTCAGCATTTGATTTAGAAGTTCGTGAGCTGCGGCCGTCTCGTCCATAGACATTGTGGAAAGCGGCACAAAATTCCCATCTTCGGGAAAATAATCGAAGAACCAATTGAAATATCCGCCGAAACCAAACAGCTTCACTGCCTCATCACCATCAGCGAGAGATTCAATCACCTCAATAATGCGATTACGGAGGCGCTGATCTATCAGATGTTTCGGGATTCTCTCATCACTCATGGGTTCTAACGCACATCCCGTCGCGACCGATCAGTAACAAGCCTTTGTTCCGGTTTCGGCCCAGGCCAGTCGCAGCCATCATATACCTAGATTTACATGAACAAACAGCGCTTTGATGTCCGCTTTGGGCATAAGCGGACATTAACGTGTTTGAGAAAGTATGACCGCAACTAAACAGCGAGTGTACATTTTCTTTGAGACCGATGCCACAATGACAGAAGGTAAAACAATCCAGAGCGTCGCGGCGAAGGCACCAATTCTTGTTGCTATCGCCATAGTGTTGGGCCTCATTCCTAGCACCTTGATGGCATTGGGGTCGCAAGGATTTCCAATAGGTCTAACCGTTCTCTTGCTCACGTTAGCGCTCTGCGCGCTTGGGTTTGCGTCAGGAAAATTTCGCATATTCTGGTGTTGCTGGGGTGTTGCATCGGCTGCTTGTTTCCTTCTGTTCGGAATGGCGACCCCTGTCGGAATGGCGCTAGCTCTGCCTATTTTCTTATCGAATTGACCCTGATCCACTAAACGCGTTTCGTCCGCAATGGGCCGAGAGCCGCCGTCTGCATTCCCACCTTTCCACAACGCAAAAAGGGCGGCCTTTCGACCGCCCTTTCCATAACTGAACCGGATGGCTCAGACATGAGACCTTAACGGTCTCACATCATGTCCATGCCGCCCATTCCGCCCATGCCGCCAGGCATGCCGCCGCCAGCTGCTTCCTTCTTCGGAAGTTCGGCGATCATGGCTTCGGTGGTGATCAGCAGCGAAGCAACCGAAGCTGCGTTCTGCAGAGCCGTGCGAACAACCTTGACCGGGTCGACGATGCCCATGGCGATCATGTCGCCATATTCAGACGTCTGGGCGTTGTAGCCGTAGTTGTCTTCGTTCTTTTCGAGGATCTTGCCGACCACGATCGAAGCTTCGTCACCGGCGTTTTCAGAGATCTGGCGAACCAGAGACTGCAGAGCGCGGCGAACGATGTTGACACCAGCTTCCTGGTCGTCGTTCGCACCCTTGACGGTGATCTTGGAAGCCGAACGGAGCAGGGCAACGCCGCCGCCCGGTACGATGCCTTCCTGAACGGCCGCGCGGGTTGCGTTCAGAGCATCGTCGATGCGGTCCTTGCGTTCCTTGACTTCGATTTCGGTCGAGCCGCCAACGCGGATGACGGCAACGCCGCCAGCGAGCTTGGCAAGACGTTCCTGCAGCTTTTCGCGGTCGTAGTCCGAAGTGGTTTCTTCGATCTGCGCCTTGATCTGGGCTACGCGGCCTTCGATGTCAGCCTTCTGGCCGGCGCCGTCGACGATCGTCGTGTTTTCCTTGGAGATCGAAACCTTCTTGGAACGGCCGAGCATGTCGAGGGTGACGTTTTCGAGCTTGATGCCGAGGTCTTCGGAGATGACGGTGCCGCCCGTGAGGATGGCGATGTCTTCCAGCATGGCCTTGCGACGATCGCCGAAGCCCGGAGCCTTGACGGCAGCGATCTTCAGGCCGCCACGCAGCTTGTTGACGACGAGCGTTGCAAGAGCTTCGCCTTCAACGTCTTCAGCAATGATGACGAGCGGCTTGCCGGTCTGAACGACGGCTTCCAGAACCGGCAGCATAGCCTGGAGGTTCGAGAGCTTCTTTTCGTGCAGCAGGATGTACGCGTCTTCGAGGTCCGCGATCATCTTTTCCGGGTTGGTCACGAAGTAAGGCGACAGGTAGCCGCGGTCGAACTGCATGCCTTCGACGACTTCGAGTTCGGTTTCAGCGGTCTTGGCTTCTTCGACGGTGATGACGCCTTCGTTGCCAACCTTCTGCATGGCTTCAGCAATGTCGTTACCGACCTGCGTGTCGCCGTTTGCGGAGATCGTGCCGACCTGGGCAACTTCAGCCGAGGTGGAGATCTTCTTTGCCTTGGCCTGCAGGTCCTTGACGACTTCGAGAACGGCCAGATCGATACCGCGCTTCAGGTCCATCGGGTTCATGCCGGCAGCAACTGCCTTTGCACCTTCGCGAACGATCGCGCGGGCCAGAACGGTTGCGGTCGTGGTGCCGTCACCGGCGATGTCGTTGGTCTTCGAAGCAACTTCGCGGACCATCTGGGCGCCCATGTTTTCGAACTTGTCTTCAAGTTCGATTTCCTTGGCGACCGATACACCGTCCTTGGTGATGCGCGGAGCGCCGAAGGACTTGTCGATAACAACGTTACGACCCTTCGGGCCGAGGGTTACCTGCACTGCGTCAGCGAGGATGTCGACGCCGCGCAGCATCTTTTCGCGCGCAGAGCGGCCGAATTTTACTTCTTTAGCTGCCATTTTGAGAGCTCCTGAATAGAGGTTTCAGCGAATTACGAAAAAAGCGTTGCCGGCAATCAGCCGATAACGCCCATGATGTCGGATTCCTTCATGATCAGAAGGTCTTCGCCGTTAAGCTTGACTTCGGTGCCGGACCACTTGCCGAACAGAACGCGGTCGCCGACCTTGACGTCGAGAGCAACGAGTGCGCCCTTGTCGTCACGTGCGCCGGAGCCGACTGCGATGATTTCGCCTTCAGCCGGCTTTTCCTTGGCGGTGTCCGGAATGATGATGCCGCCCTTGGTCTTTTCTTCAGACTCGACGCGCTTTACGACAACGCGATCGTGCAGGGGGCGGAAAGTTGTGCTTGCCATTGTCTAATCCCTCGATCAAATGACATGGACAGGTCTCAGGAATAAGACCCGCGGATCTCGTTTAGCACTCCTCGGATGAGAGTGCTAACGGAGCCCGAGATAAGGGTGGCCATCGGGCGAGTCAAGAACGGGCTCGAAATTTTCGTTGCCGCTCTGCAACATCAAGCAAAACAGGATTAACAGCTAACGGCTATTACTCTCCTGCTCTGGCGAGACGGCTTCTGTCAGAAGAGTTTGACCTCAGCATGGCAGCTGCCGATGAAGCCAGCCAATGAAAATTGTCATATAGCTTTAACATGACATTTTTACTGAGGCGCATTCCTTTTGAGGATGTCGGTTTGGGGGAGGGCATATGGCGGCGATTGACGATGTGGCAAAATCGGATAGCACTCATCCCACACTTGCCGAACTAACTTCCGTCTTCGCCCGCATCGGCTGTTTGAGCTTCGGTGGTCCGGCAGCGCAGATAGCAATGATGCACCGTGCAGTCGTGGAGGAAAAACGCTGGCTCTCGGAGGAGCGGTTCCTGCATGCCCTGAACTACTGCATGCTGCTGCCGGGACCGGAGGCGCAACAGCTCGCCACCTATATCGGCTGGCTGACCCATGGCACCCGCGGCGGCATCATTTCCGGGCTGCTTTTCATTCTGCCCGGCCTCGTCGTCATCACCATCCTGTCGGCCGCCTACGCGCTCTGGCAGGAAACCACATGGCTGGCCGGTCTGTTCTTTGGGCTCAAGGCCGCAGTTCTTGCCATCGTCGTCGATGCGGTCATCCGGCTCTCGAAGAAGACGCTGAAGAGCGGGTTTCTCTGTCTTGTGGCAGCCACGGCCTTCGTGGCGCTGTTTCTTTTTTCTGTACCCTTTCCGGTCGTGGTTCTCGCTGCTGCCTCTGCCGGTTTCCTCAATGCCCGGCGAACCGGTGTCACCACGGCACCAACAGATCTCACCGATCTTCCCGCACCACCATCACCGGGCAGGGCGATCATGAGCCTGATCGGTTGGATCATCGTCTGGCAATTGCCGCTTCTGATCCTTTGGGCCTTTTCCGCGCCCGATGGCCTGACAAGCCTTTTCTCCTTCTTCTCAAAAATGGCGCTGGTCACCTTCGGCGGTGCTTATGCGGTTTTGGCCTATGTGGCGCAGGTCGGTGTCGAGCAATATGGCTGGCTGAAGCCGGGCGAAATGCTGGATGGGTTGGCGCTTGCCGAAACCACGCCGGGGCCGCTCGTTCTCGTTCTTTCCTTCGTTGGTTTCCTCACCGGTTTTCGCGAGGCTTCCGGGGTCGTCGGAGGCGTTCTCGGCGCTTTGCTGGTAGCCTGGGCGACCTTCGTTCCGAGCTTCATCTTCATTTTTGCCGGTGCGCCTTATATCGAGCGCCTGCGCGGTAATCGCATCCTGTCCGGCGCGCTGTCGGCGATCACTGCGGCGATTGTCGGCGTCATCCTCAACCTCGCCATCTGGTTCGGCCTGCATGTCCTTTTTCGCGAAGTAGGAAAGGTCGAACTCGTGCCGTCGCTCGGGCTTGAACTGGCGCTGCCGGTCTGGGCAAGCCTCGATCCGGTGGCAGCATTTCTGTTCGTGCTCTCGGCCGTTTTGCTGTTCCGGATGAAGCTCGGCATGATGCCGGTTCTCGGTATCTGCGCCGCGGCCGGGCTGGCGGTTCGCTTGTCGGCGCTCATGTAACGGCCGCATGAAATATACCGCACTGCACGCAAATCTCCTTGCCATCAAGGCCACGCTTTGCGACATCAGCGCCAGATATGTGAGGCCAGACGTGGCAGAAGGTGATCGACAGGCATGGCAAAGCGCATCCAGAACTTGAGTGAAGTCATTGGCGGCTACGATGTGGTTCTGTCCGATGTCTGGGGCGTGGTGCATAACGGTGTTGCAGCCTTTCCGCATTCCTGTCAGGCATTGGCCGAAGCCCGCAAAGCCGGCGCAACCGTTGTGCTGATCACCAATTCCCCACGGCCCGCGCCGGGCGTCATTGAGCAGTTGAAGCTGCTCGGCGTCGAAGACGGCACCTATGACCGCATCGTCACGTCAGGCGACGTGACCCGCCATCTGATCGCCGAAGGCCCGAAAAAGGTTTTTCTGCTCGGCCCCGAGCGCGACATGCCGCTTTTCGATGGTCTCGACGTCGAGGTTGTTTCTGCCGACCAGGCGGAAGCGATCGTCTGCACCGGCTTCTTCGATGACGAGAAGGAAGTGCCGGAAGACTATACCGACATGCTGAAGGCCTTGGTTGCTCGCGACGTGCCTTTCATCTGCGCCAACCCGGATCTTGTCGTCGAGCGTGGCCACAAGATCATTCCATGCGCCGGTGCTGTTGCCGCCTATTACGAACAGCTCGGCGGCAAGACCCGCATCGCCGGCAAGCCGCATTTCCCGATCTACGAGGCCTCGCTTGCGGCCGCCCGCGAAGTGCGCGGCGAATTCGACAAGTCGAAGGTGCTCGCCGTTGGCGACGGCATGCCGACCGATGTGCGCGGCGCGCTTTCGCAGGGCCTCGACCTGCTTTATATCAGCGCTGGTATCCATGTGGCGGAATACACTGTCAACGGCGAGACGGACGAGGCCATCCTGCAGGCATGGTTGAAAAGCGAAAACGCCGCGCCGAAATTCTGGATGCCCAGACTTGCTTGATTGATCTGGCCTGACCAGTCTCGCAATATTGAATAGCCTGATCCGGACCTGTCCCATGACCGTATTTCACCGCAACGAAAAGAAGGATCCGCTGCCCGAGGCTCTTAAGGGCGGAGTGGTCGCGATCGGCAACTTCGACGGCGTGCATCGCGGTCATCGCAGCGTGCTCGAACGTGCGTTGAAACTTGCGGAAGAGCGTGGTGTGCCGGCTCTGGTCCTGACCTTCGAGCCGCATCCGCGTACCGTCTTCAAGCCGGACCAGCCGGTTTTCCGCATCACGCCGGCGCCGGTGAAGGCGCTGCTCCTGGAGGCGATGGGGTTCCATTCGGTGATCGAATATCCATTCGATCGCGATTTTGCCGGCCGCTCGGCCGAAGAGTTCATCCGGTCTATTTTGGTCGAGTGGCTGGGCGCTAGTGCAGTCGTCACCGGCTTCGATTTCCATTTCGGCAAGGGCCGCGAGGGTGGGCCGGCCTTCCTGATGGCCGCCGGTGAGCGCCACGGTTTTTCCGTCTCGCTGGTCGATGCCTTCCGCGATGAAAACGCCGAGGTGATTTCATCCAGCCGGATTCGTGAACTGCTGGGTGAAGGGGATGTCGCCCAGGCCGCCGGCCTGCTCGGTTATCGCTATACGGTGGAAGCGGAAGTGATCGACGGCGAAAAGCTCGGCCGCGAGCTCGGTTTCCCGACCGCCAATATGCGCCTGCCGCGTGAAGTGGAGCTGAAACCCGGCATCTACGCCGTCCGTTTCCGCCGCGCCGACGGCACGCTTTATGATGGCGTCGCAAGCTACGGCCGCCGCCCGACGGTGACCGATAACGGCGCCCCGCTTCTGGAAACCTATCTCTTCGATTTTTCAGGTTCGCTTTACGGCGAGATCTGCGCAGTATCCTTTTTCGGCCATCTGCGCGACGAGCTGAAATTCGACGGGCTGGACCCGCTGGTGGCGCAGATCAAGCGCGACGAGGAAGAGGCGCGAGCATTGCTTACCGGCGTTCAGCCGATCAGTGAACTGGATGCGAAGATCGCATTCGCCTTCAACGCAGAAAACGAAGGATAAGATCATGGCAAGCACCCCGCGCCGACCCGCCAACCCGATGGATGCCGCCGAAGCCCTGTTCAAGCCGGCAAAGAAAGCCGCCGCAGCACCTGTCGAAAAGCGCGCCCTGCCGGAAGTGAAGGAACTTGTCTCGATCAAGCTCGACAGCGCGGTTATCGAATATTTTCAGGAAGACGGCCCCGGCTGGCAGGACCGCATCAACGATGCACTGCGCGGTGTGATGGCGGCAAATCCGAGGGGTTGATGGGCTACGCGTTCTATCGCGGTCTCAGCGGGAAAAGTGTTGCGTCATCGGTCCACGGATCGAATACCGCTGCGCCTGAATGTTGAAAGTCCTTCTTGTTGCGCGTTGCCAGATAAAAATCATATTCAAGCGCGGTCGCAGCGAAAAGCGTGTCGATAACGGGTGGCGCGATGCGTGTAGCCAGCTTGGTGCGACCGGTAATCTGGCCCCAGCGACGGGCGATCGCGTCTGAAACCGACAAAATGCGCCCGGAAAAGCGGGCTTCCAGTCCATCGCGCGCAACGGTGTAGCGATAGCGGTTCTCGTCATCCGCGGGCAGGTTTTCGATACCCTTGTCATACTCGGCGAGCGTGAGAACGCTAATGAAGAAGCGGTCCTCGGATTGCCCGGCGGCCCATTTTTTCACGGATGGTGCGCCATTGGGATTGATAAGCGCAGAAACGACGTTGGTATCGAGCAGCCAGCCGTTCACAATTCGATATCCCGTCCACGGTCATCGTCACGCGTGATATCGAGTGTGTGGAGCCCAAGGCTTTCCATGAACTCGACGAATGGCTTTTCCGGCTCGGGCCGGGTCAGTTTCGCCAGTTCTTCCGTGCTGATCACGACCACGCTATCCTGTCCGCGCACTGTCACATGCTGCGGACCTTCATTTCTGGCGCGACGCACGACTTCGGAAAAGCGCGCCTTGGCGTCTTCCAGTTTCCATATATTGTCTTTGGCACTGGTTTTGGTGGGCATGAGAGGTTCCAACTGGTCAGCTAGTCAGTTATACACCCGCGGGATGATACCGTCCAGATCGCTGATCTGCCGAAATCCCCCTTCCTTTCCGCCCCAAAACGCCTTAATAACCGCGTCCATGACAGTTTTCCGGTCGGCCCAGATCATCGCTAGGATGATCATACGAATTATCGGCCCGGCTTTCCGCGCTGCTTGATCAAGCTGCGGGAAGGTCCGGGATTTTGGCGTTTGAACAGCGCCTCCGCCACCGAATTCTCATCCGCATCGCGCCCGGACGTGGCGCCAAGAGACGATTGCCAGACCCTATGACGAATACGACCGATACTGCTGAAAAGCTCGATTACTCGAAGACCCTTTATCTGCCCGAGACGGAATTCCCCATGCGCGCCGGCCTGCCGCAGAAGGAGCCGGAAACCGTTGCCCGCTGGCAGCAGATGGATCTCTATAAGAAGCTGCGCACCTCCGCCGCCGGCCGCGAAAAGTTCGTGCTGCACGATGGCCCTCCCTATGCCAACGGCAACATCCATATCGGCCATGCGCTGAACAAGATCCTGAAAGACGTCATCACCCGCTCGTTCCAGATGCGCGGTTATGACTCGAACTACGTTCCGGGCTGGGATTGCCACGGCCTGCCGATCGAGTGGAAGATCGAGGAAGAAAACTACCGCGCCAAGGGCAAGGCCAAGCCTGACCTTAAACAGCCCGACGCGATGATCGAATTCCGCAAGGAATGCCGCGCCTATGCCGAAAAGTGGATCAAGATCCAGGCGGAAGAATTCAAGCGCCTCGGCATCGTCGGCGATTTCGACAACCCGTACCTGACGATGAATTTCCATGCGGAAAGCCGCATCGCTGGCGAGCTTCTGAAAATCGCCATGAGCGGCCAGCTCTATCGCGGGTCGAAGCCTATCATGTGGTCGGTCGTCGAGCGCACCGCGCTGGCGGAAGCGGAAGTCGAGTATCATGATTACGAGAGCGACACGATCTGGGTGAAGTTCCCGGTCGTTGAGGCTATCAAACGAGAGCATCCGGAAAAGTTAGATCGCGTTATGGAGCATCGCAGCACGCTCAACGACGATCTTTATGGTGCCCATGTCGTCATCTGGACCACCACCCCGTGGACCATCCCCGGCAACCGCGCCGTCGCCTATTCGCCGAAGGTTGCTTACGGCCTTTACGAAGTCACCGAAGCCGTCAACGACTTCGGCCCGCAGCCGGGTGAAAAGCTGATCTTTGCCGATGCGCTGGCGGAGGAGTCTGCTGCCAAGGCCAAGCTCACGTTCAAGAAGCTTCGTGGCGTTTCGGCCGAAGAGATGGCTGCCCTGACGCTTGCCCATCCGTTGAAGGGCCTCGGCGGTGGCTACGAATTTGCCGTTCCGCTTCTCGCTGGCGATCACGTCACCGACGATGCCGGTACCGGTTTTGTCCACACCGCTCCTTCCCACGGCCGCGAAGACTTCGAGGCCTGGATGTCTTCGGTCAAGGAACTGGAAGCAAAGGGTATCGACACCCGCATCCCGTTCCCGGTCGACGATGGCGGCACCTATACCGCCGATGCCCCCGGTTTCGAGGGTGGCCGCGTCATGGACGACAACGGCAAGAAGGGCGATGCCAACGACCGCGTCATTAAGGCGCTGATCGAGCGTAACGCGCTGTTTGCCCGTGGCCGCCTCAAGCACTCCTATCCGCATAGCTGGCGCTCCAAGAAGCCGATCATCTTCCGCAACACGCCGCAATGGTTCGTCTATATGGACAAGGACCTGAAGGACGGCACGACGCTGCGCACCCGCGCGCTTTCGGCAATCGACGACACCCGTTTCGTCCCCGCCGGCGGCCAGAACCGTCTGCGTGCCATGATCGAGCAGCGCCCGGACTGGGTGCTTTCGCGTCAGCGCGCCTGGGGCGTCCCGATCTGCGTCTTTGCCGATGAAGAAGGCAATGTCCTGCAAGACGAAGAGGTCAACAAGCGCATTCTCGAAGCGTTTGATGCCGAAGGTGCCGATGCCTGGTTCGCCGAAGGCGCCAAGGAACGGTTCCTTGGAAATGGCCACGACCACGGAAAGTGGACGCAGGTCATGGACATCCTCGATGTCTGGTTTGACTCAGGCTCCACCCACACATTCACGCTGGAAGACCGCCCCGACCTGAAATGGCCGGCTAACGTCTATCTCGAAGGGTCCGACCAGCATCGCGGCTGGTTCCATTCGTCGCTTCTGGAATCCGCTGCCACCCGCGGCCGCGCGCCTTATGATACGGTCGTCACCCATGGTTTCACCATGGATGAGAAGGGCCAGAAGATGTCGAAGTCGCTCGGCAACGTCGTGTCCCCGCAGGACGTGATGAAGGATGCCGGCGCCGATATCCTGCGCCTCTGGGTCATGACCACCGACTATTGGGAAGACCAGCGCCTCGGCAAGACGATCATCCAGACCAATGTCGATGCTTATCGCAAGCTGCGCAACACCATCCGCTGGATGCTCGGTACGCTGGCGCATGACGAGGGCGAGGAAATCGCCTATGCCGAGCTGCCGGAACTCGAAAAGCTGATGCTGCATCGCCTGCATGAGCTGGATAAGCTCGTGCGTGAAGGCTATGACGCGTTCGAATTCAAGAAGATCACCCGCGCGCTGATCGATTTTGCCAATATCGAACTGTCGGCCTTCTATTTCGACATCCGCAAGGACGCGCTTTATTGCGACGCCCCGTCTTCGCTGCGCCGCCGCGCCTCGCTTGCCGTCATCCGGAAGATCTTCGAAGCGACCGTCACCTGGCTCGCCCCGATGCTGCCCTTCACCACCGAAGAGGCATGGCTGTCGCTGAAGCCTGACGCTGTGTCTGTCCATCTGGAGCAGTTCCCGGAAATCCCGGCCGAGTGGAAGAACGAGGCGGTTGCCGAAAAGTGGGCGAAGATCCGCAAGGTTCGCTCGGTTGTCACGGGTGCTCTCGAAATCGAGCGCAAGGACAAGCGTATCGGCTCGTCGCTGGAAGCGGCCCCGGTAGTCTATGTTGCCGATGCCGAATTGTTGAAGGCGCTGGAAGGCCTCGAATTCGAGGAAACCTGCATCACCTCCGCGATCACGATCACGGCAGGTGAAGGCCCGGATCAGGCTTTCCGTCTGGCCGAAGTTTCAGGCGTGTCGGTTGATCCGAAGCTGGCGGAAGGCACGAAATGCGCCCGTTCATGGCGTGTGACGACCGATGTCGGCTCCGATCCGGCCTGGCCGGATGTCTCGGCGCGAGACGCTGTGGCGCTGACCGAACTCGCCAAGCTTGGCAAGTTGTAATGTCTTGAACCGTGCCGGATGATTGCGCTTCTACGCGTCATCCGGTATTCCTGCCTGAAATTGGCCGGATTTATCCGTCAGGTCGATGGCAATAGTCTATGAGGCGTCGAGGCGGGCGCCCGTGGTAGGGGTTTGATGGAAACGACGAAAACCTTGCGTATGGCCCTTGGTGCGGCCGGTATTCTGGTTGCGACCGTGACGCTTTCCGGCTGCATGGGAAGCCCGACCTACGGCACCGACAAGACTGCCATGGAACAATTGGGCGATGACGTGACTTCGGCCATCGATATCGGTGGCGATCGCGCCAAGGAAAAGGCGAAGATCCGCTACAACCCACGTCCTGCTCTGGTCGTCGCCAGCCATCAGGAAGGCGGGGCGTTGCCGCCGCCGCAGCAATCGCTTGCCAACCGCGAAAACAACCCGAACTGGGTCGAATCGCCGGAAGAGGCACGTGAGCGCCTTCGTCAGGAAGCGACCGACAACCAGAGCAACCCGAACTACCGTTCACCGCTTCTGGCCGGCAAGGGCCAGGCCGGGCAGTTGACGGAATCGCAGAAGTGGGAAGCCTTCCGCCAGGCGAAAGCCAACGCAAACGATCCGGGCATCAGCGGAGGCCGCCGTTCGCTCTCCGATCCGCCGACGGAATTCCGGACTGCCGATGCGCAGACCCTGCAGGATCTGGGCGAGCCGGAGACCAAGAAGGAAGCTCGCCGCAAGAAGGAAGCCGAGGCCGCCTCCACAAAGGGCTCAGCCTGGTGGAAGCCCTTCCAGTAAGATTGAGCGAACGAGGCTCGGCCAAGCCGGGCCTTTTTTGTTAGTCTTATTTGTCCCGTCGGGACCGGAAAAAGTCGGTGAGCAGGTCTGCCGCCGGCACTTCGGCAATGCCGGAATAGACTTCGGGCGCATGGTGGCAGGTGGGTTGCGAGAAAAACCGCACGCCGTTTTCCACAGCGCCGCCCTTGGGATCGTTGGCGCCGTAATAAAGCCGGCGGATTCGGGCGAAGGATATGGCGCCGGCGCACATGGTACATGGCTCCAGCGTCACATAGAGATCCGCTCCGCCAAGCCGCTCGCTTCCAACCTTGGCTGCAGCCTCGCGGATCACGGCAATTTCGGCATGGGCGGTGATGTCGTTTTCGGCGCGGGTGCGGTTGCCTGAGCGGGCAATAATCTCGCCATCGATAACGATGACGGCACCGACTGGAACCTCGCCGCGTTCGGCGGCATTTCTGGCTTCTGTCAGTGCGGCATCCATGAAGCTGTCGCTCTTAGGCATTTCAGCGATTTCCTCTTAACCCGGATCGCATGAACTGGTAGGAAGCATGCAACGCGAAGCGCGCCCTTGAAAGGTGTGCATCCATCTGGTCAACACGAACAAGTATGTCCGGGATACTCCGTCGACATCCTGCTTCAGGCAAACAACATATGAATTCAAAAGACAAGCCGAAGCGCGGCGAAGCGAAAACCTTCGTTCGCGAAATCAAGCCGAAAGCCGAAGGCAGCACTGCTTCCAAGTCGGGGGGCAAGCAGGGCTTCAAGTCCTCAGGCAAGCCGGGAGCCAAATTCAGCGACAAGCCTGCTGGCGCGGCAAAGCCGCGCGCCAAGGCAGAAGGGGCAGTCAGAAAGCCGGTCCGTTCGGCCAAGCGCGAAGAATTCGTCGGCGAGGGTGCATCCGCGCCGACCGACGGCAAGCCCGAGCGTATTTCGAAAATTCTCGCCCGTGTCGGTGTCGCATCCCGTCGCGATGTGGAGCGGATGATCCTCGAGGGCCGCGTCACATTGAACGGCAAGCCGCTCGATACCCCTGTCGTCAACGTGACGCTGGAAGACAAGATCGAAGTGGACGGCGTGCCGATCCGCGGCATCGAGCGCACCCGTCTTTGGCTCTACCACAAGCCCGGTGGCCTGGTGACGACCAATTCCGATCCGGAAGGCCGCCCGACCGTGTTCGACAACCTGCCGGAAGGCCTGCCGCGGGTTCTCTCCATCGGCCGCCTCGACATCAACACCGAAGGCCTGCTGCTTCTGACCAATGACGGCGGTCTGTCGCGCACGCTCGAACTGCCGACCACCGGCTGGCTGCGCCGCTACCGCGTGCGCGCCCATGGCGAGGTCGATCAGGCCGCGCTCGACAAGCTAAAGGACGGCATTGCCGTTGACGGCGTGCTCTACGGTTCGATCGAAGCGACGCTCGACCGTGCCCAGGGTCACAATGTCTGGATCACTATGGGTCTTCGCGAAGGCAAGAACCGCGAAATCAAGAACGTGCTCGGCGCGCTCGGTCTCGAGGTCAACCGCCTGATCCGCATTTCCTACGGTCCGTTCCAGCTCGGCGACCTGCCGGAAGGCGAAGTGCTGGAAGTGCGCGGCCGCACACTGCGCGACCAGCTCGGCCCGCGCCTGATCGATGAATCGAAAGCCAATTTCGAAGCCCCGCTTTATAACGAGCGCGTTTCCGAAGACGAGCAGCCGCAGCGCGCCGAAAAGGCCGAGCGTCCGGCCAAGTCCGAACGCGGCTGGGCGAGTGACCGCTCGGACGATCGGGGTGGTGATCGCGGCGACCGTCGCGAGCGTGCCCTTGGCCGCCTCGATACCAAGCGTCCCGACAGCCGTCGCGACGATCGCAAGTTCTCCGACAGGCCTTCCGGCAAGTTCGGGGCGAAGCCATCGGATCGCGATTTCGGTGATGAGAAGCCGAAGAAGCGCCCGCCGATGGGCACCAGCCGCACGGCGAATGTCTGGATGGCGCCCGGCGCCCGCCCGACGACCGACGACAGCGGCCGGAAGGTAACAGCCCGTGCCCAGGCCGAGCAGCTGTTCAAGAAGCCAGCGCCGGAAAACGATCTCCGCGTCAAGATCAACCGCGTTAAGGATGACAGCGACTGGATCCGCGGCGAAGACCAGCCGGAACGAGGCGCAAGGCGTGGTGATCGCGAAGACCGTGGCGACCGTGGTTTCGGTGACAAGCCACGCGGTGAACGTTCGTTCGGCGACAAGCCGAGAGGCGAGCGCTCGTTTGGTGATCGCCCCAGAGGTGACAGGCCTTACGGCGACCGCAAGCCCCGCGAAGACGGAGACCGTCCGGCCCGCGGCAAATCCTTCTCCAGCGAGGGGCGCTCCGAGCGTCCGCGCGGCGAACGCAGCTTTGGTGACAAGCCCCGTGGCGATCGTCCCTACGGCGACAAGCCGAGGGGAGAACGTTCGTTCGGTGATCGCCCCTCTGGTGATCGCCCCGCACGTTCCTTCTCGGATCGTCCGCCGCGTGGTGACCGCCCGTCGCGTGACGATAGAGGCGAGCGCTCCTTCGGTGATCGCCCCGCAAGAGGTGACAAGCCCTTCGGTGGCAAGCCTTCTGGCGCAAAGCCTGGCTTCGGCGGCAAGCCCTCGGGTGGCAAGCCCGGTTTCGGTGGCAAGCCGGGTGGTGGAAAGTCCTTTGGCGGCAAGCCTTCCGGCGGCAGACCCAATAGCGGTAAGCCAGGTGGTGGTTCGCGTGGTGGCCCAGGCGGTGGACGCCCGGGCGGCAAGCCGCGGACACCGAGGGGCTAAGCTGTGCGGATCGTAGGGGGTGAGTTCCGCGGCCGCGCTCTGGCCACGCCGAAGACGAATGATATCCGGCCGACCATCGACCGGACGCGCGAAAGCCTGTTCAATATCCTCGGGCACGTCTATCCGGACGCGCTCGATGGCACACGGGTGATCGACCTTTTTGCCGGAACCGGCGCGGTGGGGCTGGAAGCCCTGTCGCGCGGTTGCAAGCAGGCCTTGTTCGTTGAAAACAGCGTCGAAGGCAGGGGCCTTCTCTGGGAGAATATTGACAGTTTCGGTCTGCATGGCCGGGCGCGTATTCTCCGTCGAGACGCAACCAGCCTCGGTTCGATCGGCAATATCGAGCCGTTCAACCTGATTTTCGCCGATCCGCCTTACGGCAAGGGCCTGGGTGAAAAGGCACTCCATGCGGCGCATGCCGGCGGCTGGTTGGCCGCGGATGCTCTTGTTCTGCTGGAAGAGCGGATTGATGCCGAGATTGTCGTCGATCCAGTTTTCAAACCGCTGGAAAGCCGGATGTTCGGCGATAGCCGCATCGAATTTTATCGATATCAGCCAGGCTGAACCTCGCCATGAACACGCGCCTCTCCCTGCCGGATCTGGATACTGAAAACAGCGGGGAGGGCCTGCGTTATGCCGTAGCCTTCGGCGGCGGCGGAGCAAGAGGCATCTCGCATATCTGTATCATCGAGGCGCTCGATGAACTCGGCATCAAACCGGTGGCGATTTCGGGATCTTCGATCGGCGCGATCATGGGGGCCGGCATGGCGTCCGGCATGCGAGGCGCCGACATCCGCGACTATACGGTGCGCACCATGGGCAACCGCAATTCGCTATTCAATCGCCTCTGGACGCTCGGACCGGCTTCAATGCGCGACAAGCTGGGCGGCTTTCGCTTCGGCCATTTCAACCTCGATCCCATCCTCGATGCCTTCCTTCCTCCCGATATCCCGGAGGATTTTTCCGACCTGAAAATCCCGCTTAAAATCTCCGCCACCGATTATTACGGGCAGGCCGAGGTGATCCTCGAAGAGGGGGATCTCAGAACTGCGATTGCTGCATCAGCCGCCATTCCCGGCCTGTTCATGCCGGTCTGGGTCAACGGAAGGGTGATGATCGACGGCGGCGTATTCAATCCGGTTCCCTATGAACAGCTGCTCGACCTTGCCGACGTTGTCATCGGCGTCGATGTCGTTGGCGCACCGGAAGGCGACGGCACCCACCCGCCGACCCGCATCGACGCGCTGTTCGGTGCCAGTCAGCTAACCATGCAGGCTTCGATCGCGCTGAAACTGAAACTAAATCCGCCGCACATCTTCCTGCGCCCGCAGGTCAACCGTTTCCGCGTGCTGGATTTCCTCAAAGCGCAGGAAATTCTGGACGAAGCAAACCACGTCAAGGATGAATTGAAGCGTGCAGTGGATGCACTGCAGGCATCCGTCGCCAAGGGCTGAAGCCGTCCGGCTCACCATTTCCCCAGAGACAGACCCGCTTCCACCTCGTCGGCCACGTCTTCCTGAACACTGATACGTTTCGGCTTGATCAACGGTTCCGGCTTGACGGGGCTGTTGAACAGCTTGTCACGTCCTGCCGAAATGCCCTCGACTGCTTGGATCTGCAGGCGCTCCTCGTCGCGGCGGCGGATATCCTGAAGAATTTCCTCGGCGCGCGCTTCGGACATGCCGAGCGCTTCCAGCGTCTTGGCACCAAACAGCAGGCCGGATTCCAGCGTTTCGCGCAATTCGTATTCGACGCCCTTTTCCCTCAGCCACAGGGAATGGATGCGGTCATAGGAACGGGCGAAAAGCCGGACATTGGGAAACTCTGACTGGATAAGCTCGACGATCCTGCTGGTCGTTTCCTTCTTCTGCGTCGCAACGACGACGATCTTGGCCTTTTCGATACCGGATGACACGAGCACGTCGCGACGGGTGCCGTCGCCGAAATAGATGCGGAAGCCGAAATTGGCGGCCTGGCGGATACGATCGGCGGAATCATCGATCACGGTCACGGCGCTGCCGCCGGCAAGCAGCATCTGCGAGGCGATCTGGCCGAAACGGGAAAAGCCGATCATCAGCACGTCTGCGCCGGCGCCGGCGAAATCCTCGTCCAGTTCCTCCCGCGCCTCACCATGCATCAGGCGTTTGGCAAGTGCCGCACCAAGCGGCGTCAGCGCCATCGAAAGCGTCACGATGGCGATCAGCAGCGAGGCGGTCGAGGATGACAGAAGCCCGGCGGCGGTGGCGGTGGTAAACAGAACGAAGGCGAATTCGCCGCCTTGCGGCAACAGGAAGGCGATCTGGATCGCATCGTTATGGGATGAGCCCCAGAGCCGGCAGAGCCCGTAGACGATAAACGCCTTCACCGCCATGAACACGATGACGGCCGGTATGATGAACAGGATGTTGTCGACGATCACTTCGAGTTCCAGCGACAGGCCGACCGCAACGAAGAACAGTGCCAGAAGCAGGCCGCGGAACGGCTCGATATCCGCCTCCAGCTCGTGCCGATAGGAGGATTCCGCCAGCATCACACCGGCGAGAAACGCCCCCATCGCCATCGACAGGCCGACCATCTGCATTGCCGCCGCCGATCCGAGCACGACGAGCAGGGCGGCCGCGATCATCACCTCGCGCGCGCCGGTGCGGGCAATGATCTGGAACATCGGATTGAGCAGATATTTCCCGGCGATGATCATCGCCCCGATGGCCGCGATCGCAATGGCGAAATCGACAAACGGCGTGGCGGCCTGTTCCTCCGTTCCCGGCGCAAGCACGGTGATCAGCGCCAGAAGCGGCACGATCGCCAGATCCTGGAACAGCAGAACTGAAAACGAGCGTTGCCCGTAGCGGCTGTTGATATCGCCAGCATCGTTGAGCAACTGCAATGCAAAGGCGGTGGAGGATAGCGCAAGGCCGAAGCCGACGATCAGGCTTCCCTGCCACGTCGCCATGCCGGTCTCGAAGGCGAGCGCCGCAAGCGCAAGCCCGGTCAAAAGAACCTGAACCGGACCAAGACCGAACACGTCGCCGCGCATCTGCCATAAGCGCGAGGGTTTGAGCTCCAGCCCTATGACGAAGAGCAGGAAGACAACGCCGTATTCCGCCACATGCAGCACCTCTTCCGTATCGGTGATACGCTGGAAGACCGGGCCGATGATGACGCCGACCGCCAGATAGCCGAGAACCGTGCCAAGCCCCAGCCTCTTGAAGATTGGTGCGGCGATGACCGCTCCGGCCAGAAGAAGCAACATTTCGGTGAATAGCGAGCCCGGTGCGGTCATGCAGAAACTTTCGAATAGGCGGAATGAATCAGTCGGGCTGTTCGCAGACGCGACAACCCGGTCAAGAAAAGGTGTGGCACACTTGATGCTTCGAAGCGCTCACAATAAATGGGACAGGAACGAAAGGCTTGCAAATATGAGCTCTGAAATTGATTCCGCCCAGCTTTTATCCCGTGCTTCTGAACTAATCGACCTGGCGAAGGCGGCAGGCGCCGATGCGGCCGATGCAGTCGTGGTCCGCTCGCGCTCGCGCTCCGTCTCGGTGCGCCTCGGCAAGGTCGAGGGAACTGAATCATCGGAAAGCGACGATTTTTCGCTGCGCGTGTTTGTCGGCCAGAAGGTTGCCAGCGTGTCGGCCAATCCGGGCTTCGACATGAAGACGCTTGCGGAACGCGCCGTCGCCATGGCGAAGGTCTCTCCCGAAGACCCCTTCGTCTGCATGGCGGATGCGGACCGGCTGTCGAAATCCTATCCGGATCTCGACCTTTTTGACCCGACCGATGTGCCAACCGATGCATTGCGTGAGGCAGCCCTTGCTGCCGAAGCTGCTGCATTGGCCGTCAATGGCGTCACCAATTCTTCCGGCGCCGGCGCCTCTGCGGGCATGGGCGGCATGGTTCTCGTCACCTCGCATGGCTTTTCCGGCAGCTACATGGCCACGCGTTTCGGCCGCTCCGTCAGCGCAATTGCAGGCGAAGGCACGAAGATGGAGCGCGACTACGATTTCGACAGCCGCCTTTATGACGCCGATCTCGACGCGCCGGACCTGATCGGTCGGCGCGCCGGCGAGCGTGCGGTTGCCCGTATCAATCCGCGCCAGGTGCCGACGGCAAGCAATGTCACCGTCGTTTTCGATCCGCGCATGGCGCGTGGTTTCGTAGGCACGATCGCCGGCGCCATCAATGGTTCATCCGTGGCGCGCAAGACGAGCTTCCTGCGTGACAGGATGGGCCAGCAGGTTTTGAAGGCTGGTCTCAACATCACCGACGATCCGCTGATCGTCCGCGGTTCATCCTCGCGTCCGTTCGATGGCGAAGGTGTTTCCGGCGAGCGGATGACGATGATCGAGGACGGCGTGCTGAAGCACTGGTTCCTGTCGACCTCCACCGGCCGCGAACTCGGCCTGCCGACCAATGGTCGTGGCGTGCGCGGCGGTAACTCCGTCACCCCGGCCTCTACCAACCTGGCGCTTGAACCGGGCGATATCTCGCCGGAGGAACTGATCGCGTCGGTGGGTACCGGCCTTTATGTGACCGAACTGATCGGCCAAGGCGTAAACATGCTCACCGGCGAATATTCGCGCGGCGCCAGCGGTTTCTGGATCGAAAACGGCAAGCTTGCCTTCCCCGTCTCCGAGGTGACGATCGCGTCCAACCTCAAGGACATGTTCATGCGTCTCACGCTGGCAAACGATATCGACCGCAAATACGGTGTCGCTTCGCCGACCATCGCGATCGAGGGCATGACGCTGGCGGGAAGCTGACGCCATGGTTTCCTCTGACAAAAACTGGAGCGCCGATCTCGATCTCATCCTCGATGCCGCCCGGCAGGCAGGTGAGATCGCCAACGGCTATTTCCGGCAATCGCCGGAAGTCTGGTGGAAGAACGAGGGCCGCTCGCCGGTCAGCGCCGCCGACTTTGCCGCCAATGATCGTCTCCAGTCGCTTCTTCTGAAGGCGCGCCCGAATTATGGCTGGCTTTCGGAAGAGACCGATGACGACAGCGCCCGGCTGACCTGTGAGACGCTGTTCGTGGTCGATCCGATCGACGGCACCCGCGCCTTCATCGCCGGAGAGCCGATCTGGTGCGTATCGGTTGCGGTTGTCCACGAGGGCCGCCCGGTGGCGGGCGTCCTCGTCGCGCCGGCGCTGCAGCAGGAATACCAGGCCGTGGCAGAAGGTCCGGCCTTGAGGAACGGCGCACCGATCGCTGTCCGATCCGAGGTGGAGGTTGACGAACTGGTGCTGGCCGCGGACGACAAGATCGTCAAGAAGCTGCAGCCCGAGCTTGCAATCCACCGCGTCAGCCACGTTCCCTCGCTCGCTTATCGCCTGGCGATGGTGGCCGATGCACGCATCGATGGGACGATCGTGAAGAAGGACAGCCATGACTGGGATTTGGCCGCTGCCGACCTGATACTGGAGCGTGCAGGCGGGGCGCTGACCGGGCTTGATGACCAACCCCTGATCTACAATCGCGAAACCGTCCGTCACGGCGTTCTGGTGGCTGGAACCCGCCATGCGCGCCATGTGCTTCTGCCCCATCTTGTGACCGGTGCAGCGGGTTGACCTTTGTGACGGAATGCCGCAGAGGAAGGGCTTCTAGTCAAGAAATGGACGGATTTGGAAATGACGCAATCGAGCGAAAAGAAGCAGCTCCTGCACCTGGTTTTTGGCGGTGAACTTGCGAGCCTGGACGGCGTGCAGTTCAAGGATTTGTCTGCCCTCGACATTGTTGGCATCTATCCCGACTACGCAACAGCGCTGACCGCCTGGCGCTCAAAGTCGCAGTCGACTGTCGACAATGCCGAGATGCGCTATTTCATCGTCCACATGCACCGCCTTCTGGATCCTGAAATCAAGTAGGCCTGACACAAGGCGCCAGAAATATGATAGGCCTTCAGGTTAGGGCGCACTTGACCTGAAGCTCGCTTTTTTGACGCATTTATGAAGCAGGTAAGACGAGCTAAATTATCGCTCCAGGGGTGAGGTATTGATGGCGCTAGGCAGGGATATGGAGCGAGGGCTATGAGCGGTGCTGTGGCTCGCATGGCTCTTGCCGGCTATCGCCTTGTAGGCGTGGCGCTTTATCCTTTGGCCGGCCCCTATCTCGCCTGCCGGGCGATGAAGGGCAAGGAAGACCGCTCAAGACGACTTGAGAGACTGGGTTATGCGAGCCAGCCGCGTCCTCGTGGGCCGCTGGTCTGGGTTCATTCGGCAAGCGTCGGGGAAACCCTTTCCATCCTGCCGTTGATCCGTGAACTGCGCCGCCGCGAAATCCATGTCGTGCTGACTACCGGCACTGTCACCTCCGCTGCGCTTGTCGCCGCTCGACTGGGCGACGAGGTCATCCATCAGTATGTGCCGATCGATCTTAAATTCCCGATCAAGCGTTTCATCGCCTATTGGCGGCCGGATGCCTGCATTACGGCGGAATCTGAAATCTGGCCGACAACCGTCGCTGAACTCGCGCGCCGCCGCATCCCGCAGATCCGGGTCAATGCCCGCATTTCGGATCGCTCCTTCACGCGCTGGAGCAACCACGCCAAGGTGGCTGAGGCGCTGTTCGACAAGATGGCGCTTGTCGTCGCCCAGTCCGATCTCGATGCAGAACGCTTCCGTGACCTCGGTGCATGGCCGGTCATCGTCTCTGGAAACCTGAAGAGCGATACGGATCCGCCACCCTGCGACGAGCTGCTGCTGGCGAAATACAAGGCAGAGATCGGCGACCGCAAGACCTGGGCAGCGATCTCCACCTTCGATGGCGAGGAAATGGCTGCAGCAACCGTTCACCGGGCGCTGAAACCGAAGAATGGCCAGTTGACCATCATCGTGCCACGCCATCCTGACCGGGCTGATGCGATCGAAACCATGCTCAAGGAAGAGGGACTCGTTGTTGCACGTCGTTCGCGCAATGACGAACTGACGCCTGAGACCGACATTTTCCTCGGCGATTCCATAGGCGAAATGGGGCTTTACCTGCGCCTGACCGAAATCGCCTTTGTAGGCCGCTCGCTGACCAATGAAGGTGGTCAGAACCCCCTGGAGCCGGCAATGATCGGTTGCGCCGTGCTGACCGGCCCGAACATCCAGAATTTCCGTGATGCCTATCAACATCTCGTCCGCAAAGGTGGGGCGCGAGTAGTCAAGGATGTCGAGATGCTGGCCAAGGCCGTGCATTACCTGCTGATTACCGATCACGCCCGGGCCAGGATGGTGGAAGCCGGAGCCGATGCGATGGAAGACCTGCGCGGTGCACTCGCCAAGACCGTCAAGGCGCTCGAACCCTATCTCAATCCCTTGACCGTGACGGCACGCCTGCAGCCGAAGGTCGCGGCTGCCGGAACCGCTCGGTGAGCCCGCCCCCCGCGATCGCGGGCATCCTGTTCGACAAGGACGGCACGCTTATCCGTTACGACGAAAGCTGGGGACCGGTAAACCGGGAGGCTGCACGCATCGCTGCAGCCGGAAACGCAGCGCTCGAACTCGTTCTGCTGGCCGCCGGCGGCATGGACCCGGAGACGGGCAAGACGAAAGCCGACAGCCTGCTCGCCGCCGGTAATTCCGCCGAGATTGCCCAAGGTTTCGTCACGGCCGGCTCGCCGCTCGATGTCGATGAGCTGACCCGCGAACTGGACGCGCTGTTCCTCCGTGCGGCGGAATTTTCCGTGCCGGTCGCCGATCTCCCTTCCGTGTTTTCGGATTTGAAGGCACGCGGTTTGAAGCTTGGCATCGCCTCCAGCGACAACGAAAAGGCAATCCGCCGCATGGCCGAAAGCTTCGGCATTTCCGGACATGTGGATTTCATCGCCGGTTACGACAGCGGTTTCGGCACCAAGCCGCAGCCGGGCATGATGCTCGCCTTCTGCAAGGCCGTCGGCCTTCAGCCGGCGGAAGTCGCGATGGTGGGTGACAACAATCACGACATGCATATGGGCCGTGCCGCAGGTGCCGGGCTCAACCTTGCCGTCCTGACCGGCACGGGGACGCGCCAGACGCTTTCCGCCCTTGCCGACCATTGTCTCGACGATATTACCGCACTTCCCGACGTCATCTTTGCCCCCGCATCGCCCGGCGCGGCCCGCTTAGGGGACTAGCCGCGATGGTTTCCGAAGCGCCGCCCTTCTGGTGGGAAAAGGCCGATTGGCGCGCTTATGCGCTGTCACCTTTTTCGGCCATCTATGGCGCGGTTGCGGGCAAAAGGATGCGCACGGCCAAGCGCGCTTCTGCCCCGATACCTGTGATCTGTGTAGGCAATTTTACAGTTGGGGGCGCCGGCAAGACCCCGACCTCGATCGCGCTCGCAAGGGCTGCCAAGGCAATGGGCCACACACCCGGTTTCCTCAGCCGCGGTTATGGCGGCTCGCTGGATGTGACCACGCTGGTCGATCGCGATCGCCACCGGGCCGATGCGGTGGGCGACGAGGCGCTGCTTCTGGCGGCAGAAGCCATGACGGTAATCTCGCGCAAGCGGGTCGATGGCGCAAGAAAACTGGCCGCGGAAGGCGCCGACCTGATCATCATGGACGACGGTTTCCAGAGTGCCCGCCTGCATCTGGATTTCGCTCTTGTGGTGATCGATAGCGTAAGAGGCATCGGCAATGGCCATCTCGTTCCGGGTGGCCCGGTTCGCGCTCCGATAAAGGAACAGATGCACCAGCTCTCTGCCATCCTCAAAGTTGGTAATGGCGAAGCTGCGGATGCGCTTGTCCGCAAGGCAGCTCGTGCCGGCAAAGCGATCCATGTCGCCACGACCGTGCCGCGTCCGGATGCCAGCCTGTCGGGCAAGAATGTGCTGGCCTATGCCGGAATAGCAGATCCGGAAAAATTCTACCGCACCGTCCGCGCCATCGGCGGGCTGATCTCGACGACCCGCTCCTTTCCCGATCATCATTATTTCACCGGGGACGAGATCCAGTCGCTGCTCGACGATGCCGAGCGCGAGGACCTGGTACTGGCGACTACGGCCAAGGATGCCGCCCGCCTTGCCGGCCATTCCGGCCCGGCCCGCACGCTGCTGGAGAGATCGAAGATCGTCGAGATCGACATGGTCTTCGACGATCCCAATGGTCCTTTGACCATGATCGAGGCGGCATTCAGGAATTTCCGCGAAAGACGGCTGCGCGAGGGCGCGGCCAAGGGCTGATCGTTCAGCCCACCTGCTGGTTCGGCAGCGTGCCGGCGCGTTTTTCGGCTTCGAGCGAGGTTGCGCAGTCGATATAGGCTTCCTGCCTTGCAACGCTCCAATAACGCAGTTCGTCGACCGGGATATGCGCGCCGGTCAAGGCGCAGGTGACGTAGGAGCCGGCGCTCAGGATTTGGTAGTCGCCGTCGAGATAGCGGATCTTGGCCTCGCGAAAGCCGCTTCCCTCAAACCGGTTCATCACTCGTCTCCTGCGAAAAAACATCGGTCCCCTCTACCCCGAACCAATTACGATTACCAGAGCGCTTCTCAACTCCGCCCGAACAGCCTTTCTATATCAGAAAGCTTGAGTTCTATATAGGTCGGCCGCCCATGGTTGCAGGTTCCCGAGCCGGGTGTCGCCTCCATCTGGCGCAAAAGCGCATTCATCTCGTCCGGTTTCAGCCGCCGACCGGACCTGACTGATCCGTGGCAGGCCATCGTCGCGGCAATATATTCGAGCTTGTTCCTGAGGCCGCTCGCCGTATTCCATTCCGCGATCTCGTCGGCGAGATCGCGGACAAGCGCGCTCACATCCACTTCGCCGAGCATGGCCGGCGTTTCGCGCACGGCAACCGCGCCCGGACCGAAACGCTCGATCGCAAGCCCCAGCCTGTCGAGTTCCGTTGCATGCACCATCAGCCGGTCGCAATCCTCTTCCGGAAGGTCAATGATCTCCGGGATCAGCAGCACCTGCGAGGCAAGGCGGTCATTTTCCAGCGCCTTGCGCAGGCTCTCGTAGACCAGGCGTTCATGTGCCGCATGCTGGTCGACGATCACGAGACCTTTCTCTGTCTGGGCGACGATATAGTTCTCATGGACCTGCGCGCGGGCAGCACCCAGCCGGTAACCGGCGGCGGTGGTCTCAGGCGTATAGGTTGTTTCCGCACCCCTGTCGGCGCGAGCCGTCGGCGCGGCAAAGGCGTCGAAACCGGACTGGACCGGGCGGGCTGCATAGGCGGTTGCGATATCGAGATCGAGCGGTCTTGAAGGCGAAGAAGACGCGGACCAGCTTGCCTGCGCGGGAGCCGAATGCGGATAGGAACGCTGCGGGAAAGCTGAAGCCGAGCCCTCGGAAAAGCCCGGTTGAGCGGAAGGCTGCTGGAAAGAGCCGGGTTGGAAGGCCCGCAGCATGGCTGCAGCCCCGGTGGTCGACGCCCGGTCGCCTTCGCGATGCAGCGCCTGACGGATGGCCCCGACGATAAGCCCGCGCACCAGTTGCGGATCGCGGAAACGCACATCGGCCTTGGCCGGATGCACGTTGACATCGACAAAGGCGGGATCGAGGTCGATCGACAGAACCGCGACCGGATAACGCCCCGCCGGCATCTGTTCGGCATAGGCACCGCGGATCGCAGACAGGATCAGCTTGTCCTGCACCGGCCGCCCGTTGACGAAGGCGAACTGATGCGCCGAGTTGCCGCGGTGAAAGGTCGGCACGCCGACGAAACCGGACAGCGACACATCCTCGCGCCCGGCATCGATCTCGATCGCATTCTCCTTGAATTCAGAGCCGAGAATCTGTGCCATGCGGGCAAGATGGTCGTCACCGGTGGCGGCAAATTCCAGCGTCGAGCGGTCGGAACCGGAGAGCACGAAACGTATATGCGGGAAGGCGATGGCCATGCGCTTGACCACTTCGGTGATCGCTGCCGCCTCCGCCCGCTCGGTCTTCATGAATTTCAGCCGGGCAGGGGTGGCAAAGAACAGGTCGCGCACCTCGACCACCGTACCGGGATTGGCCGGCGCCGGCTTGACCGGGATGGCAGCACCGCCGTGGACGGAGACCTGCGAGCCGGACGGATCGCCGTGGCGGCGGCTGGTGATCGTCAGCCGCGCGACCGAACCGATCGACGGCAGCGCTTCGCCGCGGAAACCGAGCGTGTGGATATCGTCGAGCGTCGTCGAGATCTTCGAGGTGCAATGGCGGCGCACGGCCAGTTCCAGATCTGCCGCATCCATGCCCGATCCGTTGTCGGTGACGCGGACAAGGCTCTTGCCCCCGCCGGCCGTGGCGATTTCGATACGCGTCGCACCGGCGTCGATCGCATTCTCGATCAATTCCTTTGTCGCGCTGGCGGGCCGTTCAATGACTTCGCCGGCGGCGATCTGGTTGATCAGGGTTTCAGGCAGGAGCTTTACAGACATGTCGCTATTTTCGGGGATTCTGCGGCCGGAGGAAAGTGCTGCAATAGGATTATCCTCGGCAATCGTCTCAATGGGAAACGCCATTAATCCGGCCTTAAGGTAAACGGGCTAGGGTTCATGTGAGAAATTGGATGAATCCGGGAGAGCATCTCTGCTCTTCGCGAATGACCGGAGTGGCGGCCAGCTGGGCACCGCCACAACAATCTGGTCATTCGTTGATGACTTGCAGCCAGCATGTTCCCATTGACGAGCGTGAAGGAAGTTTTGCCGATCGTACGTTGAATCGGCTGACCGGGAGTGGCCGAAAGCCGTCCCGAAAGCATACGGAGTTTCATCCATGAATGATTTGGACGCGGCGGATCCGAACATTCAGACTGCCATTCTGGAAGCACTGGCCGAAGGCTTGTCCGCGGCTGTATTGCTTTACGACAGGAACGATCTTGTCGTATTTGCCAGCCAGCAGATCGCGAGCATCACACGGGTACAGCCCCGTCTGCTGGTGCCGGGAACCCGTATTCGCGATCTTCTCGCTGCCATGTATGATGCCGGTATCCGCCTTGTCGCCGACACCCACAATTATCGCCGTGCGCTCAATCGCGAGGATTGGGTCGCCGAACAGATTGCCGGTCTGTGGAAGGAGCGTTCGGAAAGCCTGGAGCGCCCCGGTCCCGATCGGTGGCTGAGTGTCGTCAAGCGCCGTCTTCCTTCCGGCTACGGCGTCTGCGTCATCAAGGATGTCTCCGAACAGAAGAAGCGCGAGGAGCAGTGGCGCCTCGACACCGAACGCGTTCAGGTGACCGAAGAAGTTCTCGACAACCTGCCTTTCCCGATCAGCGTCAAGGACCGCAACGCCACCTTCGTCGCGGTCAACAAGGCCAATTGCGATTTCCTCGATCTGCCCGCCGATGCGATCCTTGGTCACAAGGGTTCCGACATCAATTCCAGGGCCTTCGAAGACCGTCTTGCGCCGATCAACCAGCATGTCTATGAGACCGGCGACCCGATCCAGCTCCCCGAGCACATCACCCGCCCTGATGGTTCGACCGCACTGACGATCGTCCACAAGTATCGGATCGGCAAGCCCGGCCGTTATTATCTTGTAACCGTCAAGCAGGATGTGTCGTCGGTTGTCGCCGGCGTCCGTACCGATCTGTCGCAGCAATCGAGCGAATGGGTCTCCGGCTTTGTTCCGATCGACATGACCCGGAGCGCCGTTTCGAGCTCGGCCGTCGACCCGCTCTCCGCCGTCGCTGGCGCAAAGATACTCGTTGTAAGCCGTTTCGCCGACACGGTGGCGGAGGCAATCGATGTCCTTTCCCGCCAGGCCGCCGATGTTTCAGCCGCAGCCGACGCCGAGGAACTCACCCTGTTTCTTCAGCTCGCGGCCGAAGCCGATGTCCGCATCGACATCGTCGTCATCGATGCCCGTATGCCGGCCGAGTTGAAGCAGATCGCCGAAGCCTATGGCGTAACGGCATTGCGTGTCGAAGAAGGGACTTTCGGGCCCGGCCTGCCGGTTCGGATCGCCACCGAACTGCGCAAACCCGTTGATGAAATCATATTGCCGCCAATCGACGAGCCGTCGTTCGCGCCGGTCTCGAAGGACGATAGTATCGATGTCCTTGTTGCCGAGGACAATGAAGTCAATCAGATCGTCTTTTCACAGATCATCGAAGGACTTGGCTATAGCTACGTTCTGGCGACCGATGGCGAAGAGGCAGTCCGCCTTTGGCGCGAGCATTCGCCGCGCCTTGTTCTCATGGATGTAACGCTACCGAAACTGACCGGTTTCGAAGCGTCTGCGGCGATCCGTGCACTTGAGGACGGAGTTCAGGCGGTGCCGATCATCGCTGTCCTGCCGCAAGCGTTCGATCGTGATCGCGAGGCCTGCATCGAGGCCGGCATGAACGATGTGATCCTGAAGCCGATCAGCCCGGAAGCACTGGATGCGGTATTCCAGAGGTATTTGCTTTCGGACGAAGACGAGATAGCGGCTGAAGCTTGGCCCGTTTCGTGACCATATTGGCATAAGCTGATACATCAGCAGAGTTTCTTAATCTTTGTCCCTCATCCTTCGCTCGTTTCGATGAGCAGGATTTTTTATGAAGCTAGCGGGCAACCCATTGCCGCACGTCAGCCAGAACGAGTTGCAGGCCATGGCCTACAGCGATCCGTTGACGGGCCTGGGCAACCGCTACCGGTTGCGCGACAAGGTGCGCCTGCTTGCCGCCGAACGCGCCGACGACCCAGCCCCCTTTGCCATCTGCATCGCCAATCTCGACGGCTTCAAGCCCATCAACGATCTTTTCGGCTCGGAGGCGGGTGACGAAATTCTCTGCCAGGTTGCCCATCGTCTGAAGGCCTGCATGCCCGATGGCGCGACGGTAACACGCCACGATGGCGACGAATTCGCCTTTGTCCTTCCTCTTGTCTTCGAGCGGGTAGGGGCGGAGCGCATCGGTCAGATGATGAAGGATGTGCTGTCCGCTCCGTATGATTTGGGCGACCGCAATGTTCGCCTTTCGGCATCCTTCGGTTTTGCCATCTATCCTTTCGCAGGTGAGGAATTCGAAAACCTGCTGAAGAGCGCCGAAACGGCCCTCTACCGATCCAAGCGCCGCGGCCGCGCCCAGATCACTGTTTATTCCACTGAAATTGCCCAGGAAATGAAGCGTGCCACGCAGATCGAGCAGGCACTGCGCAACGCAATCATCACAGATGCGGTCGATGTGCATTTCCAGCCGATCGTGCGCATCCGCGACGGCGTGGTGGTGGGTTTCGAAGCTTTGGCGCGTTGGCGCGATGCCGATCTCGGTTTCGTCTCGCCTGCCGTCTTTGTGCCGCTGGCCGAAGAGCGCGGCTTTATCGATGCATTGTCGGATACTCTGCTGCGCAAAGCGGCAGAGGCTGCACTTTCATGGCCGCGCGAGCTTTTCCTGTCCTTCAACCTGTCTTCGGCCCAGCTCATGGATCCGGGCACATCGCGCAACATCCTCTCGACGCTGTCGCGCGTCGGGCTTGATCCGCGCCGCGTGGAACTGGAAATCACCGAAACGGCCGTGATGACGTCGGCCGACACGGCACAGCGCATCATCTCGGAACTGCGGGCAAGCGGCGTGCGCATTTCGCTCGACGATTTCGGCACCGGCCAGTCCAGCCTCGGCAGGCTACGCGACTTCACCTTCGACAAGGTCAAGATCGACCGCGCCTTCATCTCGCGCATCACCTCAGACCGCGCGTCGGAACATATCGTGCGCGCCATCATCGCCATGTGCCAGGGGCTGGATCTCGCAGTCGTTGCCGAAGGCATCGAGGAACAGGCCGATGTCGACATGCTGCGCGCACTCGGCTGCGGCATGGGGCAAGGCTACCACTACGGCCGCCCGGTCGATGGCGCCGCGACCCTGCGCTACCTGCAGGACCACTACCACGACTTCATGGCGATCGAGCGGATCTGAGGCGCGCGTAGCTTGCTTGAGAGCTGGACTTTGCCGCAAAGGCAGGGTTCGATCCGGTGTGGTTATATAGACGCATCCCATCGCATCCGAATTTCTCGCTCCAAAGTATCCACCGCATCACAGTCGAGGTTTTCATTTCCCGCATATGCGAGGTGAGATATCACCGTTAAAGCCGCGTATTGTCCTTGGATTGCCGCTGCTTCGCGCATCAAGCTTAGCGCCTGTTTTGTGGACACTTCTCTACCATCAATCACGTGACTGGCCATGTTTGAGATGGGAACAGCAAGGGGAAAACTCGCAAGCTCACTCCAGGTGGCCAGCAATTCCCGCTGTCTTTGTTTTGGCACCTTTTCCGAATGTGGCGGGGCGAGGATTTCGTACAGCACACAAAATGCGGCATTTGGGGAAATGGACAATGCTTCCGCGACGAGTGCCGTAGCCTTGGAAGTATCTAGGTATGGAAATTTGCAGTCGATCTTATCAGAAAATGCTCGCTCTTGATCGATAGAGTTCATAATTGGGCTCGCACAAATAATCACGAATTTTCTAACAACCGTAGCTCATGACGGCAATTGCCGTTTTACAGACATCCCGCGGCGCTTCTGATTGTCGCGGGAAGCCCGCTCCTCGGCGATGATCCCCTCTCGACCGAACGAGAGCGCGCCATTTCGATGTCCAACGATCCGCTGCTACAGCCGTTTCAGCTCAGGCATCTGACGCTGAAAAACCGCATTATGTCGACAGCCCATGAACCGGCCTATTCGGAAGACGGGATGCCTAAGGATCGCTATCGGCTCTATCATCTGGAAAAGGCCAAGGGCGGCATCGCCATGACGATGACGGCGGGGTCGGCCAGCGTTTCGGTCGACAGCCCGCCCGCCTTCGGCAATCTGCTCGCCTACAAGGACGAGATCGTTCCATGGCTGAAGCGGTTGACCGACGACTGTCATGAGCTTGGCACGGCGGTGATGATCCAGCTTACCCATCTTGGCCGGCGCACCAACTGGAACAAGGGCAACTGGCTTCCGGTCCTCGCACCTTCTCCTATCCGCGAACCCGCCCACCGCGCTTTCCCGAAGGAAATGGAGGACTGGGATATCGAGCGGATCGTCGGCGACTATGCCGATGCCGCAGCCCGCATGCAGGAAGGCGGTCTCGATGGGATCGAGATCGAGGCCTACGGCCATCTGATCGACCAGTTCTGGTCGCCCGCCACAAACAAGCGGGAGGACGAATTCGGCGGTTCGCTGGAAAACCGCATGCGCTTTTCCGACATGGTGCTGAAGGCTGTCCGAAAGTCGGTGGGACCGGATTTCATTGTCGGCATTCGTCTGGTGACGGACGAGGATTGGGAGAAGGGCCTTTCACGCGAAGAGGGGATCGAGATCGCAAGGCGGCTGGTCGCCTCAGGTAATGTCGATTTCCTCAATGTCATAAGAGGCCATATAGATCACGATGCCGATCTCGACAATGTCATCCCGATCCAGGGCATGCGCGCCTCGCCGCATCTGGATTTTGCCGGCGAGGTTAGGGCGGCGACGAAATTCCCGGTCTTTCATGCGGCCCGCATCGCCGACGTTGCAACCGCCCGCCACGCGATCGCGGACGGCAAGCTCGATATGGTCGGCATGACCCGCGCCCATATCGCCGATCCGCATATCGTCCAGAAGATCATGCGCGGAGAGGAGGCGCGTATCCGCCCCTGTGTCGGTGCGACCTACTGTTTGGACAGGATTTACGAAGGCGGCGAGGCGCTCTGTATCCACAATGCGGCGACCGGCCGCGAGGCGCTGATATCTCATGATATCGCTCCTGCACATGAGGTAAGGCGCGCCGTTGTCGTCGGCGCCGGTCCGGCAGGGCTGGAGGCGGCGCGGGTTCTGGCAGAACGGGGGCATTCGGTGACAGTGCTCGAAGCCACGGGAGAGGCCGGCGGCCAGATCAATCTTCTCATCCGCAATCCCCGCCGGCGCGAAATGATCGGCATTATCGATTGGCGCCTGTCGGAACTCGAACGTCTCGGTGTGGAAATCCGTTACGGCATCTACGCCGAGGCGGATGACGTCATGTCGCTCTATCCCGACCTTGTTGTTGTCGCGACAGGAGGTTTCGCGCAATTGCCCGAGCTGGAGGAGGGTGAGGATCTGGTTACCTCGAGCTGGGATATCCTCGCGGGTACCGCAAAGCCTCAAGCTTCGGTTCTTCTTTTCGACGACAATGGCGGCCATCCGGGCATGAGCGCGGCCGAAGTTATCGCATCAAGCGGCGCGGAGCTGGAACTGGTCTCCCCCGAGCGTTTTTTCGCCCCGGAAATGGGCGGCATGAACCATGTGCCCTATGCAAAGAACTTCGCGGACAAGAACGTAAAGGTCACGATCAACACACGGCTTAAATCCGTGCGGCGCAATGGCAATGGCCTGACGGCCGTTCTCGGTTCGGATTACTCGCCCGCGACTGTTGAGCGTCAGGTCGGTCAGGTGGTGGTGGAACACGGCACCGCGGCCAATGCCGACTTGTTTCTTGCATTGAAGCCATTGTCGAAAAATCTTGGAGCGGTGGATTACCGCGCCCTGATCGACCGCCGCGTCCCGCTGCCTCTCAAGCTTGAAGATGCCACTTTCGACCTCGTCAGGATCGGCGATGCCGTATCGAGCCGCAACATCCATGCGGCCATCTATGACGCATTACGGCTCTGTTCCCTTCTCTAGATCGACGAAAGGGCGGCGCCGCGGCACCGCCCTCTGTCATTCTCATCGCATCACACGTGGCGGATGGCTCGTTCCGGGCTTCAAGCTTTAAGGCTTCGTCGCCGTCGACGAGTTTGTATCGCCACCCGTTGCGGGGGCTGCCGGCGTGGCAGGGGTGGCCGGCGTCGTAGTCGTGGACGATGTCGTGGTTGCGTCCGTCGCAGCCTGCTTGTCGTCCAGAGTCTTGAATTCCGGGGCGGACTGAAGCGCTTCGGCCGTTTCAGTCGTCGTCAGGCGTACGTCGTTTTTCTCGGCATCGCGGGTCATGCTGATCTTGCTCATCGGCAGTGCGACATCCTTGGTACCGATGCCGAGGAAGCCGCCGACACCGACAATCGCCGCGACGATGCCGCCGTTTTCTTCGAGGATCAGGTCGTTGACCTTGCCGATGCTCTCGTCGCCGGCGTTATAGATCTGCTTGCCGATATAATCATTGGCGCTGACCTGGGTTTCCGACTGCTGGGTCAGATAGGCTGCATCAGCCGCAGCGGATGTCGTCGAGCCGGCTGCCGGTGCCATCGTATTGGTCTCGGCCGGCGCTGTCGGTGCTGCAGGGGTAGCCGGCGTAGCATTGTTTGTCTGGGCGAATGCCGGCGCAAGGGCGGTGGACGTCATGAGGGCGGCCGCAATAAGTGCTCCAAAGGTCTTCTTCATGGTGTTCCTGCCTTTTCCATTTGTTATTGTTACATAAAACCACTGCCTTGACCGGGAAGTCGTCACGGCTGCGGCTCGATAGGGAAACAAGCAGGGACAGCATTGGTTCCCCGAATGCTGTTTTTTTACGCTGAGAACGTCTTGATTTGAGACGCGCCTCGGTCGTCAGAGGCAATAGGAGGGATCGTATTTGGCCTCTGCGCCGGTATCGACCGCAAATGTTGCTCCGGCCATCGCATCAGCCGCTCGGCCGGCAGCGTCCAACCCTTCCCAGGCGGAAGTGACAGCGATGCGGCCGTTACCGATAAAGGCGGGGCAAGTCGTTCTACTGGCCGGCAGCTGATATCGCTGAATGAAGGTTCCGGCGGCATCGTAATGGTCGAGCGCCGCTTCGCCCCAGCGTGCATTCCACAGATGGCCGTTGGCATCGCAGATAGACCCGTCGATACCGCCTGCATCCGCGCTGCCGTCGATGAAGACGGATGGCTGGTCCGCTGGAAGACCGGTTGAGGGATCGATCGCAACTTTCATCAACCGGTTGCCGCGGGTATCGACGAAGTAGGCTGTTGCGGCATCGGGGGAAAAGCAGATGGAGTTCGGTATGCTGATTGCATCGTAAAGCCTCGTCACCACGCCTCGGGAGACGTGATAGATCGCGCCGGCACCATCGGCAGCGGTGCGTCCCATCGTACCGATCCAGAGGCTGCCGGAGGGGTGTACGCGCCCGTCATTCGAACGATTGCCGTCATTGCCCGGTTCAAGTTCACAATGCGGTGCGAGTTCGCCGGTTGCCCGGTTGCGGACGAACAGCCCCTTGTCGCTGCCGATCAGTTGTGTGTCGGCATCGATCCGCGCAACGACGCTCGCCATCACTGGAAGCGGATGGATGCTCTCGATGCCGGTTGCCATATCGAGGGCATGCAGCGCCTTGCCGAGAATATTGCACCACCACAGCGTATTGGTCTCGGCTTCGAAGCTGATCCCTTCACCCAGTTCGCACAAGCTGGAAGACAATACCGTGCCTTTGAACGAATGAACGGATGCCATCTTTTCCTCCCGGATACAGTCATGTTCTCGCGGCTGCCTATTCGCCATATTGCGGCGTCCCTGTCCACACCGACTGCGCAATATGCGTCATCCCCAGCTAATAACCTGCACCCTCGTGTCGCCTGCGCGAGAACTCTGTTAAGACGAGTACCTGTCAGTATTGATAAAACGGTTGATGGCGGAAAAAATTAACATCTCTTTTAAGTCTGCAGTGGAAGCTCCTATATTGTAAGACACGCGATGCGGGAAGAAATGCAAGGAAATTGCAACTTTTGCCTTTTCTCCCAATGAGCGATCTCCGAAAATCACCTGAATGATTCGTGTGCTTGCGCCGCCAATCCTGCGCATTCGGAACAGAGAAGTTAGAAAATGTCCAAAACGGAAACGGCCGCCAACCTGATTACCTTCGACGTCGATGTCGAAGAGATTGCAGGTTTGAAGACCCAGTTCGATGTCTTCCGTTTCACCAAGAAGCTTGCGGAGTTTTACGGCTTTCGCAATTTCATGGTTCTCAACCTTCCGCCTGCAACCGCGTTGGGCCTGTCCGGCAGTGCTATCATCAATAACTGGCCGTCCGAACTCGTTTCGCTTTTCGATCGCGAAGGCATGATCCGCTCAAGCTTTGTCGTGCGTCAGCTGCGTCGTTCCGCAGTGCCATTCGCTTTCGACCTTGAGCGCGATGCGGAAACGCCGGAAATGGCTGCCGTGTTTGGCAGATTTGGTATCGTGCGCGGCGCTTGCATTCCGGTCCACGATCCGGCTGGAGCCAGGGGGGCGGTCGTGATCGGCGGTTTGGGCAGCGAGCCGAATCGCCAGCAGTTGATGGAAATGACTTTTGCGGCGATCCATATCTTCGACCGGCTTGCCGAAATCCGAAACATGGACGTTCGTGCGACCGATCTTTTGACGGATCGCGAGATCGATTGCCTGACCTGGACTGCAGCGGGCAAGACAAGCGCCGAGATCGCCGATATCCTCGGCCTGTCGGAACATACCGTTAATCATTACTTGAATCGTGCCGCCAAAAAGCTGGATACCGTCAATCGTACTCAAGCTGTGGCCAAGGCTTTGCGCATAGGGCTGATTAAATAGGCTTTCGCTAATCTGCACAAATGATGTGCGAACCCTGTTTGCTGCAGTGCGGAATGCCGTCTTATACGTCGTTTGTTCTGAAAATTACTGCAAAAAAGTGCTAAAATACCCTCTTTCAGACTGGCACGTTTCATGCTTGCTTAGAAATAGGTCCAGAGGGGACTTCAAAAGCGTACCAAGAGACGCGACCAAGAAAAAAGCCGCTGTCCGGATCGAGCGCCCATTGGCTGCCATCCAGACAGCGGCTTTATTCATCTTGCCGGTATGCGGCAGCAACTCCTATATAGCAGCAAGGAATGTGCGCCGTGGCGAAAAGCCGGGATGCGCTTGAGGACAAGCAGGAGCTAGACATGCCGGATGTAACGAAAACCCAGGTGCTCGAAGCACTCGGCAAGGTTCGCAGTCCGGATCTGGAAAGCGACCTTGTGAGCCGCGGCATGGTGTCGGACGTCTTCATCTCGGATAACAAAGTCTATTTTTCGATCACCGTGCCTGCAGATAAGGCTCAGGAACTGGAGCCCTTGCGGCTGGCCGCCGAAAAGGCGGTCACGTCCGTGCCGGGCGTCAAGGGTGCGCTGGTCACATTGACGGCAGACCGAAAGGCGTCTGCCGCACCGCAGCAGGCTGCGGCGCCGTCGGCTCACGGTCATTCGCACGCTCATGCTCCCGCCGGCGGTCCATCCCGTGGTCCGGGCAACGTGAAGGCCGGCGTTCCCGGTGTTGGGGCGATCGTCGCGGTCGCATCCGGCAAGGGTGGCGTCGGAAAATCCACCACTGCCGTCAATTTTGCGCTTGGGCTGCAGGCGAACGGCCTGCGTGTCGGCATTCTCGATGCGGATATCTACGGACCGTCCGTGCCACGGCTCCTGAAGATTTCCGGCAGGCCCGAACAGATCGACGGCCGGCTGATCAAGCCGATGGAAAACTACGGCCTCAAGGCCATGTCGATGGGTTTCCTCGTCGATGAGGAAACGGCGATGATCTGGCGCGGCCCCATGGTCCAGTCGGCGCTTCTACAGATGCTGCGTGAAGTCGCTTGGGGTGATCTCGATGTTCTCGTCGTCGATATGCCGCCCGGCACCGGCGATGCGCAGCTGACCATGGCCCAGCAGGTGCCGCTCGCTGGTGCGGTGATCGTGTCCACGCCGCAAGACCTGGCATTGATCGATGCCCGCAAGGCCGTGACGATGTTCCGCAAGGTGGAAATCCCGCTTCTCGGCATCGTCGAGAACATGAGCTATTTCCTCGCCCCTGATACCGGCAAGCGCTATGACATCTTTGGTCATGGCGGTGCCCGCGCGGAAGCCGACCGCATCGGCGTTCCCTTCCTCGGCGAAGTACCGTTGACGATGGATATTCGCGAACGCTCCGATCTCGGGACGCCGATCGTGCATGCCGAACCGGACAGCGAGATTTCAGGCATCTACAAGGATATCGCCGCCAAGGTCTGGGCGCAGCTTTCGCAAGGCAAGCGCCGCCAGGCGCCGTCAATCGTTTTCGAATAGGACGGCCGCAGCTCTGGCGCTTTCTTTTGCGGTGTTACCGCCTAATGCAGGGAGGGCTTGTGGCCGATCGCCGCAAGGCCCTTGCGCAGAAGGCTTCCAAGCGCCATTTTCCGTCTACTGTCCGGGGCACCCCGCCTCCTATATTTTGGCAATTGCCGCTTTCATCGTCGCCTCGCTTGCTGGCCGGCGACGGTTCGCTGGCCGGTTCCGGGCAAAAAATCGAGAGTGATCAAGGCCCGACCTGCCAAATAATAGTCTGCCTATCTTAACCTTAGTCCGGAAGTTCGTCCGCTCTGTTTCGCCCATTCTGTTGCGCATGCCGTTATCCGTTTCATTGTCCGTCGTCTTCTGGAAAGGCTGACTGAAGTCAGGCACTCTATGGGTCACCCCGCTGAACATCACGCTGCCGAAAAGACGCGTACTCACAGCCTGTTTGCACTCACCCTCGGCTCCGTCGGCGTCGTTTACGGTGATATCGGCACCAGCCCGCTTTATGCATTCCGCGAGGCGCTGAAACCCGTTGCCAGCGACGGCCTCACTCATATGGAAATCATCGGCCTGATCTCGCTGATGATCTGGACCCTGACGATCATCGTTACGCTGAAATACGTGATCTTTCTGCTCAGAGCCGATAACGACGGTGAAGGCGGCACGCTCTCGCTTCTGGCGCTTCTGACCAAGTCGGCCAATGGACAGCGCGCCATGCTGATGCTGCTCGGCCTGATTGGCGCAGCCCTGTTCCTTGGCGATGCGATGATAACGCCGGCGCTTTCCGTCATGTCCGCGGTCGAGGGCTTGAAACTGGTCACGCCGAAGCTGGATAGCGCGGTTCTGCCCATCTCCGTGGTCATTCTGATTGCGCTTTTCGCCATACAGTCGAAGGGCACTGCCCTGGTGTCACGTTTCTTCGGGCCGATTACCGCGCTCTGGTTCATCGTCATGGGTGCGATAGGGCTCGTCCATATCGCCGATGATCTGAGTATTCTGAAGGCCTTTAACCCCTGGTACGCGATGGAATTCATGCTGCGCGAAGGCTTTGCTGGCATTGTCGTTCTTGGCGCTGTCTTTCTGACGGTGACCGGGGCTGAAGCGCTTTATGCCGATCTCGGTCATTTCGGTCGCAAGCCGATCCAGTTGGCCTGGTTCCTTCTGGTTTACCCTGCGCTGACGCTGAATTATCTAGGCCAGGGCGCCATGGTGCTGCAGCATCCGGAAGCGATGAGCGATCCCTTCTATCTGATGTTTCCGGAATGGGCGCTGATCCCGGTCATCCTTCTGGCGACAGCCGCGACGATCATTGCCAGCCAGGCGGTGATTACCGGTGCTTTCTCGCTCGTGCGCCAGGCGATCCATCTCGGTTACCTGCCGCGCATGCAGATCCTCTTTACCTCGGAGACCAATACGGGGCAGATCTTCCTGCCCGGCGTCAACACGCTGCTGCTTGTCGGTGTGATTGCGCTCGTTCTCGGCTTCGAAAGCTCCGAAGCACTCGCTACCGCCTATGGCATTTCGGTGACCGGCGCGATGGTGGTCACGACGCTCATGGCTTTCGAATTCGTCCGCCTTCGCTGGAACTGGCCGCAGACGGTGGCGATTATGGTTTTGGCGCCATTGCTCGCCTTCGAGCTGGTTTTCCTTGGAGCCAATCTCCTGAAGATCCATGATGGCGGCTGGGTGCCGGCGATGATGGCCGCGTTTTTCACCATCATCATGTGGACCTGGAAACGTGGCACCGCGATCCTTTTCGAAAAGACCCGTCGCATCGATGTGCCGCTTAATACCTTCGTGCCGATGGTGGAGAAGAAGTCGGATCATGCCCCGGTTTCGGTGCCCGGCATTGCCATCTTCCTGACCAGCGATCCGGAAACCGCACCTGCCGCATTGCTGCACAACATCAAGCACAACCACGTCCTGCACGAAAAGAATGTCATCCTGACCATTCGTACTGTCAACAAGCCGCGTGTTTCGATCGAGGAGCGATATCGCTTGGAAAAAATCTCCGAGCGCTTCACCGTGATCGAACTGCGCTTCGGCTTCATGCAGTCGCACAATGTCTCGCAGGCGCTCGCCTATCTACGCAAGACCGGCTTCAAGTTCGACATCATGTCGACCTCGTTTTATCTTGGCCGGAGGAAGCTGGTGCCGGATGCCGAATCGGGCATGCCCATGTGGCAGGACCGGCTCTACATCGCCATGGCCAACGCTGCGACCGACCCATCAGACTATTTCCATCTGCCGGCTAACCGTGTGGTCGAACTCGGTGCGCACGTCATCATCTGAGCGGAATGGACCACCTCTACCGCGTGTCCTTGGGGCTATATTCACGTTTTTGTTAAATGCGCGTGTGCTGAAGGAGGCTGTGGCGCAAGGCTTTCCGTTCGCGCGTTAACCGCTCATCAAGGTTAATGATTCACTCTTTAAGCATAGTCGCTGTCCCGCACGTTCTCTTGCGGGCTTCTATGGTTACCTTGTGGAGTTGCCATTTTGCGTTCGAAAAGAGTTCTGCGTAAGAGGTCCCTGCCACGTTGGGACAGATTGGCCTCTCCGGTTCTGTTCGGTTTTGCCGCCTGGCTAGCCTTTCCTTCCGTTCCCTCCCAGGGTGACCTCACTGACCTGTTTTCCGGTGTGAACGGGCCGTCGGAAAGCTGGCGGATGGTGATTACCCAGTCGCCGGCCGGATCGCTCCACACGGCCTCGCTTGCCTTTCCGGGCGGCTCGCATGTGCTTGGCGGCGATGCCGGCGTCGCGCTGCCGGACGGGCGCAGGGTGGCGCTGGCCGACAAGGACAAGCCGGGCGAAGGGACACCCGACGAAGATCGCATCAACCGCTCTGAAAAGAAGGGCCGCATCGTTGCCGTCATGCCGATGCTGCCGCCGAAGGCATTCTCTGCCGGCTCCATCCTCGATCGTTCGAGTTCGTTGACAAAGCCCGTCGATGACGAGGACGAGATGACCGCCTTCGTCAAGGTCGCCCAGGGCGAGCAGGCCAGTCAGCAACCGGTCGAAGTGGCCGAATTCTATTTCCGCAAGGATGAGGTGAAGGAAAAGAGCCTTCCGCCGATGATTGCCAGCCTCGTGACTAACGATCATGCGGATATACTGGCAACCGCCTATGCTTCATCCGCCCCTGATTTCTCCCGCCAGTCACCCTTCGATGCAATCCTGAAGAAGCCCGAGGCAGGAAGGTTTATCCCGCCGATCGGTCCCGAGGACCATGCCTGGGCGGCGAACCCGCTGCCCGCCGATTCTTTTTCGCCCAAGCAGCAGCAGTGCCTGGCATCCGGCATCTATTTCGAGGCGCGGGGCGAATCGGTGCGCGGCCAGGCCGCGGTTGCCCAGGTCATCCTCAATCGGGTGCGCAATCCGGCATATCCGGACACCATCTGCGATGTCGTCTATCAGAACGAGGATTGGCGAAACCGCTGCCAGTTTTCCTTCGCCTGCGACAATATCAAGGACCGGATACGTTCGCAGGATCATTGGAAGACGGCGCGTGAGGTGGCCATGGCCGTCACCGCTGGCAAGATCTGGATGCCGGAGGTCGGCTCTGCGACACATTATCACGCCACCTATGTCCGGCCGAACTGGGCGAAGACGATGAAAAAGGTGGGACGCATCGGTTTGCACGTCTTCTATAGAACCTATGGTGGTGGTTGGAGCTGATACAAGCGCCCCAGTGCCCGCCGATTCCCGCAACAGTTTTATCCACTATCCCGTCACTTATGCTATAAGGCGATGAATTCATTAGCTTTAAAACGCTTGTGGCAAGCTTGTTCAGCGCCTTGACTAGCAAGGCGGTGAAAACTATGTTGCGCGCACTTGAAAGAGGGCCGGAAGGCGCGAAATCCCTCGCTAACCGTTGCACGGCTTTGCCGTGCGGGAGAGCCGGTGATGGAGGATGCGATGGACGACCCTGATGATGGTCTGGATGAGCGCCGGAAGCGCCTTTCTGCAGCCTTGGCTGAAAGAAAGGCCGAAGACGCGGCAGAGGATCGGAAGAACGGACAATCGGAAGCCAGCCGCAAGGGTATGGCGCTCGGATTGAAGATTTCCTCCGAATTCATCTCTGCCATCGCGGTTGGCGGGGTCATAGGCTATCTGATCGATTGGGCCATCGGCTCAAAACCCTGGGGGATGATACTTTTTGTCCTCCTCGGTTTTTGTGCCGGTGTGCTAAGTGTGCTCCGCGCCGTAGGTATGGTGGCTCAACCGCCACACCTTGAAAGCCGGAGCAGTGAAGACAAGAAGTGAGGCGACCTCGGGTCGTCTTGGTGAACAGGCCGCGTGGGCGGTCATCGAAAGAGGGTAAACGGTGGCAAACGATCCGATCCATCAGTTCCACATCAACACGATCGTGCCGATTGAAATCGGTGGCATCGACTTCTCTTTCACCAATGCTTCCCTGTTCATGGTTGCGACAGTCGCTATTGCAGCCGGATTTCTCTATTTCTCGACCTCGCAGCGCTCGCTGATCCCGGGCCGCGCGCAGTCTGTTGCCGAAATGTCCTATGAATTCGTCGCAAATATGTTGCGAGAAGGGGCGGGCAGCCACGGCATGAAATTCTTCCCGCTGGTCTTCTCGCTGTTCATGTTCATCCTGACTGCGAACCTGATCGGCATGTTCCCTTACTTCTTCACCGTCACCAGCCAGATCATCGTCACCTTCGCTCTGTCGATCCTGGTCGTCGGTCTCGTCGTGGTCTACGGTTTTGCCAAGCATGGTCTTCGCTTCCTGAAGCTTTTCGTGCCGTCGGGCGTTCCTGGTGCGCTTCTGCCGCTGGTTGTTCTGATCGAGGTCATCTCCTTCATCGCCCGCCCGATCAGCCTCTCGGTTCGTCTGTTCGCCAACATGCTGGCTGGCCACATCACGCTCAAGGTTTTCGCAGGCTTCGTGACCTCGCTCGGTGCACTCGGTGCGCTCGGCATCGGCACGGCCATCCTGCCCCTCATCATGACCGTCGCTCTGACCGGTCTGGAATTTCTCGTTGCATTCCTTCAGGCCTACGTCTTCGCAGTCCTGACATGCATGTACTTGAACGATGCCCTGCATCCGGACGGTCACTGAGAAATAAAGTCGTTGGTGCTTGAGGGCACCAGTCCAAAGCCGCAACAAACCATTCGAAGGAGTTCATCATGGACGCGGAAGCAGCAAAGTACATCGGCGCAGGTATCGCTTGCCTCGGCATGGGTGGCGCAGGCATCGGCCTCGGCACGATTTTCGGCAACTACCTGTCGGGCGCTCTGCGTAACCCGTCGGCTGCTGATGGCCAGTTCGGCCGCCTGATTTTCGGCTTCGCCGTTACGGAAGCTCTGGGCATCTTCTCGCTGCTCGTAGCTCTCCTTCTCCTGTTCGCTGTCTAAGACTTATCGTCTAGCGGCATAGGATAGGATCACGGCCGGCCGGCAACGGTGAGCCGTGATCCACTTTATATGGAATTCACCTGGAGGTGATGATGTTCGTGACCTCGGCATACGCGCAGACCGCGCCGGCCGCATCTGAAACGCCTGCTGCGCCCGCAGGCGAGGTTCATACCGAAACCGGCGTCGCTCACGGCGGAGAGCACGAGTCTGCGGGTTTCCCGCCATTCGACTCGTCGCATTTCGCGTCGCAGCTGCTCTGGCTCGCCATCACCTTTGGCCTTTTCTATCTCGTCATTCAGAAGGTCATCATGCCGCGCGTTGGCGGCATCATCGAAGATCGCAAGGGCCGTATCGCCGGCGATCTCGAAGAGGCCGGCCGCCTGAAGGCCGAAGCTGACGCTGCCGTCGAGACCTATGAAAAGGAACTGGCTCAAGCCCGTTCCAAGGCAAACGGCATTGCTGACGCTGCCCGCAACGACGCCAAGGCCAAGGCTGCTGCTGATCGCACCGCGATCGAGGCGGAACTTGCTGCCAAGCTCGCCGCAGCCGAAACCCGCATCGGCGAAATCAAGTCCAAGGCTTTTGCCGAAGTGGGCGCGATTGCCGAAGAAACCGCGACCGCGATCGTCGATCAGCTGATCGGCGGCAAGGCCACCGGCGACGACATCAAGGCTGCTGTCGCAGCTGCCAAGACGGGAGCCTGATCCATGGACGCAACATTTTGGGCCCTTATCGGTCTCGTCCTCTTTCTCGGCCTGATGATTTACATCAAGGTTCCGGGTATGGTCGGCCGTTCGCTGGACAAGCGCGCCGATAACATTCGCGGCGAACTCGACGAGGCAAAGCGCCTGCGTGAGGAAGCCCAGGCGTTGCTGGCCGAATACCAGAAGAAGCGCAAGGAAGCCGAAGCCGAAGCGGCAGCCCTGCTGGCCGCCGCCGAACGCGAAGCCGCTCTTCTGACCGAGGAAGCCCGCCAGAAGACCGAGGAATTCGTTGCTCGCCGCAACGCGCTTTCGGAGCAGAAAATCAAGCAAGCCGAAGCCGACGCCATCACCGCCGTCAAGTCCGCCGCCATCGACATCGCTGTCGAAGCTGCAGGCAAGGTGATCGCCGCAAAGACCGACAAGACCACCCAGACCGCCCTCTTCAAGGACGCCGTCGCCAAGGTCCAGTCGCGCCTGAACTGACTTCGCTTAGAATTCGAATTTGAAAAGCCGGGTGGAAACGCCCGGCTTTTTTGTTTCGAGATGTCGGACGTTGATTATGGCCTGTAGGCAAGTCTCTAATTCAAGATAGAGCTTCCCGGCTCCTAGTAGAAATAGATTCTATCGAGTTCGATCTCATAAGGATCGGGCTGCCGTCCTCTTTATAGATTTCAAGCTCATCTATTTTCCCGTCGATGACATGAAGCAGCAAGTGGACCAATGCGCCGCTTCCATCGACGTCATCGATATAGAAGCCTTCAACCGGGATGCGCCCACTAACCCTATCCGATGGATAGTCATTGTCGCGAACATCCGCCCAGGGGCCGTTGCTGCGCAATTTCAAGCTTCCTTCCGGATCAATGCGCATGACTTCTACAGACTGCATCTGATCGAGAATTTGACGCCGTCCGGGGAAGTCGCCACGAAGGAGATGCATCAGCAGATTGTGCTCCACTGTTCCGATGGGTCTCCAATTGTCAACGATGCGCTCTTTGGACGGATCCTGACCTCGTTCTTCAGAAAGCCTGAGCCAGCCTACAGCTTGCCGGGCTTCGATGACTGCTTCGGCGGTGCTATAAAAAATTCCGGAGACTAGCTCTTCGACCCAGGCCGGCGGGCAGTCGTCCCACATCGATACCTGTTCCTCAACATAGAAAAACAGTCCACCGGTGCGCCTATATATACTTATGCGCTTTAGCTGATCGGCGCGCATAATTCGCTTTACGAGTTTCCTAGTCATCCTACTTGCTTGACCCTTGGACGATTGCTGTTGCCCGGAGAAGCGCAGCATCGGCCAATGAGGGCAACCAGGCAATGCGTCGAGACCGCCCGGCGTTCTGTTCGCTCTATTCTAAAAAGTCGTCGTTCTTCAACGGCCGAAAACTCATCCTGTGCAGCGGGCAGGGGCCGTCGGCGATGATCGCGTCGCGGTGCTGCTTGGTGCCGTAGCCGGCGTGCTTGGCAAAGCCATAGGCCGGGTAGACGAGGTCGGCACGGTTCATCATCCGGTCGCGCGTCACCTTGGCGACGATCGAGGCGGCGGCGATGGAGACAGAGCGGCCGTCGCCCTTGATGACGGCGGTACCCGAACAGGAAAGCCCCTTGGGCACATCGCGGCCATCAACCAGCACATGGGCTGGAGCGACTGAAAGGAAGGCGACGGCACGGCGCATGGCGTCGAGGCTGGCGCGCAAGATGTTGATCTCGTCGATCAGCTTCGGCCCGGAGGAGGCGATCGACACATGGGCGGTCGCCATGATCGCTTCGAACAGGATTTCGCGCTGCTTCAGGCTGAGCTTCTTGGAATCGTTGAGGCCGGCCGGGATATTATCGGGGTCGAGGATCACCGCAGCGGCGACCACAGGACCTGCGAGCGGCCCGCGGCCTGCCTCGTCGGTTCCGGCAACCGGCCAGTGTCCGGCATCGCGAGCGGCAAGCTCCAGGCTGAAATCACAGGTGAGGGGGGTATCGAAAAGCATCGGAGAATCGGGCGGCGTGTGAACCAACATGGCGGCAGGCTCGCACGCCGTCCCGATCTCCTGCAAGCCCCGAAAGCGAGTGCGGCTTCGCTTTCCACCGCGCTCATGGCGGTGGGCTCGGGGCAATGTTCTCGGCGGGGCAAGGGGGCGGAGACCTTACCGAGAACGAAGTTGAATATGTCGGGCCTCACGGGAGGCGCATGAGTGATACGAAACTCGGCATACGAAGGACTGAAGAAAAATCTGGCTGAGAATGCGCAGGCATTCTTGGACGATTCCCTTCTTGCGTGTCCTTCTGACGCTATGGTTCCTTATCTTAGAGAAGCGAAAGCTGGATGCCGCCGCCATTCGGGCGGATGAACAGGTCGTCGCGCAAATGCATGCCGCGCCGGCCGAGCCCAAGCCGCTTGGTCGCCATTTCGAAACGGCGGCCGATCTGCCAGGCATAGGGACCTGCACCCTTCATCCGCTTGCCGAACTCGGCATCGTAATCCTTGCCGCCCCGCATCGAGCGGATCAGCGACATCACATGCCGGTAGCGATCCGGATAATTGCGCAGCAACCAGTCGCGAAACAGCGGGCTTACTTCCAGAGGCAGGCGAAGCAGGACGTAGCTTGCTTCTGTCGCACCCGCAGCATGGCCGGATTCCAGAATACGCTCGATCTCGTGATCGTTCAGCGCCGGAATGATCGGCGAAGCCATGATCGCAGTCGGTATGCCGGCATCCGACAGCGCCTTGATCGCTTCCAGCCGCTTGGCCGGTGTCGAGGCACGGGGTTCCATCGTTCGGGCGAGCTTGCGATCCAGTGTCGTCACCGAAATCCCGACTTTGGCCAGGCCTTTCGAGGCCATGTCGGAAAGGATGTCTATATCGCGCATGACCAGCGCCGACTTCGTCACGATCACCACCGGATGATTGGCCTTCTGCAGCACTTCGAGAATCTGGCGCATGATCCGCCATTCCCGCTCGATCGGCTGATAGGGATCGGTATTGGTGCCGATCGCAATTGCTCGCACCTTGTAATCCGGCCTGCTCAGTTCCCGTTCCAGAAGCCGCGGCACGTCCGGCTTGGCAAATAGTTTAGCCTCGAAATCGAGCCCCGGTGAAAGGCCCATGAAACTGTGGCTCGGCCTTGCAAAACAATAGATGCAACCATGCTCGCAGCCGCGATAGGGATTGATCGACCGGTCGAAACCGATATCGGGGCTGTCGTTGCGGGTAATCGCCGTTTTCGGCTTCTCGATCTGCACTTCCGTGCGGAACGGCTCGAGCTCCTCGAGTGTCTGCCAGCCGTCGTCGAACGCCTCGCGGCGTTCCTCCTCGAAGCGTCCGCTCGGGTTCAGGCCGGCGCCTCTGCCGCGCCGCCGATCGATCTCGATCCTGAGCCCGGATGATTGAACCAGTGCATCGGCAATGTCAGCCGTGTGGGCGGGCGCAAACGCACCCTGCCGCAGTTGGGACAGCTCGGTCATTGAAGGCTCCTGACGGGATCACTTCCCGTTCTCGATGACTAAATTCCTATCGCCAAAATGAGAACATTGCAAGAACAAACTTTGTTCGTTGCTGGCTTTTGCCCAAGCTATGGGTTAAGGGTCAGAAATGCTGACTGTTTTGATGGAATGCAGGGACCAGGAAGCCGAGCTTGCTCAGACGCTTTCGATCCTCGTTACTGCCGCTGTGGAAGGACTTGTAAGTGACGTGATCGTGCTCGATCACGCGTCGCATGATGGTTCGTCCCGTGTGGCGGATGCTGCCGGCTGCCGGTTTCACAGTCACTGGGACATCAAGGATGTCCTGCGCAGTGCACGTGGCGAATGGCTGCTTTTCATAGAGGCAGGCGCGCGTCCGCAAAGCGGCTGGATCGAGGAAGTCATCGAGCATCTGGCGATCCACAAGCAGCCGGCGCGCTTTTCGCCGTCGCGCAACTACCGCCGGCCATTCTTCCAGCGTATCGGGCGTTCGGTCCCTCCGCTGGAATACGGGCTGATTCTGCCGAAGAAGAGCGCGATTGCAGTCGCCAAATCGGGCATGAGCCTGGAAGCGCTGGCAAAGGGCCACAAGGCGACCAAGCTGATGAGTCAGCTCATTCCGGCCTGGGTTGTCCGCAGCCGGTAATTTCAGCCTTTCGTGCGCTTCAGATGTTCGTCCAGCCGCGGCAGGATTTCGACGAAATTGCAGGGCATGTGGCGATAGTCGAGCTGCGCCTTCAATATCCCGTCCCAGGCATCCTTGCAGGCGCCGGGCGAGCCGGGAATGACGAAGATATAGGTGGCATTGAGCACGCCGCCCGTGGCGCGCGACTGGATCGTCGATGTGCCGATCTTGTCATAGGAAATCCGGTGAAAAAGCGCCGAAAATCCGTCCATCCGCTTTTCGAACAGCGGTTCCAGCGCTTCCGGCGTCACGTCGCGGCCGGTAAAGCCAGTGCCTCCGGTGGTGATGACGACATCGATCTCCGGGTCGAGCGTCCAGGCCGTCACCTGTCCGGCTATCTTTTCGCGGTCGTCGGTCACGATGGCGCGGGCTTTCAGCAGATGCCCCGCCGCCTCGATGCGGTCGACAAGCGTCTGGCCCGACTTGTCGTCTTCGAGTGTGCGCGTATCGGAGACGGTCAGAACCGCGGTGCCGAGCGGAATGAAGCTGCGCATTTCGTCTATCCCGATCATTATTTCGCTCCGATGGTCCGTGCGGCTGTGAAATACCAGTCTGGCCGCTTGCTCTGAAGACTGTTCGCAGCGTTTACCGCTTTGGCTGATGTTTCAAACAGTCCGAAATATGTCGCACCGGAACCGGACATGCGGGCAAGCCACGCGCCTTCCGCCGCAATCAGTTCGGAAAGCTCGCCGATCTCGCTGACAAGCGAGCGGGCCGGCGGCTCCAGATCGTTGCGCAGGGCGCTGAGATCGGCTTGCCAGTCTCCGGTAAGGGCTGGAATGGCGGGATTGTTCTTGGTTGTCAGCCGCCGAAAGATATCGGGTGTCGAGACGCCGCGAAGCGGATTGCCAAGCACGATGGCGAAAGACGGCATGGTGTCGAGCATGGTGATGTCCTCACCTATGCCTCTTGCGGCAAGCGGCCGGCTTTTCAGGCACATGGGCACATCGGCGCCGAGTGAAAGCGCAAGCGCCGAAAGTTCCGGCTCGCTGATCTGTGCATCCCACAGGCGTAAAAGACCGCGTAGGGTTGCTGCCGCATCGGCCGATCCGCCACCGATGCCAGAGGCGATCGGCAGGTTCTTTTGCAGATGGATGGCAACCGGCGGCGCGGCAATGCCTTTTGCGTCAAGCGCAATGCGCAGGATATCGCGAGCCTTGAGTACCAGGTTCTGCCGGGCCGCATCCGGAGCAGGCGAAAGCCCTTCGCCGAACCGGCCGGAAATCGAAAATGCATCCTTTTTGGAAAGCGTAAAACCCAGCCTGTCTCCGGCGGGCGCACCTGCCGTCGCATCGTCTGCATCAGCGGTAAAGGTCACGATACTGTCGAGCAGGTGATATCCGTCGGCGCACTGGCCGACCGCATGCAGCGCCAGATTGATTTTCGCCGGTGCGAATTCGGTCACTGCGAAGTCTGTGAATGCTAAGTCGAAAAGGCCCGCATCTGTGGCGGGCCTTTTGATATCTGATGATGTGATGTCCAGAGACATATCGTGCATCAGGACTTCTTATCGGGCGTGGCAGGTGCCGGAGCGGCCTGAGCCGGGGTTTCCGTCTGGTTGCGCACCGTATTGGTGGCATTCGGATCGAGCGCCGGCAGGCCGTTTTCGATCTTCTGCTTCACATGCTCGCGGTTGACGTCTTCGCCTTCGGAAACAAGCGTGCGGTTCCACTGGTAGACCGCTTCGAGCTTGCGCCCGACCCGCCAATAGGCGTCACCCAGATGGTCGTTGATCGTGGCATCGCCGGCGCGCAGCTGGATCGCTTTCTCAAGCTCCGTCACCGCATCGTCGAACCGGCCGAGGCGATAGTAAGCCCAGCCGAGCGAATCGACGATATAGCCGTCATCGGGGCGCGCATCGACGGCCGCCTGGATCATCTTCAGGCCTTCGTCCAGGTTGAGGTTCATGTCGACCAGCGAATAGCCGAGATAGTTCAGAACCTGTGCCTGTTCAGGGTTCAGTTCCAGTGCCTTGCGGAAATTGGGTTCGGCTTTCGGCCATTCCTTCAAGCGCTCATAGGCAATGCCGCGCTGGAAGAACACCGACCAGTCGCTCTGCCGCGGCACCGAGCCGATGACTTCGACGGCCTTGTCGTAATTCGCGGCCATCTCCTTGTAGTCCTTGGCCTCGGACAAGACGCTGCCATAGGCGATGTAGCTGCGGATATCGGCCGGGTCGGACTGGATCAGTTCCTTCAGGTGGCTCTTGGCCTCATCGATCTTGCCGGTATCGGAAAGCGTGATGCCGAGCTGCAGTTCGGAAATCCGCCGCATCGGCGAATCCTCGGGAACCTGCTGGTAGAATGCGATGGCGCGCTGCGGCTGTTCCAGTTTTTCGGCAATGCCGCCGAGCATGATCAGCGTATCGGCACTCTTCTCGTCGAGCGCATGCGAGATCTGCAGGTAGAGCGCCACCATGTCTTCCGCACCCTGGCGGTTCAGCGCCCCGCCGATGGAGAAGAGCACGCCGGCTGCACCTTCGGCAGCGGTCGTGACCTGCTGGGCCGGCTTTTCACCCTTTTCGATGCTCTGGCGCAGCGCCTTGAGCGGAGCGTAATTGGAGATCATGCCGTCGCCGACAGAGATCGCATCGAGCGCCTTCTGCTTGTTGCCCGCCGAGGCTTCCAATCGCGCCAGCGCCATGACAGCGCGCATGAACGTATCCGGGGCGGTAGCGACCGCGTCATTATTGGTCACGGCCCGGTTGAGATATTGGCGGGCGGTCGAGGTGTCGCCGGCGACGATCGCCATTGCACCGAGATGGTAATCGGTAAAGACCTTGAACCAGGCCGGACCTTTCAGTCCGTTGATCGTCGCGATCGCCTTTTTACCCTTGCCGGCGCCGACATCGGCCCAGCCGGACAGAAGAAGATGCGTCAGGCGGTCGAGATCGTTCGGTCCCTCATAGGCAAGGATCTTCCTGGCGCTGTCGTATTTACCGCTGCGCAACGCATCCAGTCCGCGCACGATCTTCGTCACACGCTCGACGGCGGTGTCGCTCTTCAGCGCTTCGGCTTCCTTCAACCCGTCGGCAAAATCGCCGTTGAGAAGAAGCGAGATCATAAGCCGTTCGCGGATTTCGAGATTGGCCGGCTCGAAATCGAGTGCCTTGCGATAAAGCGCGATTGCGGTCGGGTAGTCGTGATCGACATCGGCCGTGCGGGCAGCGAGAAACGCGCCGGCAAACGACTTCACGTCACGCGCCCCGAACGTCGCCGCCTTCTCTTCGGCCGGCTTGGCGTCCGGTGTGGCGGCGCCCGCCACAGAACCGAACACCAGGCATGCCGCGAGCGCGACGCTGGAAAGCAGGAGATGACGGTTTGTCTGCCGCATAAACGGGCCTTTCATGAAAGCTGGCGTGTCGGCGACGCGTCGCCGCAGGAATGCGCCGAATGATTCATAACAGAATGGCTTTTTTGAAGCAGGTCCGCAAGGAAATCTGCCGTGAGCTCAGCTATCCCCAGAAGGGTTGTCACGGCAGATTGATCAGTTCACCCGCTGGATGGTGAAGTCGATGACTTCCATCATCGCATCCTTCAGCGGACCGGCCGGAAGCGGAGCCAGCGCATCGCGGGCGATCTTGCCGTAATGCAGGGCGCGCGCGATCGTATCCTTCAGCGCGTCGTGCCTGGTGATCAGACCTAGCGCCTTTTCGAGGTTCTGGTCGCTGCTTTCACCCTTTTCGATGGCGCTGCGCCAGAAGGCTTGTTCTTCCTGCGTGCCGCGACGGAAGGCGAGGATGACGGGAAGTGTGATCTTGCCTTCGCGGAAATCGTCGCCGACATTCTTGCCGAGATCAGCAGCATTGCCGCCATAATCCAGCGCATCGTCGACCATCTGGAAGGCATAACCGAGGTTCATGCCGTAGGAGCGCAGGGCCGAACGGCTTGCCTTGTCTGCATTGGCGATGATCGGGCCGACTTCGGCAGCCGCGGCAAACAGTGCCGCTGTCTTGGCGCGGATCACGGAGAGATAATCGTCTTCGGTCGTTTCGAGATTCTTGGCGACGGAAAGCTGCAGAACTTCACCTTCGGCGATCACGGCGGCTGCTGTCGCAAGCACGTCGAGCGCTTCGAGCGAACCGACATCGACCATCATCTTGAACGCCTGGCCGAGCAGAAAATCGCCGACGAGAACGCTTGCCTGATTGCCCCAGATCATCCGTGCTGTGGACTTGCCGCGGCGCAGATCGCTTTCGTCGACCACGTCGTCATGCAGAAGCGTCGCCGTATGCATGAACTCGACCGAGGTCGCTAGCCTCACATGGCCTTCGCCCTGGTAACCGAACATCGAGGCCGATGCGAGCGTCAGCATCGGGCGCAGCCGCTTGCCGCCGGAAGAGATCAGGTGGTTGGCCACTTCCGGGATCATCTGTACATCCGAGCCGGCCTTAGACAGGATCAGCTGGTTTACGCGATCCATGTCCGCCTTGGTGAGATCCACCAGCGGCTTTACGGATGCAGATTTGTTTTTGCCTTCTTCAAGCGGTATGACGACGCCCAAGTTCAGGCCTCCCTGGAAATGTATGAGACGAGACTAGTAACGTCGTCATAGGGCGGTAGGGCACAAACATAAAGGGCTTTTCACGAAAGGGTGCCTGATGATCGAGCTTATCCGCACCAATGATGTCGTCACGCTATCACTTGCGGAAAGCCTGATGAAAGATGCCGGCATACATTGCCTCGTCGCCGATCAGTCGATGAGCGTGCTGGAAGGTTCGCTTGGCCTCCTGCAGCGCCGTCTTCTGGTGGAAGAGTCGCGTTCGCAAGAGGCCCGCACAATCCTTACTGATGCCGGCCTGGAGACCGAACTGCGGTCATGAGCACATCCGATCTGATCAAGTCCAAGCCGCAGGTAGACTTCACCATCGATGCCTTCCATCGTGGCCGCTTCCACGTTGTACAGCCGAAAAATGAAGGGCATCGCTCTGGTGTGGACGCCATGCTGCTTGCCTCGCTGGTATCGGGCGACGGGCCAGCAAGCGTTGCCGATCTAGGCTCCGGGGCAGGGGCGGCCGGTCTCGCGGTCGCCTCCCGGCTTGGTGGGGCACACGTCCTCCTGATCGAAAAATTTCCGGTCATGGCGGATTATGCCAGACGAAGCATCGCTCTGCCCGAAAACGCTTTCCTGGCGGACCGCGTGGATGTGGTCGAGGCGGACGTGAGCCTGACCGGCAAGGCCCGGGTCGCAGCAGGTCTTGAAGACGAGGTTCACGATCACGTCATCATGAACCCGCCCTTCAATCATGCCGGGGATCGAAAGACGCCCGACAACCTGAAGGCAGAAGCGCATGCGATGACGGATGGCCTGTTCGAGGCCTGGCTGAAGACTGCGGGCGCTATCATGAAATCCGGCGGGCAGCTGTCGCTGATCGCACGGCCTGAATCCATTGCCGATATTCTGGCAGCCTGCGGAAAGCGTTTTGGCGGCATCGAAATCACCCCCGTCCATCCGCGCCCCGGCGAGGATGCGACCCGCATTCTCGTGACGGCGATCAAGGGATCGAAGGCAAGGCTGATATTCCGCGCACCGCTTGTCGTGCATGGTCCAGACGGCCATTCGTTCAGCGCCGATGTCGACGACCTGAACAATGGCCGTTCGGCCTATCTGCGTCGCACTGTCAGCCGCTCACCACGTCGATCAGCAGTTTGACATTGAGCGCGGCAATGGCGAGGGCGATCAGGTAGGCAAGTGCCGCCAGCCAGCGTGGCGCGACCAGCGCACCCATCTTCGCCTTGCTGGTGGTGAACATCACCAGCGGAAAGACGGCGAAGGAAAGCTGCAGGCTGAGCACGACCTGCGTCAGGATCAAAAGCTCGGACGTGCCCGCATCCCCATACCAGATAGTGACGATGCCGGCCGGGACGATGGCGATCGCCCGCGTCACCACCCGCCGCACCCACGGCTTCAGCTTGATATGCAGAAACCCTTCCATGACGATCTGCCCGGCAAGCGTTGCCGTCACCGTCGAGTTGAGGCCGCAGCAGAGCAGGGCGATGCCGAAGAAGACCGGCGCCAGAGCGAGGCCAAGGATGGGCGACAGGAGCGCATTTGCCTGGCCGAGTTCAACCACATTGGTGTGCCCGTTGGCATTGAAGGCTGCTGCCGCAAGGATGAGAATGGCGGCATTGATCATCAGCGCGAAGGTGAGCGCAACCGTGGAATCGATCGTCGCGAATTTGAGCGCCTCGCGCTTTTCCGGCACCGTCTTGCCGAAATCACGCGTCTGCACGATGCCGGAATGCAGGTAGAGATTATGCGGCATGACGGTCGCGCCTAAAATGCCGAGCGCCAGATAGAGCATTTCGGGGTTTTTGACGATCTCCGTCGTCGGCACGAAGCCGAACGCGACCTCAGACCAGACCGGATCTGCAAAGAAGATCTGCACGCCGAAACAGACGGCGATGACCCCGAGCAGGGTAATGATGAAGGCCTCGACCCAGCGAAAACCGAGCCTCTGCAGATAGAGGATGAGAAACACGTCGAGCGAGGTGACGAGAACGCCGACTTCCAGCGAGATGCCAAAAATCAGGTTGAGCCCGATCGCGGTGCCTATCACCTCGGCAATGTCCGTGGCGATGATGGCGATCTCCGCCAAAGCCCAGAGAACGACCGAGACCGACCGCGGAAAGGCATCACGGCAAGCTTGCGCCAAATCGCGGCCCGAGGCGATCGCCAGTCGGGCGCAGAGCGATTGCAGCACGATCGCCATCAGGTTGGAAAGCAGCGCGACAGAAAGCAGCGCGTAACCGAATTTCGACCCGCCGGCGAGCGAGGTGGCCCAGTTGCCGGGATCCATGTAACCGACTGCGACCAGATAACCCGGACCCGCGAAGGCAAGGACACGTCTCAGTTTCGAGCCGTGGCGGGTGACATTGACCGATTGATAGACATCCGACAGCGACGCCTCGCGGGCATCTTGCCGCCAGCCACTCTCGGTCTTTATGCGGGAGAAATCCATGTAATCCTCGGATGGGCAATAACGGCATCTTGCTTGTTTGGAATGAAATTGCAAGTCATTCGCAATAAGCCGTAAACCTTCGTTGGAACACAGTGATTGCACTTGTCGTTCCAATGCCTACATGCATTGCTGAACCGATATTCTGGAAGGATCTTAAATGGCTGGCTTGTTCAATCGTCTGCTCCCGAAGCGTTTTCGCAAGAAGGGATTGGCGATACCCGTCGTTCGCCTGCATGGGGCGATCATGACGGGCGGAAACCAGTTCAAGCCGACATTGAGCCTGGCGACGGCAGCCCCGATGCTGGAAAAGGCATTCGCCAACAAGGAGACACCGGTTGTTGCCATCTCGGTGAATTCCCCGGGCGGCTCGCCCGTGCAGTCGCGGCTGATCTTCCAGCGCATCCGGGCGCTTGCCGAAGAAAAGCAGAAGAAGGTGCTGATCTTCGTCGAGGATGTTGCGGCCTCCGGCGGCTATATGATCGCGCTTGCGGGCGACGAGATCTTTGCCGACCCGACCTCGATCGTCGGTTCGATCGGTGTCGTCTCCGGCGGCTTCGGTTTCCCTGAAATGCTGAAGAAGATCGGCATCGAGCGCCGCGTCTATACTGCCGGCGAAAACAAGGTCATCCTCGATCCGTTCCAGCCGGAAAAGGATAGCGATATCGAATATCTGAAGACGCTGCAGGTCGAGATCCACAAGGTCTTCATCGATATGGTGAAGATGCGCCGAGGTGAGCGTCTGTCCGATGACGGAGAAATTTTCTCCGGCCTGTTCTGGACGGGCTCGAAAGGTCTGGAACTCGGCCTGATTGACGGGCTGGGCGACATGCGCGAAGTCTTGAAACGCCGCTTCGGCAAGGATGTCCGCCTCGAACTGATCGGCAGCGCCCGCACCCTGTTCGGCAAGCGTCTGCCAGGCGTCGAAATGACCGCGTCGGGTCTCGGGGAAATCGCCGCGCAGGCAGGGGCGGGACTTGCCGCCAGCATCGAAGAAAGGGCATTGTGGAGCCGATACGGGCTCTGACGCCCGCCGCGTCTCGATCAAGGGCGGGGCGCATTTGCATAAGGACTTCGAGGGGAAATGGCTCAGCTCATATTCATGGCCGTGCTGATCTGCGGCGGATGGATGCTTTACAAGCGCTTCATCAAGGACGCGGAGAAACTGACCGCACGCCGCAAGCAGCAGGAAAAGGAACGCCAGACCGGTGCCGTCGGCACGCTGGAAAAGGATCCGGTGACGGGCGAGTATCGGGTGAAGAAGGAAGAAGAGTAAGGCACTCGTGCCTTCACGCTTGACCCTCGCCGCCTCGCGTGGCACTCGTCCGCATCCTCAATCAAACGATGCCGATATGCCCATGACCGATCTGCCCGAACACATGGACCCCAAGCGCTCTTTCCAGGCGCTCATCCTGACGCTCCATAATTACTGGGCGGACAAGGGCTGCGCCGTGCTGCAGCCCTACGACATGGAAGTCGGTGCCGGCACCTTCCACCCGGCCACGACGCTGCGCGCGCTCGGGCCGAAGCCCTGGAAGGCGGCTTACGTTCAGCCTTCGCGCCGCCCGTCCGATGGTCGTTACGGCGAAAACCCGAACCGCCTGCAGCATTATTACCAGTATCAGGTCATCCTGAAGCCGAACCCTTCCAACCTGCAGGAGCTTTATCTCGGCTCCCTGAAGGCGATCGGCCTCGATCCGCTTCTGCATGACGTGCGTTTCGTCGAGGATGACTGGGAAAGCCCGACGCTCGGCGCCTGGGGTCTCGGCTGGGAATGCTGGTGCGACGGCATGGAAGTCTCGCAGTTCACTTACTTCCAGCAGGTCTGCGGCATCGAATGCTCGCCGGTTGCCGGCGAGTTGACCTATGGTCTTGAACGCCTCGCCATGTATGTCCAAGGCGTCGACAACGTCTATGACCTGAATTTCAACGGCCGCGAAGGCGAAGAGAAGATTTCCTATGGCGACGTCTTCCTGCAGGCAGAGCAGGAATATTCCCGCCATAACTTCGAATACGCCAATACCGAAATGCTGCATCGCCACTTCATCGACGCGGAAAAGGAATGCCAGGCGCTTCTCGCTGCCGGTGCACCGGGCGACAATGCCAACCAGATGCTGCACAAATGCGTCTTCCCGGCTTACGACCAATGCATCAAGGCATCCCACGTCTTCAACCTGCTTGATGCCCGCGGCGTCATCTCGGTCACCGAGCGCCAGAGCTACATCCTGCGCGTCCGCACGCTGGCAAAGGCCTGCGGCGAGGCTTTCCTGCTGACGGATGCCGGTGGCGCGAATTTCGGCGAAAAGGCCGCCTGAGGTTCACTCGATGCGATAGAGCGATGCCGCAGTTATGCGGCGTCGCTTTTTTCCAGCGACAGCCGGAAGCCCAGAGCCTGAACGACTTTCTGGACGGTTTCGTAGCGCAGCTTCGAGCCTGATTTGAGGGCTTTGTAAAGGCTTTCCCGTCCAAGACCCGAAAGCTCTGCGACTTGAGACATGCCGCGCGCCTTGGCGACGTGCCCCAATGCGGCGATGAAGACGTCCGGGTTTTCATCTTCCATTGCCAATTCCAGATATTCCAGCATGGCATCCGGGCTATCGAGATAGTCGGCAATTTCGAATGTGCTGATCTCGCTCATGGTCATTTCCTTCCGATTGTCGCGGCCAGCTCGAGGGCTCGGCTTATATCCCGCTTCTGCGTGGATTTATCGCCGCCGACCAGCAACAGGTAAACGGTCGGGCCGCGGCGGGTGTAGTAGATGCGGTAGCCGGGACCGTATGAACACGCATTTCGGAAACCCCGCCGCCGACCGGTTCGCAATCACCGAAATTCCCTTGCTCTGCCGATGTCAGGCGAGCGAGAATTCGCAGCCTGCCCTTTTGATCCTTGAGCGAACGCAGCCACTCGTCAAATTGCTTGGTCTTCTCGAACGTGATCATACAAATGTATCCGATTGGATACGGTTTCTCAATAGAAGCGAAAGCCGTCAAAGTTTAGTGCGGTCAGCTATTCAATAAGTGACGGATCGCGTTAGATGTATCGGCAGAAACTGGGGGTATTACCGATATGTACATCGCACTCGGCCTTATCGCGCTCGTCGCTCTCTACGTCATCGTCATCTATAACGGCCTCGTCCGCGCGCGGCAGATGGCGGAAGAGGCCTGGTCCGGCATCGATGTGCAGCTGAAGCGCCGCGCCGATCTCATCCCCAACCTGATCGAGACCGTGAAGGGCTATGCGGCGCATGAGAAGGGTACGCTCGAAGAGGTGGTGAAGCTGCGCAATCAGGCTCAGGCGGTGCCTACCGGCGATGTCGCCGGTCGTGCGCAGGCGGAAGGCCTGCTTTCCCAGGCGCTCGGCAAATTGTTCGCGCTCGCAGAAGCCTATCCGGACCTGAAAGCCAACCAGAATTTTGCCGAGCTGCAGACTTCGCTTGAGACGATCGAAAGCGAGATCCAGATGGCGCGACGTTATTACAACGGCTCGGCGCGCGACCTGAACATCAAGGTCGAGAGCTTTCCCGCCAATCTTGTCGCCGGCCCCTTCGGCTTTTCCAAGCGCGAATATTTCGAGATCGAGAACGAGGCCGATCGCGCCGTTCCCAGCGTGAAATTCTAAAGCGGAGGTCGCTGATGTTTCGGCGCCTTGTTCTCGCTCTTGTCTTGGCTCTGGCAGGTTACCTTCCGGCTGCTGCGGAGGAATACATCCGCAGCTACAATTCGGATATCCAGATCGCTGCCGATGGCGAATTGACTGTGACCGAGACGATCACCGTCAACGCCGAGGGAAACCGCATCCGCCGCGGCATATTTCGCGATTTCCCGATGACCATGGAGGATGCGAAAGGCCGCACGATCAGAGTCGGTTTCGAACCCGTCTCCGTCACCCGCGACGGCCGCCCGGAAGCCTTTCACACGGAAACCATCTCCCGTGGCATCCGCATCTATACCGGTGGCGAAAACACCTTTCTGTCTCCCGGCGTGCACACCTATGCCATCACCTACAGAACCAACCGGCAGATCCGTTATTTCGACGATCATGACGAGCTGTACTGGAACGCGACGGGAAATGGCTGGCAGTTTCGCATCGCGCAGGCCTCGGCGCGCGTGACACTGCCGGGTGGCAGGGTTACCGATACCACTGCCTTTACCGGTGCCTACCGTTCCACCGCCAGCGACGTCCGCGCAAGCGCTTCTGGCAGCCAGGCGACATTCACCACGACCCGCCCGCTGGGCAGTGAGGAAGGCCTCACCATAGTCGTCGGCTTCCCCAAGGGCATCGTTACAGCACCTTCCGCGGATCAGGAGAGTGCGTGGTGGTGGCGTGACAACCGTAACCTGTTCCTTGCCCTCGGTGGCCTCGCCGTCGTTGCGTTTTATTACTTCATGGTCTGGCGGAGAGTTGGCCGTGACCCGCAAGGCGGCGTCATCGTGCCGCGCTGGGATACACCGGCCGGCATCTCGCCGGCGCTGGTCAACTATATCGACAACAAGGGATTTTCCGGCGGCGGCTGGACGGCGTTTTCAGCCAGCCTGCTCGATCTCGCGGTCAAAGGCTATCTGACGCTCGAAGACCTCAAATCGCGGGTTGTCGTCAGGATCAGCGACAGAAAGCCGCTGAAGGATCTCCCCTCCGGACAAAAGAGCATGCTGTTCCAGATGGGCGCAGCGGGTGACACATTCGCGATCGAGAAGTCGAATGGCGAACGGGTACAAGAGATCGGCAAGGCCTTCCGGCAGGCGATCGAGAAGGAACATCGGGGCAAATATTACAGGCACAATACCGTCTATGTCGTGCTTGGCGTGCTGCTCAGCCTGATGGCCGCAGCCGCGCTGCTGATCTTCGGTGATATCGATCCGGATGATCTCGGCCTGCTGCTTCCCGCCGTCCTCTTCGGAGGCTTCTGGTCCTTCTTTGCGGTCACTGCCGGCAAGTCGCTACTGCGGAAGAAAACCATTGCCGCCCGTATCGTCGCGATCATCTCGCTTGCGATGTTCGGCCTAGTCGCCTTTTCCATCGGCGGCACCTTCATCGTCGGTGCGATTGAAAGTGTTGAGGATGGCCAGTGGCCGGTCTTTGCCGGTATCGGCGGCCTCGTCCTCATCAATGTGCTGTTTTTCTTCCTGATGGGCGCGCCGACCCCGCTGGGCCGCAAGCTGATGGATGAGATCGAAGGCCTGCGAACCTATCTGACGGTTGCCGAAAAGGACCGCATGAACATGGCCGGCGCCCCTTCCATGTCACCGCAGCATTTCGAAAAGCTGTTGCCCTATGCTGTTGCGCTCGGTGTGGAGAAGCCGTGGAGCGAGGCATTCGAGGCATGGTTGGCAACGGCGGTTGCCGCCGGTGCCGCAGCCTATAGCTCGACCTGGTATCACGGTGACGGTTTCGGCAGTTTTGGCGATCGCATCGGCGGCTTCTCGTCATCCATGTCGCAGACCATCCAGTCCACCATCCCGACCCCGAAATCCTCGTTGTCTTCCTCCGGCTTCTCGACAGGTGGCGGTTTTTCCGGCGGCGGGGGCGGCGGTGGAGGCGGTGGAGGATGGTAGCTGCTGCTTGAATTTTGCAAGCTGATCGACTACGTTACATGTAACGTGACCCTTGGAGGTGAAAATGCCCGCTTCCGTTGGCAGAAGAGTACAGAAGCATCGGGATGCCCTGAGAGCATCCGGTCTGCGTCCGGTGCAGATTTGGGTACCCGATACGCGTCAGCCGGGGTTTGCGGCGGAATGCCGCCGTCAGGCCAAAATTGCCGCCGCCGCGGATGCCGCCGATCGTGATCTCGATGCAATTCTGGATGCGACGCTTGCCGACCTTGATGACGAAGGCTGACAATGCGGCGTGGCGATCTCGTTACCGTTGCGGTCTCTGGTGATTTCGGTAAACCACGCCCGGCGTTAGTTATCCAATCGGACCTATTTGACGACACCGCCACGGTGACAGTGCTGCTTATTTCTTCCGCTCTTGTCGAGGCGCCGTTGATACGGGTGAGGGTTGAGCCTTCTTCTTTAAACGGCCTGCAGAAGACCTCCCAGATCATGATCGACAAGGCCATGTCGGTAAAGCGTGACAAGCTCGGCCTCGTTATCGGCCGCCTCGAAGACGAAACGCTGCTTGCCGTCACCAGATCGCTTGCGGTGTTTCTCGGCCTGGTCTGAGCTTTACCGGCGGCCTAGCCGCCACTTTCCCAATCAGACCTGATGACTTTTGCGGATGGGCTTGCTAAGCCCGCCACGTCATTATTTTTAAGCGCAAAGACTTGAGCCCCATGCCCGACCTGCTTCTAGAACTTCGCTCCGAGGAAATTCCCGCCCGCATGCAGCGCAAGGCGGCGGGTGACCTGAAAAAGCTCGTGACCGACGCGCTAGTGGATGCAGGCCTGACCTATGAGGGTGCGCGCGAATACTGGACGCCGCGTCGCCTGACGCTCGATATTCGCGGCCTGACCGCACGCTCCGCCGATCTGCGCGAGGAGATCAAGGGGCCGTCCACCAAGGCGCCGGAACAGGCGATCGCCGGGTTCCTGCGCAAGGCCGGTCTTTCCGATATCTCTGAAGCCCAGGTCGCGACCGATCCGAAGAAGGGCGATTTCTATGTCGCCATCGTCTCCAAGGCCGGCCGCGCCGCCGAAGAGATTATTGCAGACGTGATGCCCGGCATCATTCGCTCCTTCCCTTGGCCGAAATCGATGCGCTCCGGTTTCGCCTCCATGCCAAAGGGTTCGAGCTATGGCGGCGTCGAGGGCAAGGGTTCGGAAAGCCTGCGCTGGGTACGCCCGCTGCAGTCGATCATCTGCACATTCGGCTCCGAGCATGACGAGACAAAAGTCATCCCGTTCGAGATCGACGGTATCGTGGCCGGCAATGTGACCTATGGCCACCGTTTCCACGCGCCGGAAGCAATTACCGTTCGCCGCTTCGATGATTATGTGGCGAGCCTCGAAAAGGCGAAGGTCATGCTCGATGCCGACCGTCGCAAGGACATGATCCTGCACGATGCCCGTGATCTCGCATTCGCAAGTGGCCTCGATCTGGTCGAGGACGAAGGCCTGCTCGAAGAGGTTTCCGGTCTGGTCGAATGGCCGCATGTGCTGATGGGCACGTTCGAGAAGGACTATCTCGAAATCCCGGCCGAAATCATCCGCCTGACGATCAAGACCAACCAGAAATGCTTCGTAACTCGTCCGCAGGGCGCGGAAGAGGGGCTTTCGAACCATTTCATCCTGATCTCGAATATCGATGCCAAGGACGGCGGCAAGGAAATCATTCACGGCAACGGCAAGGTCGTGCGCGCCCGCCTGTCGGATGCCAAGCATTTCTGGACCCGCGACCAGGGCGATATCCCGGATCTCGGCACGCTGGTGGACTCGGCGAAAAAATTCGATCTCGACCTGAAGAAGCCGCTCGACCAGCGCATGGCCAAGCTCGATGCGCTGAACGTAACGTTCCACGCCAAGCTCGGCACGCAGGGTGAACGCGTTGCCCGCATCCGCGCGCTTGCCAAGGAACTTGCCCCGATCGTCGGTGCTGATCCGATCCTCGTCGATCGTGCGGCTGTGCTCGCCAAGGCTGACCTTCGCACCGAAGCCGTTGGCGAATTCCCCGAACTGCAGGGCCTGATGGGCCGCCGTTATGCCGGTCTGCAGGGCGAAAACGAATCCGTCGCGATCGCCATCGAAGATCACTACAAGCCGCAAGGCCCGTCCGACCGTGTGCCGAAGGACAAGGTGGCAATCACCGTCGCGCTCGCCGACAAGCTCGATACGCTTACCGGCTTCTGGGCCATCGATGAAAAGCCGACGGGCTCGAAGGATCCCTATGCATTGCGCCGTGCGGCGCTCGGTGTCGTGCGCATTCTGCTGGAGCGGAGTGTCGAGTTGCCGCTAGCAAGCCAGGATTTGGTTGAGCACGTCGTTGCAAGATTCCATCGTGCCCTTCTCGCAAAGGCAAACGCAGAAGCAGCACCGCATTTCATGAAGCGCGAACAGCAACGATCGGACGAAGACAGCATAGATCCCCCGTTGAGATCGCATGAGGCCGATATGGCAGAAATTGCTGATATTGAGGCCTCTGTTCCCGGGGTTGGACTGGACGTTGTTGCCGACCTTCTGTCCTTCTTCCATGACCGCTTGAAAGTCTATCTGCGCGATATGGGCGCCCGTCACGAAATCATCGACTCGGTGCTGACGCCTGAGACCGATGATCTCCTGCTCGCAGCCCGTCGGGCAGAAGCGCTGACCTCCTTCATCTCCTCCGAAGACGGCCACAACCTGCTGGCTGGCACCAAGCGCGCCACGCAGCTGCTTGCCGCCGAAGAGAAGAAGGGCACCGTTATTGCCGAGGGCGTTTCCGACGAACTCCTGAAGCTCGATGCCGAAAAGGCGCTTTGGGCTGCGGTCCAGGTGGCCTCGAAGGAAGCCTCCGAAGCGGTATCGAAGAAAGAATACCGCTCCGCCATGGAAGCCCTGTCGCAGCTGCGCGCACCGGTCGACAAATTCTTCGAGGATGTTCTGGTCAACGACGAGGACACCGCCATCCGCGCCAACCGCCTGGCCCTCCTGAAAGCCATCCGCGAGGCGACCGGCACGGTTGCGGATTTCTCCAAGATCAGCGGGTAAGGCGCGGCTCTGCAAAAGCAGACGCAATCCATCCGAACTTTCAAAAGCCCCGCTAATCCGGGGCTTTTTTCTGCGCTGCGCTCCGTGTTAAACTGAGTGTGGATTTCTCCAGGAGCCTTCGATGAACAAGCCCGTGCAAGTGACCGTCAGCGATCAGGCCGCAAGCTTCGTGTCGCGCGAGTTGGAAAGCGGACGTTTCGATACCGTTGATGAGGTTATCGAGGCGGGTCTTCGCCTGCTCGAGGAAGAGCAGATGAAGATCGAGAGGCTGCGCGAGCTTTTGATCGAAGGAGAGAATAGCGGAGACACGGTGCCTTTCGATCCTGAAGCTCTGATGGCATCCGTTCGCGAGTCCTGGCAAAAACGTGGTTGAGGTCCGGCTACGCCCAAGTGCGGAAAAGGACTTTGTCGATATCGGCACATATACGCGTGAGGAGTGGTCCGAAGCGCAGGCGCAGAGCTATTTGCAAAAGTTGTTACAGACTATACGGCAGATCGGCGAGTGGCCTTTGGCTGGGCGAAAGCTGCGCGAGGTTCGAGCCGGTTACCATTGCCGGCGATCAGGTTCACACCTCATCTTCTACATCGTAAGGCTGGACGGGCAGGTCGAAATCGTTCGTATCCTCCACGAAAAGGTCGATATCCGCCGCCATCTCGACGAACAGCAATGACAGTCTCCAAAATCCTCATCAGCGCCTGCCTTCTCGGCCATGCCGTCCGTTATGACGGCAAGGGAAAGCCGCTTCACCATCCAGCGATCGATCGGTGGCGGGAGGAGGGGAGGCTGGTGACGATCTGCCCGGAGCTGGCTGGCGGCATGAGCGTGCCGCGGCCGCCTGCCGAGATCGAGAAGGGCATGACCGGGGCCGATGTGCTTGAGGGGCGGGCGCGGGTTATGGAGATCACCGGCGGTGATGTGACAGAGGCCTTCGTCGCGGGTGCCCGTCACGCTCTGGAATTTGCGCAGGCGCATGGCTGCACTCATGCGCTGCTGATCGACGGCAGTCCATCCTGCGGCTCGGGCTTTATCTATGACGGATCGTTCGAGGGGCTCAGACATGCAGGAAACGGCGTGACGGCGGCGCTTCTGGAGCAGGCAGGTATTGTTGTGCGTTCCGATCGCCAGGTGGAGGAACTGGTGGAGCTGTTGGCAAAAGCCTGACGCCGCCCATTCGCAGTTATCGCACTGATCCCGAAACGGTCCTGAAAAAGAGAAAGCCGCCGGACCATATGTCCTGACGGCTTTCATCCCCGCGTCCCCCGCGTAACTTGGTGAGGACTCCGCCCGACTAGGGCGGAACCTCGATAGTGTAAATTAGCTTGCCATGCGCATCTGGCCGGCCATGTCGCGCAGGCTGTCGGCGTGTTTCGAACCGCTGACGCGGAAGCCTCGGATCAGGTTCAGGAGGTCCTCGGTATCGACTGCGAGCGCTTCCGCAGAGGCCGTGGTCTCTTCCGCCATGGCGGCGTTCTGCTGGGTTGCCTGGTCGAGATGGTTGAGCGACGAGGAGATCGAACGCAGTGTCGAATCCTGCTCTGCGGCGGAATCGGCGATCTTGCTGACGATGTCGCTTGCCGCCTTTACCTGGCTCGAAATTCGCTTGAGCGCTTCGCCGGCCTCGCCCACCAGGCGAACACCATTTTCCACCTGATGCGAGGAATGCGAGATCTGGTCCTTGATCTCCTTGGCGGCGGCTGCCGAACGCTGGGCGAGTTCACGCACTTCCTGGGCGACAACGGCAAAGCCCTTGCCGCTTTCGCCGGCACGCGCAGCCTCGACGCCGGCATTGAGCGCCAGAAGGTTTGTCTGGAAGGCGATCTCGTCGATCACGCCGATGATCTTGGAAATCTCACCGGAGGACTGTTCGATGCCGCTCATCGCCTCGATCGCTTCGGCGACCACGGCATCGCTGCGGTTCGCTTCGCCGCTGACCGTGACGACCCGCTGGGCCGCCTCGCGAGCGCCGTCAGCGGTCTGCTTGACGGCAACCGTCAGTTCGTCGAGAGCCGCCGAAGTTTCTTCCAGGCTTGCCGCCTGGCGCTCGGTGCGCTGCGACAGCTCGTTGGAAGCGCGACGGATTTCCTCCTTCGAGCCGCCGATATCGATGCCCTTGGCATTGACCTTGGACATGGCAGCTTCGAGATGGCCGAGCGCCTCGTTGAAGTTGTCGCGCAGGCCGGCATAGCGACTGCCGAGATCGCCGCAGCGAACCGTGAGGTCGCCCTTGGCGAGGTTTTCGAGAGCGGAGCCAATCGTGGAGACGACGCGGGCCTGCAATTTGGCCTCGTCGCGCTGCATGTCGAGGTTCTGCTGGCGCTCGCCGTCGAGTTCCTCCTGTTGGCGCTGCTGGCGTTCTTCCATCGCATGGCGCTCGCGCACCTTCTGCTGCAGGGCTTCGGTGGCGCGGGCCATCAGGCCCACTTCGTTCGTCATGCCCGTGTGCGGGATCTTGAGATTGACATCCTCGTCGGCAACGGCGTTCAGCGCGTTGCGGATATCGCTGAGCGGTCCGGAAATGTTGCGGATGACAATCAGTGCAAGGATGGCGGCAAGCACAAGGATACCGGCTCCGATGCCGACGGCCTTCATGATGTCCGAGCGGACCTGGGCTTCGAGGTCATCGACATAGACGCCGGTAACGAGAACCAACTGCCAGGGTTCGAAAGCGAGCGCATAGGAGCTCTTGCGGAAATCCTCGCCCTGTTCGCCGGGCTTGGGCCCAAGGAAGTCTGCAGTGCCGCCGCCGGCACGGGCGAGCTTGACCAACTCGTCGCGATACATGAAGCCCTGGCTGTCGGGCTTGCCCTTGAAATTCTGGCCGAGACGCTTGGGGTCTGGATGCAGGCGCATCGTCACGTCATAGTCATAGGCATAGAGATAACCGTCCGGCTTGAAGGTCATGGCGGAGACAGCTGCGAAGGCCTGTTTCTGGGCGTCCTCGCGCGTCAGCTCGCCGGCCGCTTCACGCTCCTGGAATTTCTTCAGAATGCCGATGCCGGATTCCACTTGGCTGCGCAGCATTCCGTAACGCTCTGCATAGATCGCGCTGGTGGATGCGCGCAGTTCGAAATAGGTACCGACCGCGAAGGCGACCATTAATGTCAGCACGAGCAGGACGAGCTGATGGGAGATCTTCAGGTTCTTCATGGAATCCTCGCGACCATACCGACCGCCATTGTCCGGCAGCCGAATAAACTTCAAGTGTTGGGAAGGAGCGCATCCTGCGCAAAATTCGTGCTGCATCGCACAAGGCTAAAAATGCCCTGTATCTTTGAATAAAAATTTAAGTTTTTGGCGGATGGCTGATGATAACGGATATATTATCGAACGTTATCGCGAATTTTCAGCCCGATAGGGAATTTAACAAGTCAGGGTAGAAGTATTAGGAATAATGTATCTTGCTGATGGCGAAATAAGCAGCTCTCGTTATTCACTCAACCTAAGTGGAGTGTCTTTTATCTTCTGCTCGCTGAGGGTGCTTTTCTCCACGGCGCCTGTCTTTGACTCAAGGTCGATCGGGTCAGCTTGATGGCTCGCGGTCTGGACCTCTGTCTGGACATATCTGCCGCTCGTGGTCGCAATCACAGCCTGCATCTGATCGATGTTCATCCAGTCCGGTACCTTGCTGATATGGACGACCGGCGAGCCGCCCATCCAAGCATCGGTACGTACGATCTTCTTCTGGCCGTCGATCTCCATAAGCGAGACCGATTGGATGCTGCCTTTCAGCTCGGGAACCTTGTAGTTACTGTCTTCGGCCTTCTTAAGAGGAGGGCAGGTTTCGCAAGTCAAGCTCAGCATGCTTGGGGTCGTTCCCTGCGTATTGCCCGGAAATGGCATGACAGACTGCGCCTGGGCAGTACCGGCGAAAAGCACGAAGGCTGTGAGGGCCAGATGGCGCATGATGCAAATCCTCTCTTTGCATCATGCTTAGTTCATCAGTGGTTTCGATCCCGTCAGGAGAACCGGTAAATAACGGCTTAAACTGTAACGATCGGCCGCATCACCAGAAGGCATGCGGCCAAGCTGTCAGGAATTCTCGCGCGCGGCCGCACGCCAGCCGATATCGCGGCGGCAGAAACCGTTTTCCCAGGTGATGCCTTCTACGAGCGAATAGGCCCCGGCCTGTGCCTCGCGGACATTATGGCCGATCGCCGTAACGTTCAGCACCCGGCCGCCGGTCGCTACCAGCTGTCCGTCCTTGATCGCCGTGCCGGCGTGGAAGATCTTCTCGCCCCTTGCTGTTGCCGGCAATTTGGCGATCGGCGTGTTCTTGTCATAGGCAGCGGGATAACCCTTGGATGCCATGACGACGCTCAGCGCCACATCGTCGCTCCACAGCGCCTCGACCTGATTGAGGGTGCCGGTTGCGGCGGCATAGAGCAGTTCGAGAAGATCGCTCTTCAGCCGCATCATCAGCACCTGGCATTCCGGGTCGCCGAAGCGGACATTGTATTCGATCAGTTCCGGACCTTTCTGGGTGATCATCAGGCCGGCAAAGAACACGCCGGTAAACGGATGGCCGCTTTCCGCCATGCCGCGGATGGTCGGCTCGATAATTTCCTTCATCGTCCGCTCGACCATTTCGGGCGTCATCACCGGGGCAGGGGAATAGGCGCCCATGCCGCCCGTATTCGGCCCGGTATCGCCGTCGCCGACGCGCTTGTGGTCCTGCGCTGTTGCCAGCGCCAGCGCCGTCTTGCCGTCGGAAAGGCAGAAGAAGCTCGCCTCTTCGCCATCGAGATAGGCCTCGACCACGACTTCCGCACCGGCTGCCCCGAAGGCGCCGTCGAAGCAGTCGTCGATTGCGGCAAGCGCCTCCTCCACCGTCATCGCAACCGTGACGCCCTTGCCGGCGGCAAGTCCGTCTGCCTTGACCACGATCGGCGCGCCCTGCTCAGTCACATAGGCCTTTGCTTCTTCACCATTGGTGAAGCGGCGGTAGGCTCCGGTCGGGATATCGTAGCGGGCGCAGATATCCTTGGTGAAACCCTTGGAGCCTTCGAGCTGGGCTGCCGCGGCCGATGGTCCAAAGACGACGATGTTCTTGGAACGCAGCACGTCGGCGATACCGGCCACCAGCGGACCTTCCGGACCGACCACGACGAAGTCGATACCATTGGTCAGGCAGAATTCGGCAACTGCGCCATGATCATCGACGTCAAGGGAAGCGATCTGGGCATGTTCCGCGATACCGGGATTGCCCGGAGCGGCATAAAGGGCAGTCAGTTTGGGAGACTGTGCGAGCTTCCACGCCAGTGCATGTTCGCGGCCGCCTGAGCCGATCAGCAGAACCTTCATAAACCGCCCTCATGGTTGTTTCACTGGGGCGGTTAAGGCCCGTTGCCGCAAAGGTCAAGGGTCTGCGGCCGATATGCACCCGGTTGGCGGCCGGCCCCACAGGGATAACAGGGTCGGCACCGCCTTGATGATATGTTTCTAGAGCGTGCATGCTCCTACCGGCGCAACGCCAGTGTCGTTTCGAAAATCAGTCGATTTCTATAGGCGAGGAAGGGAACCGGTTCGTCTCTTTTGGCCGCATCTTTTATCTTTTCGCTCAGGTAGATGATGGCGGCCTCCAGCTCTTCGGAGCCCACCGCCTCATCACGGGCGAGTTGGGTGGCGATTCTTCTGGGCATTCATACCTCCATGCGTACCGCATCATGCGGCGTCGCTAACTATAGGTGGCGCGACGAATGCGAGAAGATGTCACGTCTTTATCCACCGGGTGACGGTTATCGATTTGTGAATGCCGGTCCGTTTTGGCACAGGCTGCTTCATCATCCTGTGAGCGCAGGGAAAGGCAGTGTTGTCTTGCCGCAAAGTTTGACTATGGTCACGCCTCCCGATCTAGACGAGGACTTCCATGGCCGCCGACATCCAAAAACTCAGCCTTGCGATTGCCGCAGAAATCAACGCGTGCCCGGATCAGGCGAAGGCGGCGATCGGTCTGCTGGATGAAGGCGCGACGGTTCCCTTCATCGCGCGCTATCGTAAGGAAGTGACCGGTGGCCTCGACGATACGCAGCTTCGCAATCTCGCCGAGCGCCTCGTCTATCTGCGTGAGCTGGAAGCCCGCCGCGTCTCGATCGTCGACAGCATCAATACCCAGGGCAAGATGACCGACGAACTGGCGGCCAAGCTTGCCGGTGCCACCACCAAGGCCGAACTCGAAGACCTTTATCTTCCCTACAAGCCGAAGCGCCGCACCCGCGCCGAGATCGCCCGCGAACGTGGCCTTGGCCCGCTCGCCGAAGCCATCTGGGCCGATCGCAACGCCGACCCGGCAAAGCTTGCGCAAGACTATGTTCAGGGTGAAGTCGCCGACCTGAAGACGGCGCTCGATGGCGCGCGCGATATCGTTGCCGAAACCATCTCCGAAAATGCCGATCTTCTCGGCCGCCTGCGCCAGCATATGCGCGATGGCGCCGTTCTCCGCGCCAAGGTGGTCGATGGCAAGCAGGAGGCGGGCGCCAAGTTCGCCGACTATTTCGATCACACGGAGCGCTGGGCAACCGTGCCCGGCCACCGCGCGCTCGCCATGCTGCGCGGCTGGAATGAGGAAATGCTGACCCTGACGATCGATGTCGATGCTGACGACACATCCCCGGTCAAGCCGGCACAGCGCATCATCGCCGCTGCGTTTGAAATCCGCGGCTCTGGCAAGGGCGACCTGTGGCTTATGGAAGCTGCCGGCTGGACCTGGCGCGTCAAGCTCTCCGTTTCGCTCTCGCTCGACCTTATGCGGGAAATGCGCGAGCGCTCCGAAGAGGATGCAATTCACGTCTTCGCGCGTAATCTCAAGGACCTGCTTCTGGCCGCTCCTGCTGGTTCCCGCTCGACCATGGGCCTCGATCCGGGCATCCGCACCGGCGTCAAGGTCGCGATCGTCGATGCCACTGGCAAGCTGATCGACACCTCGACCGTCTATCCTTTCCCGCCGAAGAACGACCTGCGCGGCACGCAGGCTGAACTCGCCTCGCTGATCCGCAAGCATGATGTCGAGCTGATCGCCATCGGCAACGGTACCGGCAGCCGCGAGACGGAAAAGCTGGTGGCCGACATGCTGTCATCCCTTCCGGGGGCCAAGCCGACCAAGGTCATCGTCTCGGAAGCCGGCGCCTCGGTCTATTCCGCTTCGGAAACCGCGGCCGCCGAATTCCCCGGGCTCGACGTGTCGCTGCGCGGCGCGGTCTCCATCGCCCGCCGCCTGCAGGATCCGCTGGCCGAACTGGTCAAGATCGAACCCAAGGCGATCGGTGTCGGCCAGTACCAGCACGATGTCGATCAGGGCAAGCTCGCCCGCTCGCTTGATGCCGTCGTCGAAGATGCGGTGAATGCCGTCGGCGTCGATCTCAATATGGCGTCCGCGCCGCTGCTTGCCCGCGTTTCGGGCTTGAGTAAATCCATTGCTGAAGCGATCGTTGCTCATCGCGATTTGAATGGCGCTTTCGCAAGCCGCAAGGATCTTTTGAAGGTCGCGCGCCTTGGCAACCGCACCTTCGAACAGGCAGCGGGCTTCCTGCGCATCGTCAACGGCAAGGAGCCGCTTGATGCTTCTTCCGTCCACCCGGAAGCCTATGGAGTGGCGAAGAAGATCGTCGCCGCTTGTGGCCGTGACCTGCGCACCCTGATGGGCGACAGCGCGGCGTTGAAATCCGTTGATCCGCGGCAGTTCATCGACGAGCAGTTCGGTCTGCCGACCGTGAAGGACATCATCGCCGAACTGGAAAAGCCCGGCCGTGACCCGCGCCCGAGCTTCAAGACCGCCACCTTTGCAGACGGTGTCGACGAGATCACCGATCTCAAGCCCGGCATGCTGCTGGAAGGTACCGTGACGAACGTTGCGGCCTTCGGCGCCTTCGTCGATATCGGCGTGCATCAGGACGGTCTCGTCCACGTCTCGCAACTGGCCGACAAGTTCGTCAAGGACCCGCATGAAGTGGTCAAGGCGGGTGATGTGGTGAAGGTTCGGGTGGTCGAGGTGGACGTCAAGCGCAAGCGAATCGGCTTGACAATGCGCAAGGATGGAGGCGAAAGCGCCCCGCCGCCGCGTGGTCCGGGCAAAAATGAACGCCCCGCCAATCAAAAATTCATGAAGACCGAAAAGCCTTCTTCACAAGGCGCTTTCGGCGCAGCGCTCGCAGAAGCTTTAAAAAAGCGCTGAATTCTACAAGCTTCGATGTCATTGCTACCATTAGGTGTGCGCCGTCAAACAACCCGTTTGACGGCGTGCTGTTTCGTGTCATTTTCATGACCGGAATGTGCTTGCAGTCCGAGTAATAGACGCTAGATTTCGAAAAATAGTAAGGTTCCCTTAGTATTCAGGAGGTGGGTCCGTGAACTCGTCCCTTCACGATCTTCTTAGCAAAATCATCAAGATAGGCACTCTCACCGTCCGTGGGACGGGAGGCGAACAGCGATATGGAGGAGGGGGAGGTCGGTCGGTGGCCATCCGCTTCACCGACGAGGCATCGGAATTGGCGCTTCTGCGTGATCCGCAGTTGCAACTCGGCCAGCTCTACATGGATGGCCGTCTCCTCGTGGAAGAAGGCGACATCTATGAGTTCCTGGCCCTGATCAAGGACAACACCCTGTCCGAAGGCCTGACATTCGGCATGATCGTCCGCGGCATCGGCCGCATGATCGAGGCGCAGTTCCGTAATCGCGTTCCGATCAACCACAATCGCAAGAACGTCTCGCATCACTACGATCTCGACGAAAAGCTGTTCTCGCTGTTTCTCGACGAGGACTGGCAATATTCCTGCGCCTACTTCAACCCGCCCGGCATTTCACTGGACGAGGCGCAGATCGCCAAGAAACGCCATATCGTGGCAAAGCTTCTGGCAGAGCCCGGCCAGAAGGCGCTGGAAATCGGCTCCGGCTGGGGCGGCATGGCGATGTATCTGTCGGAAAGCTCCGGTATCGACGTGACCGGCATCACGCTGTCGACCGAGCAGCTCAAGATCTCCCGCGAACGCGCCGCCAGGCGGGGTCTCGCCAACAGCGTCCGTTTCGAGTTGCAGGACTATTATTACCTGCCGCCGACCAAGAGCTACGATCGCATCGTATCCGTCGGAATGTTCGAACATGTCGGCCGCCTGAACTACAAAAAGTTCTTCAACAAGGTGAACGATGTGCTCGCCGATGACGGCGTGATGGTGTTGCATTCGATCGGCCAGCCCTATCCGGCGATCTACAACAATCCGTGGATCGAAAAGTACATCTTCCCGGGCGGTTATATCCCGTCTCTGGCGGAAGTGCTTCCGGCGATCGAAAAGGCGGGACTGCTGGTCTCCGACGTTGAAATCCTGCCAATGCATTACGCCTATACGCTGCGCCACTGGCGCGAGCGCTTCATGGCCAACAGGGAAAAGGCGGCAGCGCTTTATGACGACCGTTTCGTCAGGATGTGGGAATTCTATCTCGCAGCGTCCGAAATGGCCTTCACCCACGAAGCCTTCCACATCTTCCAGATCCAGATCGTCAAGAAGCGCCAGGCCGTGCCTGATACGCGCGACTACATCTATGAGCGGGAAGCCGAGTTGCGGGCGTTTGAACAGAGCCGGTTGCCGCTGGACAAGATTGCGGTGTGATGGTGGCCCAGCTGGGGGCAGAAGACCCCTGCCAACCCTCCCCACAAGGGGGAGGGCTTAACCCGGCCGATCCCTCCGGTGAGAAATTGGCAAGAGGCCGCCACGGGTCTTCTCCCCCTTGTGGGGGAGATGGCCGGCAGGCCAGAGGGGACTTGAAGGTGATGATTCTTCCATCTCCTTGACCACCCCAAATCCCCGGCGCTAGAACCTCGGCATGATGACAAACGCCCCAAATGATGCCGCTCGCGTGGCCGATGCCCCTTCCGATAATTTTGTCTATCGCGTGCTGCCGCGATCGCTATGGGGATATTCCCAGCTTGCCCGCTGGGACCGCCCGATCGGCTGGCAGCTTCTGATGTGGCCGTGCTTCTGGTCCATCGCTCTTGCGGCGGACGCGGCACCCGATGGTCTGGAGCCATCGGCAGGCACGATCATCTTCTATCTTTTCCTGATGTTCATCGGCTCGGTCGCCATGCGTGGCGCGGGCTGTGCCTATAACGATCTCGTCGACCACGATATCGACATGGAAGTGGCGCGCACCCGCTCGCGCCCGCTGCCATCTGGTCGTGTGTCCCGCTTCGGTGCCAAGGTGTTCATCGTTCTGCAGGCGCTGGTCGGACTGCTTGTCCTCATTCAGTTCAACACCTTCTCGATCGTGCTCGGCATAGCCTCGCTCGCTGTCGTCGCCATCTATCCCTTTGCCAAACGTTTTACCGATTGGCCGCAGTTCTTCCTTGGGCTCGCATTCTCCTGGGGCGCGCTGATGGGCTGGGCGGCAATCTTCGGATCGCTCTCCTGGGCGCCGGTGTTTCTCTATATCGGTGCCGTTGCCTGGACGATCGGTTACGACACGATCTATGCCTATCAGGATATCGAGGATGACGAACTGATCGGTGTTCGCTCCACCGCACGGCTGTTCGGCGACAAGGCAAAACCCTGCATTGTCGGGCTCTACGGCGTCACCGTCCTGTTTCTTTTCTTGTCCTTTATCGCAGCCGGTGCCGGTTTCTTCGCCTATGTCGGGCTGATTGCTATGGTCATTATGCTCGGCTGGCAGATTCTCATTCTGGATATCCGCAATACCGCCCGGTGCCGGGACCTGTTCCTCTCCAACAATCGTGTCGGCGCAATCCTCTTTGCCGGCCTGCTTCTCTCGCTCATTTTCTGAGACAGCGATGATGCTGAACTGAAAAAGCCCGGCTTGTTGAAGCCGGGCTTTGCGCTGCGCCTTGCAGGTTCAGGGGACGTTCCTACCGGCGCGCGATGATTTCCCGGCCTTCGATCCTCAGCGCGACGCCGAGGCTGCCGGTCGTGCGGCGAACGAGGAAGCGGGGACGCCTTGCGGCGAAATAGGAGTGACGGCGGCGCTGCTTGGTGCCATGGTTGCGCACGTCGCCGATATGGTTTTCGAGCGGACGGGCAACGCCATCGGCTTCAACCATCAGCATCGGAATATGAAAGGCTTCAGACCACGAGCGCCAGTCGGCTGCGATGTCGCAGAGATCGTGCGCTACGAGAAGCGGGATGCAGAGATCAGGATCGTCGTGATGGAGTTCGAGCGTGACGGTGACTTCACCGTCGCCATGGTCGATCGCACGGGCGGCGACACCCTTGAACGCGCGCGCCGGCAGGGCGAAGGACAGCGGCAGACCGCTACCCGGAAGGATCTTGCGCAGCACGGCGCCGCGCTCGTCGATGGTGATCGTGACATCTCCTGAGGTCTCGCGCAGCGAATAGGTAATCTGCTGCGGAAAACGAGACGGATCGAGCCTCAATGTCGACCCTGCCCAATCGGGCTTCAGAACGGTTTTGCTCATCGCTTTATGCTACCCTTGTTTTACCTGAGAGCCGCTTCCGGTTTCCCGTATTCGTTTCTCTGCGGGACTTTTGTCCTCTGATGGGCTCACATTAGGCGGCGGGGTTGCGAAAACCCCTTAAAAATCGCGGTTAAGGAAAGTTTGCCTTGGTGGATGGTTACCGAATGCCGCAATTATCGCGGTTTCTGAAGGGTGAACGCGTCAGCTTGGATTGAAGGCGTATCGCCGTGAGACACGCCCTTGCGATCGCGTTTTCGGGTCTGTGGAAAACCGTCCGGATCGCCGATTATGCAGGCCGAAAGCCTGGGACAAAAATCAGCTGTCGTCTTTTTTGGAGAAGGGTGTGAAGGCCGCGTCGATATTGGACGACAGCCACGCCAGATCCTCGTCGGCGGCTTTGAGCATGGCGGCTTCCATCCGTCGATAGCGTGAAAGAAGCTCCCGGCCGAACTCGGTAAGGCCGGCCCCACCGCCGCTTTTTCCACCATGGCGGGTAAAGATCGAAGGTTCGCGGAACATCCGGTTAATCTCGTCCGAAAGCAGCCATGCACGCCGGTAGGACATGCCGATCGAAGCTCCGGCGGCGCGGATGGAACCATGTTCCTCGATCAGCTCGAGCAGTTGCGCCTTTCCCGGCCCGAGCCTTACGCCGATATCGAAATCGATGCGGATCGTGGTTTTCCGGATATGGCTCATGGGGCGATGATGACCTTGCCCGGGTTCATGATGCCGGCCGGATCGAAGGATTTCTTGATCCGGGCCATAAGGTCCATCTCGATCGGCGAGCGGACATGCGCAAGCTCGTCCCGCTTCAGCTGGCCGATGCCGTGCTCCGCCGAAATCGAGCCGCCAGCGGCAAGCACGATCCTATGGACGATCTCGTTGATCTCGCGCCAGCGGTCGAGAAACGCTTGTTTGTCGGCACCTACCGGCTGGGAGATGTTGTAGTGGATATTGCCGTCGCCCATATGGCCGAAGGCGCAGACGCGCGCGCCTGGCATGGCGGCGAGAACCGCCGTTTCGGCCTCCGCCATGAATTGGGGAATTTTCGAGACCGGCACGGACACGTCGTGCTTGATCGATCCGCCTTCCGGCTTCTGAGCGCCGGACATGCTTTCGCGCATCGTCCACAGCGCCTTCTGCTGCGCAACCGAGCTGGCAATCACCGCATCGCGTACCAGACCGGCCTCGAAACCCTGCTCCAGCAGCGAATGGACCATGACTTCAGCAGTCTCGGCCGAGTCCGAGGTCGATATGTCGATCAGCACATACCACGGATGCGGTTCCGACAGCGGGTCGCGCACGCCGTCGATATGGCGCGAGGTGAATTCGATGCCGATCCGCGGCATCAGCTCGAAGCCGGTCAGGGCCATGCCGCAAAGTGTCGAGGCCTTGTCGAACAGCGCGAGCGCGTCTTCGGTCGAGGCAACACCGGCAAATGCCACCTGATGACCGACTGGGCGGGGAAAGAGTTTCAGCACGGCACCTGTGATGATGCCGAGCGTGCCTTCCGCACCGATGAAGAGGTCGCGCAGGTCGTAGCCGGTATTGTCCTTCTTCAGCCGACGCAGGCCGTCCCAGATCTCGCCGGTCGGAAGCACGACTTCCAGCCCGAGGCAGAGCTGGCGCATGTTGCCATAGGCAAGCACCGCCGTGCCGCCCGCATTGGTGGAAAGATTGCCGCCGATCCGGCAGGAACCTTCCGATCCGAGCGAAAGCGGAAACAGCCGGTTCACCTCTTCCGCAGCCTTCTGCACGTCGGCAAGAATTGCGCCGCCATCGGCAACCAGCACATTGGCTACCGGATCGACGTCGCGGATGCGGTTCATACGGGCAAGAGAGACGATAACGTCATTGCCGCCGGCGCGTGGTGTCTGTCCGCCGACAAGACCGGTATTGCCGGTCTGCGGCACGATGGCGGTGCCGGTTTCGCTGGCGAGTTTCAGGATCGCCGAGACCTCCTGCGTCGTGGCAGGCTTCAGAAGCAGCGGCGAGGAACCCTTGTAGAGACCACGATCCTCCACCAGATGCGGGGCAAGGCCTGCCGCATCGCGGATCACATTGGCATCTCCGACAATCGCGGCAAAACGGTCGATCAGTCCCGAAGCCATCTCTGAACCGGCCTTTGCGCTCTCGCCTGCTGCATTGTCCATTTTCATTCCTCTCCGTCGCGTGGTGCGGCTGCCCGTCCCAGCCTGTCATTGATCGCTTCGCCCAGTCCCTCGTTCGGGATCGGCGCAACCGCGATGCTTGAGGCACCGCTGGCATCTGCGCGCTTCAAGTATTCGAACAGGTTGGCCGCTGCCTGCGCAAGGTCGGCGGATGGGCTAAGGTCGAGATCGATCGCAGCCTTTTCCGCACCGGCAACCGGCTGGCCACCGAAACGGATCAGCGCTTCGCCCGGTTCGATCGCCGTCGCGTCGAGACGCACGTTAGCGCCCGGCGCATAATGCGAGGCGAGCATGCCCGGCGCCTCGATGATCGCGGCAGGGCCTGAGCGGCGCTCAAGGTCACGCCCGGCAACATCGGCGATATGCATGGCCGCAAGACCACCGGGCCTGAGAAGCAGGATCGCGCCGGTTTCGGGATCGACGCGGATGATCGTCGACTCGACGCCGACTGGCGAAGAGCCGCCGTCGATGATCAGTTGAAGCTTGTCGCCGAGGTCGTCCATCACATGGCGTGCCGAGGTCGGGCTGATCTTGCCGGACGTGTTGGCGCTTGGTGCCGCAAGCGGCCGGCCGAAATCGCGGATCAGGTCGTTGGCAAAACCTTCCGGGCAGCGAAGCCCGACCGTTTCCAGCCCCGCGGTTGCCAGCGGATGGATGGTGCTGTCTTTCCTGAGCGGCAGGACAATGGTCAGCGGACCGGGCCAGAAGGTTTCGGCCAACTTTCTCGACGCCGGATCGAACACCGCGTACCGCTCGGCCATCTCGATATCGCAGACATGGCAGATGAGCGGATTGAACTGCGGACGCCCCTTGGTCTCGTAGATGTGCGAGATCGCATCGGCGCGCGTCGCATCCGCGGCAAGGCCGTAGACCGTTTCGGTCGGAATGGCGACGGGAAAACCGTCATTGAGCACGCGGCTTGCCTCGCTGATGGCGCGCTGGGGCTCATGGGTGATGTTTATGATTTCGGCTGTCATGCCGCTGTCAATACAGCGGAGTGCCCGTGCTTTAAAGCCTTTTGATGATTTCGCGCACTGCGGCACTGGGCGCGCCGAGCATCAGAACGTTGCGCATCGCCTCGCGCGGGCTGTTGGTCTGGAACAGAAGCCCGTTCTTGCGCCATGTCCGGTCGATCCGCGCCTGTTCGCCTGCTTCGCCTTCCACCGCGACGGCGAAATACATGCGGGAATTCCGTGGATTGATTCGGGCGAAAAACACCTCGTCGCCGCCGATCTCGGAAGAGAAGTTGGCGATGTAGAATGACCAGCTGACCATCGCATCCTGCGAAAAGAAGGTACGTGCTGCGGTCACATGGCAATAGCCCAGATGCGGGCTACCCTCCAACGTGCGGTGAAAGATGATCTTCGGCAGGTGGATAGACCGGTGAAAGCTGTTCAGCCGCTTATGCGTGGTTTCGCCGGCCGTTTCGAGCTTCTTGCCTGTCTTTTCAGCCACTTCGTCATGGGTGAGATAGCGACGTTCGTCGGGAACCCAGACAGGGCGGGAGCGTGGAATTCTGCCGGTTCGCAGGAATTCCGTATGGGCATTGCCGCTGCTTGGCGGCATCATCAAGGGCCTGGGCCTGTTGACTTCGTAATAACGGAGCTGTCCTGGCATGGTGGCGGCTCTTCCCAATGAATTTTCAAGAACACTATTAGCAAGACCTTAACAGTCGGTTTCTCCCGCAATCGGATGCTATTGCGCGATCGTCGCCAATGCAGTGGCCGATGTCGCAATGTCGTCTATGCGACAGGCCGGCGTCCCGCTTAAATATGACAAAGCTCAAGGTGCCGCCTCGCTAGGGGAGGCGGAGAATTGGGAAGCCGGCGGGTCGCAGAGATCTATCCGGCGCTGCCCCCGCAACGGTGGTGGAGTTGAAGGCATGGTAGGGGGCGACCCCGGCCACTGGGACAGAGCCGAACGGCCGACCGGGAAGGTGCCATGCAGTCCTTTTGGGACAACTCCTCAGCCCGGAAACCAGCCTGAGCTTGATGACACCGGTCGCGGAGGGCGCACGGGACGGGAATTGGCTGCATTGATTGTTGCCGGCTTGTCCATGCCCTGAAGCTTGCTTGTATTGCGAGGAAGCATATGGACATTCACAATCAGGTTCTGCGGCAGCTGAAGAACCGCCGCGAAGGTTTCAGCCTGGAACAGCCCTTTTATATCGATCCCGATTACTACAAGCTCGATCTCGAGATGATCTGGTATCGCGACTGGCTGTTTGCCGGCCACGATTGCCAGATCAACAAGGCGGGCATGTATTTCACCCTGCAGGTCGGCGACTATCCGGTTCTCGTCATCCGCACGCGCGAGGGCGATATCCGCGCCTATCACAATACCTGCCGCCATCGTGGCCACCGCGTCTGCACCAAGGAAACGGGTTCTGCGACCCGCCTCGTCTGTCCCTATCACCAGTGGACCTACCAGCATGACGGCTCGCTGATGTCGGCCCGTCATATGGGCGAGAATTTCGACAAGAAGCAGTTTGGATTGAAACCCGTCCACTGCCAGGTGGTTGCCGGCTACATCTTTATCTGCCTTGCAAAGGAAGCCCCGGATTTTGCTCCGGTTCGCGCAACGGTCGAGCCTTACATGGCGCCCCATCGCTTGCCCGAAACGAAGGTTGCCGCCCAGAACACGATTATCGAAAAGGGCAACTGGAAGCTCGTCTGGGAAAACAATCGCGAGTGTTATCACTGCGCAGGCAACCATCCGGAACTCTGCCGCACCTACCCGGAAGCGCCGACTGCGACCGGTGTGCAGGGCGCAGGCGACGATCCGTTCATTTCCGAACACTGGAGCCGCTGTGAAGCGGCCGGCCTGCCGAGCACGTTCAACATGTCGCCGGACGGCCAGTTCCGCGTGGCGCGCATGCCGCTGATCGAGGATGCCGAAAGCTACACGATGAACGGCCGGCCCGCAGTTCAACGGTCGCTCTCCGACGACGTGACGATTTCCCATATCGGCACGATGCTTCTGTTCCATTATCCCACCACCTGGAACCATATGCTGGTCGACCACGCGATCTCTTTCCGAGTCATCCCCATCGGGCCGGAAGAGACGGCGGTCACCACCACATGGCTGGTCCACAAGGATGCGGTGGAAGGCGTCGATTACGATGTCGAGCAGCTGACCCATGTCTGGAACATGACCAACGACCAGGACAGGCAGATCGTCGAGGAAAATGCCTTCGGCATCCGCTCTCCCGCCTATGAACCCGGCCCTTATTCCGAGGCGCATGAAGGCGGTGTGATGCAGTTCGTTGAGTGGTATTCGAACTTCATGATCGATCGCCTGCAGGGCAAGGACAGCACGCTTTACGCGGTGGCGTGATGCTGAGCGCTCCTCCGCAATGTGCCGTCAGTTTGCGGAGGAGCCTTTTTTACGCTGAGTGGGACGTATGATCACTCCCGATTACGGCGTCGAAGGCTTGGTGTCCTTGGGTCGCAAGCCAGACCTGAAAGGAAATGATCTCGGGGTTGATCTCGCGCATCGCAGCAAGGTCCACGTGATCCGCCAGCGGGCCGTTATCCAGGATCGCCGCAAGCTGACCAAGATCGCTATTGGCGGCAAGGACTTCATCGGCAAAGCGGGAATAGATGATCGGACGACAAGCGGCTTCGCTGAAGATTTCCCCAAGCTGGCGCCCTGTAACCGTATCGCTCGCGATCTTCATCGTCCGTCCGCTGAACCGTATGCCATCGGCAAAGATCGCGGCGACGAATTTCCCGATGTCTTCCACGGCAATCAGTTGCATCGACTGGTCCGGCCTGAGGAAGAATTTGTACCGGCCTTCTGAAAGGCCGAATGCCGGGTTGATCAGCATATCCATGAATATCATCGGTCTGATTATCGTTGCGGTGACCGGCAGCCGGCGGATATGCGCCTCGATCCGCGGCTTGGCGTCGAAACGGGCGATCCCGGTAGGCGTGTCGCCGGAACTGGCGCCCGAGGAATAGACGAGATGCGCGACGCCGCTTTCGGCCGCAAGATCGGCGATCCCGCACCCTATCCGTACCTCTTCGGCCTCTGACAGGTTGGCCGGTAAGACGCTGAACACGCCATGGACACTGTTCATCCCGGCGCGAAATGTATCGAGATCGGCAAATAATCCTTCAACCAGTTCGGCACCCGCCTGACGAAGGGCGACGGATTTCGGGGCTGCAGTGTCTCGCACAATCGCGCGAACGGGCCATCTTGCCTTCAAAAGCGCTTCGGCGACCGCTCCGCCCTGCCGGCCGGTGGCGCCGAATACCAGGATTGGACGTTTGTCTTCTTTCATCTGAGAACCCTCGTGGTGAACACGGGGTCTCCATATATACTGTTGAAACACAGCCGGAAGACGGCACTATTTTCAGCCTCGGGCACACGGGTGATACTCTTGGACAATTCAGGTCAGAGCAAAACCGAAAGGCAGGTGACGCGCGATCAGGCTTTCCTGCCGCAACCTGCAAACGGAGTATGCGGGCGTCTGGGTGACAAGTGGACGGTTCAGGTCATCTGGCGCCTCTCGCTTGCAGAGGGTCGAAGGCTCCGTTTTTCGCATCTGAAAAGGGAAATCGACGGCATCACGCAGCGCATGCTGACACTGACGCTACGCGGCCTGGAACGCGATGGTTTCGTCAGGCGACACTATTTTCCCGAGGTGCCGCCGCGCGTCGAATACGAGCTGACCGAATTGGGGGCCGGCATACTGGCGTCTCTTCAGGCGCTGAATTTCTGGATCAGGGACAACTTCTCCCGCATCGAGGAAAACCGGCGCGTTTTCGACGAAGCCGGCGAATAGGGTATCTGGCATTCCTCTGCCAGGGAATATGGCGTGGAACAAATCGGCATGTATCACGTTCTAAATCGCTGATTATATGTCGAGGAAACATTCCCATGAACGCATTCCGCATGCGCATCGCCACCGCCTTAACGGCAGCGGCCGTTCTTGCTACGAGTTTTGTTCCGGTTTCGGCCGCACCTGTGATGCCGGTGGCACCGATGGCGGTGCAGGCCTCCGCCAGCCAGGCGACCGAGGTCCAATACCGTCGCGACGATCGTGACCGCCGCTATTATCGCCATGATCGCGATCGCCGTCACTACCGCCATGATCGACGCGCCTATCGGGAAGGATATTACAACGGCCATCGCGGATATCGCGAGCGCCGCCAAGGCTATCGGTATCACAACGGTTACTGGTTCCCGCTAGCAGCATTCGGTGCCGCTGCGATTATCGGCGGCGCCATCGCCAACCAGCCGCGTGCTTCGGGGGGCAGCCATTATCAGTGGTGCGCCAATCGCTACCGGACCTATCGCGCTTCGGATAATACCTATGTCGCCAGCGCCGGCGTCCGCCGCTCTTGCGTTTCGCCTTACAGGTAAGCGGATATCATGACGAACAAGCCCGGACGCTCACGCGGCCGGGCTTTCACATTTCCGCGCATAGCATGCATTCAGGATAAAAATCCTAGCGTTGGAATGTTTGTTGACTATCCTGTGAGTTGGTGGCGCGGGAGGCGTCACCTCTTCAACTAAGGGAATGGAGAGTACGAAATGACTCTGTTCAAGAAATTTGCCGTTGCAGCTGTTTCAGCCGTCGTTCTTGCTGGATCACTCGGAACCGCGCAGGCGCTGCCGCTGCCAGCCGCACCGAATGCGCAGGTCGTATCCGACGTAAGCAACGTGCAATATTATCGCGACCGCGGCTGGCGTGGCGATGGCCCGCGCCGCGGCTGGTACGGAGGTCATCGCGGTTACCGCTATCACCGTGACGGATATCGTCGTCACAACGATGGCTACTGGTATCCGCTTGCAGCCTTCGGCGCCGGCGCGATCATCGGAGGAGCGATCGCTTCGCAGCCACGTTATGTCGAGCCTGCACCAAGGCCTGCCTATAGCGGCGGAGGCGGCTTGAACCCGCGCCATTATGAATGGTGCGCGGGCCGCTACCGGTCCTATGACAGCTATTCGAACTCGTTCCAGCCGTATAACGGCCCGCGCCAGACCTGTTATTCGCCCTACTACTGAGTGGGGCCTTGAAATGGCATGAGAGATCAGCCCGCGCTTCGGCGCGGGTTTTTCATTTGCGCTTTACAGAATGCCGACGCGCCTCAGCAGCCACCACGCGGCGGCGACCGAAAGCCCGATCGCGCCGAAGGCGAACAGGGTGCCATGCTCCAGATGCGCAAATGGCAGCCCCTCCGTATTCATCCCGAAAAAGCCGGTGACCAGTGACGGCGGCAACAGGAAGGCCGTCATCAGCGACAGGATGTAGAGGTGGCGGTTGGTTTCCGACGAAAGCTTGGAATCGATTTCCTCATGCAGCAGCCGCGCCCGTTCCTGCAGCGCATAGACGTCATGATCGACCGCTTCCAGACGGCTGATCAGCCGCGCCGCCGCATCGTCGAACCCGTCCGGCATCTCGTCCTCGTCGGAAGCTGCGGCCCGTCGCATCAGGGTCAGCACCGTTCGTAAATGCCGGTGAAGCCGAACGACGGTGCGGCGCACCGGCGCAAGCTTGCGGCGCTCGTCACGCGGTGCGTTGTCGTAGACGAAATCCTCGATCAGGTTCAGCTCTTCCGTCAGCTCCATGACGAGCGAGATCAGCGTCCGCTGGAATTCGGCAACCAGCGTCTCGAACACATCGATCGGCCGTTTGAAGCGTGCCGCATTCTTCTCCATCTGCGCCTTGAGCCGGTCGATGGAGCGCAGCGGCTGCAGCCGTGTGGTGATGATGATGCGATCCGAGACGAAGAAATGCAGCCAGCCGATATCGCGCGTCTCGCTGTCGAACTCCTTCTGGAAGTCGATCAGCGTGCCGTAGATCAGCTGTTCGTCGAGAATGATCGCCGCATGGGTGTCGCGCGTGGTGAGAGCCGCAAGCACCGGCGGCGTCACGCCGGGCAGGTTTTCCAGGAAGGCCGGCACCCGGCTGTCGGCGAGGTTCAGATGCAGCCACAGGAAACCATCTTCCGTATCCAGCTCTCTGGCCGTCGTTTCAAGCGGCAGCCGTGCGCAGGAGCGCGTCGGCGCATCAAAACGGTAGGCCCAGACGAGACCGGGAATGGCAGGCGTCATCAGCGGTGGCGGTGTCCATCGGCGGAACTCCGGTATCCTGAAGACCTTCTACGACAAACTCGCGAAAGAATCTTTATCGCCCCTGCCATCCTGCATTTTATCATTTCTCTTTCCCCTCATGCGCGTCTGCTTCATGATGGAACAACCTGCCGATTGACAATCTCCCTTACGTTTACGTAAAAGGAATTACTTGTCCGGAGAGGCAAGGCTGCACGGCTGATGAGGAGGATCATATGTACAGCGCCCCGGTGGAGGAGATTGCCTTCACGTTGAACCATGTTGCCGGTCTTTCCGCGGCCCTGGAGGAGGGGCGCTTCGGCGACCTCAGCGGTGATCTGGTGGCGGCAATCCTTGAGGAAGCCGGACGCTTCGCCTCGAGCGAGATCGCGCCGCTCGGCGAGAAGGGCGACCGTGAGGGTGCAAAACTCGAAGACGGCGAGGTGACGACGCCGAAGGCCTGGCCCGATCTTTACCGCCGCTGGCGCGATGGCGGCTGGAACGGGCTGACCGCGCCGGAAGCCTTTGGCGGCCAGAACCTGCCGCATATGCTCAATGTCGCAGCGCTAGAAATGTGGAACTCAGCCTCAATGGCCTTCGCGCTGGCCCCGACACTGACGATGGGCGCGATCGAGGCGCTCGCAGCCCACGGCTCGGATGAACTCAAGCAGGTCTTTCTGAAAAAGATGGTGTCCGGCGAGTGGACCGGCACGATGAACCTAACGGAACCGCATGCCGGCTCCGATCTCGGGGTGCTGAAGACCCGCGCGGAGCCGCGCGACGACGGCACCTATCGCATCTTCGGCCAGAAGATTTTCATCACCTGGGGCGAACATGACGCCGCCGACAACATCATCCATCTGGTCCTCGCCCGTTTGGCGGACGCACCGGCCGGAACGCGCGGCATCTCGCTGTTTCTGGTGCCGAAATTCCTGGTCAACGAGGATGGATCGCTCGGCGAGCGCAACGACGTTCTCTGCCACTCGATCGAGCACAAGCTCGGCATTCATGGTTCGCCCACCTGCACGATGATTTTCGGCGATGGCCGGTTCGGCGAGGAATGGGGTGCTGTCGGTTATCTGGTCGGCGAGGAAAACAAGGGGCTCGCCTGCATGTTCACGATGATGAACAACGCACGCCTCGCCGTCGGCATCCAGGGTGTCGCGATTGCCGAAGCCGCGACCCAGAAGGCCATCGCCTTCGCCAAGGAACGCACGCAGGGCAAGGCGCCCAACCGGTCGGGAAACGATAAAAGCGGCGTCCAGAACGGGGGCCAGAACAGCGGGATGAGCCCGATCATCGAGCATCCGGATGTCGCCCAGATGCTTTTGACCATGAAGGCGCTGACCCAAGGTGCGCGGGCGATTTGTTATGCCTGCGCCCATGCCACCGACATGTCCCATCATCATGAGGGTGAAGAGGCCAAAAATTGGGCAGAGCGTGCGGCCCTGCTGACCCCGATCGCCAAATCCTTCTCCACCGATATCGGCGTCGATGTCGCCTCGCTTGGCATTCAGGTCCATGGAGGAATGGGCTTCATCGAAGAGACCGGTGCGGCGCGTTATCTGCGCGATGCCCGCATCGCCCCGATCTATGAAGGCACAAACGGCATTCAGGCGATCGACCTCGTCACCCGCAAACTGCCGCTTTCCGGCGGCGATCAGGTGAAGGGGCTGCTCGCCGAACTGAAGCAGGTGGCCGAAGAGGTCGCAGCCCGCAACGATCCCGACTTCGGCGAAACTGGTGACCGGCTCCGGGCCGCGATCGCTGCTCTGGAGGCTGCAACCGCATGGTTGCTGGTGGCACAGGCGGATGGCCGCACGGCCGATGCTCTGGCAGGAGCGACGCCCTATCAGCGCCTCTTCGGCCTCGTCCTGACCGGTGTTTACCTCGCCAAGGGCGGGCTGGTGGCCGTCGATAACGGCGAGGGGAACGGGCGTGTCAGCCTCTGCCGCTTCATGGCGGAAAACCTGCTTGCAGAAACCTCGGCGCTCAAGGATCGCGTCATCGCCGGCTCCGCCAGCCTTTCCGCCGCCCGCAGCCTGCTGGACTAGATAGGATCCCTTCAACAGGGTGGCTGACTATAAAAGACCCCGCCCCAACCCCTCCCCACAAGGGGGAGGGGCTTAACCTAGCCGCAGCCTCCAAGCTTCGATTGATTGGTGAGGGTGCCGCAGGTCTTCTCCCCCCTTGTGGGGGAGATGGCCGGCAGGCCAGAGGGGGATCGTCACGGATAGAGGAGTTAACTTGACCGAACATATCATCGTCGAGCGTACCGACGCCTATCCCGGCGTTCTGATCATCCGCTTCAACCGGCCGGAAAAGAAGAACGCCATCACCTCGGCCATGTATCAGCGCATGACGGCGGCGCTCGAAGAGGCCAATACCGATGACGAGGTGAAGGCCGTCGTGTTTCTCGGCACCGAAGGCTGTTTTTCCGCCGGCAACGACATGGGCGATTTCGTCGGTTATGCGATGTCGGGCACCACGGAGCCGCCGGCCGGAGCCCTGTTCATCAAGGCGCTGGCACTGGCCGAAAAGCCGCTCGTCTCCGGTGTTGACGGGCTGGCGATCGGCATCGGCACGACGCTCAATCTTCACTGCGACCTGACGGTTGCCTCCGGCCGCAGCCTGTTCAAGACGCCCTTCGTTGATCTGGCGCTTGTTCCCGAAGCCGCATCGAGCCTGCTTGCGCCGAGGATCATCGGCCATCAACGGGCCTTCGCGCTTCTGGTGGCCGGCGAAGGCTTTTCCGCCGAGGCAGCACTCGAAGCCGGCATGATCTGGAAGGTCGTCGCTCCGAACGCGGTGGAAATGGAAGCGCTGGCAATCGGCGCAGAACTGGGCAAGAAACCGCCGCAGGCGCTGCAGATTGCCCGCGATCTCGTCCGCGGTCCGCGCGATGAGGTTCTGGCGCGGATCGATCAGGAACTCGTGCATTTTTCCGCCCGGCTGAAAAGCGCCGAGGCGCGGGCGGCCTTCGAGGCTTTCCTTCGTCGTTGAAGCAATTTCAGCAAAAGTGGGAACCGGTTTTGCGTCCGGAATTGCTACTGGAATAAGATCAGCCTGCCGATGCGACCGTGACGTCGGCACCGGCAGGCCTTGCCTGCGGGCGGGCAGGCAATCTCGGCGGCAATCTTGGTTGTTTACGGTTGCGGCTCCAGTACCTGTTCGAGCGCGGTGCCGACCGGGTTGATATCGCCGACGAAGCGGATCAGGTCTGCCATGGTGAAATGCCCGGCCTTGGCGCTCGGCAGCTCCGGCTTCCAGTCGGACTGCTGCCAGAGGAAGGAATTATGGTCGCCATGCACCATGCCGAGAAAGGTCTCGGCGACGATGGTCGAGGCCATCGGGCCGAGGCGTTCGCCCTTGTGGTAATGCTCCGCCTCTTTCAGCGCATAATACCAGAGCGGCGTTTCCTCATGCAGCCCATGTTTCTTGGCCGCCTTGCCGTCCGGCCCGGTCGCGACCTGCGCCGGTTTGAGCGGTGTGAGGCCCATCGCCCGACAGACCGCCTGGCCGGATGGAAGCCCGATCTGCACGCCGCGGCGCAGGTTGCGGAAGGCGAGGTTGAATTCCCGCACCAACTGCGGCGGGGCCTCGGGTATCAGTCCCGGCAGCGTATGCAGCGCCGGTGTCAGCAACGGGTCGAGACGGCGGCTGTGGTTGAGCGCGAAGTTGCCGCCGGCCGGCGTGCCGAGATCGAAATAACGCCGCCAGTCGATCACCCAGTTGGATGGCAGTGTGTTCTGCGCGGAAGGTGGCGGGGCGGGTGGTACGGGCGCGAGTTCGCCGGTGATCGATCCTGATTTTCCGGTAAAGAAGAACAGGAGACCCAGCGTGCCGTTGGCGATCGAATCCGCCGTCGGGTTGAACACCTGGTTATGGCTGTAGGTCTGTCGCACCATCGAATGCCCGAGCCGGTAACAGGCAGCGGCAAATTCTGCCGGCATGTAGGGTCGCTGCTTGAACCGGTAGAAACGCCGGCCCTGACGCTTGATCTTCTGGATCAGGCCCGGCTCGGTCAGCCGCTCGACGAAATCGAACAGCACGATCCACTGGTAATGCCAGGTGACGATCCGCCTGGTTTCCTTGAACCGCGCGTCGTCGCTGAGGCCGGGATTTGCGGCGACCACCCTGTCGAACACCTTGTTGTGGAACTTCAGCATCAGAAGATGCATCTGCGCCACCAAAAGGTTCTCGTCATTGCGCTCGTCGAAGATCAGCGCATGTCCGACCTGATTACGCGGCAGGTCGTTGGGCAGTGTCGGGATGGAGCGGCCATTCTGGTCGGGTGATTGCGCCGCATGTCCGATCAGCATCTTGCCGATGATCTTCGGTTTGGCGGGATCGCGCTGGTAGAGATAGGGATGGATGCCCGGCCCGTCGCCATAAAGCGAATCGAGGTCGAGCGCCGGTGTGCGGAAATTCACCGTCGCCAGCGGATCGGCCTTCTGCTGGTCGAGCGGCGTCGTGTCCAGCGTGATGTCGTGGTCGATGAACTGGCCGAGATAGGTATAACCCGCCGGGATGTTCATGTTGTCGCCGGCGGGATCGGGATTGCCCGCCGCATCGAGCTTGTCCAGCATCGCCGCCGCCAGTTCCGCCAGAGCATCGTCGCTGGCGGAAAGCGGCAACAGATTTGGAAACATCACCCCGAATTTTCCGGGATCGCCGATCCCGTCGAAGGAATGCAGCGTCTCCGGTTTCATGCCGCGCACGCCATGCCCATGCATCGCTACGTCTGTCATGATTTCCCCTCCCGTCGCAGCAAAGCAAGTCATTTGCTTCCACAGGCTGCGAGGCGGCGAAATATGCTCTCGTCCTAATGTTCGGTAAATCGGAGGGAATTCAAAAGTGCCGAAAGCAATACCGGAACGTGTAACTTCGCGGCACTTCAGAATGAGCCTGCCCCGAACTGGGGCGAGGTTTGCGTCAGATTAACGCGAAAGCAGCGCCACGGCTTCCACATGCGGCGACCAGAGGAACTGGTCGATCGGCGTCACCGACTTGATGCGATAGCCCGCATCGACGAGAATTTTGAGGTCTCGCGCAAGTGTCGCAGGGTTGCAGGAAACGGCCACGACCGTCTTGATCCCGGAGCGGACAAGCTCCTTCACCTGAACTTCGGCGCCGGCGCGCGGCGGGTCGAAGACCGCCGCATCATAGACCTTCAGTTCCTGCGCCATCATCGGACGACGGAAGAGGTCGCGCTTTTCCACCGTGACCGGTTTCAGCCCCTGCGTGTTGCGCGCCGCAAGATCGAGCGCCTTGATAGACTTGTCCTCGCCCTCGACCGCATGCACCTTCGCCTTGCGGGCGATCCTGAGCGAAAACGTACCCGAGCCGGCAAACAGGTCGATCACCCGCTTGGCCTTGCCGAGATGGTTCATCACCAGCTCCGCCATCGCCTCTTCCGCAGGCTTGGTCGCCTGTGTGAAGGCTCCGGGCGGCGGCGACACGTTGACACCGCCGAAATCGATGACCGGCTTCGTCGGTTCGAGAATGATCTCGCCATTCACCGAAACCCGCGCAATGCCTTTCAGCGAAAGCACGGCTTCGGTCACGGCACGACGCTGTTTGTCGTCGAGCTTTTTCAGTCCATCAGCCGCCAGATCAAGCCCGGATAGCGTCTCGAGCACCGTCAGGTGGAAGCTCTCGGACCCTTGAGCAAGCGCTGCCGCCACTGTGCGGATCGCGGGAAGCCTCGCCACGATACCGGGCGAGGTGATGGGACATTCCTCGATTGATACGATGTGGTTGGTCTCGGCGCGGTTGAAACCGAGCAGCAGCTCCTTCTCGGTGCGGCGCACGGAAAATACGGCGCGGCGTCGCTCGCCGGGATGGCACGCAATGGTCTCCCCGACTTCCGGTGTCAGCCCGCGCGCCTTCAGCGCATCGATCACGAGTTCACGCTTGAAAGCGTTATAGGCCGGTGCCGCCAGATGCTGCAGCGAACAGCCGCCGCAATTGTCGCCATCGGGATTGAAATGCCGACAGACCGGTTCGATCCGGTCCGGCGAGACATTGGAGGTCGACATGACGGTGCCGTAATCGCCATTGCGCGCGATTGCCAACGTTTCGCCGGGCAGCGCGTAAGGCACATAAACCGGCCCGTATTCACTTTCGGCAACGCCATGGCCCTGTGCGCCGAGCTTTTCGATCGTGACGGTGACCGTACTCATGATGGCTTCCTTCCGCCAAGCAGGAATTCGACATTGCCGTCGCCGCCAGCGATCGGCGAGGGGATCATCCCGAGACTTTCCCACTCCATCTCTTCGACGAGCCAGCGCTCCAGTTCGGCGGCAACGTCCGGCGCCGTTTCCGGCTGTTTCAGCATGCCGCCCTTGCCGACATTCTCGCGTCCCGCTTCGAACTGCGGCTTGACCAGAAGCACGCAATGGCTGCCCGGTTCCGCCAGTTCGAGCGCCGGCGGCAGGGCAAGCTTCAGCGAGATGAACGAGACGTCGGAAACGATGAAATCGACCGGCTCGTCATCGATGTCGTCCGCCGTCATCTCGCGGGCATTCAGTCCCTCGATATTGGTGACGCGCTCATCGCTGAGCAACCGCTCGTGCATCTGGTCATGGCCGACATCGACGGCGATGACATGCGCCGCACCGCGCTCCAGGAGAACCTGGGTAAATCCACCCGTCGAAGCTCCGACGTCGAGGCAGGTCAGGCCTTCCGGGTCGAGGCCGAAATGGTCGAGTGCCGCAATCAGTTTCAGCGCCGCGCGCGAGACATAGGTGCTGGCCGGATCATCGACGACGATCTCGGCTTCCACTGAAACGGTCTGCGCCGGTTTGGTTACGACCTTGCCGTCGACCTTCACGGTGCCGCGCGCAATCGCGTCGCGTGCCCGCGAGCGGCTGTCAAAAAGGTTGAGTGTGACCAGCAGCTGGTCGAGACGGACGGATGAGGAGTGTTGGTTCATGCGGCTCTCTTGGCGGTTTCCGTGTCGCAAGGCAAGCAATTCCAGCAAAAGCAGGTATCGGTTCCGCCTCCGGATTGGAGCAAAAGCGAAACAGACAGGCGATCGCGCCGTGCCCCCAGCAATAGGCAGAGAATCCCGAAATCGGCCATAAGTCGGAGATCTGTAAAATGAGTATGAGTTCTTCAAGCGGCCGGTAGTGATTTTTCGCTAGGAACGAGCCAGCGGCATTGGTGATGATTGTGTCGCGGAGACACCCATGGGAATTCAACGCGAAGTCAGGATCGATCTGTTACGCGGCATGACGCTGCTGCTGATTTTTATTGGCCACGCCGAATTCACCTTTTCCGCCACGTTCCAACATTCGCGCGGCTTTGCCGATGCGTCGGAGCTATTCGTGCTGCTCGCCGGCATGTCTTCGGCGCTTGCCTATTATCGCCCGAATGCCGGTCTCTCTCTGTCGCGCCCCTGGCGCCGTGCATGGCGCATCTATCTCGCATACCTGCTGCTTTTCCTGATCATGGCGGCATTCGCGTCGCTGCTGGCGATCGAATATGCTCATACCAGCGCGGTCAGTGATATGGCCGGCTTTCTCAACGAGCCGGTCCGGCGTGGGGTACAGGCCGCGCTACTGGCCTACATGCCCGGAGATCTTGACATTTTGCCGATGTATATCGTGCTCATGCTCTGGGTTCCGTTCGTCTTCCTGCTTCACGATCGTTCCCCGACACTGCTGATAGGGCTTTCGACGCTCATTTGGATCGTCGCGGGTCGTGGGCACGTCAACTTTGCGAACCTGGCGCTGGAAAGCGGGCATTGGTACTTCGATCCGCTTTCCTGGCAGCTGATCTTCACCATCGGCGTCGTGCTCGGTATCCGCATCAAGACCGGTCGGGATCCCTTGCCCTATGACCGCAAGGCGTTCTTCCTTGCGGCAGGCTTCGCCATCATCGCCATCCCGGTAAACCTCGTCTATTTCCTGGCATGGCTGCAGCCGCCTTATCCCGGTTTCTACAAGGAACTGATTTCGAAAACCAATAGCGGGCCGTTGCGCATCGCCGACGCGCTGGCCATCCTCTATCTCGCCTGGAAGATGGATTTTGTGAAAAAGGCAGCAGGATGGGTATGGCTGCGGCACGTTTCGATGATCGGTCGCCACAGCCTGCCGATCTTTTCGATGGGTATCGTTTTTTCTACCTCGGCAAGCGTCTATATGGACCTGCACCCGCAGGCGTCGCTTGGCGCCCAGATGATTATCCTTGTTGCGGGCTGCGCCGCACATCTGGCGCTTGGCTGGTTTCTCGAAAGGAAAAGGCTGCGCGCTTCTTCCGACCGCCTGCAGCTTGGCGGAGCTAATCCGGCTTGACCGGAATACCGGCCGATTTATCGTTATCTGCTAGGTATGATTTGAGGCGACGCAAGTGATTGTGAGTTGAAGCAACCACCGGCCAGGCGCAAAGCTGTTTGTTCAGGCATCGGGAAAGCCAGCCATGCGCCGTCATGCCAAAGGCCTTGATCGATATAACTTTGTGACGATCACGCTCCATTGGCTGGTCGCCCTGCTGATCCTCGGGTTGATCGTGCTTGGTTTCGCGATGACGCGCCGTTCCGTCGATCCGGCTCTGCAGTTCTCATTGTTTCAGTGGCACAAGTCTTTCGGCATGCTGGCTCTGCTTGTGTCTCTGGTGCGGCTTGCCTACTCGCTGTTTAGCCCCCGACCGAAACCGATCGCCGAGATGAGCGCTCTCGAACATGGGGCCGCGCGCGTCATGCATCATCTGCTGCTTTTGCTGGCGCTTGCCGTGCCGCTCGCAGGCTGGATGATAGCCTCGGTGTCTACGTTGGAGATACCGACATTTGCTTTTGATCTCGTCGTCATCCCGCATCTGCCGGTGGCAAAGTCCGATGCTGCCGAAGCCTGGTGGACGACGGCGCACGCCGTGCTCGCCTATCTCGTCCTCGCACTGGTGGCGCTGCATGCCGGCGCTGCGCTTTACCACCACTATATAAGGCGCGATGCCGTTCTGATCCGCATGCTCGGCCTTCGCGGCCATCGATAAGGCAAGGATTCGTCAGGGAGGTGACGTATCATGATCCGAGGGACATCAATTCTAACCGCAATAGTTCTCTATTCGTCATCGGCGCCACTTGCCCCCGCGGCGCCAAGCGTCCCAAATCTCACCGAAGCGGCGGGGCGTTACACCATCACCGGCTCATCCGATATCCGCTTTCAGGTCGATCAGGTCGGCGGTGGCGGTATCAAGGGACGCTTTGGCAGGTTCTCCGGCAATTTCAATCTGAAGGCAGGCGACTTGAGCCATGCGGTGGTGAATTTTGAACTGGAGCCGCAAAGTGTCAGCACCGGCCAGGCAAGGGTCGATACCTTCCTGCGTTCGAGTGCCGTGTTCGATACCGACAATTACGACAGGATTACCTTTCGTTCCAATCGTGTCGAGCAAACCGGTCCGGATAGCGCCCACATCACCGGCACGCTAACTGCCAAAGGGCATAGTGCAGCGGAAAGTTTCGATGTCAGGTTGACGTCGTGGAACGGCCGCATGATCGGATTTACCGTCAGCGGCCGGATACTGCGGTCGCATTACGCCATGGATGTCGGCACGCCGATCTATTCCAACGTGGTGGAATTCGACATGCTGGTAGAAGGTCAGCGAAACTGAGGCGTGGCTTATCCTGCAGCGCCCACGCCGATCACTGTCTTGCCGAGCGCGCCGAACACGGTCCTGACGATGCCGGCGCGGTCGAGACCGGCCTTGGCATACATCACGTCCGGGCTTGCCTGTTCCATCCAGATATCCGGAAGAACCATAGAGCGGACCTTCAGGCCATGATCGAGCAGGCCCTCGGAGCTCATGAACTGCAGAACATGGCTGCCGAAACCGCCGACAGCACCTTCCTCGATGGTGATCAGCACCTCGTGGTGGCGGGCAAGCTGGCGGATCAGGTCATGATCGAGCGGCTTGGCGAAGCGCGCATCCGCAACCGTCGTCGAAAGGCCGGCGGCCTCAAGATCCTCGGCAGCAAGTAGACAGTCTTTCAACCGCGTGCCGAAAGATAAAACCGCAACCTTGGAGCCTTCCCTGACGATGCGGCCCTTGCCGATCTCAAGGATTTCACCGCGTTCCGGCAGTTCGACGCCGACGCCTTCGCCGCGCGGATAACGAAACGAGATCGGGCCGTCGTCATAGGCGACGGCGGTGCGCACCATGTGTTTCAGCTCCGCCTCGTCGGCGGCGGCCATGACGACCATGTTCGGCAGCGTGGCGAGGAATGTCGTGTCGAAAGAACCGGCATGGGTCGGGCCGTCGGCGCCGACGAAACCGGCGCGATCGATCGGGAAACGAACCGGCAGACCCTGGATCGCCACGTCATGCACAACCTGGTCGTAACCACGCTGCAGGAAGGTGGAATAGATGGCGCAGAACGGCTTGAAGCCCTCGGTCGCCAAACCGGCGGCAAAGGTCACCGCATGCTGCTCGGCAATGCCGACATCAAAGGTGCGCGACGGATAGGCCTGTTGCAGCTTGCTAAGCCCAGTTCCATCGGGCATCGCAGCGGTGATGCCGACTATTCTGTCGTCAAAGCCTGCTTCCTGCACCAGAGCATCACCGAAGACGCTCGTATAGGAGGGGGCATTCGGCTTGGCCTTGGCCTGTGCGCCGGTGATGACGTCGAACTTGTTGACGCCGTGATATTTGTCGGCCGCAGCTTCCGCCGGCGGATAACCCTTGCCCTTCTGGGTGACGACATGGATCAGCACCGGGCCATGGGCATTGTCGCGCACATTGCGCAGGACCGGCAGGAGATGGTCGAAGGAATGACCATCGATCGGGCCGATATGGTAGAAGCCGAGTTCCTCGAACATCGTACCGCCGGTCACGTAACCGCGTGCATGTTCGACGGCACGGGTGATCGCGCGGTCGACGGAACGGCCGAGATAGCCGGTCAGCTTCTTGCCCATTTCGCGCACGCCCATATAGGCGCGGCCGGAGGCAAGGCGCGCCAGATAGGCGCTCATCGCGCCGGTCGGCGGGGCAATCGACATGTCGTTGTCGTTGAGAATGACGATCAGCCGGGCATCCAGCGCGCCGGCATTGTTCAGCGCTTCAAACGCCATGCCGGCCGACATCGAGCCGTCGCCGATGATCGAGATCACGTTGCGCTTCTTGCCCGCAAGCTCCGAGCCGACCGCCATGCCGAGACCGGCCGAAATCGAGGTGGAGGAATGCGCGGCGCCAAAGGGATCGTATTCGCTTTCCGCCCGGCGGGTGAAGCCGGAAAGACCGTCTTCCTGGCGCAGCGTGCGGATCCGGTCGCGGCGGCCGGTCAGGATCTTGTGCGGATAACACTGGTGGCCGACATCGAAGATCAGCCGGTCTTCAGGCGTGTTGAAAACCTTGTGGATAGCGATCGTCAATTCGACGACGCCAAGTCCGGCACCCAGGTGACCGCCCGTTTTCGACACCGCATCGATCATCTCGTCGCGCACTTCACGGGCAAGCTTGGGCAGGTCGCGATCATCGACTTTCTTCAGATCTGCGGGGAGCTTGACGGTGTCGAGCAGCGGCGTCGCGGGCAGGGAAGTCACGGAAGCTGGCTTTCTCTTCTTGTTTTCTTGGAAGTCGTTTCGTCCCAAAAGATGAGCAGAAAACGGCTTTTTTCAAGTTTTACGAACATCCGGTTCTAATCGATTTTAGCTGCCGGGCAAGCGGAAAGCCTATGGCGAGGGCAAAGGAACGAACTCTTCCTCGTCGCCCGGAACGATGTCGAACCGGCCCGTTCGCCACTCTTCCTTGGCTTTTTCGATCCGTTCCTTCGAGGAGGAGACGAAGTTCCACCAGATATAACGCTTGGAATTGAGTGCCGCACCTCCGAACAGCATGACATGACAGCCAAGTGGCCCGGCCCGAAGCGTGATCTCGTCACCGGCGCGAAACACCAGCAGCTGATCGGCCGCGAACCGGTCACCGGCGATCTCCAGCTCGCCAGCGAGGATGTAAAGCGCGCGTTCCTCATGGCCGGCGCCGAATGGAAAACTCTTGCCCGGCTCTAGCCGCAGGTCGACATAAAGCGTGTCGGTAAAGGTCGAAACCGGCGAGGAAAGTCCCTCGAATGCGCCGATCACCACGCGCCCATGCGCGCCGTCCCATTCGATTTCGGGCATCACCTCCCGGCCGGTATGGGCAAAGGCGGGGTCGATTTCTTCCTTGTTGTCCGGCAGCGCCAGCCAAGTTTGCAGCCCGGACATCGACAGCGGATGCCCGCGCAGGTTCTCCGGTGTACGTTCCGAATGCGTAATGCCGCGCCCCGCCGTCATCAGGTTGATGTCGCCGGGCTTGATCACCAGTTCGGTGCCCAGACTGTCGCGATGCTTGATCTCGCCGTCGAACAGATAAGTGACGGTCGAAAGCCCGATATGCGGATGCGGCTTCACATCCAGCGCCTCGTCGGGCTTGAGGATGGCCGGTCCCATGCGGTCGAAGAAGATGAACGGCCCGACCAACCGTCGCTGCCGGCTCGGCAACGCGCGCCTGACCGAAAACCCGCCGATATCGGAAGAACGCGGGATGATCAGGTTCTCGATCGCATCACAGGCAAAGGCATCGCCGGGGGCGGGGTCTGTTCCGGGGAAAAAGGACATGCGGCCTCGCTAGAGTGTTTCCTGATCTTCGGGATATTTGGCGAGAAATGTTTCGAGTTCAACAATGAGGGAGGGGAGGCGGTCGGTGATCATGGTCCAGATCATTCTGTCCAGCAGATCCGGGTAGTCGTGTCGCAGAACGTTGCCGAAAGCCCTGATCCCACGCCAGTCTTGGACAGGAAACGATTCCTCGGCAATCGATCCAAGCTTGACGGCAGCCTCTGAAACCCTTGATAGGTATCGCTCACTGGCATCCTTCACCAGACGGTTCCGCCGATAGTCCGCAAGTTCCATACCGGATGTGTATTCGAGAATGGCTCGGCCATTCTCGACAATGTCACGCATGCGCGTCAGAGGCCGCTTAGTAGGCAATGGCGCGATCCCGCTCAACGTTTTGGCGGAAACGCTCTTTTTCCAGCGGCTCGGAAATCACATCGACGCTGTTGGCCCCGGTAATTTCGGTGATCAGCGTTCGCAGGTTTTCCAGCGCACTAAAATAGCCCCAACCCGACTGAATGACAGGCTCGGAGAGCGTCACCAGCACATCCAGATCGGAACCCTCGGTCGCCTCGCCACGCGCCACCGAGCCGAAGATCGATATGCGTTCCGCACCCGCAGCGCGCAGCTCCGTCTCGTGCTCTCTCAGCTTGGCGATGACCTGATCCTTGTCCATATGGATAATATAGGAAGGAACGGTGTGACAGTCGAGTGAAACCAGCCGCGGCAATCTACGGTTTAGGGCTGCATCTCAGGTTCATCATGGCGCGGTCGCTCAAAAGTGGACAAAGCCGGGGCGTAACTGTTCCGCCAAGCTCAATATGGGTTTGGATCCTGCGAATAAAGGTCCATCTGCTCATCGTCTTCGGCTGGCGGAAACATTTCGGCGACGAAAGTTTCCGGATCGGAGGTGAACTCCTTCATCAGCGCAAAATGGTCGGTCTCGCGGAAGTCCGTTTCCGACAGCCCGTCCTTGGTCATGCGCAAAAGTCGTGCGCCGGGATAGGCCATGATCAGCGGCGAATGGGTGGCGATGATGAACTGCGCGTCGCCGGCATGTTCCGCTTCGCGCAATATTCTCATCAGCTCGATCTGGCGTCTGGGAGAAAGTGCCGATTCCGGTTCGTCGAGGATGAAGATGCCGCGTCGCCGGCAGCGTTCATGGAAGAAACGCAGAAACCCCTCGCCGTGGGAGTAGGAAAGAAAGTCCGGCCCCATCTCGTTGCTCTCTCTGGCGGCCTGATCGAGATAACGGGCAACGGAGAAGAACGTCTCTGCCTTGAAGAACCACCCTGCAGCAACTTTCGGCAACCACCCGCCGACAAGGCATTTGGATAGGATACCGCCGGGCGTTTCCATCGCCATCGAGTGGTCGACGGGACGATAACCGCTTCCGCCGCCCGCGTCATCGAAACCTGCCAGCACGGCAATGCCCTCCAGAAGGGTGGATTTGCCGATGCCGTTTTCGCCCACGATGATCGTAATCGGGTGGTCGAACCGAAGGGAGAAATCCCCGCCCTGCAAAAGCGGCAGGGAATAGGGATAGGCTTCGAAGTCCGTCCAAGTGCTTTTTATGGAAATGCTGCGCAGGTAAGGCGGTTTGGCCCGGACTTTCGGCTTTTTGCTCATGGCATACCTGTCTTGCGGCATCTGGTGGCGGAGCACGCATGCAGTTATCGGGGAGCGCCTTCCAGCGTTACCGCTGAGCCTTACTCCCCGTCGAGCGGCTCGACGCCCTGCACCTTTCCGGCGCGGTCGAGGCGGATCTTCTCGATCCGGTTTTCGGCCGCGTTGAGCAGCTTCTCGCAATGTTTCTTCAGCGCTTCGCCGCGCTCATAAATGGCGATGGACTCGTCCAGCGCCACGTCGCCGCGTTCCAGCCGCGCAACGATGCTTTCGAGTTCGGCAACAGCCTTTTCGAAGGAATAGCCGCTTACATCGATTGTATCGGTGGTTTCGGTCATGTCCTTCATCCTCTCATCAGTCTCACGATATGCATGCCGGCGGATTCTGCCAGTCCTTCCAGATCATAACCACCCTCAAGCAGGCTGACGACCCGGTTGTTGGCGTATTTCCCAGCAATTTCCATCAGCCGCCCGGTCGCCCAGTCGAAATCGTCGCCGACAAGGTTGATCTGCGCCAGCGGATCGCGGTGATGCGCGTCGAAACCGGCCGAGATGATGATGAAATCGGGACGAAAATCATCGAGCCGCGGAAGCACGCGGTCCTTGAACGCATCGCGAAAATGATCGCTACCGTCATTGGGCGAAAGCGGCGCGTTCACCACGGTGTTCTTCGCACCCGTTTCGTTCTTGGCGCCTGTGCCGGGGTAGAGCGGCATCTGGTGGGTGGAGCAGAACAGGACCGACGGGTCATCCCAGAATATGTCCTGCGTGCCGTTGCCGTGATGCACGTCCCAGTCGATGATCGCGACGCGCTCGACGCCATAGGTCTGCTGGGCATGGCGCGCTGCAATCGCTGCATTGTTGAACAGGCAGAAGCCCATTGCCTTGGATTTTTCCGCATGGTGGCCCGGAGGCCGGGCCGCGACAAAGGCATTGTCGACCTTGCCGGTCATCACATCGTCGACAGCCGCCATCGCGCCGCCGATACCGGTCAGCGCCGCCTGCAGGCTTTTCGGCCCGACATAGGTATCCGCCTCGATCTGACGGATCGTGTCCTCTTCCGGGATTTCGCGCATCACGGCGCGAAGATGTTCCTCCGGATGCGCAAGCAGGACCGCATCCTCGTTGGCCTGGGGGGCTTCCTTGCGTGCCAGATCGGAAAAATTCGGATGCTGGAGCGCGATCGCCAGCGAACGCAGCCGGTCGGGCCGCTCCGGGTGGCCTTCGGGTGCAGGATGTTCGAGAAAGATCTGGTGTTCGTAAAGGCGGGTGGTCATGAAACGTGTCCCCGACGGTCTGTTGCCCACGACATGGCGCATCCGCCGCATTTTTTCAAGCCGCAGCCCTTGCCCTCGGGCCGGTTTGGCCGGAAAGAATAGTGTTGGGGAAATGGCTGTTCAGAGGTGTGCGTGGCCAAGGATACGATCAAGGCGTCGGATTTTCGCGTTGCCTTCCGCGACGTCGACATGAATGGCCAGATGTTCCGTTCGGTCTATATCGACCGCGCCGAGGAAGCGGTTGCCGCCTTCTGGCGTCGCCGCAAGACCAAGGACGATGACCCGTTCTTCATCACCGGCAAGGTTGCCGGGACATTCCATGTGCCGCTTGCCGTCGGGGATATCGTCCACACCCATGTCGGTGTCAGCAAGATCGGCGGAAAATCGGCAGGTTTCCTTGTGCGCATGACCCGTGGAGAAGAGGCCGTCGCCGAAGTCGAGATTGTCTGGGTCGCAACAGACGGGAAGGGCGGCAGCCCGGTCGCGCTTCCGGAAGACCTGCGCGACTGGCTTTATTCGTTTCTCGATTGAGCCTTATGCTCAGGCTCAGGCCCTCTGGGGCAGGAGCGGGTAGCCAACCATGACGGCGCGGCCGGCAAGGGCTGCGATCACGGCTTTCAGCACGTCGCCCGGAATGAAGGCGAGCGAACCCATGAATGCCTTGGAGAAGCCGAGGCCGGTGACCAAAGCCAGATAGCTGATGCCGCAGATATAAAGAACGATCACACCGCCGAACAGCGCCGCGACGAAGAAATTGACCGTTTGCACGAAGCCGGCCTGGCTGTGGCTGACGAGAAGCTGCGACAGGTAGCCGGTGGTGAGGGCGGCGAACACCCAGCCAATCAGATAACCGGTGGTCGGCGCCATGAATACGGCAAGGCCGCCACGGCCGCCGGAGAGAACCGGAAGCCCGATCGCTGCAAGCACCAGCACAAGCAGCACCGAAATCGTGCCGCGCTTGGCGCCGAGCACGACGCCTGCCAGCATCACGCCGAGCGACTGGGCGGTGATCGGAACCGGAATGAAGCCGAGCATGATCGGCGGAACGAGGCCGAGAGCCACGATGATGGCGGCAAAGAGCGCTGAAAGAACGAGGTCGCGGGTTGCCATGGTTTGGGGTTCCTTGAGACTGACAATCCGTCACTTCTGACTGCGGATGCCGCGGGCGTCAATGGCAGCGGCAATCTCGTCAGCGCTTTGGAGCGTTGTGATGATCAGCGGAACGATGAGCGACACCGGACGCGGCTTCAACCCGCGGGCGTAATGCGCATCCCGGATCACCTCGTAGCGGCTGAGGATTTCCGGCACGAAACGGATGACCAGGCCGATCGAAAGCCCGACATCCAGCGCTTTCAGAATGCCCAGCCGCTCCAGCGGCATTGCAGCCCTGGTGATCACGTCGATGAAATCGCCAGTCGTCGTCGTTGCGGTGACAAGGCTGGCGAAAAGCGCCAGCGCCGCCAGCCGGAAAAACGCGGTCAGTCCTTCGGCCGTGCCGTTGAAAGTCGCCGTAAACAGCGCAACGACGACAACGATCAGTGCAAACGGGCGCATCCGGCGCCAGATTTCCGCAGCGCTGATCCGCAGCAGCGCGTGGCCGGCAAGGCCTGCAAGCGCTGCACTGGCAAGAAATCCTGCATTGTCGATCATGAAGAGAACGAGGCTGATGACGGCCAGCGCCGCCAGCTTCACAGCCGCCGGCAGCCGGTGCAGAACGCTGTCGCCATTGATATGCAGCGAGCGCATCAGGCTGTCGCTCCGTGCATCGCTCGGTACTCGCCGATGACTTCGGCAGGTCCACCGTCTGCCGCGATCCGTCCTTCATGAACGAGCAGCACCCGGTCCAGACCGGCCACGAGATCGAGATCGTGGCTGATGACGATCACGTCTTCCGGCAGTGTGTGGATCGTCTTTTCCACCAGATTGCGGTTCTTCAGGTCGAGCTGGTTGGTGGGCTCGTCCATCACCAGAATTTTTGGCTCGGTAACCAGCACCGAGGCCAGCGCTGCAAGCTGCAACTCTCCGCCGGAAAGCTCGTGCGCGCGCCGGTCTCCGAGATGCCTTATGCCGAAACGGTCGAGTACGGCATCGACCGCCGCCGTCACCTCCGGCTTCGGCAGTTTGCGTGACTTGAGGCCGAGCGCGATATCTTCGCGCAGCAGCGGCAGGATGATCTGGTTCTGCGGGTTCTGGAAAATGAATCCGCTTTGTCCGCGCGCTTCGTCTTCGTTTGTCACCGTATCGAAACCGTTGACCGTGACCTGGCCGGACGATGGCTTGACCAGCCCGTTGATCATTCGCGCAAGCGTGGTCTTGCCGGAGCCGTTCAGTCCGATAATGCCGACCCGCCGCCCGCTTATCGTCAGGTCGAGCGGATGGATGACGGTGCGGCCCTCGAAGCGAACCTCGACCTTTTCAAAGTGGATATCCAAACCTGATCCTCAAAATCCTCCCGCGTCTATAAACCGCCATGGGCAACAAAGGAATTCGGAACAAAAAAAGAACATTGCAAAGGTTGCATGAAGCCCATAGTCTCCCGCCATGGCTATTTTGATCGACAACGAGCAGGCAAGGCGGATCTTTCTGGAACGGCAACAGCTTTGCGCTCCGCCCGGTCGCGCGTTGGCCAAGGCCGGGCTCTTGCAACTGATCGACGATCTCGGCTTCGTCCAGGTGGATAGTATCGCCACTGTCGAACGCGCCCATCACATGATCCTGTTTTCCCGCAATCAGACCTATCGGCGGGAGCATCTGACAGCGCTTCTCGAAAAGGATGGCGAGCTTTTCGAGCACTGGACCCACGACGCCTCGATTATTCCGGCACGGCTTTTCCGTTACTGGAAACACCGCTTTCGCCGCCGTGAACCTATCCTCGCAGAGCGCTGGCGCAAATGGCATGGCGAGGGCTTCGATTCCGCTTTCGACGACACATTCCGGCATATCGCCGAAAACGGCGCGATCATGTCCCGCGACATGAAGATGGAGGACCACAAGTCCGGCGGCTGGTGGAACTGGCATCCGAACAAGACGGCGCTCGAATATTACTGGCACACCGGCAAGCTGGCGATCGCAGGGCGAGTCAACTTTCAAAAGGTCTATGATCTCACCGAACGGGTCATCGCCACCCATCATCACGAACCTGAAGTCGATCATGATGAATTCGTCGACTGGGCCTGCCGCAGCGCGATGAAAAAGCTCGGTTTTGCCACATCCGGAGAACTCGCCGCCTTCTGGGATATCGTCACGCCGGAAGAAGCAAAAGCCTGGGTGGCAATCCACCGCGACGAACTGACCGAAGTGGTGATCGAAGCCGCTGACGGCAGCCGTCCGCGCGCTTCCTACGCACTTCTCGGGTTTCCCGATCACCTCGGCGACATTCCCGATCCACCGGCTCGCATCCGGGTGCTGAGCCCGTTCGATCCGCTGCTGCGCAACCGCGACCGCGCCGAGCGCCTGTTCAATTTCTTCTACCGTATCGAGGTTTTCGTGCCCGAGCCGAAACGGCAATACGGTTATTATGTTTTCCCGCTTCTGGAAGGCGACCGGATGATCGGCCGCATCGATATGAAGGCCGACCGCAAGGCGGGTGTGCTCGACGTCAAGCGCCTTTGGCTTGAAAAGGGCGTGCGGGCATCGGCCGGACGACTGGAAAAGCTCGATGCGGAGCTGCAGCGGGTGGGCAGGTTTGCCGGTGTCGAAAAGGTTATTTATCAGCCCGGTTGGCGAGAATAGTGATTACCTCCGCCACCTCAGAAACACCGTCGAAAGTGGCGGGAGGTCAAGCGCGATCGAGTATGGCTTGTCGTGCTGCGGGGAGCGTTGTCCCCAGGCATCCATCTGGCCGAAATTAGAGCCGCCATAGATTGCTGCATCGGTGTTGAGGGCCACCTCCCAGCGGCCGTCTTCCGGCACCCCCACACGGTAGCCGTAGCGCGGCACTGGCGTCATGTTCGACATGACCAGCATATGTGATGAACGGTCCTGTGATGAGCGAAGCATGCCATAGACGGAGTTTTCCGCGTCATCCGCCACGGCCCATTCAAATCCCTCTGGATGCAGGTCGCTGAACTGCAGCGCCGTCTCGGTCGCATAAAGCCGGTTGAGGTCGCGAATGAGGAACTGGATACCGGCATGCTCCGGCCGGTCGAGGAGATCCCAGACGACCGAAGCGTCATGGTCCCATTCGCTTTCCTGACCTATCTCGCTGCCCATGAAAAGCAGCTTTTTGCCCGGATGTCCCCACATGAAGCCGTAATAGGCGCGCAGGTTGGCAAGCTTCTGCCACCGGTCGCCCGGCATCTTGCCAAGCATCGAGCCTTTGCCATGTACCACTTCGTCATGGGAAATCGGCAGCATGAAACGCTCTGAATAGGCATAGATCATCCCGAAGGTCATGCCGCCATGTTCATACTTGCGATAGACCGGGTCGTCCGAGACATAATGCAGAGTGTCGTGCATCCACCCCATATTCCACTTGAAATCGAAGCCCAGCCCGCCGTCTTCCGGTTTCTTGGTCACGCCAGGCCATGCGGTGGATTCTTCCGCAACGGTAAAGGCGTGTGGGCAGCGCTCGTGGATGATGCTGTTCAGATGTTTGAAGAACTCGACGGATTCAAGGTTCTCTCGCCCGCCATACTGGTTCGGGATCCATTCACCCTCGTTGCGGCTATAGTCGCGGTAAAGCATCGAGGCGACTGCATCGACGCGCAATGCATCGACATGGAAGTGCTCAAGCCATTCGAGCGCCGAGGCGATCAGGAACCCTTTCACTTCGTTGCGGCCAAGATTGTAGATCAACGTGTTCCAGTCCTTGTGGAAGCCCTCGCGAGGATCGGAATGTTCATAAAGTGCGGTCCCGTCGAAACGGGCAAGACCCCAGACATCGGTCGGGAAATGCGCCGGCACCCAGTCGAGGATGACGCCGATGCCGGCCTGATGGCAGCGGTCGACGAAATAGGCAAAATCTTCAGGTGTGCCATGACGTCCGGTCGGTGCGAACAGGCCAAGCGGCTGGTAACCCCATGAACCGCCGAACGGATGCTCCATGATCGGCAGCATCTCGATATGGGTGAAGCCGAGGGATTGCGCATAGGGAATAAGTCGCTGGCTGAGCTCTACCCAGTCCAGCGAGCGGTTGCCCTCTTCGGAAATCCGCACCCAGGAACCGAGATGCACTTCATAGACAGACATCGCGCCGTCGCGGCTGCGATCCTGTGCCTGCCGTTCCATCCAGTCCGCATCATGCCAGCGAAACGGTCGCGACGAGGCGACGATAGATGCGGTTGATGGCGCCGCTTCCGATGACCGCGCCACCGGGTCGGCGCGTTGCGGCGAGAGGTGGCCGTGGCTGTCGAGCAGCTCAAACTTGTAGCGCTCGCCATGCGTCAGCCGCGGAATGAACAGTTCCCATATCCCCGCCTGTGGGCGAAGCCGCATCGGGTTGCGCCGTCCGTCCCAGGCGTTGAAATCACCGACCACGGAAACCCGCTGCGCATTCGGCGCCCAGACGGAAAAGCGCACGCCTGAAACGCCGTCGATCTCCATCGGGAGGGCCCCGAGCGTGCGGCCGAGTTCGTAATGGGTGCCCTGGCTGATCAGATGCAGATCCAGTTCGCCGAGCAGCGGTGAAAATGAATAAGGGTCTTCGGTCTCCTGAACCGCGTCCGGCCATTCGATCCGCAGACGGTAAGGTGCCGGCCCGCCGACAAGACCAGCGAAAATGCCGACGTCATGGATCGGTTCGAGCTCTGCCATCACCCGTCCGGTATCGCTTTCGACAACCGACACAGACAGTGCGCCGGGCAACAGTGTCCTGACGACGGTGAGATCACCATATTGATGCTGCCCGAGCATGGAGAACGGATCTCCGTGACGCCCTTCGGCAAGTGCCTGCAGTCCTTCCTGCACCATGCCGGTCATCAGCTCTGCGCGTTCATATCTCATCGGTCAGTCTCCAATAGTCGTGAGGCGATCGCCGAAAAACCGGCAAGCGGAAGGGGCAGCCAGTGCGGTCGGCTGCGAACCTCATAGGCGACTTCGTAAGCGGCCTTTTCCAAAAGGAAGAGATCGAGCACTCTGTCTCGGTTGTCGTTTGATTGCATCAGCGCATCGGATTTCTCGACGGCGGTGAAATAGGCGCCGAGGAATGCAGGCTCAGCCAGTTCGATGAAGCGGGTAATCAGCTGGCGATGGCGGATATCGTCTACCTCGCTCACAACTTCGCGGTCCATGTCTGCCGCAGCGGCGAGATAGCTGAGTGAACGTAAGAGTCCTGCCACGTCGCGCAGCGGATTGGTTTTTGCCCTTCGCTCGCCAAGCGTCTTGGTCGGCTCGCCCTCGAAGTCGATAATATAGGCATCGCTTTCGGCAACCAGGATCTGGCCGAGATGGAAATCACCGTGGTGGCGCGTCTTCAACGTGCCGCCGGTCGCTTCCGTCAGACGGCTTGCAAGTGCTGTAAGTTCGTCACGGCGGGCGATCAGCGACCGCGCGATCTCGGCCATCTCGCCCTCCAGTCCCGGCAGGGTGCCCTCCAGAATGGCAAGGCTCTGGCCGATCTGTTCGGCCACTGCACGGCGGGCTGCGGCGACGTCGTCCTTCGTGCCCCATTCCGGCTTGAAGGCTTCGTCATCGGTATTTTCCGCCAGCGCCACATGCAGCTCGCCAAGCCGTGTTCCTATTGTCGCTGCGAAATCCACCAGCGGTTTGAAATGTTCGTCGGCGGTTTCGTTCTCCAGTCCGGTGACGACGATCTCGTCGATCGAGCGGCGCAGATTTCCGAGCATCCAGTTCCATGCATCACCCTGGTTGCGGATTGCCTTCTGTACAATGATCAGCGTGTGGCGCGTGCCGTCGGGCCCTGTGCGGGCGACTTCGCCGAGAAGCTGCGCCGTGTTCCGGTACCCCACCTTGGTGAGGTGCCGCGTCATCTCCACCTCCGGATGGATCCCTGGAAAGATATGGCGGATCAGCTTGACCATCGCCAGATCGCCGACGATCAGTGAACTATTGGACTGTTCGGCTGAAAGCCAATGCACCGGCAGTTCGTCGCTGATCTCCAGTTTATCAAGATGATCGGTGCCGATGAATTCGAGCGCCCCGGTGCGACCGGTAATCACGGCCCGCTCCGACAGGCCGCGCAGGATAGCGCGTGCAAAACTTTCATGCGCAAAGCCATCGGTCAGGAAGCCGACCCGACGCCCTTGTCTCAATCGCGCCATGGCAAGCTGCTGGGCAAGCGCGGTCGGAAAACTGTCGTCCCAGGATACTGCCAGCGGCAAGAGATAGTTGTCCATGCGGCCGGCGATATCGGCTTCCAGTTCGCCGAGAAGGATGTTGTTGGCAAAGGGAAGTGGCGTTGCCGAGATGAGCGCCGCGTGGTTCAGGATCTCGCCCTTCGCGCCGAACCAGCGCCGCATCGTGAGATATCCCGGCAGCACCTCGTTCGACATCGTATCCACCAGCTTGGGCTGGTCGACCAGTTCCTGCAGGTCGCGGCGCACCACCATGGTCACCATATCCTGCACCTGTTCCGGCGGCGCCTTGCGCCAGCTCGGCCCATCGGATTCCGGCGACAGCTGGAACCAGAAGAACCCATAGGGCGGAAGCGTCAGCAGATAGGTCAATTGCCCGATCGGCGGGAAGGGTGACATGCCGGTGAGCTCGATCGGCACCGAGCCCTCGAACTGCGCTAGATCCAGCTCCACGGCCTGGGGCAGTCGTGAAAGATTGGCGACGCAGAGGATCGTCTCGCCGTCATGCTCACGCAGATAGGCCATGATCTTGCGGTTGCCCGGCGTCAGGAACCGAAGCGAACCACGGCCGAAAGCCGGGTGCCGGTTGCGCAGCGCCAGCATGCGCCGAGTCCAGTTGAGCAGCGAATGGGCGTCAGCCCCTTGCGCCTCGACATTCACCGCCTCATAGCCGTAGAGCGGGTCCATGACCGGTGGCAGCACGAGACGGGCAGGATCGCCTTTGGAAAAGCCGCCATTGCGGTCCGGCGACCATTGCATCGGGGTGCGCACGCCGTCGCGATCGCCGAGATAGATATTGTCGCCCATGCCGATTTCGTCACCATAATAGATGACCGGCGTGCCGGGCATGGACAGGAGCAGCGCATTCATCAGTTCGATCCGCCGCCGGTCACGTTCCATCAGCGGAGCGAGGCGCCGGCGGATACCGAGATTGATGCGGGCACGACGGTCTGCGGCATAGGTGTTCCAGAGGTAATCGCGCTCCTCGTCGGTCACCATTTCCAGAGTCAGCTCGTCATGGTTCCGCAGGAAGATCGCCCATTGGCAGTTTTCCGGAATTTCCGGCGTCTGGCGCATGATGTCGGTGATCGGGAAGCGGTCTTCCTTGGCAATGGCCATGTACATGCGCGGCATCAGCGGAAAATGAAACGCCATGTTGCACTCGTCGCCGTCACCGAAATATTCGCGCGTATCCTCCGGCCACTGGTTGGCTTCGGCGAGCAGCATTTTCCCCGGATGGCTCTCATCGAGTGCCGCACGAATGCGCTTCAGGATGTCATGCGTTTCGGGCAGGTTCTCGTTATTCGTGCCCTCGCGCTCGATCAGATAGGGGATCGCGTCCAGCCGAAATCCGTCGATGCCGGTATCGGCCCAGTAACGCATCACCTGCAGAAGCTCTTCCAGCACGGCCGGATTGTCGAAGTTGAGATCCGGCTGATGCGAATAAAACCGATGCCAGTAATACGCGCCGGCTACCGGATCCCAGGTCCAGTTCGACTTTTCCGTATCGAGAAAGATGATCCGGGTTTCGGGGAATTTCTGGTCAGTATCGGACCAGACATAGAAATCCCGTTCCGGCGAACCCGCCGGCGAATGTCGCGCCCGCTGGAACCAGGGATGCTGATCCGACGTGTGGTTGATGACGAGCTCGATGATGACCCGGATTCCACGCTCGTGTGCGGCTTCGACAAACGCCCGAAAATCCTCCATCGTGCCATAGTCGGGGCTGACATTGCCGTAGTCTGCGATGTCATAACCATCGTCGCGGCGCGGAGAGGGAAAGAAGGGCAGGAGCCAGATCGCATTTGCGCCGAGCGAGGCAATGTGATCGAGCTTTTCGGTCAGCCCCTTGAAGTCGCCTATTCCGTCGCCGTTCGTGTCGTGAAACGACTTCACATGCAGCTGGTAGATAATCGCGTCCTTGTACCATAGCGGATCGTCATTCTGCTGCTGGTTCTGGCTGATCGCCTCCGAAAGGCTATTGGTCATGAAATCCACGGCACATTCCTCCCTTATCTGACACGCCAGATGGCGAACGGCAGTCCTGCCTGCGGGTCGAGCCGCAGGCGCTGGATTTTTCCTGTCCAGGTGAACCGGTTGCCGGCGATCAGGTCTTCCAGTTGAAGCGAAGCGTGGTCGGGCTTGTTCCACGACCAGAGCGGAAGTTCGACATCCGCCTCATGCGCATTATAGGGGTCGAGATTGACGGCGATGAGCAGCACGTTCTCGCGTCCTGCACTGGCCTTTTCGAAGAACATGATATTGTCGTTCCACGCGGTCAGAAGCTGCAGGCCGAGATGCGAATGCAGCGCCGGGTTTTCGCGGCGGATGCGGTTCAGGAGCGCGATCTCGCCCTTGATATTGCCGGGCCTGTCGTAATCCCAGGCGCGGATTTCGTATTTTTCCGAATCCGCATATTCCTTGCGTTTGGCATCCGGCCGGCCTTCGCAAAGCTCGAAGCCGTTATAGACGCCCCACAGACCGGACAGCGTGGCGGCAAGGGCAGCCCGGATCAGATAGGCAGGGCGCGGCGCGTTCTGCAGGAAATCCGGATTGATGTCGTGGGTGTTGACGAAGAAATGCGGCCGGAAGAACTCTTTCGGCTCTTGAGTGGTGATCTCGCGCATGTATTCTTCAAGTTCCCACTTGGCGTTACGCCAGGTGAAATAGGTATAGGACTGCGAGAACCCGACCTTGGCGAGCCGGTACATCACCTTCGGCTTGGTAAACGCTTCCGACAGGAACACGACTTCCGGATGCCGCGAGCGGATATCGGCGATCATCCATTCCCAGAAGGGAAACGGTTTGGTGTGCGGGTTGTCGACGCGGAACAGCTTGACGCCGTTGTCGACCCATTTCTGCACCACGTCGCGCAGTTCGATCCAGAGCGAGGGAACTGCCTCTTTCGCGTAGAAATCGACATTGACGATGTCTTCGTATCGCTTCGGCGGATTTTCCGCATAGCGGATCGTCCCGTCCGGCCGCCAGTCGAACCAGCCCGGATGTGATTTCAGCCACGGGTGATCCGGCGAGGCCTGGATGGCGAGGTCGAGGGCAATCTCAAGCCCATGATCGGCGGCTGCATCCACCAGTCGACGGAAGTCGTCGAACGTGCCGAGTTCGGGATGGATCTCGTCATGCCCGCCATCCGGCGAGCCGATTGCGTAAGGACTTCCCGGATCGTCCGGTGCGGGCGTGAGCGTATTGTTCTTGCCCTTGCGGTTGGTTTTGCCGATCGGGTGGATAGGTGGAAAATAGAGCACGTCGAAGCCCATCTCGCGAATGGCGGGCAGCCGGGCGATCACGTCATCGAATGTGCCATGGCGGCCCGGATCGCCGCTCTGCGAGCGCGGAAAGATCTGGTACCAGCTGGCAAAGCTTGCCGCGGTCCGTTCCGCATCGACGGGTATCGCTTGCGAGCGAACCCGGTGTGGTCGACGGTCGGCTTTTGCCATCAGCTCGGCGGTTTCCGGCAGAAGCAGGGTCTGCGTTCGCTGCTTGTCCTGTTCTGCCGTCAGCCGGTCGAACAGCTTTTGCAGTTGGGGTTTCAAATTGCTGGCGGCATGATCCAGCGCATCGAGTACCAGATTGATACCCTCCTGAATTTCTAGCCGCAGATCCAGGCCGGCCTCATGTTTCTTGGTGAACTCGTAGCGAAAGATCTGGAACGGGTTCTTCCAGCCTTCCACGGCAAACTCGTGCCGCCCCATGCGTTTCAGCGGAAATTCCGCCTGCCAGCGGTCGTTGAGAACGAGCTGCATAGGCACTTCCTGCCAATCCTCGTCATCGGCGCAGCGATAAAGCAGGGCGGCCGACAGCGGATCATGCCCATCGCCAAAAATGTCGGCCTCGACCTTCAGGACCTCGCCCACCACGCGCTTGACGACAAAGCGGCCCTCATCGACCGCAGGTGTGATCTTCTCGATCGCCAGCCGTGGGGAGGCTGCAGCCGCTTCGGCTCTGGGAACCGGTACGGCATCGACGATCGGTTCGGAAACATAACCCTCGAAGATGCGGATCTCTCCGGGCTTGAGCTTCAGTTTCGCATCAAAAACCTCCGTCCCGTCCTCCGGTGCGACCAGGGGCAGGAAGGGTGAGGCGGCCTCGCGCAACACGTTGAAAGGGGCGGGAGCAGTCTTGCGCAGGTCGCGGTTCAGAAGCACGACGCGCATCTTTTCTGACGCGCGGCTGTCCTCTTCATCCGTCTGGAACAGTCCGACAACGGGACCCTGGCTAGCGGAAACGAGCGTCAGCGGGCGCCGCGCAAAACCAGCGGTCGTTTTGTTGGTCGCGCCGTTGATGTCGCGGATTTCAGCGGAAAGATCGTAGGAACGCTGGTCTTTCAAGCCCCGCAGCCCCGATCCGTCGCCATGGAGCGGATCAAGCGGCAGTGAAACGCCATATTCGAACCCCATCGGGATCATCAGCCCGCTGGTGAAAGTCGAGGCGAGCTTCAGCGCCCGCACGGCCTTGCGCTTCAAGACCTCGCAACCATCCGTGCCGTGGGCGATGCGCCTGCCGAATGGCGCTTCGGGAAAGGCGATCTGATAACCGAGATCACGCTGAACCTGGTATTCGTCCATGATCCAGCGCTCTTCCATGTCCCACCATGCGAGCGAGGAAAAACTGCCGTCGAATCCGCTGTCTTTCAGTGCCTTGCGGTCGGCAAACGAGCTTCCCGGCGTCCAGGCAATGAAGATCGTCTCGGGCCTGGAACGGCGCGTATGAGCGACCAGATCATCCCATACTTTCGGGGAAACGCTACCGATGCCGATACAGCGGAAACCGGCGACACCGGCATCGGTCAGAGACACCAGCCGCTCCTTCCATTCTTCGACATGTCGGGGCTGCGCGGTAAAATCGATCCTCTGCGCGCCCATCTGATGCGGCTTCAGGCGCGGATCAGCTGCGACCGATGGAGAGGCGTAACGGTCTGCCGCGACCTGATCGATAACCAGATCGAGCATGAATTTCAGCTCGCATTCGCGCGCGGCATGCGTGAGTGCGGTAATCGCCTCCAACGAATTCGAGCCAAGTCCGAGAGAGGGGGCCAGACGATCGAAGTCAGATGTCGTAAAGATGCTTGCGCCACTGCCGCTATGAAACAGTGGACCTGACAGGATCGTGTCGAAGCCCAGGGCGCGGGCATGAGCAAAAACCTCCTCCCACGCATCCAATCCATTGAGCGCAAGCGGATGCACATAATAGATTTGTGGTGGCAGAGCGGTCAGCGGAATACGGGATGCAAATTGAGGGCGCGTGTTCATCGGTCCTGCCTTGCATTTGATGGTTGGGGGCACGTGATCGGATCCACGAAGTCCTCGACTAACTGCAACCCCGCATGGCTGGTTCCGATAAAATTGCAGCAATCATCTCCGCCCGCGCGGCCTTGCCATTTCCTTCGGCGCCGAAGATGTTGAAGATAAACAGCAATCAGGGATTGATCCGAGAGCGCTTTCCTGCTCGGTTTCGCAGCAGTTTATGAAAGGCGTCCATTCGTCACGGCAGGCCGGTGTCACTAACGGATCTTCCGGCATCGCAAAGCAGCGACGATCCGGTTAAGTCTTGGGCGCTGCATATCGGGAGGAATACGACATGGCAAAACTACAGGTGGCGATGATTGGTCTTGGCATGGCGGCAGGCCACCACGCCCGAGCCTTGATCGATCTCGCCGATCAGGTCGAATGCGTTGCAGCCTACAGCCCGACAGCGGCACGTCGCGAGGCTTTCGCCGCACAATACCCGATCCCGGTTATCGACAGTCTCGACGCTATTTTCGACGATCCGGATATCGATGCCGTGCTGATCCTCACACCTCCAAGCAGCCATTGGGAGCTTGTCGAGCGTGCCGCAGCGGCAGGAAAACATATTCTCCTGGAAAAGCCATTGGATATCAGCCTTCAACGGGCCGAGGCTATTGTGGCTGTGGCTGAGGAGGCGAATGTGAAATTGGGCGTCGTGCTGCAGAACCGGTTTCGCCCGGCCGCACTCGCGCTCGATCTTCTGGTCGTCACCGGCCGCCTCGGTTCGCTGGTCGGCGCATCCGCTGCCATTCGCAACTGGCGGCCGCAAAGCTATTACGATGTCGAGGGCAGGGGAACGAGGGCGCGTGACGGCGGCGGCGTCCTGCTCACCCAGGCGGTCCACACGATCGACCTTCTCCTGAGTTATGCCGGCGCGCCCAAGGATGTTTCCTCCTTCGTTCGCACCACGCCCATCCACCAGATGGAGACAGAGGATCTGGTCGCGGCCTGCCTCTCTTTCGAAAGCGGCGCGATCGGCACGCTGAACGCCACGACCTCGGCCTATCCCGGCCTGCCAGACCGGATCGAACTGATCGGCACGCAAGGCACGGCCACCCTTTCCGGCGACACGCTGGAAGCAGCGTTCATGGACGGCACGGTGGCAAAGGTGGGGGGCGAGCAGTCGATCGGCACGGGCGTCGATCCGATGGCCTTCGGGCATGAGATGCACCGCGCCCTGATCGGCAATTTTATCGGTTCGATCACCGGTGAAGAGACATTGCGCGTCTCCGGTCACGATGCGCTGCAGGCGCACCGTTTTATCGAGAAGATACTGTCGGCCAGCCGCTGACCTAAAGCCCTGCGGCCTTGCGCAATTCCTCGGCCATGCGGCTGCGCCAGTCCTTGCCCGATGCTTTGAACCTGTCGAGCACGTCCGGATCGAGCCTCAACGTCACGGCAACCTTCGGCGCCTCGACCTTGGGGCGGCCGCGTGCAGCAATTGCCTTTTCCATCTTCTCCGCCATTTCGGGGAAGACCTCGCGGAAGGGGCGCATGCTGGCTAGCTCTTCCTTGGTGAGGGGAGGGCTGTCTACAGCATCCCAGTCTTCCTTTGTGTAGCCGCGTCCGGGCCGGAATTCTGTCTGCAACTCTGGCTTCATTTTCATTCAAGCCTCCTCCGTTCGTCATGGCGGGCGGTGCGCATGGAGATTACCGAAATCGCTTCGGAGCCGAGGGTTAGATATATCACAACGATGGTACCGTCGTTTAACCGACCGACAGCCTTCGACCTCCTGCCTCTGGCAGGGATGGTCACCGCAGCCAGAAAGAACTCAACTGAAAGCTCGGCAAAATCGAAGCCGTGCTTATCCAGATTGACCCGTCGCTTCCGCTCGTCCCAGATGATCCGCATTATTCGTACACGAAAAATCGCCGCCCGACAATGAGCGACGATCCGACGAAACGAAAGAGGTTACAATCCCGGAATTATAGGGGTTGCGATCGCAGCGATCAGCAGATCACCGTCTCGGCGATCCGGATGCCGAAACCTTCCAGCCCCACATAGTGGCGTTCGCTTCGGGTGAGGAGCTTGATCGAGGTGACGCCGAGATCTTTCAGGATCTGCGCGCCGAGACCGATTTCAAGCCATTCGCTTTCACGCGCCTGCGCCTCGGCATGGGCTTCCTGGTCCTGGCGCATCTTGCGTCCATGTTCGGTCTGGCCGACGCCCACGGAACCTTCGCGCAGGTAGATGATCACACCGCGGCCTTCGTTCTCGATCATCTTCATGTAGCGCTCGACAGAGCGTTCGGCGCCGAACACGTCCTGCGCCACGTTTTCGAGGTGAAGGCGAACCGGAATGTCGACGCCGTCACGGATGTCACCGAAGATCACGGCGACATGCTGCATCGGGTCCCAGGGCAGCGAATAGGCATGCGCCTTGGCACGGCCGACCGGGGTTGTCACGTCGAAGGACGAGATCAATTGGATCAGGGTTTCCTTGCGCTGCCGGTAGGCGATCAGGTCGGCAACGGAAATCTGTTTCAGCCCGTGTTCGACGGCGAATGCCGCCACCTGCTGGCCGCGCATCACGGTGCCGTTGTCGTTGACGAGTTCGGAAATCACGCCAATCGGCGGCAGGTTGGCGAGCTTGCAGAGGTCGGTCGCCGCTTCCGTATGACCGGAGCGCATCAGAACCCCGCCCTCGCGTGAAATAAGCGGAAAGATATGGCCGGGACGAACGAAATCCGCAGCACCGACATTCGGGTTGGCAAGGTTGCGCACCGTCAGCGTCCGGTCGTCGGCGGAAATGCCGGTCGTCGTGCCATGCTTGAAATCGACGCTGACGGTAAAGGCCGTCGTGTGGGCGCTGTCGTTTTCGGCCACCATGGCATTGAGGTTAAGCCGCTTGGCCTCTTCGCGCGGCATCGGCGCACAGACGATGCCGGATGTGTGGCGCACGATGAAGGCCATCTTCTCGGGCGTGCAATGCACGGCGGCGACGATCAGGTCGCCCTCGTTCTCGCGGTCGTCATCATCGGTAACGACGACAATCTCTCCGGCCTCGAAGGCGCGGATGGCTTCAACTACGGACTTCTGATCGTAGGCCATGGGAAAATTCCTATTTCAGGCGGCCGGTCTGGCCGCGATCCCTAAGGTAGTGATCTGCAATGGCGCAGGCGACCATCGCCTCGCCGATCGGCACGGCGCGGATGCCCACGCAAGGGTCGTGGCGCCCCTTGGTGCGCACATCGACATTGTTGCCGTCGGCATCGATCGACTGGCGCTCGGTGAGGATCGACGAGGTCGGCTTGATTGCAAAGCGCGCGACGATGGCTTCTCCGGTAGAAATACCACCGAGAATGCCGCCGGCATGGTTGGAAAGGAAGATCGGCTTGCCGTCATTGCCCATCCGCATCTCGTCGGCATTTTCCTCGCCGGTCAGTTCCGCCGAGGCAAAGCCTTCGCCGATCTCGACGCCCTTCACAGCGTTGATCGACATCAGCAGCGAGGCGATGTCCTGATCGAGCTTGCCGTAGATCGGCGCGCCGAGACCTGCCGGAATACCTTCGGCGATAACTTCGACAACCGCGCCGATCGAGGAACCGGATTTGCGGATGCCGTCGAGATACTCTTCCCAAACCGGAACCATCTCCGGGTCGGGGCAGAAGAACGGGTTCTGGTCGACTTGGCGCCAGTCCCAGTTATTCCGGTTGATCTTGTGCTTGCCGATCTGGACGAGCGCGCCGCGCACGGTCACACCCGGTACAACAAGCCGTGCAATGCCGCCGGCGGCGACACGGGCCGCGGTTTCGCGGGCAGACGAACGTCCGCCGCCGCGATAATCGCGAATGCCGTATTTGACGTCATAGGTATAGTCGGCATGGCCGGGACGATAGCGGCGGGCGATCTCGCCGTAATCCTTGGAACGCTGATCGGTATTCTCGATAAGCATCGAGATCGGCGTGCCGGTCGAGATCATCGTCTCGCCGTCCTCGTCGAACATCACGCCGGAGAGAACCTTGACGACGTCATCCTCGCGCCGCTGGGTGACGAAACGCGACTGGCCGGGCTTGCGCTTGTCCATCCAGGCCTGAATGTCGGCATGGGTGAAGCGCAGTCCGGGAGGGCAGCCATCGACCACGCAACCGAGTGCGGGACCATGGCTTTCGCCCCAGGTCGTAACGCGGAAAAGATGGCCGAACGAATTGTGGGACATGAAGACTGCCTGGCTGCAAGGGCGCTTGAAACGCCGGTTTTATCGAGGCTTTATTAGGCAAAAGCATGGGCGCGGACAAGCCTTTCTTGCTTGCTGCCGGTACCCGCCGGGTGAACAGTCCGGTCGACAGGCACAAGGTTCGGCGGCTCATGCCACCGATCTTTGCCAGCCCTCCTGTGCTCTTAACGTGAAATCGTCGAAGGGCAGGGCGCGCGCGAAGGCATAACCCTGCAGAAGATCGCAGCCGAGGTCCTCAAGCAGACTTGCGTGTTCGAAGGTCTCGACACCTTCCGCAACCGTTTCGACGCCGAGTGAACGGGCTATATCGATGATCGATCGAACCAGCGCGCGCTCTTGCGGCGAATGAAGGATTGGCAGAACCAGTTGCTTGTCTATCTTCAGTCGCTTCGGTTTCAGTCGCAGAAGGCTGACGATTGAGGTGTGCCCGGTGCCGAAATCATCGATCTCCACATCGATGCCGAGTTCCTTGATCCGGTCCAGATTGGCGACGACGGCGCTGTCGCTGTCATCGAGGAAGATCGATTCCACCAGTTCGAAGGCGATCTCGCCGGGTGCGATCTGCAGGCCACGCAGCATGTCGATCAGGTGTTCGTCATGCAGCCGTCGCGACGACACGTTGACAGAAACCCTGGGCACGGCGACGCCCATCGCCGCCCAGCGCATCTTGTCCTTCAGCACTGTTTCCAGCATCAGTTGATCGAGCGTCGCCGTCACGTTAAGGTCGTCTGCGATCTTCAGGAACTGGTCGGGAGCAAGCAGGCCCCGGCGGGGATGCCGCCAGCGGATAAGCGCCTCGACGCCCGTCAGCTTATGTGTGCCCGCGCTGATCTGCGGCTGGTACCAGGCGGAAAACTCATGGTTCTCGATTGCCGCCAGCAGCTCGTCCGCCGTCCGCTTATGGTCGATAATCTCCGCATGCAGGTTCTGTGTAAAGAATTCGAACCGGTTGCGCCCCATGCCCTTGGCCCGGTAAAGCGCCAGATCGGCATTGACGAGAATGCGCCGCGCATCGACATGCGTGCCATTGGCTTCGGCGATCCCGATCGACACGCCGCAGCGGCAGGAAAACCCGTCGAAATCGAGCGGCTGGCGAAACTCGGAAATGATCCGCGCCGCAAGCTGCGCAAGCTCCTTCGAGCTTGCCTGATCATGCACCAGGATGACGAATTCGTCGCCGCCGATGCGAGCGACCGTATCTTTTTCGTTGATATTGCGGGTCAGGATTTTGGAGGCGTGCACGAGCATCGCGTCGCCTGCGGCATGTCCCAGCGTATCGTTGATCTGCTTGAAACGGTCGAGATCGAGGTGAAGCAGGGCGAATTTTCGCCTGCCGGAAGCGCGCGACAGGGCGTCGAGCTCCATGTCGAGCTTGCGCCGATTAGCCAGCAGCGTCAGCGGGTCATGCAGCGCATTGTGTTCGATCCTGCTCTTGGCAATTTCGAGTTCGCTGTTCTTGGCGTCCGCTTCTGTCTTGGCCTTCTGCAGTTCCACCGTGAGTGCCGTATCCTTAGTCACATCAAAGGCCAGCCCGATGAGTTTCTTCGAGCCGTCCTTACCCTGATGCAGCTGGCCGACGGAGCGCACGTAGCGGATCGTACCGTCCGCCTGCGCTACGCGGACCACCAATGCCTCCTTCGTTTGGCCGCTGAGATACGCTCTCGATGCGTTGATCGCGATCGGTCGGTCTTCGGGCAAGAGCAGATTGAGCCAGCGTTCCTGGGTTATGATGCCGTTGGTGAAAGGGATGCCATACAGCTGGCACATGCGCGCATCCCACGTTTCGGTGCCCTGTCCGGGCGTATATTCCCATATGCCGCAGCCGTAGGAGGCAAGTGCGAGGTCGAGCTTGCCGGATAGTTCCTCAAGCTCCCGCTCGCGGCTCGACAATTCGTCCAGCGCAAGCTCCAGCTCGGCATTCTTGACCTCGGTATTGGCCTTGGCGTCGCGCAGCGTCTGTGCCATCAGCATGTCGGCGCTCACATCCCACACAATACCGGTCATGCGGTGGCTGCCGTCGATGTTTTCGTAACGTGCGCCGGCTGATCTCAAGTGCCGGACCTCGCCGTCAGCCGAGGTTATGCGATAGGTTTCGGTGCAAGATTCGTAGAGCCGCGCCCATTTAAGGAAATGAGCTTCCGCTTTCGCTCTATCTTCAGTGGCCACGTGCTGCAGCAATCCCTTCAGCCGCTGCACATCCTGTGGCGAGTTTACGCCGTGAAGCAGTCTGGCGCGCCGATCCAGGAAGAGCTGCAACCCGTCGCCGCTGACCTCCCATATGCCGATGTTGGAAGCCTCCATCGCGAGATTGAAGCGCTGTGAAAGATCAAGAAGGCTGGATTCACGCGTTTTCAGTTCGGCAATATTCCGGTTGCGCTCGGAAAGCAGCCCGGTCGCCACCACGATTGGTACGATGAGCGCAACCGCACCGAATGCGAGAAATAGCCGGAAGTGGTACTGGTTTTCCGGGGGGGTAGCCCAGCCGTTCTTCGGGGCAAGCGAAAGATCCCAGCGCGAGCCGGCAATCTCCAGCGTCTTGGTGAGCGGCGATTGGTCGTCGACCGTGTCATCGCCAAAAAACGCCAGATAGCCAGGTTTCGCCCTGTCTCGCAGCGAGAAGTTTACGTTTGTAAGATCGACTGGGCTGGGCCGGCCCGCGTCATCGTCGACGATCATTCCCGCTTCCTTTAGAAGCTCCGCCTTGTTGATGACGATGGCAAGCGCGCCCCAGGGCTGGCGAAGTGTCTTATCGTCCAGCACAATCGGTACGACCAGCGTCAGGTGGTTCTCCTGCGAACCTGTGACGATACTCGGCGATGTCCTGTCCCTGGTATCCATCAGATCCGCGTCTAACCTTTTGACGTCGAATGGCAGCGAAGCGTCCGCGCTCGAAATACCCTCGGGTGTGTGGATCTGCGATATGGAAAGATCTGGCGCCAAGGCTACCGCGGCAAAATGCCGATGATTGTCGAATGTAGCCTCGACGAGATGTCGCAAGTGGTCTGAGGTTGCATTCTGTTCGCGCAGAAGACGCTGCGCAAGCGCCTGCGCATCCTTGATATCTGTCTCGATGCGCCCAGTCAGGTTACGTGACACGGCAGAGGCTGTGTTTTCCACATCTGCGCGCAATGCGGCACGCCCGAATTCGGTATTGCGCCGATCAAGACCTAGTGCAATCGCAAATATGCAAAGCGAAATTGTTAGTGCCGCAAGCAGGGAAATTGGATTCGAGGCAATGATATTGTGCCAGTTTAAATAGTGTGGCGGCCTGAATTTCACCTGCTGAATGCCCTTCTCTAACCCGGGATGACCGAGAAATAGTGTATTGGCGGGGTGTTAATTTATCATTTCGCGATACAGGGTGCTGTGAACGAGGAATTATGTTTAATCAATACTTGATTTTGATGTTTTGAATCTCCTGGGGAAAGTCGAAAAAAGGTATTTGTTATATTTTTGTTAATAATAATGCCTCGTTTCACGCGCGAAATGTCATGATCAAGAGCAACTTTTGCCACATTCTGAGGGCTATCTTTGCTTCGAAACGAAACACACGGACCTCATCAAAAGGCCTCCAAGATGCGCATGCTCATCGCCACCCTGCTCGCCACCGCAAGTATCTTCTCGCCGCTCAACAGCTTTGCTCAGAGCGCGGATATCGAGGCGACAATCAGGAAGGTGGACGTCAATGCGCTGAGCCTGACGCTTGACGACGGCAAGACCTACAAGGTTTCGGAAGAGTTTAACTTCGAAGGATTGAAGGCAGGCGTCAAGGTTCTGGTCTTCTATACCATGGTAGACGGCAGCCGTATCGTCGACGATCTGGAAATCGTTTGATATCAGAGTGAGGGAATGCGGGCGCTTTCGACGTGTTTCACGCCCGTTCAGCTTAAATCCAGGCGATCGAACCTTTGGCAACCGTTCCGTCACCCGCGTCGCCCTCACTCAACTCGATCCTGACGATACGGTCCTGATGGATCGGCATGTTGGCGGCTTCATCTTCATCGACATTGCCGATAATGCGGAAAAGCGAGCGAAGCACTCCGCCGTGGCTGACGGAAATCGTAGGTCCCTTCAGCGATGCGAGCCATGCGCCTATACGCCAGGAAAGGATTTCATAACTCTCGGCATCTTCGCCCGGTGGAATGAAGCTCCACTTGTTTTTTGAACGTTCCCGCAGTCGCTCCGGAGCAGTCTTCTTTATCTCGGCGGTGGTAAACCCTTCCCAGTCACCGAACGAAAGCTCTTTCAGGAGTTCATCTGTACGGTAGCCCGCCGGGTCCAATCCCATGGCGGTCCGTATGCGCTCCATTGTCTCCCTTGTACGCCAAAGGGGGCTTGCAACGAAATCGAACCCGTCGGCTGAGCCGACGAGTTCGCGCAGCGTTTCACCGTTACGGGTAGCCTGTCCACGCCCGATCGCATTGATCGGGATATCCTTTTGTCCCTGAAGACGGCCTTCGGCATTCCAGTCCGTCTGGCCGTGGCGGATCACATAGACAAGCACGGGATCGTTCCTCGTTAGTCCTTGATGACCGAAATGTCCGGAGCGTCGACCGCCTTCATGCCGATAGCGTGATAACCGCTGTCGGCGTGATGCACTTCGCCGGTCACCGAACGGGAGAGGTCGGAAAGCATGTAAAGGCCGACATCGCCGACATCTTCGATGGTGACGGTACGGCGCAGCGGCGCATTGTACTCGTTCCATTTCAAGATGTAGCGGAAGTCACCGATGCCGGATGCGGCAAGTGTCTTGATCGGACCGGCCGAGATCGCGTTGACGCGGATGTTCTTCGGGCCGAGGTCGACCGCCAGATATTTGACGCTGGCCTCGAGAGCCGCCTTTGCAACGCCCATGACGTTGTAGTTCGGCATGACCTTTTCCGCACCGTAATAGGTCAGCGTCAGCATCGAGCCGCCATCGGTCATCAGCTTTTCGGCCCGGCGTGCGACGGACGTGAAAGAATAGACCGAGATCTGCATCGTCTTGGCAAAATTGTCGGCGGAGGTGTCGACATAACGGCCGGTCAGCTCGTCCTTGTCGGAAAAGCCGATGGCGTGCACGATGAAGTCGATCTTGCCCCAGTGATTTTCGAGATTGGCGAAGACCTCGTCGATCGTCGCTTCGTCGCTGACATCACAGTGGCCGGCCATGAAGGCGCCGAGTTCGGCCGCCAGCGGTTCGACCCGCTTCTTCAGCGCATCGCCCTGATAGGTGAAGGCCACTTCGCCGCCATTGTCGACGATGGCCTTGGCAATGCCCCATGCAATCGAGCGATTGTTCGCAACGCCCATGATGAGCCCGCGCTTGCCTGCCATAAGGCCGGATGCCTGAACCATTGTGTAATCCCTGACACGAAAAAATGAATGTTGCCTATGGCATAGGCCGCATCAGGGTTCAAGCATGCGTCAAATCATCAACCGTAAAGATGGCCTGAAATAGATGCGTGCCTGGGGATGATGTCATCCCTTTGTCACGCTTCCGTCTCACAGATACAGCCCATCGCGCATCAGTCGCATGAGGTCGGTGACCTTGGCATCCGGCGTTTCCAGAAGCACGATCCTCAGTTCGACCACCAGATCGCCGCGTCCGGCAGCGTCATGAAGGCCTAGCCCTTCGATCGTGATCGTGCGGTCGGATCCGGACCAGCTGGGAATTTCCACCGTCCGCCGGCCCGCCGGTGTCTCCACCTGCGCCTCACCGCCGAGGACGGCATCCTGCAGCGAGATGGGCAGCACGATATGAAGGTTGAAATCCCTGACGACATAGATGTCGTCGCGGGCCGCATTCAGCGTCACGACAAGATCGCCCTGTTTCATGTTGGGCAGTTTCAGGCCTTGGCCCGTAAGCCTTACCTGATGTCCGTCGGTGGTGCCCCGCTCGATCGGAACGCGAACTTCCCGGTCGTCCGAGAGCTTGATCGTAACCGGTTTCAGCGCCAGCAGTTCGGCCACCGTCACCTTTGCCTCGACCAGAAGATCCGGCGCCTTTTCCGGTGTTGGCGCTGTGCCGCGGATACGTTTGACCAGATTGGCGATGAGGTCGACGGCCATCATCGGCAGCGGGGAGCGGACTTCCGGCCCCGGCCCATCCTTCGGGTTCGTTTCTTCGACCTTGGTCTCCGACGTGTCGGCATGTTCCTTGGCGCGCTCGCGTGCCTCGGGGCTGCCGCCGAAAATGCGTTCGATGGTTTCTTCCGGGCTTTCGCTCGGCTTCTTGCCCGTCTGCTGCTTGGCTTGTCCGCTTGCCGCACCCTGGGCTTTCGTCTTTGCCGCATCGGCCTTCGGTTCAGCCTTGGTGGCGTCGGCCTTGGTAGCATCGGACTGGGCGCGGGCAGCCTGGGCCTTTGCCAGCTCCTCCATCACCTTTTCCGCATTGGCGCGCGCAGCCTTGGCGCGTTCGGCCGCATCGCGCTGCTGCATGATTGTCTGGTGCATGTCGGCTGCACGGTCATAACGCCGGCGCCGCTCCGGATCCTTGAGCAATTCATAGGCCTGCCCGATCTCCGCAAACCGGTCCGTTGCACTCGGATCGTCGCGATTGTGGTCGGGATGAATCGTCTTGGCCTTCGTCCGCCAGGCCGCCTTGATTTCGTCTGCATCGGCGTTCCGTCTGACGCCGAGGATGGAATAGGGATCACGCATCGTGAGACCACCGGTTACGCTTTTGGCGGCAGATCCGGCATAATCGCGAACCTGCCGATAATAAACTTAAACACGGGCAACACAGGGCCATCATGCACTGCTCGCTGCTCCGATTTTCTCGGATTGAGAGAGTAGAGGCGCAGTCCTGAATCAGTGGTTACAGCGCGGCTTCACAGCTGAGGCATGGTGAAGGATCAGTTAACGCGGTGTGTGGTTTGGAAACAATTAGGCCAAGGGTGACAATTTGGCTCAGCCTTGCCTGTCGAAGGCCATCAGCATCCAGTCGCCGCTTCCGGTCATGCAGGTCTGGCCAGCAAAAACGGCGATCCCTTCATAGGAATGACGCGTTGTCTTGAAGGCGCGGCAGACGCGACCCTGGGCGTTGTCTTCCTGAATGACGGAAACCACGCCGGCACTGCCGGTCGCGGCATTGGCCCAGGGAAGGGGAGTGTTGCCCATTTTCACGAGATCGGCCGAAGTGACGGCATTGCGCACAGTCGCTTCGTCGGAAAGGCTTGTCTCGGATTGGGGCTTGCCGGCAACGGTTCCCGTCGCAAGCGACCGATCGACCTTGCTCGATCCGCCAAACAGATCCAGACTACTCGTACATCCCGCAAGCGACAGTGTCAGCGTGGCGAGGCAAATTGCAGCGCCGCTCTTGCGGCCCAGGCACTTTGTCATTTCGGTCCACTTTGCTATCACTGACACCTAATATCCTGTCCGGCGCTTCGTCTCGGGCATGTTCGAGCAGATTGGGAGTATTTAAGTCAATATGTCTGGAAGTGAGTTAACAACCGGTGACTTCACCGAAGAATCTGAACCATTTACCCTTTTCGCCCGCTGGTTGAAGGATGCGGAAGCTTCCGAGCCTAACGATCCAAACGCCGTTGCGGTTGCAACAGTAGATGAACATGGCCTTCCGAATGTGCGCATGGTGCTGCTCAAAGGTTTCGACGAGCACGGGTTCGTTTTCTATACCAATTTCGAGAGCCAGAAGGGCCAGGAAATCCTAGGCCAGAAGAAGGCGGCCATGTGTTTCCACTGGAAATCGCTGCGCCGGCAGGTGCGCATCCGTGGTCCGGTAGAAGTCGTGACCGATGCTGAGGCCGACGCCTATTATGCATCCCGCCCGCGCGGCAGCCGCATCGGCGCCTGGGCATCGAAACAGTCGCGTCCGCTCGAAGGACGTTTTGCCCTGGAGAAGTCCGTCGCGGAATATGCGGCGCGTTATGCAATCGGCGAAATCCCGCGGCCGTCCTACTGGTCCGGCTTCCGTATCCGGCCGACATCTATCGAATTCTGGCACGACCGCCAGTTCCGCCTGCATGACCGTGTCGAGTTCCGTCGCGACGATCCGTCCGGCAACTGGAACAAGGTGCGGATGTACCCTTGAGCAATTCCAGCAAAAGCGCGAACCGGTTTTGCGTCCGGAATTGCGTAGAACAAAACCTCTAGCGCTTCAGCGCGAAGGGAATGCCGGAGGCGAGTGCGGAGACGTAACGCGCCTTCTGGTAATAGCCGTTCAGTGAGACGCGCGGCAGGGCGGTCGGCCGGGCCAGGTCGGCGGCAGTGAGCATTCCAGGTTGTGTGGTAAGGCCGATCACAAAACCGAGATCGCGGGCGGATTGGAACTCCCTCGGTCCGATCGCGTCCCGGCTTCCATAGGGATATGCAATTGCTGTTGGTCGCTCGCCTGTGAGTTCCGTCAGCCATTCTGCCGATTTGTGCATCTCTCTCAGGGCTTCTTCCGCGCCAAGTCGGCTGAGCTTGCGATGCGTCACGGTGTGAGCGCCCAGCGAAACGAGCGGATGCGCCGCGAAGTCTCGCAGTTCCTGTGGCCCCATGATGAGTTCGCGGGTAGTGGCAAGGGGATCGATGCCGTATCGTTCCGCCAGGAGACAGAGGTCTGCGACGGCTTCGGCCTCTTTGCGAGCCCAGACATAGCTGGCAAAGCGGAAAGACGTGTCGAGTTGCTGTACCGGCGTCTTCAAGTCCACCGTTTCAACGCCACGCCCGAAATCGAAGCTGATGCGATCCTGCTCACGCAGAAGTCGGCCCATGATCTCCCACCAAAGAGGTTGCCGGTGTTCGGCAAGCCCTTGTGCGATGAAGACGGTGAAGGGCACGCCATGCCGGGCGAAAACGGGCAGCGCGTGTTCCGCATTATTGCGGTACCCGTCATCAAGCGTGAAGGCCGCAAACGGCTTGGTTGAAGGGGCAGCCAGCCGTTCCGGTAAATCCGAAAGTGCTATGAAATCGTAGCCGAGTGATTTCAGCCGAACGATCGCGGCATCGAGGAATTCCGGCGTGATTTCCAGATGCCGGTTAGGCCCGATGACCGATGCGGATTCCGGCCTTACATGATGAAGCGTGAAGATGACGCCCGAGCCGCGAGCCGACGTCAACAGGCCGGCCCCTGCCATCAGCGCCGAAGCTTCCAGCCCGGCACCGATCAGCCAGCGCTTGACGTTGCGACGCCAGATCGCTTTTGCCTTGTCCTTCATCGTGTCCGCAATTAGCCCCCGGGGCAGCCATGCCCGATACGGGACAGGCTAGTGCCGACCCATTAAGCCTTGCTGAACGATAGCACGCTTACGGCCGTAATCCGTCGAGAAGCGGAAGCCCGATGACGGCGGCGGCTCCGATAAGTGTGAAGCAGATCCGCCGGAACGTGGTCTCACTGGCGATACCAAACATCCGTGAACCGAAAAAAAGCCCGATGCCGTAAGCCGGCCCTGCAGCAAGCGCGATCAGCAGGACTTGCAGCGTCAGGATGCCACCGATGATATAGGATGTGGCCGAAAGCACGCTCGCCAGCGCGAAGTAGAGAATGAGGTTGGCGCGCACCACATTGCGTTCGATCGCTCCGCCGAGCCAATAGGCGACGATCGGGGGGCCGGACATCTGGGCCGCGCCGCCGAAAAGGCCGGCAATCGCGCCGACGCCGACCGTCAGCCAGGTTTTCGGCCGGCCATGATAGCGCCAGCCCGAGATCAGGAAAACCAGCAGGCAGACGACGACAGCGGAAATGATCCAGCGCAGCGTCACCGACGGCATGAGCGAAAGCATTGCCGCGCCAGCCGGAACGCCGATGATGGCGCCGGCCAGCATGGTGAAGACATCGCGGCGGTTCGCCCTGCGCCATCCTTCCGGCAGCATGCCGAGCGTCATTACCCAATCGATGACAAGGAGCAGTCCCGACGCGATCTGCGGGCTCGTCGCCGCACCGGCGAGCGGTATGAATATCAGCGCCCCGCCAAAGCCGGAAAAGCCGCGCGCAAGGCCTGCAACAACGGCGGCAAGAAGCACGAAGGCAAGTTCGCCGATCGAGTGGCCCGGAAGCCATGTCGCGAGAAAAGCGGAGATAGGATTGAGGGAAGTCATGACATGCGGTGTTTGTGAGGTGAAGAAAGCCGATCACCTGCTGCGGTTTCGTACGATCTGTCAATAAGGGGTAGTCGGGGAGGGGTGACGAAAATCGTTTGCGATCCACCAGTCGCATTCCTCTTGTGTATAGCCGAGCAGATACCCCTGTCGCCGTTCCATCTCTTCCGTCCACGGCCTCGGGCCGTTCATCAGGTCGTCATAGGCCTTGAAGCGCCATTCTTCACCGGGCAGGGCGTAATAGACGGTCAGAAATGTTTGGCCGCCACCCCGCACAGCCTTGACGCTCTCGACGAACGCGCCGCTTTCGACATGCGGCCGAAAAAGGTTGCGAACGTTTTCGAACCATTCAACCCCTTCTTCGCCATCAAGAATGGCAAACGGCTTACGTCCCTCCAGCATCAGCGGCAGTTCGAAATTCGTATGGACCAGATAGCTAGCCTCGTCGATCCGATGCGGCCGTGTCAGCATGATCTCGCCGTCCCATTCGGGCAGCAGGAGATCGGCTGCCGAGGCAAGCGCGAACAATTCCTCCTTGTCGGGATAGAAGGAGTGTGTTGCCAGATCTGCGAATTCCGTAACCAGAATGGATGCAACGATCGCCGGGTTGGCTTCAAAGCGCATTTCGTGGATCGAGCATCCCGTTTGCGGCGACAGGAATTTTAACACGAATGTCTCAGCACGCATCACTTTCTGATCTGGGGATGTGTGCCTGATTTTGCTGGGTCGTCTGTCTGCTGCGTGCCACATGATCTGTCGCGCATCGGGCGCTTCTTGGCAGATTGAAATCGGCATGTTGCGGCGCAGGTCGCTGCGAAAGCGCGATGCATAGCGCCTCCCCCAAACGCCTAGGAAATGGCACCCCGTTTCGTCATTTCGGAAGACGACGGCTCCACCGAAGGCCGAGGAAAGACCCTCCGTGCCGAATGGTCCTTCACCACCATAAACAGCGATGACGCATTCAGCGGGCGCGACACACACTACGGTATCCCCGGCGGGTGCGAACCCTTGGCTTCTGAAAAGATAGACTGGACAAGGTTGTGTAGTCATGTCGCGACCATACTGCACAGGTCTACTTCAGCAACTCGGAAGTTTGACGCCGTCAAACCGTCCGTCGATAGAACTTCGTATCCACCGCCATCCGCGGAAAGCTTGCCGGCAGCTCGTCGGCGAGGATCTCGGAGAAGCCGTTCTTCTCGTAGAAACGGTGGGCGGCGAGAAACTTGTCGGTGGTGCCGAGCAGGATCGTCTTCAGCCCGACAGCCGCCGCATGCGCCATAAGCGCGTCGAGCAAGCGAGCGGCCACGCCGAACTCCTTGCCACGAACTTCGGCGGCGACGAACATCTTGCGCAACGCGGCCTCGTCATTGCCGATATCCTTCAGGGAAATCGTGCCGACGATCTTTCCGTCTTTTTCGGCGACCCAGAACCCGCCCTTGGCCGTCTGATAGAAATCCGCAATGGCGGCGAGATCCGGCTGATCCGCCGCGGTGATCGCGACACCGAACTCCTCGCGCTGGATCGGCAGGATGACGTTGATCACGCCCTGTTCGTCGCCTGTCCGGAAGGCGCGGATCACGATGTCGCTCATCCTTTTTACGCCTTCGTACCGCCGACGGTGACCTGATCCATCCTGAGATGTGGCTGGCCGACGCCGACCGGAACCCATTGACCGGCCTTGCCGCAATTGCCGATGCCGGTATCGAGCTTCATGTCGTTACCGACCATCGACACGCGCTTCATCGCATCCGGGCCGTTGCCGATCAGCATCGCGCCCTTGATCGCCGGGCCGACCTTGCCGTTTTCAATGAGATAGGCCTCGGTGCAGCCGAAGACGAATTTGCCCGAGGTGATATCCACCTGACCACCGCCGAAGGAGACGGCATAGACACCCTTCTTGACGGACGCGATGATCTCTTCCGGCGTCTTGTCGCCGCCAAGCATGTAGGTGTTAGTCATCCGCGGCATCGGTACTGAAGAATAGCCCTGTCGGCGGCCGTTGCCGGTCGGCTTCATGCCCATCAGCCGGGCATTCTGCCGGTCCTGCATATAACCGACGAGCTTTCCGTTCTCGATCAGCACGTTATAGGCCGACGGCGTGCCTTCGTCGTCGATAGTGATCGAGCCGCGGCGATTGTCGATCGTGCCGTCGTCGACGACGGTGACGCCCGGAGCGGCGACCATTTCGCCGAGAAGCCCGGCAAAGGCAGAGGTTTTCTTGCGGTTGAAATCGCCTTCCAGCCCGTGACCGACCGCCTCGTGCAGCATCACGCCCGGCCAGCCGGAGGAAAGCACCACATCCATCGTGCCGGCCGGCGCCTCGATCGCCTCGAGATTGACCAGCGCCTGGCGCAGCGCCTCATCAGCGCCAACCTGCCAATTGCCTTCGGCGACGAAATCGCCGAAGCCGATGCGGCCACCGGTGCCAAACGAACCGCTCTCCTGCCGGTCGCCGCTTCCCACGACGACGGAAATATTGATGCGCGTCATCGGACGGATGTCCTGCACCCGGTGCCCGTCCGCACGCAAAATATCGACCACCTGCCAGCTGGCGGATATCGTCGCGGTGACCTGGCGAACCTTGTCGTCCTTGTTGCGCAGATAGGCGTCGATATCGGTCAAAAGCTTGGCCTTCGCCTCGAAGCTCGGGGAGCCGATCGGGTTCTCGTCGCCGTAATATTTCTTGTTGGTCCGCTGCGGGGCGCTCGCATAGGAACCGGAATAACCGGCGGTTACCGCGCGAACGGCATCCGACGCGCGTTCCAGCGCTGCGGCGCTCAGGTCGCCTGCATGGGCATAGCCGACAGCCTCGCCAGCCACAGAACGCAGACCAAAACCCTGGTCGGTATTGAAAGACCCGCCCTTCAGCCGTCCGTTGTCGAAGGTCAGCGATTCCGCCTGGGCATGTTCGACGAAAAGCTCCCCGTCATCGGCGCCGGCAAGCGCTTTTGCGACAATCGCCCGCAGCTTCGCTTCGTCCGTGTCGAACAGGCTCAAGAGATCGGTGTTCATGGAAATACTCCTTGGGCAGGACCCGCCTCGGCGCGGCAGGCTGTGGCGGCAAACCGCCTTTTCATCCGATGTAGGTCCGGCACGGAGACGAAGCAAGCCTATCCTTGGGTCGGCCTGGTTCGCAGATAGGCTTGAACCGCATCCGGCATGGTTTCGCGAGGCAGCGTGTTGAACTGGCCGTCACCGCTGAAGACCATGAAGGCCCGCGGACGCTCCCAGACTTCTGTAATGCTTCGCCACGTCAACTTGCCGCTGCCGAGATCGGACACGATGTCGATTCCATCGGCATCGACGGTAATCTCGGCCTTCGGATCGCCCATGCGCTTGTAGCGACCGAAGGTGTTGACCTTGTGGGCGCGCCAGATCACGGCGACGAAGATGACCGGCGCCAAGGCGAGGACAAGCATGACGCCGGCGAAAATATTGTTGTCGCCCGAGATGATGAAATAGATGGAAAAGCTCAACATCAGAACCGAGATGACCCACATCATCTTCTGTTCGACTACGGCACGACGCCAGACGAAGGCGCGGATCGCATCGCGCACGATATCGTCATCATAGCGAACGGTGAAACGGTGGCTGCCTACGAGGCCCATGGTCTTCCTGCCCTTCGACGCAGCTATCCGATGATCAGGGAAGTGCGTCGTAGCCGGGGCCAAAACCGTTGAGTTCAACGGGAATGCCGACACGGTCCTGATCGGAGGATTCGCGCAGTGCGAACACGGCGTTCTTGCCGGCACGCAGGATACGCATCAGTTCCTCGTCGATTTCCACTTCCACATAGCAGCCTTCCGAGAAGCAGCGAGTGAAATAGGCGCGACCGATATTGTTGTTGTCGACATAAAGCTCCATGCCGTCCTTCAAGAGAACGCCGAGCGGTGCGAGAATGCGCAGGATACGCGCCTTGCGATCGGCCGTCTTCAAGACGACGACCGAAAGCCCGACTTCCGGCCGGTCCTCGGCAATAACGTTCTGCATCAGCGCGCATTGCTCGGCGGAAGCGCCGGCAGGGCGGTCACAGATCACCGACCACGCGCCATGGCTTTCCTTCACATTGCCGGGCTGCTGTCCGGAAGGGCCAGGGGTGGGGGCGGGTGCCGGAGCCTGCGCGCTCGGGGCGGGACCTTTCGGTGCGGCACTCGGCACCGGCGGTGTGGGTGCCGGCTGTGCGAATGCGGTGGAGACCGTGCCCAGCGTCAGGAGGGCAATAAGGCTTGCGCCGATGAGGGAGGGACGACCCATGGAAACCTCTGGTTCGAATCAATGCGGCTTATCCTGTCTTTCGCGGTGCGAATTGGAAAGCCTTGCCGAGTTTTCAGCGGAGTACGGCGAAAGTAGGACCCTGTTCAAGTCACAAGGACGTCGCCGGCTTCAAAATCTGGTGGAATTTGTCAGCCGAAAGAGCATATCCTCATTTCAGGCTGCGACTCTGTGGAGGGAGGTGTGGTCTATTACGGAGGGAAATCAACCAGAGGATGTCGCGCGTCTACAATGCGCAAAATGCCGCAGGGGCATTTGTCGCAAGACGTTGCGGATATAAGCAAACTATGGTTGAACCAAGCTATAGCTTGGAGACTGCGTAAGAGTTGATCTGGATCACATGCGTGGGGAGAAAGTTTGTGATGAACAGGGCTTATGCGATGATGATGGCGATCATCTGTCTTATCACCGCCCCGATTGCGGGGCTGGTAAGCGCCTCGGTGGCGCATGCGGACCAGCCGCATCCCTGGCAGATGGGGCTTCAGGCGCCGGCAACCGAAATCATGCACCAGATAAGCTGGTTCGAGAAGTACACGCTCTGGTTCATCGTTCCGGTCACGCTTTTCGTTCTGGCACTGTTGATCATCGTCGCCGTGAAATTCCGCGCCGACAAGAACCCGACGCCATCGCGCACCAGCCATAACACGACGATCGAGATCGTCTGGACGGTGGCGCCGGTCCTGATTCTCTTCATGCTGGCCATCCCGTCCTTCAATCTTCTGAACGCCCAGCTGGAAATTCCCGAAACCGACATGACGGTGAAGGCCACCGCCACCCAGTGGCAGTGGAATTACGAATATGAGGGATCCGGCCAAGGGGAAGGGGCGTCGCCTGTCGCTTTCGACAGCTACCTGTTGAAAGAACCCGATCGCGCCGCGGCCGGCAAGACGGACATAGCCGTTTATCCGCGCCTTCTCGCCGTCGACAACGAGATGATCATTCCCGTAGGCAAGACGGTACGCCTTCTCGTGACAGCCGCTCCGACCGATGTCATCCATGCTTTCGCCATGCCGGCTTTCGGCGTGAAGATCGATGCCGTGCCAGGGCGCCTTAACGAAACCTGGTTCCGCGCCGAACGCGAGGGCCTTTATTACGGACAGTGTTCCGAGCTTTGTGGCAAGGACCACGCCTATATGCCGATCGCCATCCGCGTCGTCTCGGACGAGAAATACACCGCCTGGCTCGCTGCCGCCGCAAACGATCTGCCCGGAGCCTACAAGGCGCTTCTGGCATCTGCGGATAACAAAATTGCAGTCGGCGTCGATGTCGCTGCAAACGACGTCAAGTAAGGGAGGCGAGATCAATGGCTGAAACGACACATCACGACGACCATTCCCATCGCGCTGCCCATGACGACGCGCATGCGCATGGAGAGCATCACCACAAGCCGGGTTTTGCCGCCCGCTGGCTGTTCTCGACCAATCACAAGGATATCGGCACGCTTTACCTGATCTTCGCGATCATGGCCGGCATTATCGGCGGCCTTCTGTCGGTCGCGATGCGCATGGAGCTGCAGGAACCCGGCATCCAGATTTTCCACGGCCTCGCCTCTATCGTCTATGGTTTCGAGGGCGATGCCGCGATCGATGGCGGCAAGCACATGTTCAATGTGTTTACCACCGCCCACGCGCTGATCATGATCTTCTTCATGGTCATGCCGGCGATGATCGGCGGTTTTGCCAACTGGATGGTGCCGATCATGATCGGCGCGCCGGACATGGCTTTTCCGCGTCTCAACAACATTTCCTTCTGGCTGATCGTCCCGGCCTTCCTTCTTCTTGTCTTGTCGATGTTCGTCGAAGGACCGGCAGGCGCCTATGGCGCGGGCGGCGGCTGGACCATGTATCCGCCGCTTTCGACCTCCGGCCATCCGGGACCGGCAGTAGATCTCGCGATCTTCTCGCTCCACGTCGCCGGTGCCTCGTCCATTCTCGGTGCGATCAACTTCATCACCACCATTTTGAACATGCGCGCGCCGGGCATGACGCTGCACAAGATGCCGTTGTTTGCCTGGTCGGTGCTGGTAACGGCCTTCCTTCTGCTTCTGTCACTGCCGGTTCTGGCCGGTGCCATCACCATGGCGCTGACCGACCGTAACTTCGGCACCACATTCTTCTCGCCGGAAGGCGGCGGCGACCCGATCCTCTACCAGCATCTGTTCTGGTTCTTCGGTCACCCGGAAGTCTACATTCTCATCCTGCCCGGCTTCGGCATCGTCAGCCACATCGTCTCGACCTTCTCGAAAAAGCCGGTCTTCGGTTATCTCGGCATGGCCTATGCAATGGTGGCGATCGGCGCTGTCGGCTTCATCGTCTGGGCCCACCACATGTACACGGTTGGCCTGTCGCTCGATGCGCAGCGTTATTTCGTTTTCGCCACGATGGTGATCGCGGTGCCGACAGGCATCAAGATCTTCTCCTGGATCGCGACCATGTGGGGCGGCTCGATCACGTTTGCGACACCGATGATCTGGGCGATCGGCTTTATCTTCCTGTTCACCGTTGGCGGCGTCACCGGCGTGCAGCTGGCCAATGCCGGCCTCGACCGCTCGCTTCACGACACCTATTACGTCGTGGCCCATTTCCACTACGTCCTGTCGCTCGGCGCGGTCTTCGCCATCTTTGCCGCCTGGTATTACTGGTTCCCGAAAATGTTCGGCTACATGTATAACGAGGCGATCGGCAAGCTGCATTTCTGGGTCATGTTCATCGGCGTGAACCTCGTTTTCTTCCCGCAGCACTTCCTCGGCCTTGCCGGCATGCCGCGCCGTTATATCGACTATCCGGATGCTTTCGCCGGCTGGAACTACGTCTCCTCAGTCGGCTCGTATATCTCCTTCGTGGGTGTACTCATCTTCCTCTTTGGCGTATGGGAAGCCTTCGCCAAGAAGCGGGTTGCCGGTGATAGCCCCTGGGGCGAGGGTGCGACCACGCTGGAATGGCAGCTGTCGTCGCCGCCGCCCTATCACCAATGGGAACAGCTTCCCCGCATCAAGTAGGAATTCCGATCCGGGTGCTGCCTTGGCAGCGCCCGGCATCTCGTCAGGATCTGAATTGAAATGACTGTTATCGATTCCACCCAAGCGATGTCGCAAGAGGAAGGAAAGCTCCTTTCCGAAGCCGATGCGCGCGATTTCTTCGCGCTGCTGAAGCCGCGCGTCATGTCGCTGGTGGTTTTCACCGCCTTTGCAGGCCTTGTTCTCGCGCCCGGTGAGATCAACCCGGTTCTGGCGATCATCTCCATCCTCTGCATCGCCGTTGGTGCCGGCGCCTCCGGCGCGCTCAACATGTGGTACGATGCCGATATCGATGCCGTGATGACGCGCACCGCCAAGCGCCCGATCCCCGCCGGCCGCATCCGCCCTAATGAGGCACTTGCCTTCGGCCTGACGCTCTCGGCCTTCTCGGTCGTCATCCTCGGCCTTGCCGTCAACTGGTTTGCCGCCGGCCTGCTCGCCTTCACCATCTTCTTCTACGCCGTCGTCTACACGATGTGGCTGAAGCGCTCGACGCCACAGAACATCGTCATCGGCGGTGCTGCAGGCGCATTCCCGCCCATGCTCGGCTGGGCCTGCGTTACCGGTGGCGTGTCACTCGACAGCGTCATCCTGTTCATGATCACCTTCATGTGGACTCCGCCGCATTTCTGGGCGTTGGCGCTGTTCAAGATGCGCGATTACGGCTCGGTCGGTATTCCGATGATGCCGAATGTCGTTGGCCAGCGCTCGACCAAGATCCAGATGGTCGTCTATTCGGTCCTGATGGCCGCCGTCGTCGCCGCCCCGACCGTCACCGGTCTTGCCAGCATCGGCTACGGCATCTTTACCGGCATTCTGAGCCTCATCTTCATCTACTATTCCATTCTCGTCCTGCGCATGGCCGAGGATGACGAGAAGATGCTGCCGGCCAAGAAGCTGTTCTTCTACTCGATCTTCTATCTCTTCGCGGTCTTCTCCGCGCTGATCTTCGACCACATGGCGGCCGGTCTCGGCCAGTTCCTTGGAGGGTTTCTGTGATCGATACCGTCAAGCTCAGCGAGACGCAGAAAAGGTCACGGCGAAACCGCAATGTGGCACTCGGCCTCGTTCTCGCGGGGCTTTGCGTGCTTTTCTACATCATCACGCTGGTCAAGGTCGGCGGGTTCTGGAACTAGGCCGATAGACGGAGCCGAATGGAGCTAAGGGAGGAGCGACATGGCAGGCGGAATTCAGGGCGGGCATTCAGGCCAGGCAAAGCGGGTCAGCAACGCCTCGATCTTTGCCGGTTGCGCCGTATTTGTTTTCGGCATGGTTGGCGCCGCTTACGCGTCTGTTCCGCTCTACCGTCTCTTCTGCCAGATCACCGGCTATAACGGCACAACCCAGCGTGTAGAGCAGTATTCGTCGACCGTGCTCGACCGCACCGTTCAGGTTACCTTCGATGCAAACATATCAAGCGGCCTTAACTGGGATTTCAAGGCGGCGAAAGCCGTGCAGCCGAAGATCGGCGAGACAATCCAGGTCGAATACACGGCGACCAACCGCTCAGCCGTCGCCACCACCGGCACCGCCGTCTTCAACGTCACGCCGATGGAAGCCGGTGCCTATTTCAACAAGGTGCAGTGCTTCTGCTTCACCGAGCAGACGCTTGCGCCGGGTGAAAGCGTTTCCATGCCCGTCGTCTTTTACGTCGATCCGGAGATCGTCAAGGCGGAGGAAACGAAGAATATCAGAACGATTACCCTGTCCTATTCCTTCTACCCGAGCGAGCCGGCAAAGCCCGTCGCAGCGGTGAAGAAGAATGAGGCAGACAATAAGCTTTGAGAGGAGCGCCTGCGAAAAAATTCCGCAGGCGGTGGAGAGGCATTTATCGGGGATTTTGACATGGCAGACGCGCATCAGAAAAATCACGACTACCACATCATCGATCCGAGCCCTTGGCCGCTTCTGGCCGCGATCGGCGCCTTCGTCATCACCTTCGGTGGTGTCGGTTACATGCGCTATCTCAAGGGCGCTGAGTTCCACATGTTCGGCCTCAACTGGGCCACCCCCTGGGTGTTTTTCATCGGCCTGGCGATCATCCTTTATGTGATGATCGGCTGGTGGGCGGACACGATCAAGGAAGGTGATGAAGGCCATCACACGCGGGTCGTATCGCTGCATCTGCGTTACGGCATGATCATGTTCATCGCCTCCGAAGTGATGTTCTTCGTCGCCTGGTTCTGGGCCTTTTTCGATGCGAGCCTCTATCCCAACGAGGCGATCCAGGCCGCCCGCGTCGAAGCGCTCGGCGGTCAATGGCCGCCCAAGGGCATCGAGGTTCTCGATCCCTGGCACCTGCCGCTCTACAACACGATCATCCTGCTTCTCTCCGGCACCTGCGTGACCTGGGCGCATCACGCGCTCCTGCACAACGACCGCAAGGGACTGGTCACCGGGCTTGCGCTGACGGTCGCGCTCGGCATCCTGTTCTCCGCCGTGCAGGCCTACGAATACGCGCACGCACCCTTCGAATTCTCCAATTCGATCTACGGCGCCACCTTCTTCATGGCGACCGGTTTTCACGGTTTCCACGTGCTGATCGGCACGATCTTCCTGATCGTCTGCCTGATCCGCGCCATCAATGGCGGCTTCACCCCCGAACGCCATTTCGGCTTCGAAGCGGCCGCCTGGTACTGGCACTTCGTCGACGTCGTCTGGCTGTTCCTGTTCTTCTCGATCTACATCTGGGGCGGCTGGGGCGCACCGCTGGCGCATCTGTGATGAATGGGCCAGGCGGTTGCCCCTCATCCGCCTGCCGGCACCAACCGGGGACGGGTCGCTTGCCCCGTCCCGTCCTCCGGACCCCCGTAATGACGGGGAGAAGGACGCAAGCCGCGGCCGCTATGCCTCAATCGTGGCACGTTCCCTCGCCCCGTTTACGGGGAGAGGGTTAGGGTGAGGGGCTAGTTCTCCGCGTGTGACTTTGTTTGAGATTGGTCGTAGCAAGATGAGAACCAACGTCGTCACGACCAGCTCACGCAAGAAAACCTCATTGAGAAATATCCTCACCACCGTCCTCGTTCTCCTCTCCCTCGCCATCCTGCTCATCCTTGGCACATGGCAGGTGGAGCGGCTCTACTGGAAGGAGGGCCTTCTCGCCGATATCACTGAGCGCCGCGCAGCCGAGCCGGTTTCGCTTGCGCAGATCGAGCAGAGAGCTGCAGCCGGCGACGATATCGAATACCGCCGCATCGCGCTTTCCGGCATATTCGACCACACAAAGGAGCGGCATTTCTTCGCCACGTTCGAAGGTCGCACCGGCTTTTATGTCTACACGCCGCTGACGCTGGCGGACGGCCGCAAGATCTTCGTCAATCGCGGCTTCGTGCCCTATGAGATGAAGGAGCCGGCGACACGAGCGGAAGGCGAGGTTTCCGGCGAACAGACGATCACCGGTTACGCTCGCGCAAAACTCTCCGGCAAGCCGTCCATGCTGGTCCCGGACAATGATCTCGCTAAAAACATCTTCTATTGGAAAGACCTCGATGCCATGGCGGCAAGTGCCGGGCTCTCCGACGTCATTGCCTTTTTCGTCGATGCCGATGCATCCGTCATCAATCCCGGCGGCTGGCCGAAGGGCGGTGTGACGCAATTCGACCTTCCCAACAGCCATCTCCAATATGCCGCGACATGGTACGGTCTCGCCGCAGCACTGCTGGCCGTGGTTTTCGGCATGTGGTGGCGCAGCCGCAAGTCCGCATCATCACCGGCCGGAGAAGGTCGATAACGACATTTTCTGTTGGCGCGCCTCAATTGCCTCGCCTATATGAGGCCTTAGGCATTTTCCAACAGCGGATGCGGAATGAACATTCAGCTCACCAAACCGGCTCTTTCGATCAGGCTTTGCGGTCCGCGCGGTTTCTGCGCCGGCGTCGACCGGGCGATCCAGATCGTCGTTTTGGCGCTGAAACAATACGGTGCGCCGGTCTACGTCCGCCACGAGATCGTCCATAACCGTTATGTCGTCGAGGGACTGGAAGCCAAGGGCGCCGTCTTTGTCGAGGAACTGAACGAGATCCCGGAAGAACATCGCCAGCAGCCGGTCGTTTTCTCCGCCCACGGCGTACCGAAATCGGTGCCCGAAGATGCGCAGTCGCGAAACCTCTTCTATCTCGATGCGACCTGCCCGCTGGTGTCCAAGGTTCACAAGCAGGCCATGCGCCATCAGCGCCTCGGCCGCCATGTCGTGCTGATCGGCCATGCCGGACACCCAGAAGTCATCGGTACGATGGGGCAATTGCCGGAAGGCACGGTCTCGCTCGTCGATACGATCGCCGATGCCGAAGCCTATATGCCGGAAGATCCCGACAATCTCGGCTATGTCACCCAGACGACCCTGTCTGTCGACGACACGGCGGGCGTCATCGCCAAGCTGCAGGAACGGTTTCCGAACCTGACAGCCCCGGCCGCCGACAGTATCTGCTATGCCACCACCAACCGCCAGGAAGCGGTGAAGGAAGCCGCCCCCGGCTGCGATCTCTTCATCGTCGTCGGCGCTCCGAATTCATCCAACTCCAAGCGCCTCGTCGAGGTAGCGCTGAGGGCAGGGGCAAAGCGCTCGCTGCTTGTTCAGCGCGCCTCCGAACTGAACTGGGACGAAATCGGTAATATCCGCACGCTCGGCCTCTCCGCAGGCGCATCGGCACCCGAAGTCATCGTGGACGAGATCATCGCCGCCTTCAAGGAACGGTTTGCCGCCGAGATCGAGCTGGCGATCACCGCCGAGGAAACCGAAAACTTCCTCGTCAACCGCGAGCTTCGCTCCGTGCCGCTGACGGTCGAGGATATGGCCTGGGTAAATGGCGATCGCCCGCTTGCGGCGACCACGTAAACAGCGCGATAGGTAAGGCACCATTTCCGGGCAGATGATTCTGCCCCTTGACCGACTGTGAGACCGCCTTGGCCGTTTATACCGACATCACCGAAACCGACCTCAAGCACTTTCTGGCGCAATATGACGTCGGCGAGCTGACCTCCTACAAGGGCATTGCCGAAGGCGTGGAAAACTCCAACTTCCTGCTGCATACGACGAAGGATCCGCTGATCCTGACGCTTTATGAAAAGCGGGTGGAAAAGTCGGACCTGCCGTTTTTCCTAGGGCTTATGCAGCATCTGTCGGAGCGCGGCCTGTCCTGCCCGCTGCCGCTTCCGCGCCGTGATGGCGAACTTCTGGGCGAGCTTTCCGGTCGTCCGGCAGCGCTCATCTCCTTCCTCGAAGGCATGTGGCTGAGAAAGCCGGAGGCAAAGCACTGCCGTGAAGTCGGCAAGGCGTTGGCCGGCATGCATCTTGCCGGTGAGGGGTTCGACATCAAGCGGCCGAATGCGCTGTCGCTCGAAGGCTGGAAGGTCCTTTGGGAAAAGTCGGCCGAGCGTGCCGACGAGGTCGAGACGGGCCTTGAAGCGGAAATCACCGCCGAACTCGTCTATCTCGAAGCCCATTGGCCGAAAAACCTGCCCGCAGGCGTCATCCATGCCGATCTCTTCCAGGACAATGTCTTTTTCCTCGGCGACGAGCTTTCCGGCCTGATCGACTTCTATTTCGCCTGCAACGACCTGCTCGCCTATGACGTCTCGATCTGCCTCAATGCCTGGTGCTTCGAGAAGGATGGCTCCTACAATGTCACCAAGGGTTCGGCGCTGCTCGAAGGTTATTGTTCGGTGCGCCCGCTCTCGGATGAAGAACGCGAAGCGATGCCGGTTCTCGCCCGCGGTTCGGCCCTGCGCTTCTTCCTCACCCGCCTTTACGACTGGCTGACGACGCCGGAAGGCGCGCTGGTGGTGAAGAAGGACCCGCTCGAATATCTGCGCAAGCTGCGCTTCCACCGGCAGATTTCATCGGTCGCCGAATATGCTCCGGCAATCGAGGTGGCGTCATGAAGCAGGTCGAGATTTTCACCGATGGCGCCTGCTCCGGAAATCCCGGCCCCGGCGGCTGGGGTGCCATCCTGCGTTACGGTGAAACCACCAAGGAGCTGAACGGCGGCGAGGCGGAAACCACCAATAACCGCATGGAGCTTCTGGCTGCCATCTCCGCGCTCACCGCATTGAAAAGCGCTTGCGAAGTCGATCTCTATACCGACAGCAAATATGTCATGGACGGTATCTCCAAGTGGATCTTCGGCTGGAAGAAGAACGGCTGGAAGACCGCCGACAAGAAGCCGGTGAAGAATGGCGAACTCTGGCAGCAGCTCGATGCCGCCAACCAGCGCCATAAGGTCAAGTGGCACTGGGTCAAGGGCCATGCCGGCCATCCGGAAAACGAACGGGCTGACGAACTTGCCCGCCTCGGCATGGAGCCGTTCAAGAAACCCAATCTCGGCCGGTCGCTTCTGGTAAAATAACCCGCCTTCGACGGCGCTCAGCCGCATCAGACCCGACTTGCCATTGCGGCGTCACCGCCTATGGTGATCGTGGCCAAATCGGGGCACGACAACGGGAGACCACGCATGATCCTTCACTGTGTTTTTCTGCGCTTCAAGTCGTCGGTACAGGACGCCGAAAAACAGGAAATCTACGCGGCGATCGCAGGCCTTCAGAACACGCTTTCGGGCATCGTTGATGTTAAATTCGGTCCGAACATATCGTCCGAAGGTTTGAGCGGTGGCTTTCTCGATGGCTTTATCGTGACATTCGAAAGTCCGGAGGCGCGTGATACCTATCTCGCGGCTCCGGATCATCTTGCCGTCGCCGAACGTATCGTCGCCTCCGCCGATGGTGGCCTGTCCGGCCTTATCGTCTACGATCTCGCAGCGTAGCCACACCAATTTAGTTCACAATGCAAAGGGCGCCATCTGGCGCCCTTCGTCATTCTACAAATCCCGTCAGTTAGATCAAAGCTGTTCCAACATCGCCGCGGCACCCGAGACGGTGGCCTGGCCGGGGCTTTCCTCGATGTTGAGCGACTTCACCACGCCGTCCTCGACCAGCATGGAATAACGCTTCGAGCGCACGCCGAGCCCACCGCCGGAGAGGTCGATGTCGAGGCCCATGGCCTTGGTGAAGGAGGCGTCGAAATCGGCGAGAAAGTGGATCTTGCCGAGCGCGTTGGATTGTTGCGCCCAGGCACCCATCACATGCCAATCGTTGACGGCAACGACAGCGATATCATCGACGCCGCGTGCAAGAATGGCATCGCGGTTTTCAATGTAACCGGGCAGATGGTTGAGCGTGCAGGTCGGCGTGAAGGCGCCGGGTACGGCAAACAACACGACCTTCTTGCCGGCGAAAAGACCGCTGGTCGTCACTTCCACCGGGCCATCTGCCGTCTTTTCCTTGAATGTTGCTTCCGGAAGCTTTTCGCCCACTGCGATCGTCATGTCGTCTCTCCTGCCAATGATCGCCCATGCGATCGTTCGCGGCACTATAAAGTTGGCGAATGACAAGACAAGAGAGGGCAGGGAGAACTGTCGACCAGTTTGCGATCACGGCATGCGGCGCCCGGAAAGGCTCACTCGAAGGCGAGCGAAGTCTCCATGGCGCGCTTGCCGGCAAGCACGAGAATGCCCCAGTGCTTACCCTTCATGTCATAGCCTTTCGGCAGCTTGCCGACCGGCATCTCGACGGAATAGCTGTCTTCGATGCGTTCGCCCTTGGTCTCGTTGAACAGCACATGTCCTTCCGGCCCGGTGACGATCACCTGCGGCTTCTTCGGTGCGTCCTTGGGTAATTGCAGCCGCAGCCGCAGCGTGTCGCCATCGGAGGAAACGGAATAATGCGTGACGGCAAAATCGTCGGACGGATGTTCCGGCAGCTTGCCTTCCGCATCGTTGATGATCATCGCCTCGGCAAAGGACGTGCCGCCATCTGCCTTGAGTCCCAGGTTGAATTCGGCTTGAAATGGAATGCAGATATTGCGGCAGATGCCGATAAAGGCGGAGGCCGTGATTGCCGATGGCTGGTTCGGGTTCGTCACCGAAAGCTCGAAGGGAAAGCTGACGGCTGTATCATAGCCGATATCGCGCACGTCACCATTGTCGAAACGGCGCGGCACCGGATAGGAAATCTTGCTGACGCTGACGCCGGATGTCTCGGGAAACGAGATATGCGGCGGTATGCCCGCATCGCCCGGCTCGCGCCAATAGGTGATCCAGCCTGCCTTGGGCTCGATCTGCAGCGCGCCGCGCACGGTGCCGCGCGCATCGGGCGCCAGCGCCACGATCCGCATTCGCCCGCCTTCATTGCTTACCCAGTCGGTCGTTTCTGCCTGTACTGAGACCGGCATGAAGGCAGAGGCAAGCAGAAGTGGGATGGCGATGAAAAGGCGGCGGGTGGTGAAAGCGGTCGAGATCATGAGAACGGATTTATCCCAGCAATCCCATGCTCGCCAGCCACGTCTGATGAAAACCAATCATTTTCGGTTGAATGATCCCGTAGACTGCCCCATGTTGCCTTGGAAGGGTCGCCTGATGCGGCCGCCGCCATACGGCGCTTTAAAGGCACACGGGAGGCTCGATGGGAATTACGGCGCTCAAAGACAAGCGTGAACGCGGATTTCTCGACGGCCAGTTCCTGATCGCCATGCCCGGTGTTCAGGACGGTAGTTTCGCTCGCAGTGTTGTTTATATCTGCGCTCATTCATCAACCGGTGCTATGGGCTTCATCATCAACAGGCAGCAGGAACTCTCATTCCCCAACGTACTTGAACATCTGAAGATCGTCGAGGAACCTCACACCGCCTTTCTTTCGAAACAGGCGCGTTATTTCCCGGTTCTTTACGGCGGTCCGGTGGAAACGGGCAGGGGCTTTGTTCTGCATTCCGACGATTTTTCCTGCGAGTCCTCGATCCCTGTCAGTGACGAGATTTCACTCACCGCAACGCTTGATATTCTAAGGGCGATCGCGGAAGGCCGGGGGCCGACGCGGGCAACTCTGCTTCTCGGCTACGCCGGATGGGGGCCGGGACAGCTTGAGGCCGAAATCAGCAATAACGGCTGGCTCAATTGCGCATCGCAGGATGACATCATTTTCGATCCTTGCGTTGATGCCAAATACGAACGCGCGCTTGCCCTTATGGGCGTCAGCCCGGAAATGCTCTCGACCGAAGCAGGACATGCCTGATCTGTTTCGGTGGAACGATATCCACCCTTCAGAGTTCTATTATCGCAAGGCGTTGAACAACGTCGAGAGAGATAAGGAGAACAAGGAATGGGTAGCACCAGCGATAAGATGGCAGGCAAGGGCAACGAAGTTGCCGGTAAGATCAAGCAGGCCGCAGGTGACATGACCGATAATCCGAAGCTCAAGGCGAAGGGCAACGCCCAGGAAGCCAAGGGCCATGCTCAGCAGGCCAAGGGCAAGATCAAGGAAGCGGGCAAGGATTTCGTTGACCGCATGTGATGTCTGGGACCTGACCAAATCCCGGTAATGTCGGACGGCATAGTCCGAAAAATGATCTCCAGTCATTTGATAAACCTGTTTCGGCACTGCCGGAGCAGGTTTTCTCTATTCCCCTCCATCGATGCGGACCAGCCCATGCGCCTCTACGATTGCGATCACTGCGGACAGCCTATTCATTTCGACAACCGGGACTGCATGAATTGCGGCTCCCGCCTGGCCTTCGTGCCGGAGGCGCTTGCCATGCATGCGCTGCAGCCTGTCGAAGGCGAGGAGGTCTGGTCGCTATTCGCCAGCCCGCAGCGGAAGGTCCGGCTTTGCGCCAATGCCGGCATGGATATCTGCAACTGGACGGTTCTCGCGGACGATTCCAATCCCTTTTGCCCGGCCTGCCGCCATAACCGTCTGGTACCGGATGCCTCCACCGAAGAGGGATTGCGGCAATGGCGGCGCATCAGCCAGGCTCAGCGTCACCTCTTTTATTCCATGCTGAAATGGAACCTGCCGCGCATCAACCGCGATGAGGATTCTGCAGGCGGTCTCGTTTTCGATTTTCTCGTTGACGAGATCCAAGCCGACGGAACGGTAAAGGCCGCATTGACCGGCCACGAAAACGGCCTTATCGCAATCCGCGCAGCCGAGGCGGACGATGCGACGCGTGAGCAGATCCGCGTGTCGATGAACGAACCTTACCGCACTATGCTTGGCCATTTCCGGCACGAGACCGGCCATTACATCTGGGACAAGATGGTCCGCGACGGCGGCAGGCTGGATGAATTTCGCGCGGTATTCGGCGACGAGACCGTCGATTACGGCGAGGCGCTCAAACGCAATTACGAGGAAGGCCCGCCGCCGAACTGGCAGGAATTCTTCATCTCTACCTATGCAAGCTCGCATCCATGGGAGGATTTCGCCGAGAGCTTCGCCCACTACGTCCATATAGTCGACACGCTGGAAACGGCACGAGCCTACGGCATGTCGATAGACCCGCGCAGGCACGAAGAACTATCGGCGGAAGTGGATTTCAATCCCTATCGCGCCGACAGCGCCGAACAGCTCGTGTCCGCCTGGATCCCCTTCAGCCTGGCGATCAACGGTATCCACCGCTCGATGGGGGTGCCTGACCTTTATCCGTTCATCCTGACGCCGGCCGTGACGGCAAAGCTGCAATTCGTGCATGATCTGGTGTTGAGACGGTAGGGCGGAAACGACCCCTCCCAACCCTCCCCACAAGGGAGAGGGTTTAACCCGACCGCCTCGTCGGACCACAATTGCGGTAGGGAGCGTGCCACGGATTTTCTCCCCGCGTGTTGGCGAGATGGCCGGCAGGCCGGAGGGGGACCTGGGGAAGTTACGCCCGTTTCGTCAGCGGAAACCGTTCCTTCAGTAACCGCAGCATGGCTTCGCTGGTGGCGGGCGGGCCGAACAGGTAGCTCTGGCCATAGTGGCAGCCCATCTTGGCAAGCTCCATCGCATGCTCATCCGTCTGGATGCCCTCGGCGACGACCGTCATTTCCAGTCCGCGGGCCATGGCGATAACGGAGCGCAGCAGGATTGAGCCCTTTTCGCTCATGTCGCTGACAAGCGTCTTGTCGAGCTTGATCATGTCGAACGGGAACTGCGTCAGGTAGGCGAGTGAGGAATAACCGGTGCCGAAATCGTCGAGTGCAAGGCTGAGGCCGGTCTCTTTCAGCTTGGCGAGGATCAGGCGAGCCTGTTCCGGGTTTTCCATCATCAGGGATTCGGTCAGCTCCAGCTTCAACTGGTGCGGATTGACCTGAGTCTTCGAAATCAGTGCCCTGACATCGTTATAAAGGTCCGCATTCAAAAGCTGTGCGCTAGACAGGTTGACGGAAACGAAGATCGGCACTTCACCGGTCTGCTCCTGCCATGAAACAAGGTCCAATGCAGCACGCTCCATTGCAAACACGCCGAGAGGGCCGATAAGGTCCGACATTTCGGCGATCGGAATGAATTCGGCAGGCGGGATGCTGCCACGCTTGGGGTGTTCCCATCGCATCAGCGCCTCGAAGCCAGCGATCTCGCCGTCCTTCAGCGATATGATCGGCTGATAGGCGAGCGACAGTTCCTTGCGCTCCAATGCGCGGCGAAGATCCGTTTCGATCTGCAGCCGGTCGGTGCCGGACGTGCGGAAGATCGGCCGGAACGGCTCCACCTTGTTACCGCCGCCGCGTTTTGCCCGGTACATTGCAAGTTCCGCGTCCGCCAAAAGCCCTGCAGCGCTTTCCTGCTGGTCGACGAAGGACGCAAGCCCGATCGAGGCGGTCAGTACGATCTCGCGATTGGCATAGTTGATCGGCACCATGATGGCTTGCGATACGGCCTCGGCAAAATCGGCGATCTTTGCCGGGTCACGCTCGGAAACCAGGATCAGGCCGAACTGGTCGCCAGCAAGCCGCGCCAGGGTATCCTGCGGTTTCATCAGGCGGCGCAGGCGCCGGGTGATCGCGATCAGCATGTTGTCGCCTGCCGCAATCCCGAGGCTGTCGTTGACCTGCTTGTAGCGATCGAGATCGATTGCCATCACGGTCGGGCGCACGGTGTCGCCGCTGGCGGCAAGCGTCAGAACGCCCTGCAGGCGATCGAGGAAGATCTGCCGGTTCGGTAAGCCTGTCAGGTTGTCGTGCAACGCATCCTGCAACAGCCGTTCGACCGAGTTTTTCTGTTCGGTCACATCGACGATCGTGCCGACACAGCGGATGATCTCGCCGTTCGAGCCAAGCACGGGCCGCGCACGGATCTGCAGCCAGTGAAAATGTCCATCCTCGGCGCGAATGCGGAATTCGTGGTGCAGGCGGCCGCGGCGATGTTCGAGCAGCACGTCGAGCGTGGCGCGGAACCGGTCGCGGTCGTCGGGGTGGAGGCGGGGAACCCAATTGCGCACGGGGCCATGCATGGCGCCGGCCTCAAGCCCGAGACGGCCTGAAATATCCGGCGTCGTGACGACACGATCACGTGCGACATCCCAGTCCCACACGGTATCGCCGGAGCCGGTCAGCGCCAGTGATTGACGCTCCAGGTCGGAAAACAGTCCTTGCTGGTAAGCACCGCCGGCAAAGGCGTGCTGCATCACAGTGAAGCCGATCAGTAGCACGATCAGAACCAGACCGCCGCCCAGCGCCGGCTGGATAATGTCGTTGTCGAGCTGTCCCGTCACTGTCAGCCAGCTGCCGAACAGCCAGACGAGGATCAGCGTCCAGGTCGGCACCAGCAGGATCGCCCGGTCGTAGCGGTTGAAGCCGAGATAGATGATCAGCAGGATGCCGACCGTACCCGTCAGCGCGAAGGAAAGCCGGGCGATACCGGCCGCAACGGAAGGGTCATAGATCGCCACGCCGCCGAGCAGCACCAGTCCGACGACCCAGGCAAGCGTCGCGTAACCCAGATGCACATGCCAGCGGTTGAGGTTCAGATAGGTGAACAGGAAGATGACGAGCGACGAGGCGAGCGCCACTTCCGCACCCGCACGCCATATGCGCTGGTCGCTGGATGTGATGGTGATCAGCTTGTCGAGGAAGCCGAAGTCGACGCAGATATAGGCGAGCACGGCCCAGGCAAGCGCTGCTGCCGCCGGCAGCATCGATGTACCCTTGACGACGAACAGGATCGTCAGAAACACCGCCAGAAGACCCGCAATGCCAAGCACGATGCCGCGATAGAGCGTGAACGAATTGACCGTATCCTTGTAGGCGTCCGGCTGCCAGAGGTAGATTTGCGGCAGCGAAGGGCTGGCCAGTTCGGCAACGAACGTGATCGTCGATCCCGGATTGAGCGTGATGCGGAACACGTCTGCATCGGGGCTCGGCAGACGATCGAGCGAGAAACCTTCCGATGGAGTAATCGCGGTAATACGCTGCGAACCGAGATCCGGCCAGAACACCTTCGATCCGACAAGGCGGAAATGCGGTGCGACGATGACGCGCTCCAGCTGTTCTTCCGAGACGTTGGAAAGTGCAAAAACCGCCCAGTCGCCCTGATGCCCAGGATTGCTGGATCTGACTTCGATGCGTCGCCGAATCCCGTCACCGCCCGCCGCCGTGGAAACCTGGAAAGCCTCACCCTGATTGGTATAGATGTCGGTCGTGGCCGTCAGGTCGAGCGCCGTGTCGTCACGCGAGATTTTCACCGGCTCGGCGGCACGCGCACCGTTAAGCCCGAAGGCCAGAATGGCGACGATCATCATCAGCAGAAACTTCAGGCCAAAGGCCCGATACGCAGAACTAAAACGCATACCGTCAATCATGGTCCGACCATTTTCCCGAATTCGCCGTCTTCCGGCAACCGGGAAAACATCATGTGGTCGCGCCATTCGCCGTTTATTTTGAGATACTTCCGCAAAAGACCTTCCCGCTCGAAGCCGGCTTTTTCTAGAAGCCGCATGCTTTTCCAATTGTCCGGAATACAAGCTGCCTCGATCCGGTGCAACTGAAGTCCGCCATAGATATACGGGATTGCCACTCTCAATGCGGCCAACATATGGCCTTGGCCCGCATGTTTTTCACCCATCCAATATCCGATCATGCAGCTTTGTGCTGCACCCCGGCGAATATAGCCGATGGTAAGTCCCCCGAGCAGGGTCATGTCGTCCTTGCGGAAAAGCAGCATCGGCATGGCGAGACCGGACGCACATTCCTGGTTTGCGCGCAGGATTCGGGCGCGAAACGAGCTTTCCGTCAGTTCGTCGGCCCGCCAGGTCGGTTCCCACGGCTGAAGGAAGCTGCGGCTCTCGGAACGCAGCCGATACCATTGCTTGTAATCGGAATTATGCGGCAGCCTCAAAAGATGCTGAGGTCCGGATAACTCGGGCGTGTCCGGCTGACGGGACAGAAACCGAAACACCGATCTACCCATTGTGCTTCGGAGCCTCTGTTCAGCTGGCGGCTTTTGCCTTGATGACAGGTGAGGATAGAGCCGAGGCGATATCGGACATCGGCGCGAGCTTCTCGATCGGGCCAACGGCCGAAAGGGTCGGTACGGTGTCGAAGAACAGGCGGCCTGCCAGATCGGTCAGCCGCTCGGTGGTAATGCCTGCGAGACGCTCCATCATCTCTTCGTTGGGGATAGAGCGACCATAAAGCATCATCTGCCGGGCGATCTGGCCGGCGCGGGCGGCCGGGCTTTCCTGACCCATGAGCAGCTGCGCGCGAATTTGTGCGCGAGCCCGGTCGATTTCCACCTGATGGATCGTGTCGGCAGACTTGTGCAACTCGTCGATGATGACCGGGATCAGCTTTGGCAGATCGTCGGCACCGGTTGCCGCGTGAATGCCGAAAATGCCGGTATCGGAAAAGCCCCAGTGGAAGGCATAAACCGAGTAACAGAGGCCGCGATGCTCACGCACTTCCTGAAACAGGCGCGAAGACATGCCGCCGCCAAGGATATTGGCGAGGATCTGCGAACAGTAGAAATCGCGCATGTGATAGGCCTTGCCCTCGAAACCGAGCAGGACCTGTGTATCCATGAGGTCGCGTTCCTCACGAATATCGCCGCCGATATAGCGTGCAGCATCAAAGACGGGCGGTGCGCTGGGCGAAGTTGGCAGACCGGCAAAACGCTCTTCCACCTGTTTGCAGAAGGTCTGGTGGTCGACCGCACCGGCGGCCACCACGAACATCCGGTCGGTCGTATAATTGCGCGAAAGGTAGCCGCGAATCTGACTCGGCGTGAAGCTTTTCACCCGTTCCGGTGTGCCGAGGATGGCGCGACCGATCGTCTGGCCGCGATAGGCGACTTCGGAGAATTTGTCGAAGACCACATCGTCGGGCGTGTCGTTGGCCGCACCGATTTCCTGCAGGATCACGTGCTTTTCGCGGCGCAGTTCTTCCTCGTCGAATTCCGACTCCGTCAGGATATCGGCAAGGATATCGACCGCCAGCGGCACATGATCCTTGAGCACGCGCGCATAATAGGATGTGGTTTCTGTAGAGGTCGCCGCATTCAGCTCTCCCCCGACATCCTCGATCTCCTCGGCGATGTCGCGGGCGCTGCGCCGTGCTGTTCCCTTGAAGGCCATGTGCTCGAGCAGGTGGGCGATGCCATGCTCTTCTTCGGTCTCGTTGCGAGAACCCGACTTGATCCACACGCCGAGTGCCACGCTTTCCAGATGTGGCATGCTTTCGGTGACGACAGTCAGCCCGGAGGGGAGCCGGGTAATCTCTACATTCATACTATGTCTTTCCGGCGCGCCGTTACTTGGTCCGTGCGTTGCTGCCGATAAAGGTCTCGACGGCTTTCAGCTCCGGTTCAAGTATATCGAAGCGCTCCTCCCTTTGCATAAGATCAGACAACCATGATGGGAGCGCCGGATCAATTCCGCAAGCGGATTTTACCGCAGCCGGGAATTTGGCCGGATGCGCCGTCGACAGCGTTACCATCGGGCTGGATGGCTTGGCATTCTTCGCCGCGACGAATACCCCGGTCGCCGTATGCGGGTCGAGAAGGTAACCGGTGGCCGAAAGCGTCTCGCGGATCGTGGCGGCAACTTGGCGTTCGGTAGCACGTCCAGCGCGGAACTCGCGCTTGATCGCTTTCAGCGCTTTTTCCTTGATCTCGAAAGAGCCGGATTGCTTCAACCCGTCCATCGAGCGGCGCACTGCTGCGTCGTCGCGATCATAGGCTTCGAACAGCAGGCGTTCGAAATTGGATGAGATCTGGATGTCCATCGAAGGCGAGGTCGTCGCCTTGACGCCCTTCATCTCGTAACGGCCGGTCTTCAGCGTGCGGGCCAGGATGTCGTTGTCATTGGTGGCGATGACGAGGCGATCGATCGGCAGGCCCATCTTCTTGGCCACATATCCCGCAAAGATATCGCCGAAATTGCCGGTCGGCACGGTGAACGAGATTTTCCGGTCCGGTCCGCCGAGAGAAACAGCGGCTGTAAAGTAATAGACCACCTGGGACATGATGCGCGCCCAGTTGATCGAATTGACGCCCGAAAGCCTGACCTTGTCGCGGAAGGCAGCGTCGTTGAACATCTCTTTGACGAGGTTCTGGCAGTCGTCGAAATTGCCCTTCACAGCGATCGCGTGCACGTTGGACGCGGAAGAAGAGGTCATCTGCCGCTGCTGCACCGGCGAGACCTTCTCATGCGGGAAGAGAATGAAGATGTCGGTGCGCTCGCGGCCGGCAAAGGCGTCGATCGCTGCACCGCCGGTATCGCCCGATGTGGCGCCGACGATTGTCGCGCGTTCGTTGCGTTCGGCAAGAACGTGATCCATCAGGCGCGCAAGCAGCTGCATCGCCACATCCTTGAAGGCGAGTGTCGTGCCGTGGAAGAGTTCGAGAATGAAATCGTTCGGCCCGACCTGCACCAGCGGCACCACGGCCGGGTGGCGGAAAGTGGCATAGGCCTCGTCGATCATGGCCTTCAGCTTGTCATCGGCAATCTCGCCATCGACGAAAAGCGACAGGATCTCGAAGGCAACTTCCTGGTAGGATTTGCCGCGCAGGGCACGGATCTGTTTTTTCGAAAGGGTAGGCCATTTGCGCGGGACATACAGACCGCCGTCTTTTGCAAGCCCGGCCATGAGCGCATCCCGAAAGCCGAGAGCGGGTGCTGTACCACGGGTAGAAATGTATTCCACGACCTTGAATCCCTAATCGATTTTTGTTCTGACCGCTGATATAGACTATCGAAATCGGCGGTGAAAGACCGGAAAATGCCGGGTCGGTACCGTATCGGAAACGAGGCTGCAAAGGGTTGAGTAACGTGGTTGGCAAGTTCTCTCGCGGTTTTCTGACGTTGTCTTTGGTGGCTGGCTTAGGTGGCTGCAATTCTGCTTCGCAGGGACTGGATCTGAGTTCCAACGCTGCTCCTGCCAATGCCCAGCCGGTTCAGGCTGTCGTGCAGGCCTACTGCCCACAGGTGGTTATGCGTGACCAGGATGCCGTCTATCGCTCCTATGCGCGCGGCGGGCAGGATAACCCTGACAAACTTCTCTACCAGGCCTCGTTCAACGACGCGACGCGCCAGTGCACGGCAAACGAAACCACGATGACCATTAATCTCATCGCCCAGGGCCGTGTCGTGCAGGGACCTGCCGGCACGCCGGGTTCCGTCACTCTGCCGGTTCTGGTCGAGGTGGTCGATGGTGACAACGTGCTCTATTCGCAGAAGGTGGCCTTCCCGGTCGAGATCCCGGTGGGCGGCACACAGTTCATCTTCTCCAAGGCCGACGTGCAGATCCCGAACAATGCAGGCGGCGCAACGCGTTTCACCCGCGTTCGTCTCGGTTTCGACACCGGCCCGGCCAAGAAGCCGCGCCGGTCCTGATTTCGACCTTGTGAAAGAACCGCCAGCCGCTGCGGGAAACGGTCGCCATTAAGGCTCCGTTAACCATAATTCCTTAACTCATATTAGCAGATCATTAAGGGTGCTTCGCCCTGAACTGCCCTGCGTGAGGTGGGAATGTCTGCTCCGGCGATCTCGGCGGGCGCGAAACGGCGTCTCAAGCTATACACGGCTATCGTCTCGGTGGCCTGGCTGTTGCCGGCTGCCGCCTCGGCGCAATCCACCTGGACGGGCACCTCCGATAATGACTTCTCCAACGGCGCCAACTGGACACCGGCAGCACCCGGTGCGACCGGCAGTGCCGCAATTGGTTCCGGCGCACCGACCGTCTCGACGGATACGACCGTCAGCACGGTCGATGTTTCCGGCGGCACGCTGCATGTTGACGCCGATCTTTCGGCGGCCGGCGGTACCAGCCTTGCCGATCCGGGGCGCATCGAAATCTCCACTGGCGGAAGGCTATCCTCGGATGTCGGGATGAGTGGCGGCAATCTCGCCAATTCAGGCACGCTGGACGGCAACCTGCATATGACCGGCGGCGAGACGGTCAACGACGGCACGATCACCGGCACCGCGACCATCGACGACGGCAAGCTCACCAACAATTTTGTCGTAACCGATGTCGATGTGTCGGCCGCTGCCGAATTCGTCAACAACTCTGGCGCTGAGGCAGGAAATGTCACCAATGCCGGCACGTCGTCGAATGCCGGAACGATAACGTCGCTGACCAACACGGGCGGCTCCTTCACCAACAACAGCGGCGGCAGGATTACCGGCGATACGAACGTCATCGGCGGGACGGTGACCAATAATTTCGTCGTCACCTATGTGGATGTCGCGGCTGCGGCGATTTTCGTCAACAACTCGGGCGCGACTGCAGGTGCCGTCACCAACGCCGGCACATCGTCGAATGCCGGCACGATTGCCTTACTGACCAATGCTGGTGGAACTTTCACCAACAATGCCGGCGGCACGATCACTGGAACGACGGTGATTTCCGGCGGTACTTTGACCAACAATTTCGTCGTTACCGATGTGGACGTGGCCGCCGCTGCAATCTTCGTCAACAATACCGGTGCCTCGGCAGGCGATGTGACGAATGCCGGCAATTCCTCGAACGCCGGCACGATCGCCTCGCTGACCAACACCGGCGGCACTTTCACCAACAACGATGGCGGCACGATCACCGGTAACACCGTGGTATCCGGCGGCACGCTCGTCAACAATTTCGTCGTCACCGATGTCGATGTTGCGGCAGCAGCCAGCTTCGTCAATAACTCGGGCGCGACGGCGGGTGATGTCACCAATGCCGGCAGCGCCTCGAATGCGGGAACGATTGCCTCGCTCACCAATACCGGCGGCACGTTCACCAATAGTGATACCGGCACGATCACCGGCGACGCGACCATAGTCGATGGCACGCTGGTCAACGACGGTACCATCGGCGGCACGATCGGTATCGGCTCGGACGGCGTGCTGGCCGGCTCCGGCGCGATCGGCGGGCTGACCGTTGGCTCCGGCGGCACCTTCGCCCCGGGTCCAGGTATCGCGACCGTTGCAGTGAACGGCGATGTCACCTTCGAAAAGGGCTCTACCTATCAGGTTGAAACCGATGCATCCGGCCTGTCCGACCGCCTCGATGCCGCCGGAAGCGTGACGATAAACGGCGGCACGGTTGATGTCCTGGCCGGGTCGGGCACCTATTCTCTGGCCACCACCTACACGATCCTGACCGGCGACAGCGTCACCGGCACCTTCGATGAGGTCAATTCCGATCTGGCCTTCCTGTCGCCGATCCTCAGCTACGACCCGACCACGGTGACATTGGGCCTTTACCGCAACGACGTCGATTTCGCCGATGTGACGGAGACGCGCAATACGCGCGCGACGGCCGAGGCGGTCCAATCTCTCGGTGCCACCAATTCCGTCTTCCTCGGCGTGCTTCCGCTGAACGCTACCGGTGCCCGCGATGCCTTTTCGCAACTGAGCGGCGAGCTGCATGCCTCGCTGAAAAGCCAGTTGCTGCAGCAGGCAGGCCTTGCCCGCGAGGCGGTGATCGACCGGATCAACGGCAATGTACCGGTTAAGGAAACCGAAGGCGGCGCAAGTTTCTGGATGACCGGTATCGCCGCGACCGACCGCTTCGACAGCGACGGCAATGCTGCAGATATGAATGGCCATATCGCGGGCCTGTTTGCCGGCATCGACGCCGATGTCTCGGAGCATTGGCGTATCGGCGGCCTGTTCGGTTACACGAATGCGTCTGCGGGCACCGATGCCGACTGGGACAGTTACAGCGCCGGTCTTTATGCTGCGGCCGATTGGGGAAGGCTCAACTTCACGACGGGCGCGATCTATTCAAGAAACGATATCTCTACCGAACGGAATATCGCTTTCGGCGCATTCGAGGACCAGCTTGAAGCCGATTACCAGAGCGCGACGCGGCAGGTTTTTGCCGATCTCGGCTGGCGCGAGAAAGTCGGTGCCGCCACGCTCGAGCCTTTTGCCAATCTCGCCCATATCAATCTCGAAACCGATGGTTTTCGCGAACAAGGCGGTGCGGCAGCGCTTTCGGCAAATGGCAACACGGATGACGTGACGCTGACCACCCTTGGCCTCAGATGGTCCGCCGATATCGGCAATGCGGATCTGCCGGCGACCTTTTCCGGCATGCTGGGTTGGCGTCACGTGATCGGCGATCTGACGCCATCCTCGCGGTTTGCCTTCTCGTCCGGCAGCCCCTTCGTCATTGAAGGCGTCTCATTGCCGCGCGATACGGCCGTGCTGGAGGCTTCACTCACCGCGCAGATCTCCAAGACGGCACGGGTTAAGCTCAGCTATTCGGGCGAGTTCGCCCACTCCTTTGCCGCCCATGCGGCAAAGGCAAGTCTCGTCGTAGACTTCTAGAAATCAGATCGCGTCGGCCCATTCGCCGAGTGCGGCAACCACAGCCGGCAGGTCCTGCATGCGCGAGATCACCGTTTCGGCACCCGCATCCGTCAGGCGGTCAGCGTGGCTCGGATAGGTATGCGATGCGCCGGTAAAGCCGACGACCCGCATGCCCGCAGCTCTGGCAGCGTGGACGCCATGGGTCGAATCCTCGACCACCAGGCAGCGCGACGGATCGACACCGAACTGCTGCGCGCCATGCAAAAAGATGTCCGGCTTCGGCTTGACCCGATCCGGTCCCAGATCCTTGGCCGAATAGATATGCGGCGCGAAATAGGGTTTGAGGCCGACCTTGGTCAGCATCATGTCCAGCCGTGCGCTGGAGGAATTGGAGCAGATGCAGCGCTGTGTCGTCAGCCGGGCAAGTGCGAACTTCACGCCCTCGATGATCTTCACATCGCGTTCCAGCCGGGCATCGAGCAGCTTTTCCGACTTGTCGAGCAGCGAGGCGGAAAGCGGAATATCGGCTTCCTTCTCGATGCTAAGCAGGATGTTCTTCCAGGTCATGCCGGCAAAACGCTCACCCATTTCCTCGACGCTGATCGGGTAACTGGCTTCCGTCAGCAGCTGGGATTCCACCCTTGCAGCAATGATTTCGGAATCGACGAGCACGCCGTCGCAATCGAAGAGGATGAGGTCGAAACCGCTCATGATGGAGATATACCCTTTTAAGACGTCAGCCGCCTTCTAGCGGATGGGTGCCGGAAGCTCAACCAGTACGGTCGCATGGCTGGGTCAATCGGGGCGGGAGGCTGCTCACTTCAATATGGGGTATCGAGCGGGAACTGTAGCAAAAACCTCCGCTCGCCTTCGGGCGAAAAGAGTACCGCACGGCTCTCCTCGCTGCGTCGCGCCCAGCCCTGGGCGAGCATATGGGCAAGCAGCGCCTTGCCGAGCGTGCCTGCCAGATGCGACCGGCGCTCGCTCCAGTCGAGGCAGGATTTGCACAAGGGGCGGCGGCTGGAGGCGAGGGCTGATAAATCGATGCCGAAGGCTGAGAGCTGCGCGCGGCCCTTTTCCGTCACCGAAAGGTTCTCCCCATCCGATGCGATCTCGCCATGGCAGACGAAACTGTCGAGCATCCGCACGCCGAAATCGCCGGCAAGGTGATCGTAGCAGACGCGCGCCTTTCTGAGCGCCGGGTCCTTTGGTCCCGGCCTGTAACGCAGATGTCCGCGGCTTGAGGCAAACCCCATCATCGTTTCGATCAACCGGGCTGCCGCTTCGTCGGCCAGCGCGAAATAGCGATGCCGCCCCTGCTTGCGCTGGGATAAAAGCCCGCCGGCCTCAAGTTTGGAAAGATGTGTGCTCGCCGTCTGCAACGTGATCCCGCCAATGGCTGCAAGCTCGGTCGCGGTCAGCGCCCGCCCACCGGTGAGTGCTGCCAGCATGTTGGCGCGGGCGGGGTCGCCGATCAGAGCGGCGATCTGGGCAATGTCTGGACCTTCGTTCATGCGAAAGCTTCTAGCATGTTTTTGCAATCGATACTTCGATCGCTATCGAAGCATTCTCGCTAACCAGCATGGCAAAACACCCCGTCACGAGGAAAACGAAGCCAAGGGAAATGCCATGATCACCTGTTTCATCCGTTACGAGATCGACCCATTCAAACGCGACCGTTTCGAACAATATGCCCGCGCCTGGGGCCAGTCGATCCCGCGCAACGGTGCCGATCTGATCGGCTATTTCGGTCCGCACGAAGGATCGGCCAACATCGCTTACGGCATCTATAATATCGAGAACCTGGCGGCCTACGAGGCCTATCGCGCCCGGCTGGCCGTCGATTCGCTTGGCCGGGAGAATTACGAATTCGCCAAGCGCGAACGTTTCATACTCAAGGAAGACCGCATCTTTCTGAAAAATATGTCTCTGCCGCATGGAGCTTTTGAAAAACTATGATCGCCGTCATCTTCGAAGTTGTGCCCTATATGGGCGAACGCCACCGTTATCTCGATCTGGCCGGTGATTTGCGCGCCGAGCTTGAAAAGATCGATGGCTTCATCTCCATCGAACGGTTCGAGAGCCTGACGATGCGCGGTAAGCTTCTCTCGCTCTCCTTCTGGCGCGATGAAGACGCGGTTAAGGCATGGCGTAATGTCGAGGCACATCGCGCCGCGCAGCAGGCCGGGCGTAACGGCATCTTCGCCGATTACCGACTGCGGATCGGTCATGTCCTGCGTGATTACGGTATGTTCGAGCGCGACGACGCGCCGGCGGATAGCCGGCAGGTGCATGCGGCATAAGCCTGGTCAGACGGTGTAGCGCGCCTCGGCAAGGTCGATCTCGCGGATGAGCTTGCGGGCGATCTCCTCGGAGACCTTTCGGGCGCGGCTGAGGCGAAAGATCTCGTCGCGCTCGGCACGCAGTGCTGCGAGCCGCAGCCGCTTGTCCACCTCTTCCATCCGCCGGACCTCTTCGGCCTCGTCACCGATCTTCGAGCGCCCGTCGATACGTTGTCGGTAGAGTTCCATCAGCCGAGTGCCGACTTCGCCATAGAGATCGGCATCCGTGCGGCCCTCGCTCATCGCGTGCTGCAGTTTCTCGATCATTCGGATTGCGGCCTCTGCCGAGGCGATACGCGCCGTATCCTCTTCCTGGTGATGGTCGGGCTCGGGTGGAAGTTCGAGATCCTTCAGCAGGAAAGGCAGGCCGACGCTGGCCGCAACCAGCGAGAAGATGATCACGCCGGCCGCAAGGAAGATCGCAAGGTCGCGGGCCGGGAAGGGCGTGATGCCGTCATCGAGAAAGAAGGGCAGCGTCAGGATACCGGCAAGCGTGATGGCGCCGCGCACGCCGGCAAGTGAGGTGGCGACCAGCAGTTTCCAATGCGGCTTGTGGATCTCCTGTCCACGGCGGGCGGCGCGGAACAGGGTGAAATGCAGCGATACCCACACCCACACGAAACGAAGTGCGGCAAGCGCTGCGTTGATCGCGATCACGTATGCGATCAGCCAGATTGGGTCTACATGCCCGGTCTCGGTGACAACGCGTGCCGCACCCGAGATGATGCCCGGCAACTGCTCGCCGAGCAGCACGAAGATGATGCCGTTCAGCGCAAACTGCACCGTATCCCACACGGCATTGCGCCTGACGCGGGTAATGCCGAGCGCTTTGCCCCGCAGTTCGGCATAACTCATGGTAATGCCGGCGGCGACAGCGGCAAGAATGCCGGAACAATGCAGGTGTTCGGCAACCAGATAGGCGCCGAAGGGAATGAGAAGGCTGATCAGGATCTGCGCGCCTGGGTCTTCGCCGAGCTTGCGGGAAACGGTGTCCTTTATCCGCACGACAAGCCACGTCACGCCGAAGCCGATAAGAATGCCGCCGATCGCGACCCAAAGAAACGTGCCCAGCGCGTCCGTCAGCGAGAAGCTGCCTGTTACCGCTGCCGCAACGGCAAACCGCATGCAGACAAGGCCGGAGGCGTCGTTGAGCAGCGATTCCCCTTCGAGAATGTGCATCAACCGGGGAGGGATCGGCACGCGCGCCGCAATCGCCGAGACTGCGACCGGATCGGTCGGCGATACGATGGCGGCAAGCGCAAAGGCTACCGCAAGCGGCATGGCCGGGATCATCCAGTGGATCAAAAGCCCGACGCCGACAACCGTGAACACCACGAGCCCGAGCGCCAGTTCCAGGATGACGCCCTTGTCGCGGAACAGCCCTTCTTTCGGAATGCGCCAGCCATCGAGAAACAGAAGCGGCGGCAGAAACAGCAGGAAGAAGATATCCGGTTCCAGCACCACACCATCGCCGGTGATCCCGGTGATCGCAGCCCCGAAGGCGATCTGGATCAGCGGCAGTGGAACGGGCAGCGGAAGCAGCCTGGAGATCGTGCCGCTGAGGATGACGGCAAGCAGCAGGACCAGGGCTATCGTGATACTGTCCATGGTTTTTCCATTCCCTGCTGTTCCAAATCAAGGCCCTGAATAGGAAAGCCGTCCACGCTAGGCAAGGGCGGAAACTGGCTGTTTGGCATATGCGGGCATCATCTTCCTGCGCATAGGTTATGTTTTTCATCGGCCGCGGACTGGAGAATTCGGCTGTGATTGCCGCCTCGTCATGTGTCGCAAACTGCCTGATTGTTTTGTGAATTTTGGATAAACTATATGGCCGGCGCATTTCAGATTTTGGCTCATACACCGGTCTATGTGTGGTTCGTGCTTGCCTATCTTGTCTGGCAGGGGGTGGCCGCGACAAGGACGAGAAAACGTCCACTTTGGCGACTTCTGATCGTCCCGCTTATCTTCATCTTGCTGGGCATCTGGCCTCTGATCGGAAGCTTGGCACTGGACATCAAGCTGGTCGCCATCTGGCTCGGTGCAATCCTCCTTTTCGCGTTGCCGGGCATCGTTACCGGCCCCTGGGTGATCGCTCGGGACGCATCACGCCGTAACGTGACGATCTCGGGAAGCATCGTGCCTCTCGTCAGGAACCTGACACTGTTCGCGTTGCATTATGCGCTTGCTGTCGCGCTTGCACTCAACCCTGATGGGGCTCAAATCCTTACCATGGCGGGCTTTGCGCTATCCGGAGGCTCGATCGGTTATTTTGCCGGCTGGGCGTTCGCATTGCGCCGGCACCTGCTTGATATCCCCATTACAAGGCATTCAGCTTAGCCCTGCGAACCGGGTGCCATGCCGCTCCGGCATCGAAGTGGGGCGAAACCGCAGCCTCTTGAACCCTGACGTTCCTGGGCGACGGGCCCTGCTTCCCAAGGTTACGAGCCTCTGGTTGGCCATGCGGCAAGTGCCTGTTCGGCAACCGCTTCCAGCGTCTCGCGGCTGAACCCGGCTTTGGCCTGTACAGCCATGCCGTGAAGTACGGCCATCAGATACGCCGCCAGCGCATCGGGTTTGGCCGTCTCGGGCAGGTCGCCTTCCGCCTTTGCCCGCTCCAGGCGCTCGCGAAACAGCGCTTCGCCGCGCGCGCGCACCTCGATCAGCATTTGCCGCACGGGTTCGGCACCATCCGACCCGGCCAGCAGGCCGGTGATGTTGAAACAGCCCGTATGCTTGGGATATCGCGTGTTGAGATCGATCGCATTGTACAGCATGTGAGCGGCGACTTCCCGCGACGTCGGTTTCTGAAGCGCATCCGGGATGTAGTCGAGATACCGTTCGTAATAGCGGTCGAGCGCTTGGGCAAACAGCGCTTCCTTGTTGCCGAAGGCGGAATAAAGGGCAGGCCTCTCAACGCCTGCCGCCTCTGTAAGGTCGCTATACGATGTTCCCTCGTAACCCTTGCTCCAGAAGACGCACAGGATCGCATCCAGCGCCTTCTCCACGTCAAATTCGCGATGTCGTCCCATTCGATCAACTCAACCACATTTCGTAACGACCGTTATTAAACAGCTTGACGCCTGAGGTCAAATTTCATACCGATCGTTATCGTAATGGCCATTACGTAAATCAGCCAGGCGTCTCCCGACATTCGGAAACGCCTTCGTTTTTATGGAAAGGTTACCCATGTCGAAGACATTGAAGGGCAAGGTTGCCCTCGTTACGGGCGGTTCTCGCGGCCTCGGCGCGGCAATAGCGCAAGCGCTGGCGGACGAGGGTGCTGACGTTGCGATCAGTTACGTCGCCTCTGCGGAAAAGGCGGAGGCTGTGGTCGAGAAACTGAAGTCAAAGGGCGTCCGTGCGCTTGCGATCCAAAGCGACCAGGCGGATATGGCAGCCGCCAAGCCGCTGGTGGACAAGGTCATCGCGCATTTCGGCAAGCTCGATATCCTCGTCAACAACGCGGCGATTGCAGTTCAGGGCAAGACTGTCGATGATCCCGCCCTCGATACGGTCAATCTCGATCGCCAGTGGCAGATCAACGTCTTGGGATCGGTCGCCGCGACCCGCGCCGCCGCCCCGGTCCTGACGGATGGCGGGCGCATCATCTTCATCGGTTCGCTCTTTGGCACCCGCATACCGGTTTCGGGTGTTGCCGACTATGCAGGCAGCAAGTCGGCGCTTCTCGGTTATGCCAAGGGCGTCGCGCGCGATCTGGGCAGGCGCAACATCACCGTCAATGTGGTGCAGCCCGGCGTCATGCCCACCGACATGGCCAAGGGCGCTCTGGGCGACGAGGTGCCGGAAGCGCTGCTGGACATGCATCCAATCCGTCGTATTGCGACGCTTGAGGAAGTCTCGGCGCTCGTCACGCATCTTGCCGGCCCGAACGGCGGCTACATGACCGGCGGTATATTCGATATCGCGGGTGGCTTCGCGATCTGACGGGAAAGCCCGCAATACTGGCAGGCATTCGAGAGAGCGCCTGCCACCCCACCTTAATCTCGCCACAGGGTTGATATCATTGCATTCCGACCTGCAGCCGCCTGTCGTCGAAAGAAAATTGAGTGCCCGAAATACCGTCATCCGCGCGCGTGAAGCGGCGCGTCGTCCTGCATTTTCCCGGATTTGAACCGCTTGACGCGGAAAGGCACCGGACCCGCTATGAAAGGGCGATGCAGAGGACTGCGGAACTCTGGGGGCTTGATGCAGATGTCGGCACTTTGCAGCAAGAGGACGGGCGAGCCTATTTCGACATCGAAACCAGCCGCCCGGAAGATGCCTGGCGAACATCGAGCCGTTTCTTCGTCTTCGATCACGGCGCGATCGTCGATCATCTGGGCGCGCGTCCGCTGGTCACCCGTCTGGCACAAGGTTTCCGCAGTGCTGCAGCCGTTGTCATCGAAGGCGGTGCCTTCGGTTATTTCCGCCATGCCTGGCGTTTCGGCCTGTTCTTCATCTTCCCGTTTCTTCTGGTCGGCCTCGGCATGGGGATCAGCCTTGCGCTGGCGACTTATCCGCTCTGGCTGGGCCTCGGCCTGTGGCAGCTCCCGCTCGGTATCGCCCTTGGCTACCTCTTTTTCGCAAAGTTGTTCATTCCCTGGTCGGACCGGTTCCACACCCTGCATCTGTTTTCCGATTGGGAGATGGCAGTTGCCGTGTCCCGCCTCGACAACGCCATCGTCAACGACTGGATAGAGGCCTCCACCCAAGCGGCAAGACAGGCCTTCGAGTTGCCGGCCGATGAATATGTCATCAGCTCCCACAGCATGGGTTCCAGCATGGCGGCCCAGACGATCGGCCTTCTGCTTGAGCGGGAACCAGAGCTGTTCGCCGGCAAGCGTGTGGTCTTCGTAACCCTTGGCGGCGCCACGCTTCAATGTGCGCTGCTGCGCTCGGCAAGCGTCCTTCGTGCCCGTGTCGGCTTAATCGCCGGTGCAAAAAATGTCACCTGGCTCGAAGTCCAGTGCCTGACCGATGTCATCAGCTTCTACAAATCCTCGGTCACCGCTCTGACCGGCCACCCGGATGCGCCTCAGCCGCGTCTGGTTTTCCTGAGGATCAAGAACATGCTGTTCGCCGATCGTTACAAGAGGATCAAGCTGGATTTCCTCAGGGTGCATCGCCAATATGTGCTGGCGTCGGATCGGCGCTCGAACTTCGATTTCGGCCTGATGACCGCCGGGCCGCTTGCGGCCGTAACCTTCAGGCGATTCTCCGGAGAATGGGGTCAGGACGCCGAGCTGGACTACCCGCAAGGAGCCGTGAACGGAGAGCTACATTAACAAAATAGCGGCGTTTCCTCAAAGTTTTCCCGAAATAATTCAGCAGCTTCAGCATTTGGTAACCAGATTGGGTAACCATAACAGTCGATAAATTCGTTTTATGTATAGCGTAGCGAGTGTGATATGGCTGCTGTTCTTCCGCTGTCTGACCTGAAGCATCAGGTCCGTCCCGACGCATGGGTTAACTCCATCATCAAGGGTGATTGCGTTGCAGCCTTGGAAGCGCTCCCGGATCATTCCGTCGACGCGATCTTCGCTGACCCGCCGTATAACCTCCAGCTCGGCGGCACGCTGCACCGCCCGGATCATTCGGTCGTCGATGCCGTCGATGACGAATGGGACCAGTTCGCCTCGTTTGAAATGTACGACGCCTTCACCCGCGCCTGGCTGCTCGCCTGCCGCCGCGTGCTGAAGCCGGCCGGCACGATCTGGGTGATCGGCTCCTACCACAACATTTTCCGCGTCGGCTCGATCATGCAGGACCTGAATTTCTGGCTGCTGAACGATATCGTCTGGCGCAAGGTCAACCCGATGCCGAACTTCAAGGGCCGCCGGTTCCAGAACGCCCATGAAACGATGATCTGGGCCAGCCGCGACGCCAAGGCCAAGGGCTACACCTTCAATTACGATGCGTTGAAAGCCTCGAACGACGACGTGCAGATGCGCTCCGACTGGCTGTTCCCGATTTGCTCGGGCGGCGAACGTCTGAAGGGTGAGGACGGTAAGAAGGTGCATCCGACCCAGAAGCCGGAAGCGCTGCTCGCCCGTGTCATCATGGCTTCGACCAAGCCGGGTGATGTCATCCTCGACCCGTTCTTCGGTTCCGGCACGACCGGTGCCGTCGCAAAGCGCCTCGGCCGCAACTTCGTCGGTATCGAGCGCGAACAGAATTATATCGACGCAGCGTCTGCCCGTATCGAAGCGGTAGAGCCCCTCGGTAAGGCGGAACTGACCGTCATGACTGGCAAGAAGGCCGAGCCGCGCGTTGCCTTCAACGTGTTGATCGAAGCCGGTCTGCTAAAGCCCGGCCAGGTGCTGACCGATGCCAAGCGCCGCCACAGCGCGATCATCCGCGCCGATGGAACCCTGGCATCCGGCGGTGATGCCGGCTCGATCCACCGGCTCGGCGCAAAGGTACAGGGCTTTGATGCCTGCAACGGATGGACCTTCTGGCACTTCGACGACGGCCAGTCCTTGCGTCCCATTGATGAACTTCGCGTCGTCATCCGCAACGATCTCGCCAAGCTGGACTGAACCACCAGTCCTTAGCCCCAACCTGGCCGAGATCTGAGAGTTCCTCTTCCGGTTTTGTACCTCTAGTCCTGGAAGAGGATAATGGCGTCCGGGTGGCTGTACCCGGACGCCATATTCATTTGTCGTTTCAGAAGAAGCGGGTCCGGCGAAGCCGGACGCGGTCGGCCAGAAGAGCGCAGTAGCTGGCCAGATAGACGCCGTTCTCGGTCACGCTGATCCGCAATGATCCATCGGCCTCGAATGTCTCCGTGGTCGTATCCACCACGGCTCCATCCACATAGATGATCTCCACTTTGAGGCTTCTGCCGGTCCGGGCAAGTGTGACAGACTTGCGCAGCCCGTCCTCCATGTCGAAGGCGTAGTTTCGGGTAAAGTCTTCTTCGGACGTCTCCAAAGTCTGGGCAAGCTTTTCGGGATAAGGCATCAGGGCGGCGTCGCTATGAGCTGGCACATGGCTTTCCGGTCACCTGTTGCTAAGGTGAGCAGCTTAAATATGCGAAATCGACTTGCGGTTGTGACTGCGGCAACTAATCTGGATTGCAGTCATGGTCTGCGATTGGGAAAATCATCCGCAGACTAGTAAAAATATTTTCACCTGTAAACTGATTTCTACTCAGGGTTTTGGCTGAAATGAGAATTCCACTCGAGGGGGATGTCGCGGCGAAGATAGAGGCCAAGCTGGCCAAGTTTTCGCGCGGATGGGCAAAGCTGGAACTGGATCCTCTGCGCCGCGCCACATCGTTCAAGGTTCTGGTGCTCTGCGAAATGCTGGGCGGCCGGACAAAGGCTGCCGAAGCTGTAGAACTGGCCGACAATACGTTGGACAACTACCGCCACGGCAAGAAGGATCCGACATTTGCCAAATTGGAATTGATGGCGGAAAAGGCCGGTATCGCCGCTCGTTATCTCGGGGGCGAATGGTCGTTTGAAGATGACGCGATACGCATCAGTCTCGCCGCACCGGTAACATCATCTGGTTTCGTCGCGCCGCCCGGCCTGATGGACAACCCCTCTCAGCCTTATGTCCACGGCTATGACGAGATCAGGCCATCGACGACTGCGGCAGCAACAGCGATCGAGAACTACTGGGCGAGATTGGGTCTCGATCCGGACACCGTCACCACATTGCTGGCTGAGGGAGACAGCATGCTCCCGACGATCGCCGACCAGTCGCCGGTCTTCGTCGATACCGGAGACCGTGATCTTGCCGATGGTGGCATCTATGCATTGCGGATCGACAATCGCCTGATCATCCGCCGTGTGCAGCGTCTGGTCGGGGGAGGGCTGCAGCTTCTAGCCGACAACAATGCCGCCTATCCGCCGCAGGAACTCGGTGAGACTGCATCGGCCGAACTCGAAGTCATCGGTCGCGTGCGCAGCACAGCCATCGCCTGCTGACGATAGCTGTGCCAAGCGGCTATTATTTAGACATCGATGCCGTGAGCGATGAGATCCTGCTTCAGCTTCTCGGCGCTGGTAAACTGCACGGCTTTCCAGCCTGCAGCGCGTGCGCCTTCGACATTCACCATCGTATCGTCGATGAAGATCGAGTTTTCGGGGGTGAGGCCGAAATCCTTCGCATGCCGCTCGTAGATCGCCACATCCGGCTTGATCAGGCCGATCTCGCCCGAGACGGTGATACCGCGCGTCGCATTGAGAAACGGATACATCCTGCGCGCCTCGACAAACGTGTCGGCCGCAAAATTCGTCAGCATCGTCACGTCATGGCCCTTGTCGATCAGCCCGAGCATGATGGCGACGCTGTCGTCATAGGAATGCGAGACCATTTCAGGCCAGTATTTGCGGAATGCGCGGATATGCTCTTCCCGCTCGGGATATTGGGCAATCAGCAGAGCTTCTGCGTCTTCCCACTTGCGACCGCGGTCCTGCTCCAGGTTCCAGTCATGTGTGCAGACATTCTGGAAAAACCATTTCCGCTCTTCGGCATCGGGAATGATGCGCGAAAACGGCAGGTTGGGATCGTAGTGAATGAGAACCTTGCCGATATCGAAGACGATGTGGTCGATCTTGTCTGCCATGATGTTTCCTGCGGTCAGTGTTTTGCAAAGGCTGTCGGAATAGCCTGAGTGATTACCTTTTTCATGACAGTCGGCAAAGCCTCGTCATCGAGCTTTTCGACAGCCACCCACCAGCCTGTCGGCTCTTTACCGGCAGGAACCCGCGTGCGGAAAACCGAAAGCCTCAGTTCGAAATGGGTGAAGACGTGGGTAATGGCGCCGCACGGATGCCAATCCGAGTCGAAGGGTGCATGGTCGATGTCGGTTCCGCCGTCGATCCGCGCTGTCCATGCGGTGGTCGGCACTTCCGTCATTCCGCCGAGCAGGCCGGTTTCGATGCGCCGTCTCAGCAAGATCTCGCCATTCTCTGTCACGGCGACGAAGGCAGCGCCGACGCGGACCGGCTTTTCCTTTTTTGCCGCCTTGACCGGAAAACGCTCCGGCTCGTGTTCCGCCAGCGCCAGACAGTCATCGCGAAAGGGACAGAGCGCGCAGGCAGGGCGCTTCGGCGTGCAGATCGTGGCCCCCAGGTCCATCATCGCCTGGGCAAAATCGCCGGGCCGGTCGGTCGGCGTCAGTTCGCGCACCTTTGCCTTCATCTCGGGCTTGGAGCCGGGTAGTGGCGCATCGATCGCATAGAGGCGCGAAATCACCCGCTCCACATTACCGTCCATGACGGCCGACGGCCGGTTGAAGGCGATGGCGGCGACAGCTGCGGACGTGTAGTCCCCGATACCGGGAAGCGCGCGCAGTCCCTCTTCCGTATCAGGGAATATGCCGTGATGGTCGTTGGCTACCGCTTCGGCGCATTTCTTCAGGTTGCGGGCGCGGGCGTAATATCCGAGCCCCGCCCAGGCGGCCATCACGTCCTCCGAAGGCGCTGCCGCCAGATCGGTTACCTTGGGCCAGCGCTCCAGGAATTTTGTAAAATAGGGTTTGACCGCCTGAACGGTCGTCTGCTGCAACATCACTTCCGACAGCCAGACATGATAGGGATCGGCCCGTTTCCCGGCCTTCGCCGCCGACGGGCTGACGCGCCACGGTAGTTCCCGGTGATGGCGGTCATACCAGGAAAGCAGCTTATGTGCATGGGTGAGCGTGGGTATCGGGGATAACGTATCGAGCATCGTTTGCCGTTTTAGGGGTGTGTGCCCTATACTTGGAAGATGAATGCGCCGGCATCAAGGACGGCTCAAGCCTGTGGGGCCGGTTATCCAGCGATGAATTATCCATCCAAGAAGACGCCATTTATCCGCAAGGGTGCAAACCAGATCGCCGAGATCGCCAATGGCATCATCGATCCGGTGCTGGCCAAGCGCGCCGGCATCTCGACGGCGCTTCTCGGTTCCTGGGACGAAATCGCCGGCGAAGAATTCGCCGATTGCACCCGGCCGGAAAAGATCACCTGGGCCCGCAATGACGGTTACCGGGACGATGGTTATACGCCCGGCGTGCTGACGATTGCCTGCGAGGGCGCACGTGCGCTGTTTCTCACCCACGCCCAGGGCGAACTGATCGGCCGTATCAACAGCTTCTTCGGTTTTCCGGCCGTGCGCCAGATCCGCATCGTCCAGAAACCGGTCTCGCCGCAACTCAAGCATCCGCGGACGCCGCGCCCCTTGAAGGGCGAGCCGGCCCGCAAGCTGCACGACATGATGGAAGGCATCGAAAGCGAGGCGCTGCGCAAGGCGGTCGAGCGTTTGGGCACCGCAGTGATGCAGCAAAAGCGCACACGTTGAGGTGAAGCCGGGCTTAAGCCCAGGTTTTCCCAGCTTTCGTCACAATTCTTTGAAGTAAGTTACCTATCGGCAACTTGCCGAGGATTGAGCGCCGGGATACGGAGGTTCCAATCTTTCTTTATTTGCTCTCAAACGGGTGTCCTATGCTTTTGAACGATATGACCATGACCAGACGCGCGCTTCTCGGCGGTGTGGCCGTCACAGCGCTCGCTCTTGCCCTTCCGCTCAGCGTTACCGATGCTCTCGCTCAGGAAAAGCCGGAATCGCAGGGCGATGTCGACATGGCTGCAGCGCTGAAGCCCGGCACCCTGCCGGAAATGGCGCTCGGCAGTGCCGATGCCCCGATCAAGGTCATCGAATACATGTCGATGACCTGCCCGCATTGCGCAAACTTCCACAACGTCACCTTCGACCCGATCAAGACCAAGTATATCGATAGCGGCAAGGTGCAGTTCATCATCCGCGAATTCCCGTTTGATCCGGTCGCAACTGCCGCCTTCATGCTGGCACGCAGCAACCCGCAGAAGCCGGAAGAACTGGCAACGCCGGAACAGTATTTCGCGATGGTCTCCATGCTGTTCAAGCAGCAGCGCGCCTGGGCGGCCCCGGCCGACAAGGATGTCCGCAACGCGTTGATGCAGACGGTCAAGATTGCCGGTTACACACAGCAGACTTTCGAAGCCTGCTTGACGAACCAGAAGCTTCTCGATGAAATCAATGCTTCTGTGAAGCGTGGCGCGGATGAATTCGCCGTCAACTCCACGCCGACCTTCCTGATCAACGGGAAGAAGTATTCTGGGGACATGTCGGTTGAATCCATGTCGGCGCTTTTCGACAGCATCTGATAACGCTCTCTCCATCGGGAGAGTGAGGGGCGCAGCATGAAGTTCAACAAGCTGCGCCTCGTCGGTTTCAAGTCCTTTGTCGAACCGACCGAATTTTTCATCGAGCGCGGCCTGACCGGAGTGGTCGGGCCGAACGGCTGCGGCAAGTCCAATCTTGTCGAAGCGCTGCGCTGGGTGATGGGCGAAAATTCCTACAAGAACATGCGCGCGTCCGGCATGGACGACGTCATCTTCTCCGGCTCCGGCAATCGACCGGCCCGCAACACCGCCGAAGTCGGCCTCTATCTCGACAATTCCGATCGTACAGCACCGGCAGCTTTTAACGACGCCGACGAGATCCAGGTCACCCGTCGGATCGAGCGCGAAAACGGTTCCGTCTACCGCATCAATGGCAAGGAAAGTCGTGCCAAGGATGTGCAGCTTCTTTTCGCAGATGCCTCGACCGGCGCCCGCTCGCCCTCCATGGTCGGGCAGGGCAGGATCGGCGAACTCATCAACGCCAAGCCGCAGGCTCGCCGGCAATTGCTGGAAGAGGCCGCCGGCATCTCCGGCCTGCATTCGCGCCGCCACGAGGCGGAACTTCGCCTGCGCGCCGCCGAGACCAATCTCGAGCGTCTCGAAGATGTCGTCGTCCAGCTGGAAAGCCAGATCGAAAGCCTGAAACGTCAGGCCCGACAGGCAAACCGCTTCAAGTCGCTTTCCGCCGATATCCGCGCCCGCGAGGCGATGCTTCTGCATATCCGCTGGGTCGAGGCCGAGCAGGCTGAACTGGAAGCCCAGACCGCGCTCAACCAGATCACCGTCACGGTTGCCGAAAAGGCTCAAAGTCAGATGGAAGCGGCCAAGGATCAGGCCGTCGCCAGCCTCAAACTGCCGGAACTGCGCGAGGAGGAGGCGAAAGCCGGTGCCGCCCTGCAGCGCCTGCAGATCGCTCGAAGCCAGCTGGAAGAGGAGGCCGGGCGACTGCTCAAGCGCCGCGACGAGCTGACCCGGCGCCTGGCGCAACTGGCCGAAGACATTCGCCGCGAGGAACAGCTCGCCGCCGACAATACGTCTTTCCTTGAAAAACTGGACGAGGAAGAAGCCGAGCTGAACGACATGCTGGCCGATAGTGGTGCGGAAAGCGCCGATCTCGGCGAAGCATTCGAGGCGGCAGGCGCAGCCCTTACTGAGAGCGAGCAACTGCTGGCGACGATCACCGGTGAGCGCGCCGAAGCCGCCGCCGGTCGCAACCAGCTCGAACGTCTGATCCGTGATCTTTCAGAACGTCGCCAGCGCCTCGATCGCCAGCGGCAGGATGCGGCGGCCGAACTCGATGCCGTTTCCGAACGGCTCGGCGCACTCGATGACCCGGAGGAAAAGGCGGAACTGGTCGAAGCCGCCGAGATGGCGCTGGAGGATGCTACTGCCGCTGCCGAAGAGGCCGAAGCCGCACTCAACTCCACCCGCTCTGCGGAAGTCTCCGCGCGCCGTCCGGTGGAGGATGCAAAGACCAAGGTCAACGGGCTGGAGACCGAAGCCCGCACGATCAGGAAGATGCTCGCTGCCGGCGCCGCCTCAGGCGACTACGTACCGGTTGCCGAAATGATCCATGTCGAGCGCGGTTACGAGGCGGCACTTGGTGCAGCTCTCGGGGACGATCTCGAAAGCCCGGTCGATGACGCGGCCCCCAGTTATTGGTCGGTGACCGGTGACAGCTCCGACGATCCGCGCCTGCCGGATGGCGTTGAGCCGCTGTCGGCCCGTGTTACGGCCCCGCCGGAACTTACCCGCGCATTAGCGCAGATCGGGATCGCCTCTGCCGGTAACGCGCAGAGCCTGATGGCATCGCTGAAGCCCGGCCAGCGGCTTGTGACCAAAGAGGGTGCTGTCTATCGCTGGGATGGCCATGTCACTGGATCGGAAGCGCCCGGAGCGGCTGCACTGCGCCTGTCGCAGAAGAACCGCCTTTCCGAACTCGAAGCCGAGATCGACGAAGCCCGGGATGTTCTGGCCGAATGCGAAAGCCTGCTCGCGGATGCCGTCGCCGAGATCGCAACGAGCGAGCGGCTGCTAGCCGATGCTCGCGACCGGGTGCGGCTTGCTACACGTCAGGTTGCCGATGCCCGTGAGGCGCTGGCCGCTGCGGAACGCGCCTCAGGCGATCTCATGCGTCGCCGCGATGTGGTCACCGAGGCGCTCAATCAGGTCGATACGCAGATTGAGGATGTCGATGTTCAGGGCGAAAACGCCCGTATCGAACTCGAAAATGCCCCGGACCTGTCGGATCTCGACAATCGCCTGCGTGACCAGCAGGCCGCTGTTGCAACCGATCGTGGCCGGCTGGCCGAAGCGCGTGCCCGCTACGAAGGCCTGAGCCGGGAACTCGAAGCCCGCAAGCGCCGTATCGCTGCCATCGCCCAGGAACGCTCGTCCTGGAAGGCCCGCGCCGATAGCGCCGCCGCCCATGTCGACAGCCTGCGCGAGCGCGAGGAAGAGGCGCGTGACGAGATCGTCGAGCTGGAAGCCGCGCCCGAAGAGGTCGACGATCGTCGCCGCAGCCTGATGTCCGAACTGCAAAAGGCGGAGAATGCGCGAAAACTCGCAGCTGACGAACTGGTCATTGCTGAAACTCGCCAGCGCGAAGCGGACCAGCGTGCCGCAACCGCTCTTTCTGAGCTTGCCGATGTGCGCGAAAAACGCGGGCGTGCCGAGGAGCGACTGGTTTCCGCAGCCGAAAGGCGCCACGAGAGCGAACAGCGTATTCGCGAGGCCTTGAATGTCTCGCCGCCGGAAGTCCTGCGCCTCACCGGCCTGCAGCCGGGCCAGCCTGTTCCGGATATCCGCGCCATCGAACGCGAGGTCGACCGCCTGAAAATGGAGCGCGAGCGGCTCGGCGCCGTCAATCTGCGTGCCGACGAGGAGCAGAAGGAACTTTCCGACAAGCTTGCGACGCTCATCCGCGAGCGCGACGACGTGGTCGACGCGATCCGCAAGCTGCGTGGTGCCATCCAGAGCCTCAACAAGGAAGGTCGCGAGCGCCTGATTGCCGCTTTCGATGTGGTCAACACCCAGTTTCAGCGCTTGTTCACCCACCTTTTCGGCGGCGGTACGGCAGAATTGCAGCTGATCGAATCCGAGGATCCGCTGGAAGCCGGGCTTGAAATCCTCGCCCGCCCACCCGGCAAGAAGCCGCAGACGATGACGCTTCTCTCAGGCGGCGAACAGGCATTGACGGCGATGGCGCTGATCTTCGCCGTCTTCCTTACCAATCCCGCTCCGATCTGCGTTCTGGACGAAGTGGATGCGCCGCTCGACGACCACAATGTCGAGCGCTACTGTAACCTTATGGATGAAATGGCGGCCTCGACCGAGACTCGCTTCGTCATCATCACCCATAATCCGATCACCATGGCACGCATGAACCGGCTCTTCGGCGTGACAATGGCGGAGCAGGGTGTTTCCCAGCTGGTTTCGGTCGATCTCCAGACCGCCGAGCTGCTGCGTGAGGCGAGCTAAAAAAACGAGAGTTTTTTGCGCCATAATTGATTGTAGTCACATATACGTTGTTTCACCCATATAGGGGATGCGCGGGATGTGGTATATGGCTATGCAGAATTACGGATTCGGCGGGGGCTGGGGGGCGTCTTTGGGCGCAAAGGCCATTCGGCGAATATGTACCCCCCGCGTGGGTTTCCTGTCCTACGCGGAAGGCTTTGCGGGGCCGAGTGTGATCCGGCCCCGCAAAGCTTTTATCTCTCCCGTCTTCGGGCTTACCTCCAAATTGCGCCAAATTGCCTGTTGCATAATGCTGCAGCGCACATAATCCTGCCTCCATGATTTCCCAAGCTGTTGCAAAAGCTCTGAATTTCAGAGAAAAATGCGCGGGGAGGCAGGAATGGCAAAACGGGTTTACTGGTTCGGCGGTGGTAAGGCAGAAGGCGGCGCGGTGGATATCGCATTGCTGGGCGGCAAGGGGGCACATCTCGCCGAAATGGCGAGCCTTGGCTTGCCGGTCCCTCCGGGGCTGACCATTACCTGTGACTGCTGCCACGAATTTTTCCACAATGGCAAAAAGATCTGCGACGACCTGAAGGCTGATGTTCTGGCCGGGCTGAAAGCGGTTGAAAAGGAAACCGGACGCATCTTCGGCGGCAGTGAAAGGCCACTGCTTCTTTCCGTCCGTTCCGGATCGCGCGCCTCCATGCCCGGCATGCTGGATACGGTCCTCAATCTTGGCCTCAACGACGAAACGGTGCAGGCGCTCGGCCATGATGCCGGAGACGCCCGTTTTGCCTGGGACAGCTATCGTCGCTTCATCCAGATGTATGCCGATGTCGTCATGGGCCTCGACAACGAAATCTTCGAAGAGGTGCTGGAAGACGAGAAGGGCCGCCTCGGTCGCCAGCACGATACCGATCTGTCGGCCGTCGAATGGCAGCATATCGTCACGCTCTACAAGCGCCTGATCGAGGACGAACTGGACGAGAGTTTTCCGCAGGACCCGCATGTCCAGCTCTGGAAGGCGATCGCAGCGGTTTTCTCCAGCTGGCACAACGCCCGCGCCGTGACCTACCGCACGCTCCATCGCATCCCCGAAACCTGGGGCACGGCCGTCAACGTCCAGGCCATGGTCTTCGGCAATCTCGGTTCGACTTCTGCCACCGGCGTTGCCTTTACCCGCAATCCATCCACCGGCGAAAAGGCACTTTACGGTGAGTTTCTCGCCAATGCACAAGGCGAGGATGTCGTCGCCGGCATCCGCACGCCCCAGTCGATCACCGAGGAAGGCAGGCTTGCATCCGGCTCTGAAAAGCCGTCGATGGAAAAGCTGATGCCCGAAGCGTTTCAGGAATTCCGCGGCATCTGCGATCGTCTCGAACAGCATTATCAGGACCTGCAGGATGTGGAGTTCACCGTCGAGCGCGGAAAACTCTGGATGCTGCAGACGCGTACGGGAAAGCGTACGACCAAGGCCGCCATGCGGGTTGCCGTGGAAATGGTCGAGGAAGGGCTGATCTCGGAAGAACAGGCGGTCTGTCGCATCGACCCGCCGTCGCTGGATCAGTTGCTGCACCCGACCATCGATCCGCGCGTTCCCCGTCACCAGATCGGCTCCGGCCTTCCGGCTTCGCCGGGAGCGGCGACCGGCGAGATCGTTTTCACCGCCGAACAGGCGGTTGCGGCCGAAGCCGAAGGCAAGCGTGTCGTGCTCGTGCGCATCGAGACCAGCCCGGAAGACATTCACGGCATGCACGCGGCCGAAGCAATCTTGACGACACGCGGCGGCATGACCAGCCACGCGGCGGTCGTCGCGCGCGGGATGGGCATCCCCTGCGTCGTAGGCGCTGGCTCGATGCGGGTCGATCTGCGCAACGAAACCCTGACCGGAGCCGGTGGCGTGACGCTCAGAAAAGGCGATATCGTCACCGTTGACGGTTCATCCGGCCAGATCCTCAAGGGCCGCGTCGCCATGCAGCAGCCGGAACTCTCCGGCGATTTCGGCAAGCTGATGGCCTGGGCCGATAAGGCGCGCCGGATGCAGGTCCGCACCAATGCCGACACCCCTCAGGATGCGCGCTCGGCCCGCTCCTTCGGGGCGGAAGGTATCGGTCTTTGCCGCACCGAGCACATGTTCTTCGAAGGTGACCGCATCCACGCGATGCGCGAGATGATCCTTGCAGAAGACGAGGCGGCGCGCCGTGCTGCTCTGGCAAAACTCCTGCCGCTGCAACGTTCTGATTTCACCGAGCTTTTCACCATCATGCACGGCCTGCCGGTAACCATCCGCCTGCTCGATCCGCCGCTGCATGAATTCCTGCCCAAGACGGAAGCCGAGATCGACGATGTCGCCCGTGCCATGGGCATGTCTCCCGACTTTCTTGCCCGGCGCATCGATGCGATCCACGAATTCAACCCGATGCTCGGCCATCGCGGCTGTCGCCTTGCAATCTCCTATCCCGAGATCGCCGAAATGCAGGCGCGCGCCATTTTCGAGGCCGCAACCGAGGCGGCCAAGGCAACCGGCGAGCCGGTGGAACTGGAAATCCTCGTGCCGCTCGTCAGTCTCAGAGCCGAACTCGACTATGTCAGGGGCGTCATCGATGCCGTCGCCGATGCTGTCTGGAAAGAGACCGGCATGCAGATCGGTTATCTGGCCGGCACGATGATCGAGCTGCCGCGCGCCGCGATCCGCGCCCATGTGATTGCCGAAACCGCCGAATTCTTTTCCTTCGGCACCAACGACCTGACGCAGACCACATTCGGCATGTCGCGCGATGACGCGGCAACCTTCATCCCGACCTATCAGCGAAAAGGGATCATCGAGCACGACCCCTTCGTCTCGCTTGATTTCGATGGCGTCGGCGAACTGATCCAGATTGCCGCCGAGCGCGGGCGAAAGACCAAGCCCGATCTCAAGATGGGCATCTGCGGCGAACATGGCGGCGATCCGGCATCGATCCATTTCTGCGAGAATGCCGATCTCGACTATGTGTCCTGCTCGCCCTTCCGGGTGCCGGTAGCGCGCCTCGCGGCAGCCCAGGCCGCTATCGCCAAGCGCAACGCCTGACCCTTCAGTGGGGAAGGGCGCTGAGGATGGCGTGAGCTTGGCCGCTCATGTTAGTATGCCCCCGGGGGAAAACCTGGGGAGGGGCGGATGCCGAATCTCGATCATGTCAACATCCACACCCGCGATGCGGCTGTGATGATCGATTTTTTGACGACGCTTCTCGGCGTGGAGGAGGGGTATCGCCCGCCTTTCGGCATGCCGGGCCACTGGCTCTATCTCGAAGGCCATCCGGCCATTCACCTCAATGTCGTGGAGCGCGATGACGATTTTCCGCAAGGCATGCTCAACCACGCAGCCTTCGCCTTTTTTGATCGGGATGATGCGATCAGCCGGGCAAAGGCCACCGGTTATCGTCTCGAACACGATGAGATACCCGGTGCAGGTATCGGCCAGATATTCGTCTATGGCCCGGAAGGGATCAGGATAGAGTTGCAGTACAGGCAGTAGCGGGTCTTACGGCCTGTGCACGATCACGCGCCGTTCGACCACGATCGGCGGGCGCCAGAACATCTGGTCGTTGCGTTCCATCATCGAGCGGGTCTGTGCGCGTCGGTCGAGTTCCAGATCGAGCAGGCATTGCGCCATGGCATCCGTTTTGGCGCGAAAACCGTAGCCTGCGCATGTGCGCTCGTCGGCCGCTCGCCGCTCCTCCGGCGTCATCGTCTGGCATGAGGCCAGAATGAGAAGCAGTGCCGAGGGAATGAGAATTCGGGAAAGACGCATGGTCATGCTCCATCAGGTCGCACGGACGAGCCGCGAACAGGTATGTAGAGCATTCGACGATAAAATGCGCGGGGCATGAAAAAAATCGAGGTGGAAAAACCGGCAGCGGAAGGCGTCGGCAGTGGCCCACGATGCTTTGAGATTCCATTCTTCCGACACCTGTCCTACACAGGCTTGATTGTTTCGTCCGGAGCTTGCGCCGCAAAATGACTGTCCGTTTCGTCCGGCCCGTTTCCCAATCCGCCTATCTTGGCCGGCGGTTGGCTTTGTCGGCATTGCTGCTGTTCGTGATTGTGGCTCTTGCCCATCGTTTCGGCCCGTTGAGCGAACCGGATTTCCTGGCGCTTCTGTTCCTGTCCGCAGCAATCGCAGCCGTGTCCCTGCCGCTTTCGCTCGTTGGCCTTGTCCGCTTATGGCAGGTCGGGGCCGATGGTGGCGTTGCGGCCACGAAGGGGCTGATCTATGCGGCATTGCCGCTTGGGACAGTCATTTATGGGGCCGTGCAATATTATACCAAGCCGGCAATCTACGACATTTCCACCGATCTGGCTGATCCGCCGGCTTTTATCTCCGAATTGCATTTCGCCCAGCGCTGGCTTCCCAGACCCCCGGTGCCTGAGGCAGGCGAGCGGCGTGCCCAGTTCGCAGCTTACCCGGGTTTGATCGGCAGGCGGTATGAGGGTGCGCTTGACCGTGTTTATGATGGCGTCCGCAAGGCATCCCTATCCGCAAGAATTGCGATTGCAAAGACCGACGGGCTTTCGCTGGTCGAGCCTGACCGGACCGAGCGAAGCGCGCCGAAGGATGACCAGGCGCCGGTCCCGGATATCGCGCCAGTGCCTTTGCCACGGCCCGAACCATCACTGGACGGCGCTGTCGGCAATCCGACCGAGGTCGTGTTGCAGGGTGCGACCCGCACATTGATTGCCGGATTGCGTTTCGATGTTGTTATCCGTTTGCGCGAGGATGCCGAAACGACCTTTGTCGATATCCGTGTCGTCTCTCGCTATGGGCCGCATGATCTCGGTTTCGGTGCGGAGATCGCCGAGGATTTTCTCGACCGCCTCGACGCGGAACTGCTCGGGCTCTCAGGCGGCTAGAGCAATTCCAGCAAAAGTAGGAACCGGTTTTGCGTCCGGAATTGCGTTAAAACAAAGCGATAGAGCCGTTTCGCATTTCGAAGAAAGGCGGAAATGCTCTAAAATCGCAACCGGATTGCGTAAGCAAAGCGACAGGCAATTCTATCAGGCCGGCCGATAGATCCCGTGCAGCGAGGGTGGCCCATCGGTTGCTACCCTCCCTTTTTCAAGAAGGTCTTCGATATGGGCAAGAACCGAAAGCGCCGCCGCGCCATGCAGCTTGGGATCTGTCTTCACGTAGATGGCCTTGACCATGTCGGCGATCAGTCTGTCGCCGGCCAGAATGCGTTCCATCACGGCTCGCTCCCGCATCCGTCGATGGGTCCGCAAACCCCGCAGGAATGAAGCAGGCTCGCGCACCGGGCCGCCATGGCCGGGAAAATAGATCCTGTCCTTGCGGGCCAGCAGCTTTTCGACAGAGGCCATGAAATCGGCCATGGATCCGTCCGGCGGCGCAACGATCGTTGTGGCCCAGGCCATCACGTGATCGGCCGAAAACACGATGCCGCTATCCTTCAGCGCGAAGACGGAATGGTTCGCCGTATGGCCGGGCGTGTGAATGGCCGAAAGCGCCCATCCATCGCCTTCGATCACCTGCCCATCGGCAATCGCGATATCCGGCAGGAAATCCGTATCGGCGCTTTCCGAAAAAGGATTGATCTCCCCTTCATGCAATGGCCGCGCCGCGCGATGTGCGCCTTCTGCTACCGTCAATGCACCCGTGGCGTCCTTCAAGCGCGCTGCCAGCGGCGAATGATCTCTGTGCGTATGGCTGACGAAGATATGGCTGACTTCCCGACCGTCGATGGCCCGCATCAGCGCATCGAAATGCGCTTCGTTGTCGGGGCCGGGATCGATGACGGCCAGCGAGGATTTGCCGACGATATAACTGTTGGTGCCGTAAAAAGTGAAGGGGGAGGGATTGTTGACGGTCAGTCGCTGAACGTCCTGCGCAATCGGAACGGCATGGCCGTAGTCCGGTGAGAATTCGGTGTCGAAATCGATATCGCTTGCCATGCCTTGCGTCTTGCTAGCCTTTTCCTTCGCCATATCCCGCTTTATTCCAAAAACTATCGCAAGGAAAATAGCCGGATGAACGAAGATAGCCGTTGAGGGCGGGATAAAGCTTTGCTAGAGGAAGCGCCTGCCGTGCGGCATCTTCATGCGGTCACGGAAGTGTTGGGGCGTCGCCAAGCGGTAAGGCACCGGTTTTTGGTACCGGCATTCCCAGGTTCGAATCCTGGCGCCCCAGCCATATTTCAGCAAAATGTGTTGGTGACCGAGGAATCCATCCGCCGAATCTGTCGCAGCACGCGATAGGGCATGCTGGCCTTGGTAACGATATAACGGGGCGATGTCTTGCCGCCGAAGCCGGAGAACAGCAGGATCGAGCCCGCGTTGACGATCCCGTCGAAATCGAAGACACGGCCCATAGCCGCCGCAGACTGGATCGCGTTCCAGAGCAGAAGCGGTACGACGCCGTTGCCGGCATCCGGTGCGCGGGTCGACATCAGGTAATAATAAGTGCTGTTGTCGAAGACACAGAAAATCGCCGCCTTCGGCCTGCCGGTTGCGCTCTCTCGTGCGACCCAGATGTGGCCGCGTCCGCGACTCACCGCCTGGATCGCGACTTCCTTGCAAACGCCGAAATCGATATTGGCCTGCAGGCTCTTTTCTTCGAGATGTGCCGCAGAAAGGTGGAAGAAGGCTTCCGGATCCGAACTTTCGTGAACGTCGAAATTCTCCGCGGCCCGGCGGATGACATTGCGTGTCTTGTCGCGCATCGCCTTCCAGATCACGGCGTCCGGGTAGGGCTCTATTTCGAAAGTGAACTGAACCTGGACATTGTAGCCCTGTGCCTGAAAGGGCAGGGCGTCACATACGCCGCGATGCATCTTCTGACGAAAGGATGAAAGCGGCGGGAGTTTGCGGATAAGTTCCTGCGTGATCGAATGGCGTTTGACATAGCGATTGGCTTCGCTGCCGCCGCCGTCATCGATGCCGGGGCCGAGAAAATGCGTCAGCGTCGGCATGTTGCTGCTTGTCAGGCCGTATCGGGAATTGACCATATAGGGAAGGCGCCCGACCGTTCGTCCGCCATCGGTCACCTCGACGAAATCGACCCGCCCGCGTGTGGCAGCTTCCAGCCACCATTGTTCGTGGAATATTGTCGGCGTCAGCTTGTTGAACGCCATCTCTGCTGCCGCTTTTAACTGGCCCTGTTGGTCAATACTCTTGCTACGCGTGATCATCGAACCTAGCCTCAGTACTATAGATTCTGAACTATGCCTGCTGAGCGGGTATCTGTCGGAGTTATTTGCATTGTATTTGCAGCGTCATGTTAAACGAAAATTAATTAATGTGAATAAGAGCATTCATATTTATTGATTCAAGTTTAATTGCTGCGCTGCAAATAAAATCGGTCGCGCGGCAAAGTAAAAATATTAATTCGATGAATCAATAGCTTGCCGACTGGCCTGTAGCGGCTGTCGGCGAGGTTTCGTCGGAGGAAATGTAGATCGCTTCGGGTTCTAGGCCTGCTGCTCAAGCGAAAAGGCACAGTTTGTGGGGGCAGGTGAGTGAAACCTGCCGCGTCCTTGCTTCAGAGCGGGATAGGGTGGTCGCCGAAAAATATGGATCAGACAGCCTGACGCGTCGCGCCGATGAATTTCGGTTTTGCCATGGCGGACCGGTAGACCGCCGTCGTTTCCAGGGCGACGCGTTCTATGGTCAGGTTGTCGATGCGAATCTGGCTCTTTTCCTGCCATTCGCGAAGAGTGGCGGGATCGGCAAGGAGGTTGGCAAGGGCTGCGGCCAGCATCTCCGGTGCCGATGGAGGCACGAGTATGCCGGCTTCGCCGAATTCCAGCAACTGCGGAATCCCGTCGACCTTTGTCCCAATGATGGCGCAGCGCGCCTCGCGCGCCTCGGAAATCACCAGAGGCGCAGGATCGGCAAGCGACGGCAGGACGAATATGTCGGCCGCCAGCATGTAAGGATAGGGATCGTCGAGCGAGCCGACGAAGGTGATTGCGTCACCGCAGCCCGTCTGCCTCGCCAGTTCCCGGTATTCTTCGCCCATAGGGCCGCTGCCGACGATGAAAAGCCGCGCTGCGGGATATGTGGCGTGAACAATCTTGAACGCCTGTATGAGGTCCACGACCCCCTTGCGCGGGTGTAACCCGCCAACGAATAGGATGCTCGGATGCGCAAGATCGGCAGGAGCCGCTTGCCTGTTGGCAAAACGTGCAGTGCCGATCGTGCCGTTGAGCACGACATGCAGCTTTTTCGCCGAAATTCCGCGCTGCTGCATGGAGCGACTGACGGATTCGCTGACGGCGATCACCCGGGTGCCGAGCCCCATCAGGATGGCGCTTTTTTCAAATTCATTGTGAACGGTGGTGACCAGCGGAATCCCGGACAGCTTGCAGACCGGATAGGCCAATACGGCGCTCGTCATCATATGCGCATGGATTACGTCAGGTTTCCACTCGTTGACATGACGTTTCAATGTCGCGACCGAGCGGACGACCGTCAGCAGTCTCCGTTCGTGATCGACGATGCGGGTTGCTACATGGTTGCTTGCCAGCAGCTCGTCGAAATCGCCGCCGCCGCTGGCGATGCACACCTCATGACCGAGCCTTCTTTGCTCGCATGCGAGATCGACTGCTGCATGGACATGTCCGTTCAGCCGGTAGGTGTGGTTAAGAAGATGCATGATACGCATGTTTGATTACTATCCGCTTTTACATGGAATAAGCTCAAGTCTCTTGTCGTGCCGTTCCCGACGGTCCAGATTATCTGCGGGTTCCGGGTGACGGTAGCCCAAAGCCCGTTCCGCTTCCAATGTCGAAACTCTGGCTGTAGGTTGATAGTTGAATGCGCCGTGGCGTACGAAGGATTCGATCCCGAACTGTCTCAGCCGATCGATTTGCCGGGCAGCTTCCGCCGGCGCGCCGTGCGTATAGATCGGGTAGGCGTTTTTAAGAACCTGGCCGCCCTCCAGCTTCAGGTCGCCGTTAAATATGGCGTTGCTGGCAACATGCGCCCTGAATTCCGCTTCTGCAAGTTCAATGCTGGTGATCGTGTCGTTGCTGACGACCTCGACAGCGAAATATTCGCGGCCGTCATTGCGGCCATAGAAATCGGAATAGATCGTCAGCCGCTTCCATGCTGCTTCATAGGAGAAGTTGTAAAGGATGGATTGGGTAAACCCGCGATCGCCCGAGAAGCTGAAATAGAGACTGATAAGCGTGATTGTCTCCAGCGACTTTTCCTGTTCCAGCCCGCAAAGTCGAAGCATGATGTTGATCGGCATGGTCGAGATCACTCGCGCAGCCGCTATTGTCTTGCCTTGTGCTGGCGTTACGATGAACTGTTCATCGTCCTTGGCCACCTTGGATATCGGCGTGCCAAGCCTGAAGGTGACCCCGTTTTCGATGAGGCCTTTCTTGGCTGGCTCGTAAAGGACCGCATAGCCTTCCTTCGGTCTTGCCAGTTGCTTGTTCTTTAGATGCGGCAATTTCCTCTGGCGCATTTTCCGGAGCAAGCCTCGCAGCGACGAGTGCTCCTTGATCCACATCATGCGCTTTTCGGCTAGTTCCAGGTCGATATGTTCGGGTGGAACGCCGTAAAAGCGCGCCATATAATTCTCCAGCCCCGAACGCTTGAGCAGGTAGCCGCCGATCCAGAACCTGGCGAAATCCTTGGCGTTGCGCAGCCGACGGCGCCAGATCCGCGCATGGATGATGGAGAGGACAATTCGGCAGATGCCAACCGGCCCGGCGCCAAGGATGTCATCAACGATCGAAATCGGGTAGCGCGTAACCTGCCTCTGAGGATTGAGCCTTCCCCAAGTCGGATGGATATGAACGTAATGTTCGAGCAGTTCCGGAAAATGCTTGAGCAGTGGAGAGTCATCCTGAAAGATCAGGCTGCCGATGTCGAAGGTGAAGCCATTGGCCGACCAGTCGATGTGGTTCCCGCCAATGTGTTGATATTCGTCGATAATCGCAATGCGCGCGCTGTTTTGTCGAAGGAGTACCGATGCAGCAACGAGGCCGGTTATGCCCGCGCCCAGGATGATTGCATCATAGACGTCAGCCTCGGATGCCGTTTCCGGCTGCAACTTGTAAGAATCAAGCATCGATTCTCCCTCATAGTTGGCTAGGAGGCTGACAATACTTTCAATAAATATCACATACATCAAATCCGCACTATAATTACTGGCGTGTCAATGCAGGAAATGCGCAATAAATTTAGATTTAATAATTCGTAATTCACGACGTATTTCGAGATATCTTTGATTTCAGTATAGATTATCGTCTGTTTGTGTGTATCGTTGATTTAGTCGAAAAGTCTGTTTGCGCTCTTTATCGGCATTGTCGGCATTTATCGATCGGAAACGCTCCGCTTCGACTAGGTTGAATTCGCGTTTATGACGTCCTCTGTGCCGGTTCGTCGCTTCGGACGGAAGGACGTTTTCCAGATAAGTGAGCCTTATTCTCGAAGGCTTGCTGACGTCTCTTTTGTTTGAGGGTTGGGTCGTCCATGCTTGCATTTGCCACGCTAAGAGGCGCATCCTGGCTGATCTTCTCGCGCCTGTTCGGCCGCGTTGTCGACTTTGTCAATCTTCTCATCCTGGCGCGCCTGCTCGTGCCTGCCGATTTCGGCGTCACGGCTTTGGCCATGGCGCTGGTGCTGATTATCGACAGTATATTGGAGGTGCCGGTTACCCAGGCGCTCGTGCGCCTTCCCACAATAGACAAGCAGCATCTGGATACGGGCTTCACGCTTGCCGTTCTGCGAGGCATCGCTGTTGCCGCACTCACAATCGGCTGCGCGTGGCCATATTCCTGGATCAATGGTGATCCGGAACTGGTACCCGTTGTCTGTATTCTGGCGATCGGCACGGTGGTCAAGGGGCTCTACAGTCCGGCAATGGTCTACTTCGCCCGCAATATCGATTTCCGTCCGACCTTTATTGCCGAGACGACCAGTAAGGTCTGCGGCCTGATCGCCGCTATCGTCATCGTCTATACGGAGGGCGGTTATTGGGCGCTGGTCGCCAACTATGTCGTCGCGGCAAGCGTCACGACAATGATGTCATATGTTTTTGCCCGCTATCGCCCCGCTTTCTCTCTTCGGCGTCTTGGCGATTTTGCCGGTTTCATGGGCTGGTTCACCGCCTCGCAGGTCGTGTCTGCACTGAATTGGCAATATGACCGGCTGATGATCGGCGCCTATGTTCCGAAAGCTTTGCTTGGCCGCTATACGGTGGCGAATGACGTTTCGTTGATACCGACGCAAAGCTTTATCGGCCCGGCTCTGCAGCCTCTGATGTCTGCATTTTCGAAGATGAGTTCGGACCGGGCAAGGGTCGGCCAGGCATTTCTGAAGGCAATCCGCATCGCCATGCTGATCTGCGTGCCTGCCACGCTCGGCATCGCCCTGACTGCGGATCTGGTCACTAATCTTCTGCTCGGGCCGAAATGGGCTGAGGCTGCGCCTTATCTGGCCTTGCTGTCCATCTCCATGCTGCCGGTGCCCTATTTCCAGACGCTGATTTCTCTTAGTCTTGCCCTTGATCGTCCGGATCTTCTGTTTCGGATAAATCTGATCGATTTCATCCTCCGCACGATCGCTGTCACAACCGGTTTCTATTTCTTTTCGATCGAGGGCGTTATCTACGCAAGGCTGCTGATGGCCGCCGTAATGGGGGCCTATTACGTGTTTCAGCTGCGGCAGCTCCTCAATCTCGGGTTCCGGCGGCAGATCCGGAATCTGTGGAAGGTTGCGGTGGCCGGCGCCGTGATGGTCGTTGCCGTCTATTGGTTGCGAATGCAGTTCGCCGGTCTGGAAATCCCCGATTTCCTTGAGATGGTCCTGATTGCAGGTTTCGGCGCGGCAGCTTACGGCGTAACGCTGCTGGCTCTGGGCTTGAGGCTTAAGCTCGGCGGTGGCCGCTTTGAGCTGTTTGACGCACGCTGACGTCGTCACGTGCTCAAGGGCAAGGCTTCCGGCTCTGGCGTCTGATGGGTGTCTGGCTGCCAAAGCAGTCGCAGCGGAAGCGGGATGGCCATCAATATCTGTCGAGTGATGGATAACCTGACCCAATTGTCTGGATGATATTTTTATTACTGTCGAGTTCTTCTTTAAAGCTTAACAATAAATAAAAACTCTTGCTCGCTCCGTTAATTTATGTTTTGCTTGGGTCATCACGTGAAATTGCCAGCATTCGAGTATCCTTAGTATTTCAATGTGAGATCCATTTGCGGCTCTCACAGAGCGGGTGGCGTGTTTTACTATGAAAGCTGTAATTTTGGCGGGAGGTCTTGGAACAAGACTTTCCGAGGAGACGTCGACTGTACCAAAGCCTTTGGTTGAGATAGGCGGACAGCCAATTCTCTGGCACATCATGAAGATATACGCCGCTCATGGCGTGAAAGACTTCATCGTGTGCTGCGGTTACAAGGGGCATCTGATCAAGAAGTTCTTTGAAGACCTGCGTATGCGTGGATCGAGCGTGACTTTCGATCTTGCAACATCGGAAGTTACCTATCTCGACCCGCCTTGCGAAGATTGGCGCGTCACGTTGGCGGATACGGGCGCAGATACGATGACCGGCGGCAGGCTTGCCCGGGTTCGGCATCTTCTCGGCAACGAGCCGTTTTTCATGACCTATGGCGATGGCGTCGGTGACATAGACCTGACCGCGCTTTTGAAATTCCACAAGGACCACGGCAAAAGCGCAACCGTGACTGCCGTGCAGCCGGTCGGCCGGTTCGGTGCCATGTATCTGGAAGACGAGGATCCGCGCGTCCAGTCCTTCAATGAGAAGCCAGAGAATGGCGGGACCTGGATCAGCGGCGGTTTCTTCGTCCTCAACCCGTCCGTGCTCGGGCTGATCGAAGGCGATGAAGTGATGTGGGAGAGAGGTCCCATGGACGAGTTGGCCAAGCAGGGCGAGCTTATGGCTTATCGCCATCGTGGCTTCTGGCACCCGATGGATACGCTGCGGGACAAGACGGTGCTTAACGAGATGTGGGCATCCCGTTCGGCTGAGTGGAAAGTCTGGTAGCCGCAGGCTTGAGGAGGCGTCATGAACTTCACCTCTCTCGGCGGCTCGGATGCGAAACTTATCGATCTGAAGGTTCACGGCGATAGCCGCGGCAGTTTTGCCCGCACATGGTGCACGAAGCTTTTTGATGATGCCGGTGTCGCGTTCACGCCCATTCAGGGAAATACGTCCCTGACGAAAACGCGCGGCGCTGTTCGCGGCATGCATTTTCAAAGGGCACCGCATGCTGATGCCAAGGTCGTCCGCTGCAGTCATGGGCGTATCCATGACGTGATCGTCGACCTTCGCGAGGGATCGAAGACATTGGGAGAGAGCTTCCATGTCGAACTCGGTGCCGACGATGGAAGGATGCTGTTCATTCCGGCCGGTTTTGCCCACGGGTTTCAGGCGCTGAGCGAGGACGCGATCGTAGAATACCTGATGGGTGATGCCTATTACCCGGAACTTTATGACGGAGCGCGTTACGATGACCCGCTCCTGTCGATCGAATGGCCGGAGCCGGTGACGGAAATCTCCGACAAGGATCGGGAATGGCCTGATCTTCTGGCGAGAATGCCCTGGCTTCAACGGAGCGCCGCATGATGCTGGATGGTGTGTTCAAGACTGCAGGCAATGACGACGGTGGCATCCTGCCGCCGCTCGACATGATGTCCTTGCTTCGCACCCTTTTTCCGTTGCCACGCAGCCTGACGGGGAATGGCGTGCGCGCAACGCTGCAGGCAGTGAAGCAGCATATCCCGCTCGATATCCACGAAGTTGCCACCGGCACGCAGGTCTTCGACTGGGATGTGCCGCGCGAATGGAACATCCGGGCAGCGTCGATCAAGGCGCTCGATGGCCGTGTGCTCGTCGATTTTGCCGATAACAATCTGCATGTCGTCGGTTACAGCGTGCCCGTCCGCGGCACGTTCACCCGCGGGCAGCTGGCCGCGCATATCCACACGCTGCCAGACCAGCCGGAGGCCATCCCATACCGCACCTCCTATTACGCCGAGAACTGGGGCTTCTGCTTGCCGCATTCGCTCTGGCAGACGATGCCGGACGAGGATTACGAGGTCGAGATCGATAGCGCGCTGGCCGATGGCGCGCTGACCTATGGCGAGTTCCTCATTCCCGGCGAGACAGATCAGGAGATCCTGATCTCCGTGCATGTCTGCCACCCGAGCCTCGCCAACGACAACCTGTCCGGCATCGTCGTTGCCACTGCGCTCGCAAGACATTTCCTGGCGCAGCCGAAGCGCCGCTTCGGCATCCGTTTCCTCTTCCTGCCGGCCACCATTGGCGCGATCACTTGGCTGGCGCAGAACGAGGATCATCTCGACCGCATCACCCACGGCCTTGTCCTGACCTGCATCGGTGACGATGGACCGTTCCATTACAAGAAGACTGTCGACGGCGCGGTGGTCGATCTCGCGGCCGAGCATGTGTTGCGGCATAGCGGGCATGCGTTCGGAATGCTCGAATTCTCGCCTTATGGATACGACGAGCGGCAATACGGCTCCCCTGGTATCGCCCTTCCGGTTGGCTGCCTGATGCGTGCCATCCACGGCACTTTTCCGGAATATCACACCTCGCTCGACAATTGCGACTTCGTCACATCGGAGGCGCTCGACCAGTCTTTCCACCTTCTGGTGGATCTCATCGAGCTGCTTCAGCGGAATGCCACCTATCGCCGCGTCGACGGCAGGGGCGAACCACAACTCGGGCGGCGCGGGCTTTATCGCGCCATAGCCGGGCAGAAGGAAGCAGGCGGTGCCTCGCAGATGGACCTGCTCTGGGTCCTGAACCAGTGCGACGGCAACCGCTCGCTCCTCGATATCGCGGAACGCGCCAAGGCGCCGTTTTCCAGAATACGTGCAGCCGCAGATCTATGTTTGAACGCTGAATTAATCACGGAGGTTCGGCCATGACTATCGCAAGCATTCAGGTGGAAGCATCAACGCCGAAGTCCGGCCGTATCACAGCCTGCAGGTCCTGCGGCGGAAATCATCTCGATACGATCCTCGATCTCGGCAATCAGCCGCTTGCAAACGCGCTGCTCGAACCCGAACAGCTCGGCGTTCTGGAGCCGCTGTTTCCGCTGGAAGTGGTGCTCTGCCAAGAATGCGGCCTCTTGCAGGTCAGCGAGGATGTGCCGCCGGAAATCCTCTTCGGCCAGGATTATCCGTATTTCTCGTCCTTCATTCCGGCCCTTCTTGCTCATAGCCGCGAACACGCACTCGATCTGATCGAGGAACGGGGTCTGGGAGCCGACAATCTTGTCGTCGAGATTGCCAGCAATGACGGTTATCTTTTGAAGAATTTCGTCGAGCACGGCATTCCGGTCCTCGGCATCGATCCTGCCGGCGGCCCGGCCAAGGCGGCGATCGAGATCGGCGTGCCGACGGTCATCGATTTCTTCGGCAAGGACGTGGCAACGAAGCTGGTTGCCGAAGGCAAGCGTGCGTCGGTCATGCTGGCCAATAACGTGCTCGCCCATGTCAACGACATCAACTATTTCGTCGAAGGTTTCGCCATTCTGCTGGCCGATGACGGCATTGCCGAATTCGAATTCCCTTACGTCAAGGATCTGATCGAAACCTGCGCCTTCGACACGATCTACCACGAGCATTTCTTCTATTATTCGCTGGCAGCCCTCGAACCGCTGATGGGCCGTCATGGGCTTTATCTCAACGATGCCAAGAAACTCGATATCCATGGCGGCTCGCTGCGTCTGCGGGTCTCCAAGACCGAGGGCAAGTCTGAACGGCTGCAGAAGATGCAGGCGGAAGAAGATGCGATGGGCCTGACCGGCTTCGATTGCTACCGTGATTTCGGCCTGCGCGTTTCCGGCATCCGTGATGACTTGCGGAAGATGCTCGGTGCCTTCCGTGAAGAAGGCAAGACGATCGCCGCCTATGGCGCGGCCGCCAAGGGCGCGACGCTTCTGAACTATGCCGATCTGCCAGCCGGTACGATCTCCTATGTCGTGGACCGCAACACCCACAAGGTAGGCAAGTTCATGCCCGGCGTCCGCTTGCCGATCCGGCCGGTCGAGGAGCTGGTTACCGCGCCGACCGATTATCTGCTCATCCTGCCCTGGAATTTTGCCGACGAGATCGTCGCCCAGCAGGCGGATTACAAGAAGAAGGGCGGAACCTTCCTCAAAGCCATTCCCTATCCTCAGGAGATCGAGGTGGGCTGATGTCTGACGCCAACAAAGTCCGTAACCTCGTATTCGCACGCGTCGGCCGCCTGTCGCTGCATCGCAACTGGCTGGTCGAGCCGAAGGCGTCGCGAAACTGGGATCTGCAGCTGAGCACTTATGACGAGCAGCAGTCGGATCTCGATGACGGAGACTTTCCGCTCTCCGTCGACACCGGCACGAAATGGGATAGCGCCTGTCGCTACCTGCGGGCCAATCCCGATCTGCTTGACCGCTACGACTACATCATGTTTCCCGATGACGACCTGCTGTTCGAGCCGAATGGCCTGTCGAACCTGTTCGACCTCATGACGTCGAACGATCTGGATATAGGCCAGCCGTCACTCCTCCCGTCGAGCCATATTTCCTATCCGGTCACGGCGCATTGCCCTGGTTTCACGCTGCGATATTCGAATTATGTCGAACCGATGTGCCCGATCATCCGCACGGATTATCTGCGCACGCTCCTTCCCATCCTTGCCCGTTGGCCGACCGGCTGGGGGCTGGATGATATCTGGACCATGATGATGGCAAAACCGGCCTATCGCGCCGCCTTCATCGATGCCTCGCCGATCCTGCACACGAGGCCGCTTTATACCGGCGCCGTCTACAAGACCTTCGAGAGACTGGGCATGAACCCGGAGGGCGACCTGAGGGAGGTCAGAAGCACGTTCCGGGGCGTGCCGCAGCCGAAACTGATCTATGGCGGCATAACCGATGGCGGCCGCAAGGTCAGCCATCTCGCCGCCAATATTCGCAATGGCCTGCATCTCCTGCGCGCCGCAAGCGCAATGCGCAAACCGCGCGAAGCCCGAAGGGCGGGTTACGGCATGCTGATACGCACGGTCACCCAGATCGGCTACCGGCCGGTGCAGCTTGAAAAGGTGGTCGGGGCGAGCCCCGCCGTCACCGTTCTTTCGACAACCACAACCACAAGATAGAGGCGGTTCGTATATGCGTATCCTGATCACCGGAAATATGGGTTATGTCGGCCCGGTCGTGGCAGCACATTTTCGCTCGGTCTGGCCGGACGCGGAGCTTATCGGGTTCGATACCGGTTATTTCGCCCAATGCCTGACGCTGCCCGATGAATTTCCCGAGCGTGTGCTCGACAAACAGGTCTTCGGCGATGTCCGTGACTTTCCGGTGGAATTGCTCGAAGGCGTGGATGCGGTCGTGCATCTGGCAGCTCTTTCCAACGATCCGATCGGCGCCCGTTTCGAAAAGCAGACGGAAGGCATCAATTACCGCGCCAGCGTCGATATCGCCACGGCAGCCGCTGAGGCAGGTGTGAAGAGCTTCGTCTTTGCCTCCAGCTGCAGCGTCTACGGCTTTGCCGAGGGTGGGCCACGCAAGGAAAACGACACGCTGACACCGCTGACCGCCTATGCAAGGTCCAAGATCGCCACCGAACAGGCGCTGGAACAGCTGGAAGCGCCGGACATGGCGATCACCTGCCTGCGCTTCGCCACCGCATGCGGCCAGTCCCCGCGGTTGAGACTGGATCTGGTGCTGAACGATTTCGTCGCGACGGCCCTTTCGACCGGCGAGATCAAGGTCCTGAGCGACGGCACGCCCTGGCGCCCGCTGATCGATGTCAAGGACATGGCGCGAGCCATGGAATGGGCAATCAAGCGCGATAGCGACAATGGCGGCCGCTTCGTGTCGATCAATGCCGGCCGCAACGAGAACAATTATCAGGTCTTCCAGCTTGCCGAGGCCGTCGCCCAGGCGATCCCCGGAACGCGCGTGTCGATCAACAAGGACGCACTGCCGGATCTGCGCTCCTATCAGGTGGATTTCACCCGCTATGCCAAGGCAGCCCCGGACCACCAGCCGGCTGTCTCCCTGTCTGAATCGATCACGCGGTTGGTCGACGGTTTGACGAGTGCAAAACAGGCGGGACGTGAAGTCATTCCGGCTGCGGCCAAGCGACTGACCACGCTTGAACGCCTCATGGATGCGGGACGTCTGTCCGACGATGTTCGCTGGGTAAACTGAAGCGCCGAGACCAAAAGAGACGAGTGGTGATAAGGGAACGATGATGGAGCATCAGGGATATGCGATCTTGGGCAGCGGAATGGCCGGGTTCGGCGCCGCCAACGTTCTGTTTGCCAATGGCATACGGGCCAGGATCTACGACAAGCGCTCCAGGCCGGGCGGCCTGACCTCGAGCTTCGGCAATGGTGACGGCTTCGTCTTCGACGAGGGCGTGCATATCTCGTTCACGAAAAATCCCCGCGTGAAGGATCTGTTTGCTGAATCGACCGGCCAGAAATTCGAGGTCGGCAATGTCTATTGCAACAACTACTGGCAGGGGCATTGGATCAAGCATCCCGCCCAGGTCAACCTTCACGGCCTGCCGGCCGAGCTGGTGGTCAATTGCATCAAGGATTTCATCGAGGCGCGCCAGATCGAAAACCCGAAGATCACCAATTACGAAGACTGGCTGCTGGCCGCCTTCGGCAAGACCTTCGCCGAAACCTTCCCGGCAGTTTACACTCGCAAGTATCACACCACGGATGCCAGCAACATGTCGACGGACTGGCTGGGGCCGCGTCTCTATCGCCCCAATCTGGAAGAGGTGCTGCGCGGCGCGCTCGAACACGAGCCGCTCGACGTTTTTTACGTCAATGAGTTCCGTTATCCGACGGAAGGCGGCTTCGAATCCTTCATCAGCGGCTTTTACGACAAGGCCGAAGTGCTCTGCGACCACGAGATCGCGGCGATCGACACGAAGGAAAAGCAGCTCACATTCAAGGACGGCACGACGCATGATTTCAAGAAGCTGATTTCGTCCCTGCCTCTCCCGATCGTCATTCCGCTGATCAAGGGTGTGCCGGATGACGTTCGCGAAGCCGCAGCGAAGCTCGCCTGCACCCAGGTCGTGGTCGTCAATATCGGGCTCAATCGCCCGATCGAGACCAAGCCGCAATGGTCCTATTTCTACGATGAGGACATCCCGTTCGCGCGCGTCAGCTACCGCGGCAATCTTTCAAAGAAAAGCGTTCCCGATGGCTGTGGGGCTCTGCAGGCGGAAATCTACTTCAGCGAAAAATACCGGCCGCTGACCGGCAGCCCGGACGAGTGGATCGAACCGGCCATCGATGCGCTGATAAAGTCCGGCATCGTGCAGTCGCGCGCCGAGATCATTCACAAGAGCGCAATCATGCTGCCTTTTGGCAACGTAATCTTCGATCTTGACCGAAAAGCCGCCGTCGAAACCGTGCATGCCTATCTTGACGAGGTGGACATCGAATATTGCGGCCGCTTCGGCCAGTGGGGCTATATCTGGACCGACGCCGCCTTCCTGAGCGGTGAACGAGCCGCGCGTGCAGCGCTCGGGCTAACCGGAACTGTCGAGGAGTAGAGCAATTCGCTTCAAGGTTGGAACCGGTTTTACGGCCGGAATTGCGTCAGAACAGGGAGATGGAGCGATCTCGCGTTTTGAGGAAACGCGGAAACGCACTCGCTCGACGGCGCGCCAAACTCACTTCACCACAAAGGCGGGGTTGCTGCGATGAGTATCCCGCCCGTTGGTGTTTTCACACTTATCGTCGGCATCCTCTGCCTGATATCCGGTTATCGCGCCACAGCGATTGCCTTCGGCGTGATGACCATATTCGGCGGAGCGGCTGCGGTGATGATCGGCGGGGCAGGCATTCAGCCCGGCCATCTCTTCGTCGGCTTCCTGGCGCTCGCAACGCTCTCCTACCGTGAGAAGATGAAGGTCGCACTCAACGCGCTGGCCTTTCCGCAACCTGCTTTCTGGCTTCTCTGCCTTCTGACCTATGGCGTGCTTGCAGGGTTTTTCGCTCCGAGGCTGTGGGCGGAGACGATGAACATCATTCCGCTCGGCTCGTCGGAATATCCCGAGACCGGCGGCGCGGTGCCGCTCGGTCCGGTTTCCAGCAATCTCACCCAGGCCATCTACAACACCGCCAATATCGTGACCTTCGTCATGATCGTTGCGATGGCCTCTACCATGGCAGGGTTTCGCGCGGCGACCGGTACCGTCTTGGCCTTCTCTTCCGCCAACCTGCTCTTCGGTATTGCCGATCTCGTCACCTACGGAACCCCGATCCAGGAACTCTTCAGCTATATCCGAAACGCACCTTATGCGTTCCATGACGAGGCGATTGTCGCCGGCGTCAAGCGCGTTGTCGGTTCCTGGCCGGAAGCTTCCACATTCGCCGGTGTCAGCCTGGGCGTGGTGGGTTTTGCCGGAACGATGCGCATTTGCGGGCGCTACAGCAAATTGACAGGTTTTCTCTTCCTGCTGACATCGATCATGGTGATCAGATCCACTTCGTCCGCCGGCCTGTTCGGTCTGCCGGTGTGCCTCGCAATCCTTTACATGACCTGCTTTTTCCGCTGCGGCGGCCAGTCCGGCACGCGGATCAGTGGCGGCGTCGTCCTTTTCGCGCCGATCATCCTCGTCCTCATCGGCATGATGATCGTTATGAACGAGGATCTTTTCCGCCAGCTTTATGCCTATTTTGATCTTCTGCTGTTCAGCAAGGCGAACTCTGCATCCGGCATCGAACGGGGCATGTGGAATGCCTATGGCTGGAGCAATTTTATCAACTCTTATGGCCTCGGCGTCGGGCTGGGCACATCCCGCACATCGAGCTTCATTATTGCGCTTCTTTCCAATGTCGGCATTCCGGGTGTGATTTTCTTCGGCCTATTCTTTTTGTCTGCCTTTTACACCAGGCGGGGAACGCCGCGGACCTTCGACAGTGATGTCCGGCTTGCCGGCCGCAACGGCTGCCTTTGTCTTCTCATCGGCGCTTCGGTATCGGGATCAACCGTGGATACCGGGCTTTTGTTTTTCGTCATGGCAGGGCTTGCGACAGCGGTGCCGGCCGAAGAGCGTGAGACGTCTTTCGCGCCGGTGCCTGCTCACGCATAGACCTTCACATAGTCCACTCGCATCGATGTCTCCATGTGTTCGGGAAGCAAGGGGTCCGGGTAAGGCACGTCCGCACGCAGCGCGAGGGTCACGAGCGGCCAGAAGAGATCGTTATTGGCCTTGATTTCTGCAGCGCGCCCGATCGGCCAGACGGTCGGCCGGCCGCTCGCGGGATCGATCACCGGCTCACGTTCGAAATACGGCCTGCATTCGCTCTCGGTCACCAGCATCCCGTAGCGACAATATTGCGTCGTCATGTCGACCGGTGTCCTGACGCCGACTTCGGCGTGCCGTTCTCCCGGCTGGCCCCATTCGTGCAGGTAGGCACCGTAATTCGTCGGCTCGAACCCCTTCTGCTCGACAACATCGATCTCGATGCTGGTTTTCGGGAAAAGAATGCTGCGGCCATTCATCAGCCAGAAGGCGGGCCATGTGAGCGGATGTTTGGGAAAGATCATCCGGGTCTCGAAGTAGCCGGTCCGCCATCCCTTGAGAATTGTCCCGTCTCCGCGGGCAGTCTGAAGATTGCCGGAAATCCATTGCTTCTGAGGATCCCCGTTGCCGTAATAATGCGGCACGGACATTTGCCGTCCGATATATTTTGCCGAAATCTGCAGCGCCTTGCCGTTTGCCGTCGCGTCGTCGTCGACGATTGCGTAAGGATTGAAGCCCTCCTCGCCGGTGCTACGGGCAAAGGCGGAATTACCGTAAAAGCCCGGATCGAATGTCGTGGCTTTCCGCCCGGCTTCCCAGATCGTCCAGTCGATCGTTCTGAATTGCTCGTCAAAGATCAGGCGGCGTCCGCTGGTCGGGTCACTTGCTGCCAGCGCCCGGCCACCCAGCATCACCCCGGCCCCTGCCAGTACCGATGCCTTGACGAATGTTCTACGCGGCAGCTTCGACATGTCCGATCCTATCTTCAAGGAAGTTGAGTGTGTCGTGGCAGGTCAGCGGCTCTGGGATGATCGCTTGGATATATCCGTTTTTATTATCCGTATTTCCCGATGTTCGTGAAAGGGAGGTGAATGCTCCATAGATTGATCATCGGTTATTCAGTTTTTCTGTATGTATTGATAGGTTATACTAGCGATAGACACGGCGTCCATCGAAAATAAACGTCGATACGTATATTTGATTGTCGTATGAAGACTTAGTATATCCCAGGCGCATGGGATGGAATTCAATTGCGAAATTTGAATATTTGCTTCGAATAGGCCGAAATTATCCGCATCCGGCCCGAACACGCCTTCGGCTATCTGCCGCGCTGGTCAGGGGTGTTGCTGATCGTGAAGATATTTGGTGCCAGATTCCAGCTCCGAATGCCGGTGCTTGGCTTTATGTGCCCGGCTATGGGCCACGTAGCGTACGAAATGAGAGGCAATATAGCCAGCGCCAAGCGCAGTGCTCAGCATCATGATCCATATGAAGGTAGATGCCAATGAAAGTCCCGACAGGACTGCGGTCAAGAGATAGACAATCGCAACAAACACGGAAAGTATAGTAAAGACAACGACATGAAGCCAGATTCCACAAACGGCGCCAATGGCGGCAGAAAGGATCAGGACCCAAATAGCCATTCATTACTCAATTTTAATTAGGATTCTCTAATATTAATATCGCATGTCTATGCGTGTTCGATCAAGCCCCGAGCACTGCCGTGGCGAGTTTTCCTCTCTATTAGGGTTGATGCCGGTTATTGCGAGGCGCCCCCGTTTTGCGTCACCGCATTCTGTTGAGGCTCGACACGAATGACGTCGCCGGGCTGAACGGCATCGTCGTCCTTGACCACGAATGTCTCCGTCGCGCCGTTGATCGTGCGGCTGATTTTCGTGATCGTACGCGGGCGGCCTTCGGCATTCAGCGCGGATAGGGCCGCCGGCACGCGCATCTCGATATTCAGGAGCAGTGCCTGCGAGGTTCTCATCTTCTCGTCATTGGCTGCAAGCTTGTCTCTGAGCTCTGATGCTTCCATCAGTGCGGATGCCTTGAACTTCTCCACGACGGCCAATGCGTCCTGGTCGAGTTTCGTCAGATCCTGCTGAGTAGTCAAAAGTGCAAGCGATACGTCGAGATTGCGGCTCTCGAGATCCGCGAGATTCTGGTTCGCGCCAAGCTGGCGTGATGACACGGTCAGCCCTTGTGATACCAGCTTGTTGACCGAGCTCAGATCCTTGTTGGCGAGATCGATCTGCTTCGTCAGCGACGCTTCCTTCTGCTTAAGTCCTTCGATCTGGTTCTTGGCAAGAACCTTGGACTGTTCCAGCGCGGTAAGATCGGAATCCATAGAGCGCAGGCGGCTGTCCAGAAGCGCCTGCTCGTTTCGCATCACCTGCATCACTGCGGTCTGGGACGAGCGCTCCGTCAGTTCGCGCGGAAAGCTGATCTTGACGTTCTTCGCCAGCATGGCATCCACGCGGGCTTGTCTCGCCAGGAGACCAAGCCGCTCTGCTTCAAGCTCCCGCATCGTGCCTTGGTTCACAAGGGCCTCGCGCTGGACCTCCATGACCCGAGGGTCAACGCTTCCGCTTCCTCCAGCCATGCTGAGCGCCTGGGTTACGGTAAGGCCGGGGAGGAAATTGAACTTGCCGGGTGTCCCAACTGCGCCGGTAACGAAAAATGGCCGGTAGCTGGAGATTTCGATCGATGCATTCGGCCGTTTCTGAAGACCGATCTGGGCCTGAAGTTGCTCGCCGATGATCTCGGAAACTTCCTCTGGCGTCTTGCCGGCGACCGGAATTGTACCCACGATCGGCAGTGAAAGCGTTCCGGAGGCCGAAACCGTAAATTCTCCCGTCAGCGGCACCCACTCATATGCGATACCCGCACTCGGCCGCCATTCGAAAACGCGGATCTTCAATACGTCGAGCGGACCGAGAAGATAGGTGGCTGCAAGGGCTTGCCCGATGGTCGATACGAGCATGCCCGAGGCAAGCGCAACTATCGCGGCACCTGCGGAGAAGGAAAAGAATGCTTTGCGGTTACGGCGGCAGGAGGAATTGGTATGCTTCACGTTCCCTATGCTCCTTCGGCTATTTCACCTGTGTCATGCTATCTGTGCGGGTCTCACGGCCGGCGGCGGCTCTGTGCCAAGCGCCTTGTACGCAAAGTTACTGAATTTCCTGATGAACACAGGTGTGGCGAAATCTGCGGCACGTGTCACGGCATCGGCCGGATCGAAGTCCATGCGCTCCAGCCGATCAATTGCGTCGATAAGCGTCTCGACGGTTTGATCCTTGAAGAAAACGCCTGTCCTGCCATCGATAACCGTCTCGGTTGCTCCGCCGCGCCCAAATGCGATGACGGGACGACCGCTTGCCATGGCTTCCAGAGGGACTATACCAAAATCTTCTTCGCCCGGAAAGATCAGGGCTCTGCACCGTGCATAGTGATACTTCAGCACGTCGAAGGATTGTGAGCCCATGATCGTCACTGTCGGGCCGGCAATCTTGCGAAGATAGTCCAGCATCTCGCCGCCGCCGATGACGACGAGTTTTTTCTTCATCAGATTGAAGGCCTCTACAGCCAGATCCGGCCTCTTGTAGCCGACGAGTTCGCCGACCATCAGATAATAGTCGCCGACCTCCTGCATGGGCACCGGGCGGAAAGCCTGAGTGTCGACAGGCGGGTGGATGACATCCGCATCCCTGCGATAATAGCTTCTGATCCGGTTGGCGACTGTGACCGAGTTGGCGGCGAAATGATCGACCCGGCTTGCCGTTCCGATATCCCACGCCCGGAGGCGATGCGCGAGCGGCGGCATCATCAGCCGCGTCATTATACCTGACTTCCGATAGTATTCGTGATACATATTCCAGACGTATCGCATCGGAGAATGACAATAGCAGATGTGAACGGCCGGAGAATTCGGAATAACGCCCTTGGCAGGGCCGGATTCGCTACTGATGACAAGATCATATTGACTTAAGTCCAGCTGCTCCAGAGCCATCGGCATCAGGGGAAGGTATTTTTTATACATACGCTTTGCATACGGCAAAGAATTGATGAACGTCGGATAAATTGTATGTGAATTGATCGCAGCTGATATGGAAGCCTTGTCATATACATGTGTGTAAATGTCAGCTTGAGGGTAAATCTTGCAGATCGCCTCAAGGACTTTCTCGCCGCCTCGCATTCCGACGAGCCAATAGTGGATAATTGCCACACGCATGAACCACCTCACGAGAATCGTTATATTCTATAAATCGTATTAGTTCCGAGAGTTCTGAGGATAAACCTGTAATTTCGGTTGTTCCAAAGAAGAACTAAGGGAGAACGGTCCGGAAAGTTTCACTAAAGACTTCCTGGAGTTTCTAACATTTTTCAATAGACTACAGTCAATAAATATATTGTCAAACTTTTAAGCATTTGTTAGCAATGATTAACAGTGCTACGCAGTGCATGCAAATCGACTGACCTTTAATCACATCTGCTGATATGGAGTGCGTCAATGCGTGACGTCAATGTAAACGCCGGCGAAAGTGGCATTCAGCGATTATTTGTTTTCGACAAATTCAAGTTAAGGCTGTCTCCTAGGCTATCTTTATTTGCAAAGCGTGCTTTAGATATTCTTTTGTCTTTGACGGCTTTGCTTGTTCTTATACCATTAATATTTATAACATCTCTCGTATTGCTGCTGATACAGGGAAGGCCAATCTTCATAGCTCATAGCAGGATTGGGCGAGGCGGGGGTATGTTCCCATGTCTTAAGTTTCGCACCATGGTCAACAATAACGAAGCGTTGCTTGAAAAATACTTGGCGGATAATCCTGCGGAGCAGGCGGAATGGGCGGCGACGCGCAAGCTGAAGAACGATCCGCGCATCACGCCGTTCGGCGCTTTTCTGCGCAAGAGCAGCATTGACGAGATTCCGCAGCTCGTGAACGTTGTTCTCGGCCATATGAGCATTGTCGGTCCTCGCCCGATCGTTCCCAGCGAGACGGTTTATTATGGCCAGAACTACGCCGATTATATTCGCGTGCGTCCGGGTCTGACAGGATTGTGGCAGGTTAGCGGGCGAAGCGATGCAGATTATGTCAAGCGCGTGCAGCTCGATGCGCTGTATGTCGCCAATCGCAGTCTTGTCGGCGATCTGGTGATTATGGCCAAGACCATACCCGCCGTGTTGAATGCGCGTGGAAGCTATTGAGGAGTAATGCCTTTTGGCATTGCGGGCATCATTCGAGCGCTGGTTGGGTCTGGTAATATATCGTCGAAAAATCGGGGTGTATTCCCTTCTGGATTAACTATTTCAACTCTTCAGTGCTGAAACTTGAATTTATCGTGCTATTGTTATTGAAGTATCCGGTATTTTTACTGGAATAGGATTTCAACAATAGTTTCTGTGGCAGGGAAGGCGTTGGAATTTATCGATGGGCCTGAAGGATAGTTTCGCAGTCAACGGCCGCTTTCTGACCCAGACGCCAACCGGCGTGCAGCGCTACGCCTTGAATGTGCTGAAGGCCCTCGATGAGGCAAGCGGTGGCGGGGCGGTCGCTTCGCTTCTTGTTCCTTCCGGCGCTGCCGATCCAGGTCTGAACGCCTTTTCGCGGATTGAAGTCGCCAGCCGCCTCAACGGCCATGCGTGGGAACAATGCGTTCTGCCTTGGAAATGGCGTGGCCCCTTGCTCAATCTCTGCAATACGGCTCCTGTCGCCAAGAAGAACCAGATCGTCTGTATCCATGACGGCAACGTTTTTGCAGCGCCTGACAGCTACAGTCTGGCGTTCCGGACGGCCTACAAGTCCATCCAGCCGGTGCTCGCCAGACGGGCGATGCGGATCGCGACGGTTTCGCATGCCTCGGCGCGCCAGCTTGCCCGCTACCTGCCGATAGAGGCAAAGGATATCGCCGTCCTGCCGAACGGCTACGAACATGTCCTGCAATGGAATGCCGACGCGGCCACCATCGCGCCGGGGATCGTTCAGGCGATCGCAGCGCGGTCTCGCCGGTATGTTTTTGCGCTTGGATCCCGCGCCAGGCACAAGAACCTGGCGCTTCTGTCCAAGATTGCCGCGGAACTGGATAGGCTTGGAATAGATATTGTCATTGCCGGGGGGGATTTCGGTATTTTCAGCGAAAGCGCGGCGGGGCAGCACGACAATGTCATAATGGCCGGTCGGGTTTCCGATGACGACATCGCCTATTTTCTGAAACGTGCCCTGTGTCTTGCCTTTCCCTCCCTGAATGAGGGTTTCGGCTTGCCCGTCGTGGAGGCGATGGCACTGGGATGCCCGGTCATATCGTCTTACCATTCGAGCATGGCCGAAGTCTGTGGCGATGCCGCGCTGATGGCTTCGCCCTTCGACCCGGCTCAATGGATAGCTTATGTCGAGGCCCTGAGGAACTCGGCTTCGCTGATGGACGACCTGCGTGCGAAGGGTTTCGTCCAGATGCAGAAATTCTCCTGGCGTGAGACCGCTGCAGGATATTGCGAACTGCTTGACGAGCCGACGGTCCGCCTGGCGCCTCCTGCGCCGGCAGCGCCGCCCATTGCCAGGGTTGCTGTCGCCATCGCCACCCGCGGTCGTCCGGCAGTCGTGTCGCAGACCGTCCGTCACCTTCTGGAAACGCAGACATTGGCGCCCGAGCGGGTAATCCTTTCCTGCGTGGATAGCAGTGATGCTGGAGATCTTGCCGATGATGATCGTGTAGAGGTGCTCACCGGGAAGGCGGGCTTGCCGGCCCAGCGCAACAACGCTCTGGATCATTTGCCAACGGGAATTGACGTTCTCGTGTTTCTGGACGACGATTTCGTTGCCGACCCGAACTGGCTTGCCACCGCGGCGCGCGCCTTTGCGGACGAAAGCAGTGTGGTGGGCTTTACCGGGCGTGTGGTCGCCGATGGTATCAAGGGGCCGGGCATACCCTTTACTGAGGCAGTCAAGCTTGTCGAAGAGGCCCCTGCGACTGAGGGATCGGTCTGGGAGCGTCCCTTCAGCCCCTACGGCTGCAACATGGCGTACAGAGTATCGGCGATAGGCGATAATCGCTTCGACGAGCGTCTCGTTCTTTATGGCTGGCTGGAGGATCGCGACTTTGGTGCATCGCTGGCGAAAAAGGGCGGGGACCTGGTCAAATGCGCCGAAGCCTATGGTGTTCACATGGGAGTGAAGGTCGGCCGGGTCAGTGGCCAGCGCTTGGGATATTCGCAGGTAATAAACCCCGTTTATCTACGTCGGAAGGGAACGATGACGACCAAACAGGCGATCGGCCAGATCTGGCGCAACATGTCGATGAATTTCGCAAAGTCCGTGGCCCCGGAACCGTTTATCGACCGGCGTGGCAGGGTAAAGGGAAATCTAGCAGCCTTGGCTGATCTTCTGTGCGGTAAAATCAACCCGGAAAGAGCGGCCTCTCTGGATGTTCCGCCCACCAAACTCGAGCGCCTTGGCGGAGGTGCCGCACGATGACTTTTGACAGACCTGGTCCCGTCGAGCGAGCGTCGCGCATCTGGCCTATAGATAACGTGGCAAAGGATAACAGGGTCGATGGCCCTGTCATGTTCCTTAAACTGGTTTTTGTCATAGCGTGGCGATACAAGCTTCGCCTGCTTGCCTGCATGTTTTCAGGTGTCATTGCCGCAGCGCTTTACGCGCATTCTCTGCCGCGCACCTATGATGCGACAGCCACGATCTTGCTCGAACCGCGCCAGTTCGCCAATGCCAGCTCGATATTGCAGCAGGGGCTTGATCTGAACAGCGCCGAAAGTGAACTGCAGATCATTCTCTCGGAGCGGCTTCTCTCGGCAGTTTTCGAAAGCCTGAAATTGTATGAAAGCCCGGAGCTTGCGCCCCAGCCTGTGAGCTTGCTCAAGTCGGCCATTACCGGCCCGATCGAGTGGGTCCGGTCGACTTTCTCGGGACAGCCCGCGGAAAATAACGCCACCACGCTCACCCAAAGCCCGGAAGAAAATCTCAAGCGTGTTGCCTTCGCCAACTTCGTTGAGAGAGTGTCCGCACGCCGCGTCGGCCAGTCCTATGTTGTTGCGGTCGGTTATTGGTCCACGGACCCAACCCAGCCCGCGCGTGTCGCCAATGCCATCATCTCCGGTTACATCCTGCAATCCGTCACCTCGAAGGAACAGGTTGCCAGCGCCGGAACGGAAACCCTGCAGGGGCGACTTGATGCATTATCCGCCCAGATCGCGACGGCCACGCAGGCGATGAAGGAAGGCACGCTGCCAAAGGCCGCGACACCGGATGCCGATGCCAAGATCACTGGCGCCGCACTTCCCCCTCTTGCTCCGTCAAGTCCAAAAACCTCTCTTATCGTGGCATTCGGCGGCGTGCTGGGATTGTTTTTCGGTATGGCTGCGCTGGCCATGAGCATTGCTTTCGATCGCAAGGTCCGCAGTCCCAAGGATCTGGAAACTGAAACCACGATGCCTTGCATGGCTCAGATACCGGAGGTCGGGGGCCGATTGCAGCTTGCGACGCGGGTCGGGGCCGGACAGCGGATGCGGCGCCACGCGGCGGCCATCCGTGATCTGCGTACCTTGATCGATATCTCCTATACCCACAAGAAGGCCGACAAGAACGCCGTGATCGCGCTGGCGGGCTATTCCCGTGACGCGGGCGGATCGGCGCTCGCGCTCAACCTTGCAGATATGCTCAATCGCAGCGGACGTCCCGCAACCGTGTTCTGGTGCGGTGAACAGACCAGGGGCGTATCGGGCGGCCCGCTCGCATCGCTTGCAGATGCCGCAATTTCGGAAGCGGATATCGCGGAGATAACTTTCGAGCAGCGGGACGGGATTGCAATTTTGCCGGTCCTCTCCCGTGATGCGGTGACCAATATCTATTCCAATTTCCGTCACCCGCGCATCCGCGAGATCATTGAAGCGGCGCGTCAGAAAGGTGATGTTATTATCGATCTTCCTGAATTGGATAGTTCGTTGGACGCCCTGGCTCTTGCGTCTCAAGCCGATGTCGTCGTCCTCGTGACGCGGTGGGGTCGCACGACGCGGGAAGCCGTCAAGAGCGCCGAGCAGCAGCTGCGCAGGGCCGGAGCCAATCTTGTCGGTTATATCATCAACAGGCAACGGTCATGACCGACGACATTGCCTTGAAAACGCTTGAGTCTATGGTAGCGGGTCAGGGCAAAAACATCTCCATGGATACGCGGGGTGCCGGCTCTCCCAAATTGGCGGTCATCGTTACCTGCTGGAATTATGCCGATTATGTCACCGATGCCATTGAAAGCGTTTTGAGGCAGGGTCGCCGGGATTGTGAACTGGTCGTCATCGATGACGGATCGACAGATAATTCCTGGGACGAAATATGCCGAACTGGCGTCCGGGCGTACCATATCGAAAATGCCGGGCAAAGGCTCGCCTGCCTTCGCGGGCTACAGGAGACGACGGCCCCTTTCGTCCTGTTTCTCGATGCCGATGACGAATTGTTGCCCGGCGCGCTGACGGAAGTCCTCTGGCACCTCGACAAGGATGTGGCGAAACTTCAGTTCCCGTTGCTGAGGATGGATGCGCGGCGGCGGATCATGAGCGGTCCCGTCCCACCGCTTTCCGATTTTCGTGAGAGGGAACTGCTCGTCCGGGAAGTTCTGAAGACCGGATACTACACAAGCCCTCCGACATCCGGAAATGTGTTTCGCAGGGATGTCTGCCAACTGATAGAAGGAGCGGATTACGAACGCGCTGTCGATGGCGTCATCCTGTTCGTGGCTCCTTTCATGGGTGACATCATAAGTCTTTCGAGGCCGCTCGGCCTTTACCGGGTGCATGACCGCAATGATTCCGGTTTCAGCAGTGAATTGAACCCGATCCCGCTCAAGCGCGAGGCGGAGCGTTTCGAGCACCGGCTGGAGCATCTTCGCTCGCTTCTTGATAAGACAGGTCTCGGATCCCGCCTGGTGACCGCCAATCGCGCCTATTTTCATCAGGAACGCAGCTTCTATCTGGCAATCGCAAACAGCGCACGTGTCGGGCTACGCCAGCTCCTGTTTCTGCTGTCGCTTTTGTGGACCTATCCGTATTCCGCCAAGGTCAAACTGTCGATGACAGTCTTTTTTGCGCTAACCTTCATGCTTTCATCCGAACGGGCAAAGCGCGTCATCAATTATCGCCTGCAGGCGCACAGCAGGTCCGCCATGGGACTTATCAGGGCAATTTTCCGGCGTTAGCCATCGACGTTTCACTCGCGGGCCCGGGCAACCGGGAAAACCGTGAAGAGAAGCATTCCGTCAATGGCGGCTCCAGACGGCTACCCTGATTTGCAGCCATCGCGCGTGTTCTGAAGCGTAGCACCGGTCCGGGGAGCGGTGCTACGCAAGTCTCTACAGGTGCTGTTACGCGCCGGCCAACAGTTCCTCGCAGTAGCTCGGTCCGGTTGCGCCGGGGCGGTCGGCGGTGATCTCGATATTGCGGATCGTGTAATCGGAGGAAACGGTGATCTTGGCTGAGCAGCTGACGCTGGCGCTCTTGCCGTTCTCCAGCTTGATGCGCTTGTAGCCGCCGCGCCAGCTATAGACTGTGCTGGAACCGGATGTAACGTCATCGAGCGGCGGATTGTATTTTGCAAAGAACTCGCCGGCAGAGTGGCCGACCCAGCGCTTGGATATCGGGCTGTCGGTTATGGTAACGGTCGTGCAGCTGGAAAGTGCAAGTGCGAGAAGGGCGGTCGATGCGATGAGGCGGCGGCTCATGATCCGTGAAAATCCTTGTGTGATGGGCTGGTCCCCAAGCAATGCCTGCGGGACATATGTCATGTTCCAGCTAGCAGATTTTCCTGGCTCACCGCGAGATCACGGGACGGCTTTGACATCAAATTCTTGAAGCGCCGCTTTTTTGCAACGGATTCAGGGCAGTTCCACGAGGTGCGACAAACGAATTAAGCCTTGTCACATTTTTTTCGAAAACGGTGCTTGTCGAAGGAAAAATGCTGTTCTATAGAGGCGCCACTGGTCACGGAGTGTAGCGCAGTCTGGTAGCGCACCACGTTCGGGACGTGGGGGTCGCAAGTTCGAATCTTGCCACTCCGACCAGTCAAAAGCCTTTCAGAGCAAAGGTTTCAACTCCCGAAAGACTTTCTCCGCAGAATTCCTTTTCTGATAAACGGACCGATTGGGGACTGTTTTATCGTTTGGGCTTAAGAACGCATTTGTCGGCGCGATCTGGACGTCCCAGTTTGCATGTGTGCGGTCTGTTTAAACCCTTTCGCTGCCGCCTCCATTACCATGTCCGAGATCGATTAATCTCGAACCAGCAGGTCCTGTATTCTCATTTTTGGGAACAGCTGAAGAGAGCCGGCGTTATCAGCCCATCGAAACCGATGGAGGTGACTATGCTTAAAGGTATCGCATTGTGGGCAATGGGAGTTCCTATCTTTGTAATCGTTCTGCTCTACATGTTTGTTTTCTAGCTGCAGCCACTTGTTGCGCCATTGAGCAGAAGCAGCTCAGCCGAAGCATTATCGGCTGCAAAACAACAAACTCATATGAAAAGGCCCGCTTTCGCGGGCTTTTTTTGTTTCCGTAATTTGTGATCTGAGAGCTACTGGCGCTGAGAGTTACAACGCACTTGTCGTAACACGAAGGCGGCTTGCGCCGCCCTCATGACATTCTTGCGGTCAGATATCGCTTCCGGCATTGGAGAAGAACTCGGCTGCTTCTGCGGCCGTCAGTCTCCTGATCTCCGCTTCGTCGCGGCGTGATGCGAACAATTCACTTGCCATCAGCTGTTCGGCCAAATCCGCGGGCAGCGAAAGCACGATGCGCTGTTCACCTTCCTTGCCGCGATGGATGCCGCCGACATCTGCGCGCTTCGCGGTAACCATGCCGCCGGCAACCGTATTCAGCGTGTCGGGATCGATCAGGACGAAGGCGCCGGTGGCGCGGTTCTGCTCATAGGCATCGAACACCGCCGGTTCTTCGAAGGAAAGATGCACCTTGCCGATCGCGTTCATCGAAAGCAGCGAGGCATGCGGCTTCCACTGGCCGGTCGAAAGATCGAGCTGCGAAGTGGGTTCGATCGTTACCCGCTGCCGGCGCGAGCCGCTTTTCAGCCAGTAACGCTTGCCCGGCTCGATGCCGCCCGGCTGAAGCGACACGAGCTGCGCGTCGAAGGATGTGCCGGTCATCGGCTGGCCGTCGATGGAGACAATGATGTCGCCACGCGCCACATCCACCTGCCGGTCGAGAACGAGCGTGATCGCATCGCCGGCCACCGCTGCATTGCGCACGAGATCGAAGGTGACGATCTGCTTCACATTCGCGACGGTGCCCGAAGGCAGGATCGCAACCGAGTCACCCGGCTTGATCGCGCCGCCCGATACCGTACCCTGATAACCGCGAAAACTCTCGCCGGGGCGCACGACACGTTGCACGGGGAGGCGGAAACCGCCGGCCTGGGTGGAACGGCTGGTGGCAAGCTCCAGCGCTTCGATCAGCGTCGGGCCCTCATACCAGGGCATTGCGTCAGCGCCGGAGAGAACGACATTCTCGCCCTTGAGCGCCGACATCGGAATGGCCGTTATCTGCCGCACACCGAGTGCCAATGCGAATTCGCGGAATTCGACCGCGATCTTTTCGAACACTGCCTTGTCGTAACCGATCAGGTCGATCTTGTTGACCGCCAGCACGAATTGCCTGATGCCCATCAGTGCCGCGATCGTTGCGTGCCGACGGGTCTGTTCGAGCAGGCCGACGCGGGCGTCAGCCAGAAGGATGGCGAGATCGGCGGTAGAGGCGCCGGTCACCATGTTGCGGGTATATTGTTCGTGGCCGGGTGTATCGGCGACGATGAAGGAGCGGCGATCCGTGGAGAAATAGCGATAGGCGACATCGATCGTGATGCCCTGTTCGCGTTCCGCCTGCAGGCCGTCGAGCAGCAGCGCGAAATCGGGCAGGCCGAGATCGTTCTGCGCGCCGCTGTCGCGTGCAAGCGTCGCCGCCTGGTCTTCCTTGACCGCCTTGGTGTCCCAGAGTAGCCGGCCGATCAGGGTCGACTTGCCGTCATCGACGGAGCCGCAGGTGATGAGGCGCAGCGGCCGCGTATCGCGCGAAACGCGGGCGGCGGATTCGGCGAAGGGAATGACATTCGCCGAAGCAGCGACGGGCGTAGTTGTGGCTGTAGCTGTGGCGCTCATCTTAGAAATATCCCTCGCGCTTCTTCTTTTCCATGGAGCCGGACTGGTCGCGGTCGATGGCGCGGCCCTGTCGTTCGGAAACGGTTGCGATTTCCAGTTCCGCGATCACCTCTTCCAGGTTGGACGCCGTCGAGCGGATCGCGCCGGTGAGCGGAAAGCAGCCGAGCGTGCGGAAGCGGATCATGCCGTGCTGGATTTCTTCGCCGGGCTGGAGTTCCAGCCGCGGATCTTCCGCCAGGATCATCATCCCGTCGCGCTCCACATAGGGGCGCTCGGCGGCGTAATAGAGCGGCACGAGCGGAATGTCTTCCGCCTGGATGTATCGCCAGATATCGACCTCGGTCCAGTTCGACAGCGGGAAGGCGCGAACGCTCTCTCCCTTTTTGATCATGCCGTTATAGATGTTCCAAAGTTCCGGCCGCTGGTTGCGCGGGTCCCATTTGTGGTCCGGCGTGCGGAAGGAATAGATGCGTTCCTTGGCGCGGGAGGCTTCCTCGTCGCGACGAGCGCCGCCGAAGGCCGCATCATAGCCGCCTGCATCGAGTGCCTGCTTCAACGCTTCTGTCTTCATCACGTCGGTATAGAAGGCCGATCCGTGGGTAAACGGCGTGATGTTTTCTTCGGCGCCGCGCTTGTTGGTATGGACCACGAGATCGAGGTCGTATTTTTCGGCGATCTGGTCGCGAAACTCGATCATCTCCTTGAACTTCCAGGTCGTGTCGACATGCAGAAGCGGGAAGGGGACGCGGCCGGGGAAGAATGCCTTGCGTGCCAGATGCAGCAGCACGGATGAATCCTTGCCGATCGAATAGAGCATGACCGGGTTTTCGAACTCCGCGGCAACCTCGCGAAAGATATGGATCGCTTCGTTTTCGAGGGCTTTCAGATGCGGATCGAGCGGCGGGCGGGAAACGGGTGGGTTCCTGATTTCCGTTTCCTGTGCAGACAGGGACATTTCGGTCTCCGGTAGATTTTGAATGTTACACACAAAGAGTGGGGATTTGGGCCTCAGCGGGCGATGGAACTCGCGAGCGGTGCTGAAGCCGGTATCGGCTGAGACGCGCTTTCCGGGACATGCAGTCCGCATTCGCGTTTCTCGTCGTTTTCCCACCACCATCGTCCGGCGCGTTCAGGCTCGCCGGGCTTGATGGCGCGGGTACAGGGCTCGCAGCCGATGGAGGGGTAACCGCGGGCATGCAGCGGGTTGACCGGGATATGCTCAGCCGTCACATGGGCATTGATCGTGTCGATATCCCAGTCGGCCAGCGGGTTGACCTTGATGAGGCCGCGCTCGGCATCATATTCGGCAAACGGTGTGGTTGCGCGATTGCCGGACTGGCCGCGGCGCAAACCGGTCACCCACACCTGCGCTTGCGAAAGCGCCTTGGCGAGCGGGATCAGCTTGCGCACATGACAGCAGGCGTGCCGTGCTTCGATACTGTCGTAGAAACCGTTCAGGCCGTATTTCGCGGCATAGGCATCGATGTCGTCCTGTTGCGGATGAAACCGCCGGATCGTCATGTCGTAACGCTCCTCGGTTTCCGAGATGAGCGCGACCGTTTCCTGGAACAGACGTCCGGTTTCCAGCGTGGAAACTTCGATAGGAAGGCGATGCGTACCGATTGCGGCGGTGATGACCTGGTCTTCTATTCCAAGCGAGGTGGTGAAAACGGCGTGGCCAAGTTCGGCAGCAGCGGAAAGACGGCCGGCAAGATCGAGGCTTGCAAGTCTGACGTTCAATTCTTCGGCGAGGCTCTCGTTGCCTTTTGCATACGCGGTACGCTCAATCACATCATGCGAGGTCATGGTTCTTCTTTCATCAGCAAGTGCTGTAGTATTGCGACTTGCAGGGGCTGATGACAGGAAAAGCCGTTTCTTCCGCCGGTTCTGGGGAGCAAATATCTCTAGAAAGCCGGGCCTACACAGAAAACCTGCCGCCTTAACCAAATGTGACTGTTTTTACGGCAGCAGATGCCCGCATAGGTTTGTATTTTCTGCATGTTTGCGGTACTCCAGAACGGAGTGTGCGATGCGGCATAGCCGTGTGCACGAACGCGACCGCGGATGTCGCATCCAAGATATTCGCGAGGCGCAGGGATACGAAGTGTGAAGCGGCGACGTGAGGGCAAAAAAGCCTCGCGGCGGCGTTGCTGTTGATGGTTGCGTGATGATATCCCAGAAAGCGAAATATGCGCTTCGAGCCTTGGCCGCTCTGGCGCAGGCCGACCCGGATGAGCCGATGCTGATCTCGGAGATCGCGGTCCAGCAGTCCATTCCGAAGAAATTTCTGGAACAGATCCTGCTCGACCTGAAGCGCTCCGGCATCGTCATGAGCCGCCGTGGCAAGCAGGGTGGATATCTACTGCTGAAGCCCGCCGACGCGATCTCCTTCGGTGAAGTCCTGCGGCTTGTCGACGGCCCGATCGCTCCGCTTCCCTGCCTGTCGCAAACCGCCTATCGCAAATGCGATGATTGCGATGGCGAACACCTGTGCGAAATCCGCCATGTCTTCGCCCGTGTAGCCGACGCCACCCGCGACGTTCTGTTCAACACCACGATTGCCGATGCGATCGAGGGGGCAGGCGAAGGTACACAGAAGCCAGCTCAGGTGAGAGAGCTTCTGACGGCGTAAGCCCTCTTGCTTAATTGATATTGGCGTCTGCCTACGTGCAGCAGGGCATGCTAATGTACTCTCCTTGTCGAGAGGCTGGCATGTTTTCTGTGTCCATCGCAAAATCACCGGAGGACTTCGAGATCGCCGCGGCGCTATGCCGGGAACTGGCGGATTGGGATATCGCCATGGCCGCGACCCATGGCGTCGATCCTCAACTGGTGACGGATCTTTATCACGGTGAGACTGCGGCAAGCCTTGCCCGGCGTTACGCGCAATCGGGGACAGGAATGCTGCTGGCATCATGGGATGGCCAGCCGGCGGGATGTTTGGCATTTTCCATCTTCGACGATACGGCCGACGAACTTCACAAATTCTACGTGGCCCCCAATTTCCGGCAAAGAGGCATCGGCGGCGCAATGATGCGGGCGGTCATCCATGCTGTCGAAGCGCGTCGGAAGAGCACGCTGCTGGCGCACACCACCATCTATATGACCGATGCCATCTCGATCTATCGCGCCTGCGGTTTCGACTTCTGCCCACCCTTCCGAGACGTGCCCAAAGCGGTTGGCCATACGGAGATTTTCCTCAGGCGCGACGCTCCGCCGGGTTGAAATCGAGCCTCCGGAACGAATTTCGGCCGGATTGCGTTTTTGCCGTTCGGTGTTTTCCCGATGCTGCTGTTCTGTGAACTCATGCTCATGGAACGCATTCTTTGTCGCGCGAACCCGCCCGAGGGAAACAGTTTTGCCTTCTTTTCGCCGTGAATTGACTAAGACGACCTGACCGATAGAGTTTAGCCCATATCAAATGGCCCGATGATCACGGGACACTGGTCATGGGACAAGGATCACAGGAGAGACTCTATGCTGAACTTCACCGATGGGATTGGAAAGCGGCTGGCAGTGCTTGCGCTCGGCGTGACGCTCGCTGCAGGAAGCATAGCGCCGGCCTTTGCCGCGAGCCAGCTTCTGAACGTGTCCTACGATCCAACACGCGAACTCTACAAGGATTTCAACGCCGCCTTTGCCAAGCACTGGAAGGCGGAAGGTGGTGAGGATGTCACAATCCGTCAGTCGCATGGCGGGTCCGGCGCGCAGGCTCGCTCTGTGATCGATGGCCTTGAGGCCGATGTCGTGACGCTGGCGCTGGAAAGCGATATCAACGCCATCCAGAAGACCGGCAAGATCAAGGAAGACTGGCGCACCCGCCTGCCCAACAACGCTTCGCCCTACACCTCGACGATCGTCTTCCTCGTTCGCAAGGGTAATCCGAAGGGCATTAAGAACTGGGGCGATCTGGTGAAGGGCGACGTGCAGATCGTCACGCCGAACCCGAAGACATCAGGTGGCGCCCGCTGGAACTATCTGGCTGCTTGGGCTTGGGCCAATGAAGAATTCAAGGGCGATCAGGACAAGATCAAGGCCTATATCGGCGACCTCTACAAGCGCGCTCCGGTTCTCGATACCGGTGCCCGCGGATCCACCGTCACCTTTGCCCAGCGCCAGATCGGCGACGTTCTGCTCGCCTGGGAAAACGAGGCCTATCTGGCCGGTGAGGAATTCGGCAAGGATGCGTTCGACATCGTCGTGCCGCCGATCTCCATCCTCGCCGAACCGCCGGTCGCAGTCGTCGATGCCAACGTCGACGCCAAGGGCACCCGCAAGGTCGCCGAAGCCTATCTGCAATATCTCTATTCCGACGAAGGCCAGAACATCGCGGCCAAGCACTTCTATCGTCCGTCCAAGCCGGAAGTGGTGAAGCCGGAACTGTTGAAGCAGCTGCCTCCGATCAAGCTCGTCACCATTGACGATCCGCTCTTCGGCGGCTGGAAGAAGGCGCAGCCGGAACACTTCGGTGATGGCGGCATTTTCGACCAGATCTACAAGCCCGGCGCCAAATAATCACTCAAGTGACACTGGAGGCACGGTGCGGTAGTTTGTTGCCGCACCGTTGCCATGTCGGGCCTGAACGTAGAATTCGGAACCAAGCATGACCGCATCCGCTACCGCTTCCACGGCGGGCTGGAGATTGAAACAGCCGAGCATCATCCCGGGTTTCGGGTTGACGCTCGGCTTTTCGCTCGCCTACCTGTCGCTGATCATTCTCATCCCCATCGCCGGCCTGCTCTGGCGCACGGCCGAACTCGGCTGGTCGGGCTTTTTTGCCATCCTCTCCGATGAACGGACGATCCGGGCTCTTTATGTATCCTTCGGCACGGCCTTTATCGCGGCAGTGATCAATGTCGTCTTCGGCACGCTGCTCGCCTGGGTGCTCACCCGTTATCGCTTTCCCGGGCGCCGGCTGATCGATGCGATGGTCGATCTGCCCTTCGCCCTGCCGACGGCTGTTGCCGGTATCGCGTTTGCCTCGCTTTATGCGCCGAATGGCTGGGTCGGCTCGCTGTTCATGCCCTTCCGCATCGCTTTCACGCCGATCGGCATCGTCATCGCGCTGATCTTCATCGGTCTTCCCTTCGTCGTGCGCACCGTGCAGCCGATCATGGAAGAGATCGACAAGGAGGTGGAAGAGGCGGCTGCCACGCTTGGCGCCAACCGGTTCCAGACGATCTTCAATGTGCTTCTGCCCGGTCTTACGCCAGCCCTTCTGACAGGCTTTGCGCTCGCCTTCGCGCGCGGTGTCGGAGAATACGGCTCGGTCATCTTCATCGCCGGTAACATCCCTTACGTGTCTGAAATCGCACCGCTGCTGATCGTCATCAGGCTGGAAGAATTCAATTATGCGGGCGCGACCGCCATCGCCACGATCATGCTTCTGATCTCCTTTGCCATGCTTCTGGTGATCAACCTCATCCAGGCCTGGAGCCGCAGGAGATATGGCAATGTCTGATAATCGCCGTATCTCCTTCCGTAATCCGGCCGACGAAAGCTTCTCCACCAAGCTGATCCTCGTCGCCCTGACGCTCGTCTTCCTCGCCTTCTTCCTGTTCCTCCCGCTTGTGTCGGTTTTCTACGAAGCCTTTCGCGAAGGATGGGTCACCTATGAGGAAGCGTTGCTGGAACCCGATGCCTGGGCAGCGATCCGGCTGACGCTGATCGTGGCTGCCATCGCCGTGCCACTCAATCTCGTCTTCGGTCTGGCCGCCTCCTGGGCGATCGCCAAGTTCGAGTTCAAGGGCAAGGCGTTTCTGATCACCCTGATCGATCTGCCGTTTTCGATCTCGCCGGTCATCTCCGGTCTGGTCTATGTTCTTCTCTTTGGCAGCGGCAGCCTTCTCGGCCCCTGGCTGAAAAGCTATGGCATCGAGATCCTGTTTGCTGTGCCGGGCATCGTGCTTGCCACCGTCTTCGTCACCTTCCCCTTTGTTGCGCGCGAACTGATCCCGCTGATGCAGGACCAGGGCACCGGCGATGAGGAGGCGGCACTGTCTCTGGGTGCTTCCGGCTGGCAGACGTTCTGGTATGTGACGCTGCCCAATATCAAATGGGGCCTGCTTTACGGCGTGCTGCTCTGTAACGCTCGCGCCATGGGTGAGTTCGGCGCCGTCTCAGTCGTTTCCGGCCGTATCCGCGGCCTCACCAACACCATGCCGCTGCATGTCGAGATCCTCTATAATGAGTACAACATGGTCGCCGCCTTTGCCGTGGCATCCTTGCTGGCTCTTTTGGCACTCGTCACGCTCGCTTTGAAAACCTTTCTCGAACTTCGGTTCGGTGCCGGCGCTGCCGGTGGCCGGCACTAGGATACCCCGCGTATGGAAGTCAAAATCAACAATATCCGCAAGGAATTCGACCGTTTCGCCGCGCTGAATGACGTATCGCTCAATATCGCTTCGGGCGAATTGATCGCGCTGCTCGGCCCGTCCGGTTCGGGCAAGACGACACTGCTTCGCCTGATCGCCGGCCTGGATTTCCCGACTGCCGGTCAGATTTTCTTCGGTGAGGAAGATGCCTCCCGCCATTCGGTTCAGGAGCGCAATGTCGGCTTCGTTTTCCAGCATTACGCGCTGTTCCGTCACATGACCGTGGCGCAGAATATCGGCTTCGGCCTCAAGGTCCGTCCGTCCGCCAGCCGCCCGCCGAAAAGCGAGATCAAAAAGCGGGTTTCCGACCTGCTCGACATGGTGCAGCTCTCGGGGCTTGAAAACCGCTATCCCAACCAGCTTTCCGGCGGTCAGCGCCAGCGCGTGGCGCTTGCCCGTGCCATGGCGATCGAACCCCGCATCCTGCTGCTCGACGAGCCTTTCGGCGCGCTCGATGCCAAGGTCAGGAAGGAACTGCGCCGCTGGCTGCGTGAATTCCACGACCGCACCGGCCACACGACCGTGTTCGTCACCCACGACCAGGAAGAAGCGCTTGAACTTGCCGACCGTGTTGTCGTCATGAGCCAGGGCAAGATCGAGCAGGTCGGTTCAGCGGATGATGTCTACGACCGCCCGCAGTCGCCCTTCGTCTTCTCCTTCATCGGCGAATCCTCGCATCTGCCGGTCGAGGTGAAGAATGGCACGGTTCTGTTCCAGGGCGAGCCGATCGGCATTTCGGAAAAGACCGATGCGGCCGGAGACTTGTTCTTCCGCCCGGAAGACGTGGTCCTGACCGACGAGAAGGACGCATTGTTCGGCAAGGTTACTGCCTGTCGCCGTCTCGCCGGCACCCGTATTGCCGAGATCGACATCGCCAACAACGGCCACGATCCGTTCCATGTCGAAGTGGAGGTGCCATTGCATGCTCCGATCGAGCTTGGTTCGGAAGCCCGTTTCCGCCCGACCCGCTGGAAGATCTTTACCAAGTAACTGCCGGACGGTTTACGGCCGGAGTCCGTGAGCTTGTTGATGTTCCAGCCCTGTCCGAAGAGCAAGGAGGGGCTGGAATACTATTTCCATCCAAGCTTCGTCTGTCGTCTTGCCCGCATCGGTTTGTATATCCGGCTCATGTGTCGCAGCCGCTACATCTTTAAGGCGTAAGATTCGATAAATACAAATACGCTAAGGCAATTGCGGTTCAACGTCTTTAATAGGCTTAAAATGTCGGCTCATGTCGATGAAACCTGCCAACAGAAGCAGCATGAGCTGCTATCCCAAGCTGTAGTCGATACGGTTTCGGCATCTCGTCAGCCATTGTTCGGGCGCTTTCTGCGCGGCGCTGGCCAAGCGCAATCCAGAGGGCGCGCCCTTCGGCAAGGCCCCCCGCCGGAAGATATGGCGAAGGCGCTGGCCATTCTTGCAAACCAGCCGAATGCCAGCGCGGGTCTTGTCCGGCTCGGAGACAAGCAGATCCTGTTTTCCGATTGCGAGCAGGCGTTTGTCATGTATGCCCGGCACGGCCACTCGCTGGTCGCGCTGTTCGATCCTGTCGGCCCGCAGGAACTGTGGCCAAACCTGCTTGAAAAGTTCATGGCGACGGCGCGTCATCAAGGCAGCCGACCGGTCTTCTATCAGGTTTCGAAAGCTTTCCTGCCGCACGCCTTTGATTGCGGCCTGCGTCCATACAAGCTCGGCGAGCAGGCAGTGGTAGACCTGACCCGTTTCGACCTCAAGGGCGGTGCCTGGCTGAAACTGCGCCGCTCGATCAATCGCGCCGAACGCGACGGGCTGGAATTCTCCATGCTTTCACCCGATGAGGTGCCCGAGGTCATAGACGAGCTGCTCTCGGTCTCGCGTGCCTGGCTTGCCTCGCACAATGCCTCGGAGAAGGGTTTTTCGCTCGGCACATTCGATCTAGCCTATGTCAAGGCATGCCCGGTGGCGATCATCCGCTTGGAAGGGCGCATCGTCGCTTTTGCAAACATTCTCGAAGCCGGGCAGCATGGCGATGCCTTCATCGACCTCATGCGCCACATTCCCGAGACGCATCGCGGAATGATGGATCTGCTCTTCGTGCGCATTATGGAGCATATGAAGGCGCGGGGTTTCCGCACGCTCAATCTCGGCATGGCGCCTCTCGCGGGCCTGGCGGATCATCACTATGCGCCGCTGTGGAACCGGCTCGGCCGGGAGATCTTCGAGTTCGGCGAGCGTTTCTATAATTTCCGCGGCGTGCAGGCTTTCAAGTCGAAGTTCGATCCGGTCTGGCAGCCGCGTTATCTCGTCGTTTCGGGCCGCGGTCTTCCGCTCGCTTCCATCTTCGATGTGACGATGCTGATCGGCGGCGGGTTGCGCGGGATCTTGCGCAGATGAGGGCTTTGCCGGTTATCGTTGCAGCGCTCACGCTGGTTGCCGGTGCCGTCGAACTCTATCACATGCAGTTCGCTCAGAATGAAATCGTCAGCCTGCCGACCTCCCGCATCAGCGACCCGCAGGTGCAGGAAAAAGGCATCGTCGTGCTTCTGTCGGACGCCGATGGCTGGGGCCGCGAAGAAGACCGCATGTCGGATGCGCTGACAGCCGATGGTGCTGTAGTCGTCGGCGTCGATCTGCCCGACTATTATGCCGGGCTTGGCGAAGAGAAGCGGGACTGCCTCTATCTCGTCTCCGATATCGAGGAACTGAGCCGCCAGATCCATCGCGACCGGGACATGACGACCTATCGCGCTCCGCTTGTGGCAGGCATCGGCGCCGGCGGATCACTGGCTCTGGCGATTGCCGCCCAGACACCGTTCTCCACCATCGGCGCGACGCTGGCGGTCGACCCGGATCCGTCGATCGCCCTGTCGAAAATACTCTGCACGCCGGCGCCGAAAAATCAGGTCGATGGCGGTATGCGCTATGGCCTGACCGAAGGCGAGCTGCCGAACGATATCGACGTCGTATTCACGCCCGAAGCCGCAAAGGCGGGGCGCGAGCATGTCGAAGATCTGAAACGCACCCACCCCGACATCGAGGTGACTGCGGATGACGAGGCTTCCGAGGAAGCTTTGCTTGCAGTTTCACGCAGCGTGATGACAGCCGCTGAGGCCACCGGTTCTCCGCTGGACCTTCCGATTGTGCCGATCGAGGCCGCGCCGCGCCGCAATACGATGGCGATCATCTATTCCGGTGACGGCGGCTGGCGTGATATCGATCAGAAACTCGCGGCATATCTGAAGGACGAGGGAATCCCGGTCGTCGGCGTCGATGCCCTGCGCTATTTCTGGAACGAAAAGACGCCGGCACAGACGGCAGCCGACCTTTCCCGCATCATCGCCACCTACCGCCAGCGCTGGAATGTCGAGAATGTCGTTCTGATCGGCTATTCCTTCGGCGCCAACATTCTGCCCGCCACTTACCGGCTGTTGCCGAAAGATGACCAGGATGCGGTTCGTCTCATGTCGCTGCTGGCACTGTCGCATCAGGCCGATTTCGAAATCGCCGTCACCGGATGGCTCGGTTATGCCGGTGCCGGCAAGCATGGTGATCCGGTGGATGACTTAAGAGCGATCGAGCCTCTTAAGATCCAGTGCGTCTATGGGCTTGAGGAAGAAGATACGGCCTGCCCGGATTTGGGTGAAATCCCGGGTGTCGACATACAGCCGCGCAAGGGAGGTCATCATTTCGACGGCGATTACCGCGCGCTCAATCAACTCATCGTTGATCGACTGAGCCAGCTTCTGTCAGTGATGTGACAGTGAAATTCGGTTGTTGCCACGGCAGGCGAAACGGAAACATCGCGGCGTGCTTTAGATCGCCGCGAAGCTTGCTTCATTGGGCAGGAGATCGACCTGCTGTCCGTCGAACAGGTCCGAATGTTCGCCGATCGCCTGTTCCCAGGCGGCTGCGGGTCCCTGGGCGATCAATTGCAGCGAACCGTTCATGGGGTTGACGACCTTCAGTCCGAGCGGCTCATAGGCATTCAAGGCATCGATGACCGGTGCCTTGGCCCGCAATGAAACTTCCCGCAAAGCCGCCTTGCGGGCCATGATATCCGATATCTCTCGGGCCTGAGACATTTCCTGATCGGCATTCACTTCGACGATGAAAACGATCGAGTCCTGCGGCGACGAGTTCGAAACGATATTCCTGACTCTGGCATTCAGCATGGTCAGTCCTTTCGATGGAAGAGCCGGCGTCATGGCAGCAGGCCTTCCAGGTCAATGCAGCCACGCCCCACTCTTGGGGCTATATTGGCCCAATTTTGATTACATCTAGTAAACTCCATCAGCGTTTCCGTCAAACGTCGAGGCTGGCCGGTGAGTTCCGGATACTTCTCAAGAATGAGCGCCAGAGCTGATGAAATACATGGCGCCGAGAGCGAGCTGCCGTTCATGGAGGCGTAGCCGCCGCCGGCCAGAGCACTGTGTATATCCACGCCCGGTCCTACGATATTCGGTTTGCTCGGGGCTTGCCGCGCTCTATCGCCGTAGGAATACCCCCAGTCGCTGAAGGCGGCGACACGATCGTCCCTGTCGATCGCCCCGACGGCGACGACATGCTCAAGCTTGGCGGGAAAGCAATGGTTGCCCATACCCAGATTGCCGTTGTTTCCGATTGCCGCCACGACCACCGCGCCCTGGTCGGCAGCGTTGCCGATCGCCTTGTAAAGGCTGCTGATATCCTCTCGGGTCAGGTTTCGTGTGCCGAGCGATGCGTTGACGATCTGGACGCCGTCGCCTTGAGGGCCGGCTTCGTTGACGAGCCAGTTCAGGCCGCCAAGCAACTGCGCAAAGTAGCCTCGCAATCCCCCGTTCTCCGACTGCTCCGTCAGCACGGCCGCAACCGAGAGATGGACCTGCGGTGATATGCCGGCGTTCTGGCCGGCGCATATGCCTGCCACATGTGTTCCGTGGCTGCCGAAATCCCGCGGGCTTGCGCCCGGCACTTCGACGCCGTTGAGGTCGAACTGCCGGTAGACGATATGGTCGCCTTTCCTGTGTGAAAATTCAGGATGATCGACATCGATGCCTGTGTCCAGAAGGCCGATGGAGATGCCGTTGCCCCGGTATGCCTGGGGAAGCTCGCCTCGATTGGGAAGAATGCGACGGTGCCAGAAGTCGGGTGAAGTTTGCAACTCCCGGATCTCCGGCGGATGCACCAGGATTTCCGAGTTTGGAACGACCTCGACGCCCTGTTCCTCGAGGATATCGATCATCGGCTGTTCCAGTCGAGGCAGGATCACCGCTCCCAGCGCTTCGAGATAGACCCCGCGCAGAAACAGTCGCTCGCCGCGGCTAACCCGCGCAACCGCGGGCAGAGCCTGCCGATAGGTGTTGGAGGCGTTGATGAGATCCAGTGTCGTTTGCGATCGGGACGTCATCGCCACATGCATCAGCCGCCGCAATTGTTTGCGGGAATCCGTCTGGCTCGTTTGCGGCAAGATGATTTTGTTCTCGGAACCCGGACCGGCCTTGTCGCTCTGTTCGTCCAGATAGCGATTGTCCGGAAGGAGAATGATCACGGACGATTTGGGCGACACCTCGATATCCGCAGTAAGCCCACCAATCTCCGGGCGACTGTACCGGGCAAGCGACTGGATGCCGCGCTTGTTCTTGTAAAGGCGGATCCAGCGCCTTCTGAGATCTCGCCGGTGGCGTTTTCCTGCAAAACCGCCGCTTCCGCGCCAGACGTACGACTGCTTTGCAAGCGCACGCACAAACTCTTCCGGCGCCAGCGCCAGGATCCTGCTCATCATGATTCGCCCCCAACTTTTGACTGAGGCGAGAATATTATCGCTATTTAAGATTGCAACAATTTCCTGCGCAACCAAAGGGTGAGACGGGTTGCATCAGCGGTCGCTGAGTGCTGCCCGCGGATTGACCCAGGGCTCTTGATTGCTCCGGGGCAGGGGAACTTTTCCGAGGATATGATCTGCCGCCTTCTCGCCGGTCATGATCGAAGGCCCGTTGAGATTGCCATATGTGATGTGCGGGAAGATCGAACTGTCCGCGACCCTCAAGCCTTCCACTCCGATGACGCGACATTCCGCATCGACGACAGCTTGTCGGTCGTCAGCGCTTCCCATCCGGCAGGTGCCGCAGGGATGGTAGGCGCTTTCCAGATGCTCGCGCAGGAAAGCGTCGATCTCGTCATCTGACTGCAGGTTTTCACCGGGCTGGATTTCCGGTCCGCGATAGTCGTCGAATGCTTTCTGGTTGAAAATTTCGCGCGTCAGCCGCACGCAATGGCGGAATTTGATCCAGTCTTCCTCATGGCTCATGTAGTTGAAGCGAATGACCGGATCATCCTTCGGATCCGCCGAACGAAGGGTTACGTTGCCACGCGATTTAGAAAGATTGTAGCCGACATGCGCCTGAAAGCCGTGGCTCTTGGCGGCAGCTTTCCCGTCGTAGGAAATCGCCACCGGCAGGAAATGATACTGGATATCCGGTTGCTTCAAGCCGGCCTGCGAGCGCAGGAAGGCGCAGGCTTCGAACTGGTTGGAGGCGCCAAGGCCGCCCTTGGACAGCACCCATTGCGCCCCCGCCACCCCCTGCCAGAACCACGGCAGCCAGGAGTAGAGCGAAACCGGCTTGGTCGAGACCTGCTGGAAATAGAATTCCATATGGTCCTGAAGATTGGCGCCGACGCCCGGGCGGTCAACCTTCACCTCGATACCCATGTCCTTCAAGTGCGCCGCAGGCCCGATACCTGACAGCATCAGAAGCTTGGGCGAGTTGAACGACGAGGCTGCCACGATCACCTCGCGGTTGGCTTTAACGACTTCCGGCACGCCGCGCCGCAACACCTCGACACCGGTCGCTCGTCCATTCTCGATGACGATCTTCTGCGCCAGACCATAGACGATCTCGACATTCTTCCGCTTCATCGCTGGCCGCAGATAGGCATTGGCGGCAGACCAGCGGCGGCCCTGATGGATCGTCTGTTCCATCAGCCCGAAACCCTCCTGTTTCGAGCCGTTATAATCCTCGGTCGTTTCGAAGCCTGCCTCGGCACCCGCCCGGATGAAGGCATGAAAGAGCGGGTTCTTCACTGGCCCGCGCTGCACATGCAAAGGCCCGTCGGTACCACGCCAGCCTTCTTCTCCCCCATGGCTGTGCTCCATCCGCTTGAAGTAGGGCAGCACGTCGGCATAGGACCAGCCTCGCGCGCCAAGCTCCTCCCAACGGTTGTAATCCTCCGCATGGCCGCGCACGTAAACCAGCCCGTTGATCGAGGATGAACCGCCCAGAACCTTGCCGCGCGGCGCGGTGATGCGGCGGTTGTTGAGATTGGGTTCGGGTTCGGAGAGATAACCCCAATTGTACCGCTTCATGCTCATCGGCCATGCCAGCGCTGCCGGCATCTGGATGAACGGGCCATAGTCCGACCCACCCGCCTCGATGACGATAACCGAATACCGGCCATCCTCCGAGAGGCGGTAAGCCATTGCAGACCCTGCCGAGCCGGAACCGATGATGACGAAATCTGCCTGCATGAATATCCTCGAACTGCTATGATGACGGTTCTAGAGTGGTTGACGCGGCCTGGCTGTTTCAATTGCGGCAGTATGATTTCAAGGTTGGGCTGAACTGAAGGTTATGCAATGAGTGATCAGAAGACACGCGAGCGACGGTCGCCGCCTCGCGACAAGCAATTGTCTTTGGAGAAGGATGGCCGGAACGACTCCGGAGAGAACAGCAAATCATCCCGAAAGAATATCCCTTTGTTTAAAGCGCAATCTAATCGGCGCGGCCGTCACGGAGCGAGGATTGCGATCAATACGATTGCCGCAGATGGTGACACGGTGCAGGCGGAGCGCCAGTTGCTTTTCGCCGATCATAAAGCTTTGCAGCCGAGCAAGACGAAGTCACCCGACACACCGCTAGGGGAAACGCTGCAAAAGAAGGGTAAGCGACCAAGCAAATAGCCGCTCAATCCTCAATACGGCGCCTCGACTTTGCCCATTCCCACATAGACCGTCTTCAGCTCGGAATAATGCTCAAGCGCCGCAAGCGAGTTTTCCCGTCCGAAACCGGACTGTTTCGATCCACCAAAGGGAATTTCCACCGGGCAGAGATTGTAGGTGTTGATCCACAAGGTCCCGGCCTCAAGTTGGTCCACCACCCGGTGCCCGCGCGAAAGGTCGGCGGTGAATACCCCCGCCGACAGGCCGAATTCAGTGGCGTTCGCCCGCGCGATCACCTCGTCCTCGTCGTCGAAGTCCAGCACGCACATCACCGGGCCGAAAATCTCTTCCCGCGCAATGGTCATCTCGTCGGTCACATCGGCAAAGACGGTCGGCTGAATGTAATAACCTTCCCCCGTCACATCGTTCGGAATGCCGCCACCGGTAAGCAGCGTCGCGCCTTCCGTCTTGCCCTTGTCGATATAGCTCAACACCTTCTGGCGCTGGTCGAAAGAGATCAGCGGCCCCATCTGCGTCGCCTCATTCATCGGTTCGCCGATGGTGATCTTTTCCGTCCGCTCTTTCAGCCGCGACAGGAACTGGTCCTTCACCTTACGTTGCACGAAAACGCGGGTGCCGTTGGAGCAGACTTGTCCGGTCGAATAGAAGTTGCCGAGCATCGCCCCGCCGATGGCGCTCTCGATATCGGCATCGTCGAACACGATCAGCGGCGATTTCCCGCCAAGTTCCATCGTCACATGCTTGAGTTGGCCGGCAGCCGCCGCCGCTACCTTGCGGCCGGTCGGCACCGAACCGGTGAGCGAAACCTTGGCGACATCGGGATGGTTGACGAGCAGCGGCCCGGTCGTCCGGTCACCCTGGATGACGTTGTAAAGCCCTTTCGGCAGACCGGCTTCGATCAGGATCTCGGCAATCTTCAACGCGCCAAGCGGCGTGTTTTCCGACGGCTTGAACACCATGGCATTGCCGGCGGCAAGCGCCGGCGCACCCTTCCAGCAGGCAATCTGTTGCGGATAATTCCAGGCGCCGATACCGACGCAGACGCCGAGCGGCACCCGCTTCGTGTAGGCGAAATCGCCGCCGAGTGGAATATATTGGCCGTTCATGCCCGCCGCGATCACGCCGCCGAAAAATTCAAAGCTGTCGGCACCCGAAGTCGGGTCGGCGACGATCGTTTCCTGGATCGGCTTGCCGGTATCGAGCGTTTCCAGTTCGGAAAGCTCGCGGTTCCTCTCTCGCATGATTTCGGCGGCACGCTTGAGGATTCGGCCGCGCGCCGTCGGGCTCATTGCCGCCCATTCCGGCTGGGCGCGTTTGGCCGCTGCGATCGCCTTTTCGACAATCGCCGGCGTTGCCGCATGCAGCCTTGCGATCACCTCGCCGGTGGCGGGGTAAAGGCTCTCGATGACGCTGCCTGCGGTATCCTCCACATATTCGCCATCGATGAAGTGGCTGGCTTTCGGCTGTGCTTTCATACTCTTGTCTCCGCCCAATGCGCCTTACTCCCCACGGGGGTAGCGCTTGGACTCTTCCAGATTGTCGAGGTTCATGTGGTTGCGCATGTAGCGTTCGGAGGCCTTCTGCAAAGGCTGGTGATCCCACGGATAATAGGCGCCGTTGCGCAGCGCTTCATACACTACCCATCGCCGCGCCTGGCTTTCGCGCACGGCGGCGTCGAATTTCGCCATGTCCCATTTGGCATCCCGCTTGGCGCGAAAACCGGCGAGAACTTCGGCATGAGCCGGGTCGCCCGCAAGGTTCGTGAGCTCCTTCGGATCGGCTTCGAGATCGAAAAGCTGCTCTGGATCGAGTTCGCAATGGATATATTTCCACTTGCCCTCGCGAATGCCGACGAGCGGCGCATAGGACGCTTCGGCCGCATATTCCATCAGCACCGGCGATGTCCGTTCACCGCCATCGATCACCGGCTTCAGGCTCTCGCCATCCGTCCACGGCGCAATCTCGCGGATCGATATCCCGGCAAGGTCGCAAAGCGTCGGCGTCACGTCGAGATTGGAAACGGGAGCTTTGTGCAGGGCAGGGGCAATGCCCGGTCCCGCCACCATCAGCGGCACACGCGCGGAGCCTTCGAAGAAGTTCATCTTGAACCACAATCCGCGCTCGCCCAGCATGTCGCCATGGTCGGAACAGAACAGGATGAACGTATTGTCGAGCATCCGGGTGCGGGTCAGCGTATCGATCAGCTCGCCGACCTTCTCGTCGATATAGGAGATATTGGCGAAATAGGCCTGGCGCGAGCGGCGCACATTTTCCTCGGTAATGTCGAAGCTCGCATAATCGCATGATTTCAGGATGCGCTGCGAATGCGGATCCTGGCTCTCCAGCATCCCGACATCCGGCATCAGATACTCGCAGTCGTTATAGAGATCCCAGAACTTTTTTCGCGCCACGTAAGGGTCGTGCGGATGGGTAAACGAGACCGTCAGCGCCCAAGGGCGTCGGTTCGCGTCATCGTTTTCTCGCGCCAGATGATAGAGCTTCTGGTTGGCCAGAAACGCCACTTCATCGTCATATTCCATCTGGTTGGAAATCTCGGCGATACCTGCACCGGTCACCGATCCCATATTGTGATACCACCAGTCGATCCGCTCGCCCGGCTTGCGGTAATCCGGCGTCCAGCCGAAATCGGCCGGATAGATATCGGTCGTTAGCCGCTCCTCAAAGCCGTGCAACTGGTCCGGCCCGACGAAATGCATTTTTCCCGAAAGTGCCGTGTAATAACCGGCGCGGCGCAGATGGTGCGCATAGGTCGGGATTGACGATACATATTCCGCGGCATTGTCGTAAACCTGCGTCCGGCTCGGCAATTGCCCGGCCATGAAGGATGCGCGGGCAGGGGCACAGAGCGGCGAGGACGTGTAGTTGTTGGCAAACCGCGCCGAGCGCGCGGCAAGTGCCTTCATGTGCGGCGCATGCAGCCACTCCGCCGGTCCGTCGGGAAACAGCGTGCCATTCAACTGGTCGACCATGATGATGAGAAAGTTCGGGCGGTACATGATCGCGGCAGGACCTCTGTAGGCAGGAATGGCAATGTAAGGAGTTATTTTCGATCTTGTTTTCGATCAAGCGATGATTGCGAAACGCGCTATCCCAAATGCGTAGAGCGCATTGAACGCGCCCGGCCACTTAATCATGCAGTCTGATCCGCGCGATTGACGCTACCAAGTGCCGCAGCAGATTTGGATAGTCATCGGAAATGCGGGTAGCGTTTGCCATCAGTGTGATCGCGGCATTTGACGGTCCCGTCATTGCGTCAGGCTGGCCGGTTAACAGCTTGGCAGTGCTTGGCATTTCCCTAAAGTCGGACCTGTTGTCCAAGACTGGTCAACCTCCGCGCCGGCACTTGCTGCACACTGTCCAAACATCGGATAATCCCTCGTAATTCATTGAATTTTAAGCAAATACCGGAAGGTCGTCACAAAACCTTCATGCGATTTTCATAGAGGAGCAACGGATTGTTGACGGGTAGCGCCGCAACCTGCGCAACGTCATTTAAGGCCTTTTTTCGAGCATTTTGAAAAGCGCTCGTGCAGTGGAGTAATGCGTATGTCGTCTGCGGCTGTTCTCGAACCGGGTGTTGTCCGGCGATATGCAGGCGACCAGCTTGTTACCCTCGGGAAACTAGTTCTCGAAAACGCCTTCCAGCCGATTGTCGAAGTGGCGACAGGATCGGTCTTCGGTTACGAATCCCTGCTGCGTGGCCATGAACGGATCGGCTTTTCCTCTCCGCCGGAATTGCTCGACGAGGCCCAGCAGGCAGGCCAGCTTCTGGCGCTCGAGCAGATGATGTCCGGCCGCGCGCTCGCCAAATTCGCGACGCTTCCCGACTATTCGTCAGCCACGCTTTTTCTCAATCTGGATGTCCGACTGATCCGTCAGGGGCATGAATTCCTCGAAAGAGTGCTGCACCATCTGCGGGCGGCCGAGATCGCACCTTCTTCGGTCTGTTTCGAATTCTCCGAACGCTTCGACAACACCAGCGTACCGGAATTTGCCGATCTGGTGGCCGATATGCGCAAGGCGGGCTTCAAGCTCGCCATCGACGATTTCGGTGTCGGTCACGGCGAGATGAAGCTGCTCTGTGACTTCCCCGTCGACTACCTGAAGATCGACCGGCATTTCGTGTCCGCTATCGACCGCAATCCGCGCAAGCGCCATCTGGTCAAGAATATCGTCAACATCGCCCACACGCTCGGTATCCGGGTCATTGCCGAGGGCATCGAGACGGAATCCGAATTTCTGGCCTGCCGTGAATATGGTGTCGATCTCGTTCAGGGCTATTTCATCGCCAAGCCGACGACCTTCCTGACCGAACTGCAGCCGGCCTTTCCGCATCTTGCCGATATCGGCCGTGCGCGCCGTTCCAGCCAGTCGCTGGACGAGATCCTCATCCGCAAGCAGATCGAAAGACTGCCGACGGTTTTCGAGAATGACGCGATCGATTCTGTATTCGAATTGTTCCGCCGCAATCCGCGCCAGGCATTCTTTCCGGTCCTGAACGCCAATGGCGAACCGCGTGGCGTCATCAACGAATACCACCTGAAGGAATTCATCTATCAGCCCTTCGGTCGCGACCTTCTGAAGAACAAGGTCTATGAACGCTCGATCGCTCACTTCGTCGAGCGCGCCCCGATCATCGGGCTGGATGCCGAGGCGGAAGAGCTGATGAGCCTGTTTGCCAACATGGAAAACAGTGCCTGCGTCATCCTCACCGAAAACATGCGTTATGCCGGCGTCGTCTCGGCCGCATCTCTCATCAAGGTGGTGAACGAGAAGCAGCTGAAGATCGCGCAGGATCAGAACCCGCTGACTAGCCTGCCGGGTAACCGCGCGGTACGCGATTTCATGCAGGAAGCTGGCCGCGACGACGAGGAAAGCCGCTTTTTCTGCTATTGCGATTTCGACAATTTCAAGCCGTTCAACGATCACTACGGTTTCCAGAAGGGCGACCACGCAATCTCGCTGTTTGCCGCGCTGATGAAGCGTTACTTCTTCTCGGAGGGTGACTTCCTTGGCCATATCGGCGGCGACGACTTCTTCATCGGCATCCGCGATTGGACACGCGAGGAGCTGGACGAAATCCTCGAGCGCCTGCTGTCGGATTTTCACGGCGATGTGATAGAGCTTTATTCCGAAGAAGAACGAGCCTCCGGCAGGATCCGCGGTCATGACCGCTCGGGCCGCGAACGGGACTTCCCGCTGCTGCGCTGCTCTATCGGCGTTCTGGAGCTGCCCAAGGGCCTGCTTCTCGATGATATCGGCCGCATCAGCGTCGAGATCGCATCCGTCAAGGCAACTGCCAAGGAGAGCGAAGGCGGTCTCGTCTTCTCGTCCTTTGGTGAGACAAAGTGACCGGCCACATCCACCGGTCCCTTTCTAAGGCAGAGGTCGTGTCCTAAGTCAGTGGTCTCATGCTGACAGGAGACTTTTATGCCGCTTCCCAATGAGATGCGTTTCATCGACCTGCCGTCCTTCGGTTCCCCCGACGTGATGGTGGTTGCCCGCGGGCCGCTGCCGAAACCGCGTTCCGGCGAAATTCTGGTCAAGGTCGAGGCAGCGGGCGTCAATCGCCCCGATGTGGCGCAGCGTCAGGGCAATTATCCAGCGCCCAAGGATGCAAGCCCGATCCTCGGGCTGGAGATCGCCGGCGAAGTCGTGGCCCTCGGAGAAGGCGTTTCGGAATATTCGGTAGGCGACAAGGTATGTGCGCTTGCGAATGGCGGCGGTTATGCAGAATATTGCGCAGTGCCGGCCGGCCAGGCTCTGCCTTGGCCGAAGGGCTATGATGCGGTCAAGGCGGCTGCCGTGCCGGAAACCTTCTTCACCGTCTGGGCCAATCTCTTCCAGATGGCCGGCCTGACCGAGGGTGAGAGCGTGCTGATCCATGGCGGCTCAAGCGGCATCGGCACGACCGCAATCCAGCTTGCCAGGACCTTTGGCGCAACCGTCTATGCAACGGCCGGATCTAAGGAGAAATGCGACGCCTGCGAAAAGCTCGGCGCCACGAGAGCGATCGACTACAAGTCGGAAGACTTTGCCGAAGTCATCAAGGCAGAGACTGAAGGGCAGGGCGTCGATGTCGTGCTCGACATGATCGGGGCGGCTTACTTCGAGAGAAATCTCTCCGTGCTGGCCAAGGATGGCTGTCTGTCGATCATAGCTTTCTTAGGGGGAGCCAAGACCGACGCCATCGATCTGAGACCCATCATGGTCAAGCGCCTGACGGTGACCGGCTCGACCATGCGGCCGCGCACCGCAGACGAAAAGCGCGCCATTCGCGATGATCTCGTCACCGAAGTCTGGCCGCTGCTGGAACAGGGCGATATCGCCCCGGTCATCCATTCGGTGCTGGACTTCGATCAGGTTGCGCAAGCCCATAGGCTGATGGAAACGAGCAGCCATATCGGCAAGATTGTTCTGAAGATAGGGGAAGGAAAGGTGGCTTGAAGGAATCACAATCCGGTTCAGGCTTGCGAATGCTAAGCCGGGATCGGTGATTTTGCAAAGCACTTATATTCGCGCAGCGTTACATAACTTGCCTTGCAAGACATGCGTATGACACCTACCTTCTAGTCATCGTCAACGTAGTGAAAGGAAGGTGATCCAATGTCTAATGAGATTTCGGTCTGCGTAACGGGCAATGGAAAGGTGGCGGTCTTGACGGGGCAGCCCTCGGCCTGAACCACATCTTCTTTCGGACTGTCGAGAGACGGGCCGGGTTCGTTGAACGGACCAGATTTCATGGAAGGGTCGCCTCGGCGGCCCTTTTCCTTTTCTGCAGCAGGCATACGCGCGCGGCATGCCCGCAGCGAGGCTTCGCAAAATTGATGCGAGTTTTTTGAGCTTAATTCTTTCAGGTATGCCTATTTTTAGCGCGGTTGCTTTGACCGAGATCACAAAAATCCCTGCTCATTTGGCAAGGGTGTGCTGCTAATCGAGTGCTACTTCAAGACGGTCTTCGCGCGTATAACAAACGCATCGAAACAAGAGGGCGCCACCAACCGGCCGCCGTTTCGAAAGCCCAGGAAAGGGGGACCATCATGAACGTGAAACGCACTTTGACGAATTGGCGCAACTACCGTCGGACGGTTGCCGAACTGGAGCGGATGACGACGCGCGAACTGGCAGATCTCGGGATCACCCAATACGAGATCCGCAGCTTCGCTCGGACCGCCCACGGTTTCTGATCGAAAAACAGGCAAATACTTCGATGAAAACGCCCGCCATGACGCGGGCGTTTTGCTTTTGTGGGATTACTCGCCGGATCAGATGCCTATCCGCCCGAATGCCGGTATCTTGAGGCCGGGTCGGGCAAGATCGAAGCCCGCGACAAGTCCGAGAAAATGCACTTCCAGACCGCTGCGCTGGCCGACCGAGAAACCGGCAAGTCCACGCAGCGTTACATGAAGGTCGCGCCGGTCTTCGTCCAGATGAACGAATTCACCATTCGGCAGATAGTCGCGCCCCACCGCATGCGGCGGCAGCACGGCGCCGATTTCCGGCACGGTGCGCAGCACATAGGCGACGAACGTATTGGAATTCGGCCCGGGCCAAATCGTGTAGCCGCCGGGTTCTGCATAAGGATAGGCCGCGATCGCGCCTTCTATCTTCGGGATCAGTAACTCGGCCTTCGATCCCGTGACCGTGGCGACCAGCTGCGGTTCGTTCGAATACCAGTAGGCGTCGGGCGCCCGGTGGTTGCGCCGGATCGGCGATCCCCAGCCCACCTTGTCGTAACGGGTATAGGCCGATGCGCCTTTTTCCTTGGTGACGATCCAGGCGTGGCTGGCGACAGAACCTTTAAGCCCACCCGTCATGGCGGAGAAGATGTAGATCGCCGCATCCTTGTTATCCTCAGGCTTGGGCAGGATGCCCGCAGAGGTCCAGCGCGCCGCACTCCACCCGGATGGATGATCCTTCATTGCCCAAAGCCCCGCAGACGCGAAGGTCGGCAGCAGGTAGACGATGAAGATGATGATCAGCAGACGTTTTACCGATTTCATAAGCATTTCCCGTGCAAGTCTTCCGCGAACAGGATAAGAGCCTGCCACCAATCTCTTGTTGCCATAGAAGCCAGCAAAATCAGGACAGACCATGCAAAATCCCGTTACCGTTGAAGTGACCCGCGGTTCTTCCGTCGAAAGCCGTCACAGAGGATTGGGTGTGGTTGTCGATGGAAGCGGAAAGACGGTGTTTTCCTTCGGCGATGCCGAGGCCGGCGTCTTCCCGCGTTCCTCCTGCAAGGCCATGCAGGCGCTGCCCTTGATCGAGAGCGGTGCTGCGGACGCCTATGGCTTCGGCAATGCCGAACTCGCCTTTGCCTGTGCCTCTCACTCCGGCGAGGATCGTCATGTCGAAATGGCGGCATCCATGCTGGCGAAGGCCGGGCGCGCTGTCTCTTCACTCGAATGCGGCGCGCACTGGTCTTCCGATCAGGCAACCCTGATCCATCAGGCGCGAACCATCGATAAGCCGACGGCGCTGCATAACAACTGCTCGGGCAAGCATTCCGGTTTCGTCTGCACCTGTGTTCATTCCGGCGCGCCGGTCGAAAATTATGTCGGTTACGATCACCCGCTGCAGCGCGAAATCCGCGATGTCATGGAGAGCCTGACGGGCGCAGTGCTAGGCACCGACAATTGCGGCACGGATGGCTGCTCCATCCCGACCTATGCCGTGCCGCTCAAGGGACTGGCCCATGGTTTCGCGAAAATGCTGACCGGCGAAGGGCTTGCCGCATCGCGTGCCAAGGCGTCACGACGCCTGATCGATGCCTGCATGGCCGAGCCTTTTTACGTCGCCGGCACTGATCGCGCCTGCACGAAGCTGATGGAAGTGGCTCCGGGCAAGATCTTTGCCAAGACCGGTGCCGAAGGCGTTTTTGTTGCAGCACTTCCCGACCAGGGCCTCGCCATGGCTGTCAAATGCGAAGACGGCACGACCCGCGCCGCCGAAGCGATGATCTTTGCGCTGATTTCCCGCTATTTCGAAAAGGGTGGCGAAACCCAGACGAAGCTGATGGCCATGGCCAACCGCCAGATGAAGAACTGGAACGGCATGCCTGTCGGTGATGTCCGCGTAACCGACGCCATGTTCGCCTGATAGAAGCGTATCGGCATCGCTCTGCACTGGTCTGCGTCTCCTGTCATGTTATGACTGTTGCAGATCAGGAGGATGTTGATGAACACGTTCTATTTTTCGCCCGGCAGTTGTGCGCTTGCCAGTCACATTGCGCTCGCCGAATCCGGCCTGCCTTATCAGGTGAAGAAGCTGAACTTCGCGGAGGGCGAGCAGCGGTCTGAAGCCTATCTGGCGATAAATCCCAAGGGTCGTGTCCCGGCGCTTGTCACGGATAAGGGCGTGGTGACGGAAACTGTTGCCATTCTCGGCTATATCGCCCAGGCGGCACCGGAAGCGAGGCTTGCGCCGCTTGCCGATCCCTTCCTCTTTGCCAAGATGCAGGCCTTCAACGCCTACATGGCGTCCACCGTGCATGTTGCGCATGCACATGGCCGGCGCGGTTATCGCTGGGCCGATCAGGAAACCTCATTCGAGGACATGAAGAACAAGCTGCCGCAGGTGATGAGCGAGTGTTTTCGCATTATCGAGGACGGCATGCTCGAAGGCCCCTATGTGCTCGGAGATCACTATTCTACCGCCGATCCCTATCTCTTCCTGATGTCCGGATGGCTGAAGAGCGACCGGGTGGAGATCGCGGATTTTCCGCGCGTACACGCGCATTACCGCATGATGCTGGAGCGTCCCGCCGTGCAGAAGGCACTGGCGGAAGAAAAGGCAGCCTGAAGCAGAAGCAGCAACCGGTTTGCATCCCAAATTGCGGTGAACGCTTTATGCGCAGCGCGCGAGTGGCATGCTTTCCGGCTGAGCTTCGGCATCGGCTACCATCGGTGCCGGCATCCGAAGATAGGGCATGGGCAGGTCTGCGAGCTGCAGCAGATCCATCGCCCGAATGTCAGGATGGTCGAGAGCGTCTGGTCGGAAGGCCCCGACCGTCGAGCGTGCCGACATCGTTTGTAGTACCGTGTTCAAGAAAATCTTGAGGGGGTTCATTATTCACCTCGCAAATGGTGGTTTCATTTGCAGGTTGAATATGTGCTTCGTTCGGCGTCACCACAATCGACATTATCAGGCACTCGTTATAGGTTTTCTATATGAGTAATCTGAATCTCGTCCATCTGAACGGTCTCCGGGCACTGGAGGCTGTCGCGCGTTTGGGCTCGTTGCAGGCCGCAGCGGCAGAGCTTGGCGTTTCGATCGGCGCCGTCAGCCAGCAGGTGATCAAGGCGGAAGCGCAGCTTGGTCATCCTGTCTTTCAACGCCTGCCGAAAGGCATGATGCCGCTGGATACGGCAAGGCCTATGCTGGCGCGATTGACGGACGGGTTCCGCAGCCTTTCGGAAGCAGTGGCCGTCGGACGAGCGCGGGATGACAAGCTGCTGACGATCTCCGTGGCGCCGGTCTTCGCAGCCCGTTTCCTTGTGCATCGGCTCGACCGGTTCACGGCATTGCATCCCGAGATCCGCCTGCGCATCGATGCGACCACGGCCCTGGCGGATTTCATCACCGATGGCGTGGATATCGGCATTCGTGTAGGAGCCGGCAAATGGCAGGGTGTCGATGCGGACCTGCTGTTGCCCCAGCTCGTTTTTCCCGTCTGTGCGCCGGCTCTTGCTGCGAAATTGCGCGAGCCGAAGGACATTCTCGAACTGCCCACGATCATCGACGGGCATGCGATGTTTTCCTGGGATGTCTGGCTTCGTTGTGTGGGTCTCGAGGGACGGCAGATGCAGGTTCGTCACGTGTTCAATGAGGCCTCGCTCTGCCTCGACGCAACGATAAGAGGCGAGGGCGTGATGATCGCCTGGCAGACGCTTGCCGATTATCCACTGGCGCAGGGCAAGCTGGTTGAGCCCTTTTCCGTTCGCGCCGCGACCGGCTTCGGCCATTATTTCGTCACGCCGGCCGGAATTCGCCAGCCACCGAAGGTCAAGGCCTTTCATCGATGGCTGACGCAGGAGCTTGAGGCCTTGCAGCCTGAATAGTCTTATGGATTTGCCGGTTCGGCGTTCCGCTTTGCCCACATCGCCTGATAGCCGGGGCGATGGGTGCAGGCCTCATACCATGCCTTGAGCGATGGACGGTTGTCGAACAGCGGGTGATAACCGCGTGCATAACGCAGGATTTCGATGACATTGATATCCGCGGCGGTAAACCGATCGCCAACGAGATAATGTGTTGTCTCGAGATGCTTTTCGAGCGCATCCAGAGGACGGACAAGGCAATCGGCCGCATCGTCGATTGCTGCGATGCCTTCCGGCGTGTCGCCCTTGGTCGACTGGATTTTCAGTGCATCCGTCTCGATGCTGGTTGCCGCAAACAGCGACCACTGCACCATCAGTGCTTCTTCCTCGACATTCTTCGGGCCGAGTTCGCCGCCATATTTGCGGGCGAGATATAGCGAGATCGCAAGTGACTCATGCAGCACGAAGCCGTCGTCGTCCATCGACGGGATCGATCCCATCGGATTGACGGCAAGAAACTCGTCCGAGCGGGTGTGCACCGGGCAGCCGGGGGCAGACGTGTCAGCCAAGCGATAGGCCTGGATGATCGGCACGAGCTCGAATGGCAGGCCGATTTCCTCGATAAGCCAGAGTGGCCGCGTCGCGCGTGAACGGTAAACCCCGTAGATCTTCAGCATCGATATCTCCTTGATGAGTTGGCGCGAAGCTAAAGCAATTCCAGCAAAAGTGGGAACCGGTTTTGCGTTCGGAATTGCGTGAAACAAATGATTAGAGCACTTCTGGCGAAATTCATTTTCGCTAGAAGTGCTCTAAGCAGGTTCGGTGACGAACGGAAGATCATCCTGCGTTGGACGCCCATGAAAGTTTTCGATAGGATTAAATCGTGTCGGATAACCTCAAGGAGCTTCCATGCGTACCACCCAGTCCCTCAGCATCACGCTTCCGATCGAGATGGCGGAAATGGTCAAGGCCAAGGTCGCATCCGGTGAATACGCATCCGAAAGCGAAGTCATTCGCGACGGCCTGCGCACCCTGATCGCCCGCGACGCGGCAATCGAGAAGTGGCTGGTCGAGGAGGTTGCACCCGCATACGATGAGATGAAAGCTCATCCGGAGCGAGCGCTTTCGATTGAAGAAGTGGATCGCCGGCTCAATGCGACAATGGCACAACTCCTTCAAGAAGAACGGAAGTCATGATCTACGACGTCGTTTTCTCGCCTCGGGCAATCAGAGATCTCGATGAAATTTTCCGATATCTGGCATCCGAAATGGGGGTTGCTGCGGCGCGCGGATATGTAGGCAAGATCCGTAATTATTGTGCGGGATTTGCTACCTTCCCGCATCGAGGAATGCGGCGAGACGATATTCGCCCCGGCATTCGCATGGTGGGATATCGATATAAAGCGACGATAGCGTTTGATATCGAAAAACAGACGGTCACCATTCTTCGTATCTATCACCGCGGCCGCGATATCGATGCTGATGACGAAACGTTCGACCTCGATCTCTAGCTTACCCGATTGCCCTCGATCGTCAGATGCGAAAATCGCTCTGCGCCGCCCTTTGCCAGATCCCCGGTCGAGGCTTCTCTCCACCGGTACCCGATGATCGCGCCCCGTCTCGCCCCCTGAAAGATGTTGTTGGCGATGATAGTGTCACCTGCACCTTCCACCACGGTCACGACGCAGCCCACCCCGGCGTCGCGTACGATATTGCCGGTCGCTGTGACATTGCGCAGGTAAGGCCCGAAACCGAATGCCAGGCCGCCATAGGGCGCGTTCTCGACCACATTGCCCGTCACTGCCGTATCCGCCTCGGCGCTGATGCCGACGCCGAAGATCGGGTCCTCGACCGTGTAGGGGCCAACCAGGCGCAGGTTGCGCACGATATTGTTGGAGATGGTGGCAAGCCGTCCCCCCTCGTTGAAATTGACGACCGAAATGCCGTTGGCCGCGCCATCCACCAAGTTGCCCGAGATCATCGCGCCTTCGAAGGAGAATTCGGCGTAGATCGCCGTCTCGCCGGATGCGCTGCAGTGATTGCCCGATATCATCGCGTTCGAGGCGCTGTTGGCGCGGATCGCGGAAAAGGCCGAATCCGCGATGTGGTTGCCGGAAACGATCACGTCATCGGCGCGGTAAAGGTTGATCGCATTGCCATACTGGCCGGTGCCGCCATTACCCGCGCCGGTGCGCGAGATGCGATTGCCGGAAACGATCGTCCCATCCCGACCTTTTTCCCAGCGATGAATGAGAATGCCGCCATTACCGCAGTCCGAGACGATATTGTCGACGACCGTGAGATTGGCGCTATTGACCGCATAAAGCCCGTATTCGGCAGCGCGCGTCATCCGGTTGCGCGTAATTCTGCCGCCGCATGCCTCCAGATGCAGCCCCGTCTTGCCCCCATTTGCCACGTCGCAATTTTCGATGACGAGGTCCGCCACGTTGCGAAACAGCGCAAGCGCTGGCGCGTCTCCGGCAATCGCACGTCCCGCGCCATCGATGATCAGGCCTGATAGTTCTATGTGACGGGCGTTTTCGGCTCGCAACAAGATGCCGGAGCCGGAAAGGATCAGGCTCGTTGCTCCCGCAATCCCGATCAGGCGGGTGCCATCGGGCAGATCGATGCCTGACATCGGATAATCGCCGGGCGGCAGATAGACAGGCATGTTGCGCCCTGCAGCCTCGGTGAGCAGCCGCTGGAGATTGCGTCGCGTCGTTTCCCCTCCGCCCGGCGCGACGCCATGGGCGCTTGCATCGATGGAGCCACGCAATTCGCCGCTGGAGATGGCCGGTGATCGGGCTGCCGCCGACCGTGCAAGAACAGCAGTCGAGGCTGCTGCGACCAGCCCTGCCAACAGTCGACGTTTCGAAATCATCCAGCTTGCCTCACCACGTCAATAAATAGTTTCCCATTGCAGTATCTGTGATCGACCTGCGTCACAAATATTTGCGTATCCGGGTAAAAACTTTGCAATCATCTCAACAAGACATGTCATCGCACGATTTTATTAAGCAAGGGGTAGTAATTGCTTTTTAAGGTGTATTGCGTGGGGCATGCAATTTCTGGACGTTTCGGGGGCTTGGAGACGGACATGGTAATTCCCCTATCATATGAGATGACGGTGGAAACACCGAGGGAAGCATTGGAAGATGCGTGCGAGCGATTGCGACGCACCGTTATGGACAGCGGTTGCGCGCTGGACCTTGCGGAGGCGTTGCAGGAGCTGACGGCGCTGAGGGTGCTGGATCAGTTGCCCGATTTCATTTCGATCAAGGACCGCCGCAGCCGGTTTGTCTTCGCCAACGAAGCAGCCTGCCGTGCGGCCGATATCAGCGATTACTCCAGCCTGATCGGCAAGACCGATTTCGATGTCTTCATCGGAGAGACCGCCAACCGGCTTTTCGCCATGGAGCAGCTGGTGATGGAAAGTGGTTTGGCCGTTGAGAAGCAGGACGAATATCTCGTCCGCCATGACGGCAAGACGTTCTGGCTGTCCATCTCGAAAATTGCGCTCAGGAACTCTGCCGGGCAGATCGTCGGTCTGGTCAGCATCTCGCGCGATATCAGCGAACGAAAACGGCAGGAAGAGCTGCGCCACGGCCAAGCGCGCCTGCTGGAAATGATCGCGCGTGGTCAGCCGCTGGATGTGGTGCTGAATGCGATCGTCCGGCTTATCGAGGCGCAGCTTCATGATGTGAAGGGCGCCGTAATGCTGCTTGACGAGGACCGCAAGCGGTTCTCAGGAGGCGCGGCCCCCGGTCTTTCACCTTCCTATGTGCAGCTCATCGAGAGCATCGAAATCGGTCCAAGTCGTGGTTCCTGCGGTACGGCGGCCTGGACCGGTACGCTCGTGACAGTCGCGGACGTAGAGGCCGACCCGCTCTGGGAGCCGTATCGTGAGCTTGGTTCCCTGTTCGGTTTTCGCTCTTGCTGGTCGACGCCCGTCATCGGTGCCGAGGCGCGCGTGCTTGGCACATTTGCGCTTTATTCGCCCACAAGGCGCGAGCCGACGACGATTGAACTGGAGTTGATGGCGATCGCCACCGATCTTGCCGGCATTGCGATCGAACGTTCAGAAAGCGAACGCCGCATCCGTCATCTGGCGCATCACGATCCGCTCACCGGCCTGCCCAATCGCACGCTTTTCTGGAGCCAGTTCAATCGCAGCCTGCACGAGGCGCGGCGCGAAAGCCGCAAGGTGACGGTTGCCTATATAGACCTCGATAATTTCAAGGCGATCAACGATACCCACGGCCACGCAGCTGGTGATGCAGTTCTCAAGACGCTTTCGGATCGCATGGCTCACTGTATCCGTGCGAGCGATCTCATCGTCAGGCTGGGCGGCGATGAATTCGCCATCGTCTTCTCAAATCCGGATGGCGACCGCAGCGGCGTGTTGCGGCGTCTGGATAAGCTGCGGGCCCTCATTGCCGAACCTGTCTTGGTTGAGGGAGAAAGCATCGGCGCGACCTGCAGCATGGGCGTCGCCTTCTATCCCGAGGACGGCGAGCTTGCAGAGGATCTCCTGGCAAGCGCTGACCGCGCCATGTACGAAGCCAAGGAACTCGGCCGCGACAGGCTGACTATCTGTGGGTGATTGTCAGGCGCTGGTGAGGATACGCGCAGCACTCGGGCTGCCGGCCTTCTCGTTCGGATAGGTTTCCTCGAACTTGCTGACGAACTTGTCGAACAGCCCGGCGAAGACGTTGAGTTCCTCTTCACTCCAGCCATCGAGCATGGAGGCAAGCAGCCGTCGTTTGGTCGCGTCGACCTGTGCCATCAGCTGGTCGCCGAGTTCCGTGCGCACGACGATCGACCGGCGTCCGTCAGCTTGCGATGCATCACGTCGCAAAAGCCCTTGTGTCACCAGTTCCGCGACCAGCCGGCTCCCGCGTGAAGGATCGAGCCGCATCACATCGGCGATCGCACCGACCGTGACCTCGCCGTCGATACGGTTCATTGCCCGTAATGCATCCAGGTGTGAGATTTCGAGGCTTGGAGCAAGATTGTCGACCAGCGTCCGGCTGATCACCCTGCGGCCGATCAGCAGCCGCATCCTACCCATCACCTCGCTGATATGGGCAATATCGGCGGCGGCTTGAAAGGAGTGTTCTTCGGTCACTGTCTTTGTCATGGCGAAGGAAAATAGCAGAGCTGTATATCCGGGCAAGAATTATCTGCCGCCCGCATCTGGGTGCGATTGACAATTATATGCTAAAGGCACATAAATTCGGATCACACTGGATACGCCATGACACCTCCCGCATCCCCCGTCGTCCCGCTGGTTGCCAGCCACCGCCAGCGATTGATCGTTTTCTGCTTCCTGATGGCGGCGCTTTTCATGGCGACGCTCGACAACCAGATCGTTTCCACGGCATTGCCGACGATCGTCGGCGAATTCGGCCAGATGGAACGTTTCGGCTGGGTCAGTTCCGCCTTTCTGCTCGCCACCAGCGCGGTGATGCCGATCTATGGCAAGCTGGGCGATCTCTTCGGCCGCAAATACGTCATGCTGGCGGCGATCGTCATCTTCACGCTCGGTTCGCTTGCCTGCGGTTTTGCCTGGTCGATGGACAGCCTGATTGCCGCCCGCGTTTTTCAGGGACTGGGCGGCGGCGGCATCATGGTGTCGATCTTTTCGATCAATGCCGATCTCTTCGAGCCGCGCGAACGCGCCAAATACCAGAGCTATTCCAGCCTGATGATCATGGCGTCGGGTAGCCTCGGCCCGGTTCTCGGCGGCACGATGAGCGATCTGTTCGGCTGGCGTTCGATCTTCCTCATCAACCTGCCGCTCGGCGTCATCGTCATCACCGGTCTCGTCCTGATGTTGCCCTATCGCCGCCCGACGCGTCAGCCGAAGATCGACTATATCGGTGCAGCTGTTCTGGCCGCGACGATCACCTGCCTCGTCGCCTTTGCCGACAGCCGCCAGATTTTCGGCTCGCTTGTTGCACCCGCGTCGCTCGCTCTTCTGGCCGGCGGCATCGTCTGCGCCTGCCTCTGGGTCTTCGTCGAAAGCCGGGTGCCGGAACCGATCGTGCCGCTCAAGCTTTTCCGCGATAGCACGTTCTCGCTCTACCTCATCATCTCGCTCTGCGCCGGTTCGGTCGGCATCGGCCTCGTCAACTATTATGCGCTCTTCCTGCAGACGACGACCGGCCTTTCACCCTCTGCCGCCGGACTGTTTTTCATCGCACTGACAGGCGGCATCGTCACCGGCTCGATCTCGGCCGGCAGGCTTATCTCGATTACCGGGCGCTACAAGCCCTTTACTGTCATCGGCCTCGCCATGAGCGTCGTCATGCTGTTCTGCTTCTCGCAGATCGGCCACGATGTTTCTCTGGTCATGGTGGCATTGATCATGTTCCTGCAGGGCCTGTCGGTCGGCTTCGGCCAGCAGGCGCCGATCATCGGTGTGCAGAATGCCGTGCCACGTGGCGATGTCGGCGCGGCAAGCGGCGCCGTGGCGCTGATGCGCATGGGCGGCGCCTCGATCGCCATCTCGCTCTTCGGTGCGATCATCGGCACGGGTTTGAAGGCCCATCCTGTTGAAATCCCCGGCCTGCCCGATATCGAGACGTTGACGCCAAAGATCCTGGCAACTCTGCCCGAGGCATCGCGCCAGGCCGTCGCGGCCGTCTATCACGATGTCTTCTCGCCGCTCTTCCTCGTGGCCGCATCGATCGCCCTGATCGGCCTCGTCGCTGCCCTCTGCCTCAAGCCGATCCAGCTTCCGACGATGCAGGCAGCAAGCCAGCCGAAAGAGGAAAAGGCTGCGGCCTGAGGTCCTCGAAACTACGCCTCTCGAAAGTCTCGGGTTGTCGCCTATCTTGATAGGCATGAAACCCGAGGCTCTGCTTCATCCGACCCCCGCCGGGCTGTTCTGCCCCATCGGAAATTTCCACGTCGATCCGGTCCGCCCCGTCGAACGGGCGCTGATCACCCATGGTCATTCCGATCATGCCCGCTCCGGCCATGGCCATGTGCTTGCCACCCATCAGACGCTCGACATCATGGCGATCCGTTACGGCGAGGATTTCGCAGGCAGTGAACAGGCGGCCGGATGGGGAGAGGAGATTTTCGTCAACGGCGTCAAGGTGATGTTCAGGCCGGCCGGCCATGTTCTCGGCTCGGCCCAGATACTCATCGAAAAGGACGGCATGCGCATCGTCGTCTCGGGCGACTACAAGCGCGGCATCGACCCGACCTGCGATCCATTCGAGCCGATCGCCTGTGATGTCTTCATCACCGAGGCAACCTTCGGCCTGCCGGTCTTCCATCACCCGGATCCGAAGGTCGAGATCGAAAAGCTGTTCACCTCGCTGAAACAGTTTCCCGAGCGCAGCCATCTCGTCGGCGCCTATGCGCTCGGCAAGGCGCAGCGCGTCATCCGCCTGATCCGCGACAACGGCTATTCCGACCCGATCTATATTCATGGCGCATTGGCTAGGCTCTGCGACTATTATCAGGGGCAGGGGATCGAGCTTGGAGACATCCGTCCGGCCACGATCGAAAAGAGCAAGCCGACCGAATTTGCCGGCGCCATCGTCGTGGGGCCACCCTCCGCGTTTCAGGATCGCTGGGCGCGCCGTTTCAACGAACCTTTGATCGCCTTTGCCTCCGGCTGGATGATGGTCCGCCAGCGTGCCAAACAGGGCGGCGTCGAGCTGCCGCTGGTCGTCTCGGATCATTGTGACTGGCCGGAACTTCTGTCCACGATCAGGGAGATCGCGCCAGAGGAGGTATGGGTCACCCACGGCCGCGAGGAGGCGCTGGTGAGGTGGTGCGAGCTACAGGGCATTCCGGCCCGGCCGCTGCATCTGGTGGGCTATGAGGATGAGGGAGATTGATGGCTGCCGCTTGCCACGCGCACACCCCCCTCTGGCCTGCCGGCCATCTCCCCCACAAGGGGGGAGATCAGCTGGGCGCACTGGCTTGCCTTAAACAAAATCAGCGAAAGAAGAGACGGCCAATTCGGGCCTTCACCCGTAAGCACTCGGGCTGGGCAAGGAGTCAGCCACTTGTGATCTCCCCCCTTGTGGGGGAGATGGCCGGCAGGCCAGAGGGGGGCCGTAACCGCAAGACGTCAGCGAATGGGAAAACCTCCCCGTGAAACCCTTCGCCACACTCCTCGATCGCCTCGTCTTGACCCCGTCCCGCAACGGCAAGCTCACCCTGCTCGTCGATTATTTCCGCACCAACCCCGATCCCGATCGCGGTTATGGCCTTGCAGCCCTTGCAGGCGCGCTGGATCTCAAAAGCGTCAAGCCCGCGATGCTGCGCGAACTGGTCATGGAGCGGATGGACGAGGTCCTGTTCCGTTATTCCTACGACTATGTCGGCGATCTCGCCGAAACCATCTCGCTCGTCTGGGATGGCGGTGCCAAGGACGTTGCTGATCACGCTCCGCAGCCCCGTCTGTCGGAGGTCGTCAAGCGGATGAACTCGCTCGGCCGCACCGAAGTCCGTGGGGCCGTGCGCGATCTTCTCGACCAGCTCGACACATCAGGCCGCTTCGCCTTCCTTAAACTCGCCACCGGGTCGCTGCGCATTGGCGTCTCCGCGCGTCTTGCCAAACAGGCGCTGGCCGATATGAGTGGTAAAGACATCATCGAGATCGAAACGCTCTGGCATGGCCTGACACCACCCTACGAAAGCCTGTTCGCCTGGCTGGAGGGCAGGGCGGACAAGCCGGTTCTCGCCACCCCGGCGATCTTCCATTCCGTCATGCTCGCCAATCCCGTGGAAGACGGCGATCTGGAAAAGCTGGATCCTGCCGACTATGCCGCCGAATGGAAATGGGACGGCATCCGTGTGCAGATGTCGAGTTACAGTGGCACGAAGAAACTCTATTCCCGCTCGGGCGATGATATTACCAACGCTTTCCCGGATGTCGTCGAGGCGATCAATTTCGATGGCGTCATCGATGGCGAATTGCTCGTCGGCGGCACGAAGCGGACCAACGCTCCGACCCGAACTTTCTCCGATCTGCAGCAGCGCCTCAACCGCAAGACGGTGACGGGAAAGATGATGGACGAATATCCCGCCTTCGTCCGCGCCTATGACCTTCTGTTTCAAGGCGAGGCGGATATTCGCGATCAGGGCTTTCTCACCCGCCGCGATCGTCTTGCGCAGGTAATCGAAAACGCCCCTCACGATCGGTTCGACCTCTCGGATCTCGTGCCTTTCACCGACTGGAGCGAACTCGACCGTCTGCGAGCCGATCCGCCCGATCCGGTCATCGAAGGCGTGATGATCAAGCGCAAGGACAGTCCCTATCAGGCCGGTCGTCTCAAGGGGCCGTGGTTCAAGTGGAAGCGCGATCCCTATAATATCGATGCCGTCATGCTTTACGCCCAGCGCGGTCACGGCAAGCGGTCGAGCTATTATTCCGATTTCACCTTCGGCGTCTGGACGGTGACGGATGAGGGGGAGCAGCTTGTGCCCGTCGGCAAGGCCTATTTCGGCTTCACCGATGCGGAACTGGAAGTGCTCGACAAGTTCGTCCGCGACAACACGATCGACCGTTTCGGCCCAGTGAGGGCGGTCAAGGCAACGCCCGATTTCGGTTTCGTGCTGGAAGTCGCCTTCGAGGGCATCGCTCGCTCCACCCGCCACAAATCCGGCGTCGCCATGCGTTTTCCCCGTATCGCAAGGCTCAGGCAGGACAAGCTGCCGCGCGATGCCGACCGGCTGGAAACGCTTGTCGCAATGATCGAGACACGCGAGGCGAAAACCTGAAATTTTCGATCATGCTTAAATTGTGCATGACGTCAGTTAGCGGATGCCTCTCACGCCAAGGTGATTATTTTGGCCGCAGCGGTTGCGCCTTCTGCGACGCACCAATCCGCTTGTCCCGCCCGGCGGCTTTCCCGTGTCGCCTTGCATTTTCAAAGCCCCGTGGGCGAGATCGCCAACGCGCATATTTGAGAAATACGATGTCCATTCCTGAAATTGCACTGCCTCGCCGCCCGCTATCTCTCAAGTCCAGCGCGGTTTCCCTGCCGCGCGGCTTCTTCTGGTTCGTGCCGGTCATCATGGTGCTTGCCGGTTTCATCATCTGGTGGCAGGGGCTGGGCCTTTGGCGTGACTATCAGATCAGCCGCAACCCGCTCGTGCTGCAGGATGGAGACATCCGCAACGGCAAGTGCACCACGCGAAAGGGCGTGATGACCGAATGCGAGGCAAAGCTTGCCTATAGCTACCAGGGGCGAGCTTATGAGACGGAGACGCATTTCTTCTTTGTCGATATCCATTCCGGCGACTACATGACTGAACTCGTCATCGCCGCCGATCGCCCCGAACTCGCCACGCTGACACTCGGCCTGGAAAAGCTCTGGAACCGGGCCATCTCCTTCGCCGTCCTTGGAGGCCTGATGGTGCTTCTCAGCGGCGCAATGGTGTTTCTGGCGATCCGCGTCTGGCGCGTGCGCGGCCAGATATGCAGGCCGGCGGAACTGACGCTGATCCCGGTCGCGGTCACTGCCGCGAAGAAGAGCCGCAAACGCCTGTTCGTCACCTATGTGGACAAGCTCGCGCCCGGCATGACCAAGCGCACGGCCTACACGCTGTTTGGGCGCGATGAGGAGCCCCTGTTCCTGACTGATCCGCAGGGCAATCCGGTCGGTGCCGCCGTCCGCCATGGAAAGACGGCCCTGCCGGTGATGATAGATGCCGGACTTCAGCGCATTGACCTGACGGCAGAAGAGCGCGAGACGGCACTCGCTTCGATTCGTGCCGCCGAGGCGGATGCCAATGAAATCGAGCCGCAAGCCGCACCGAAGAAGAAACTTCAATGGATGCAGGGCTTCAAGACGCTTCTCGTCGGCATCATTCTCGTCGTGGTCGCTGCGCTCGGTTACTGGGCCTGGTATGTCACCACGTCGCCGACGCAATTCGACCAGATCGGCATGGAGATCAATAACGTCATGCCCGGCCCGCTCAACGAGTGGGGCTGCGGCCAGTTGCAGAAGCGTTTTGGCGATGACCGCGCACCGCGTGGCTGCTCGGCTGCCGATCATCTGAGCTGGAAATAGGGCGGCAGTCCGGCTTTCGTTTTCTTGAACGCCTCCGGCCCCATTGACGAACATGTGACACGCAGCATTTTATCGTCTGCTAAGAGTGCCATGTGTTCGTTCCGCTTCCGGATGTTTCGCCCATGATCGTGACCCGCCGCCTCGTGCTTGCCGGCATCGCCGCCGGTGCCCTTTCCAGAAGTGCTCTCGCTGCCACTCCCTTCCCGACGCCGGATATCCCGCCGCTTGAAAACCGGGACTATGCGCAGGCGCGCAAACATTTTCGCACCTCTCTCCTGCGCAAGGGGCCGTCGCCGGAAGTCTCGCCGCCGCTCGGCACACCGCCGGGTGCAACACGCGTTACCTATCCGGGCGGCCCGGATGGTTCGATCCAGCTGATCGCCTGGCTTTCCCATTACGAGCCGTCGAAGACACTGAAACCCGCAGTGCTTTTCCTTCACGGCGGAAATGCCACCGGCGACGGCCATTGGGAACTGATGAAGCCCTATTGGGAAGCAGGCTTTGTTGTTCTTCTGCCGTCCTTCCGTGGGGAGAACGGACAGGCCGGTTATTACTCCGGCTTCTACGATGAAACCGCCGATGCGCTGGCGGCTGCGACCTATCTGGAAAATCTGCCCGGAATAGACCGCAATCGCTTCTTCATCGCCGGTCATTCGAATGGCGGCACGCTGGCGCTGCTGGCCTCGATGACGCGCAAATTCCGCGCCGCCGCGCCGATCTCGGCCGGTGTCAGCGCCTGGCGCTATTTTGGTCGATATTCGAACGAAATGCCGTTTGATCCTGAGGATCCGACGGAATTCGTCATGCGCTCCTCCGCCTGTTTCGGCGCCAGCCTCAAATGCCCGACATATCTGCTGCGCGGCTCCGAGGAACGTCCGTTTGACAAGGACCATGAGTTGCTGATGGAGCGGGCCAGATCGGCAAGCGTCTCGATCGAAAAGAAACTGCTACCGGGCACGCATAACGGTGTCGTCCCCGGTGCCATTGTCGAAAGCATCCATTTTTTCAACCAGTTTGCCTGATCGCGGGTGCTGCCGGGGCCGTTTGTCGAGCCAATAAAAAAGGCGGGATCTTGATCCCGCCTCTTCTTTTCATGTCGCTGATCTGATGATCAGAACTCTTCCCAGTTGTCCGCTGCCGGTGCCGCCGCAGCGCCGCTGCGACCGCCGCCGAAGGCCTGGGCAAGCTTGCCGACCATGCCGCGTGCTGGCGAGGCGACCGGTGCCGTGCCGCGCGAGGCGGCTTTCACCGGCGCTGCCATCATCGAGGCCGTCTGGCGCAGTGCACCTGTCTGTTGCGAGAAGCCTGCGCTCGAGCCCTGGCCGAGCTGGAACTGCGATACAAGTTCGCGCAGGCGACCCGATTCCGTGGCCAGCGTGGCGCCTGCGGCATTGGCTTCCTCAACCATCGCTGCATTCTGCTGGGTCACCTGGTCCATCTGGTTGACCGCGGTGTTGACTTCCGCGAGGCCGACCGACTGTTCGCGCGAGGAGGTGGCGATCGAATCCATGTGCTGGTTGATCGTGACGATATAGGTCTCGATCGTCTTCAGCGCCGTGCCGGTTTCGCTGACCAGCTTGACGCCGGTCTCGACCTCGACGGACGACTTGCCGATGAGGTCCTTGATCTCCTTGGCGGCCTGGGCGGAACGCTGTGCCAGTTCGCGCACTTCCTGTGCGACAACGGCAAAGCCCTTGCCCGCTTCACCCGCACGCGCGGCCTCGACGCCGGCGTTGAGTGCCAGAAGATTGGTCTGGAAGGCAATATCATCGATCACGCCGATGATGTTGGAAATCTGGCCGGACGATTCCTCGATCCGTTCCATGGCGTTGACCGCGTTGGCAACGACGACGCCGGACTGGCGGGCGCTTTCATTTGCCTGGATAGCAACGGTGCGGGCTTCTTCCGCACGCTTCGACGAGTTCGACACGTTGGTCGTGATCTGGTCGAGGGCAGCGGCGGTTTCTTCCAGTGAAGCGGCCTGCTGTTCGGTCCGCTTGGAAAGATCGTCGGCGCTCTGGCTGACCTCGCGCGAGCCCGAATCGATCGAGCTTGTCGCCTGGGCGACCGAACCGAGCGTTCCGCGCAGCTGCGAAACTGTGGCGTTGAAATCTGCGCGCAGGCTTTCGAATTCCTGGGCGAAGGCCCGGTTGAGCTGGAATGTCAGATCACCGGAGGAGAGGTGCTTGAGACCCGTGGCAAGGCCATTCGTGGCTTCAGCCATCGCTTCGGCACGGATGCGGGCATCCTCGGCATTGCGCTGGCGCTGCTCTTCTGTGAGGCTACGCTGTGCTTCCGCTTCGCTTTCAAGCGCCTGCGTCTTCAAGGCGTTGTCCTTGAACACCTGAACCGCCTGCGCCATCGTGCCGATCTCGTCGCGGCGGTCGAGACCAGGGATCTCGCGATTGGTTTCTCCCGAAGCAAGTTCCGCCATGCGGTCGCTCAGTCGAGCGATCGGGCCGGTAATCCCGCGCGAGGCGACGTAGAGGCCAAGCAGGATAAGCACGGCAAGCGAAATGCCCAATGCAATCACGCCGGTGATGATCGTGTCGTTGGTATCGGCCTGAAGTTCGGCGGTGCCGGCATCGACCGTCTTCATCAACTCGTCATTACCGGAGGCGAAAAGCGGCAGGACCTGCATGACCTTGGCGCCGGCATCGCGCATGGCAGCGCGTGCCTGGATCGCCTGGCCGTTCTTGGCGAGCGTGATGACCTGCTGACCCAGCTGGTCGAATTCATCGACTGCCTTCAATATGGCGTCGGCGGCAGCGCGGCGTGTGGGTACGAGATCCACGGTCATGCCGACGCGCTGCTTCATCAGGTCGCGGTCGCCCTCGTATTTTTTCACGGCAGCTGCAAATTCCGGCGAGGCCGGATCATTGACCTGCATCAGGCCGAGCTGCAGGCCCATCTGCAGCAATCCGGCCGTTGCGCGCGCATTCAGCGTTGCAGCCGTGCTCTCGTGCGAAATGAAATAGGAGTATCGTTCGTCGGCATTCTTGAACTGCATGCTGACATAGAAAAGCCCGATGAGTGCGATTGCACCCATCAGTGCGATGACCGCGACGATCTTCGTGCGGATTTTTGCATTTTCGAGGAACTGCATTTCGCTTCCTATTGGGAAAGGGCGATCCCGTGCGAAAATGCTGTCATACGCAGGGATGCTGTCTGAACCGATTACATGACGATCACCACCGCTCCCATCGCGGCTGAACCTCTTGCACCGTCGTGTGAGATCTAGCCTGGGCGCATTTAAATTTGATTAAACATGTTTCGAACCGTTCCTGATCGCGGGAATGCGCGCTGCGCCAGACACACCAGCTTCGCGCCAGCGCCACCTGCCAGAGTGTACATAGACGTCATCTGCTCGAGCGGGTCTTTATGCCGAACACATTTTCATCGTTTCGCCGCGCCACCGGTCTTGCGGCCGCACTGATTGCAACGACGGCGCTCGCCGGTTGCCAGGTTCCGTTCGTCACCGATACCAGCCGCGTGAACCCGAATGTTTTCGTTCAGGAAACGGCTCCGGTTTTCCACGTCCCGCCCTATCAGGATCCTCCGTCTAACCAGCCGCCGCCAATGCCGGGCGCCATCCCGCAGAAGCGTCAGCTCTACCCGTCGGATTTCCACCAGAAATACGATCTCGGCGCGACCTACGGCCTGCCTGTTTCCAACCCCGTCTATCGAACCATGTACGACGTCACGCGCGACGCCGACCACACGCTTCCGGCGATCCCCTATTCGCGCGTCGATCAGCGTTTCCTGAGGTCGCAAGTCGACTATCGCACCAACGAGGCGCCGGGCACGATCATCGTAGATACCCGTGCACATTACCTCTATCTGGTTCAGCCGGGCGGCAAGGCGATGCGATATGGCGTCGGGCTCGGCAAGGCCGGCTTCGCATGGTCCGGTCGCGGCGTGATCCAGCGCAAGGCGAAATGGCCACGCTGGACGCCGCCCGATGAGATGGTGACCCGTGATCCAGGCCTGCGCCAGTTTGCTGCCGCCGAGGGCGGCGCGACCCCAGGGCTCAACAATCCACTCGGTGCCCGCGCGCTCTATATCTTCAAGGATGGCAAGGACACGCTCTATCGCGTCCATGGAACGCCGGACTGGCAGTCTGTCGGCAAGGCCACGTCTTCGGGCTGTGTGCGCATGTTCAATCAGGATGTCATCGATCTTTTTGATCGTGTTCCGAACGGCACTCCGATCGTCGTTACCTGACCGATTATCCGTTGATTATAAGCCTGGAGCCGCCCGCAAGGCGGCTTCTTGCGTTCCTTCGGTCAATGTAAACGTTGCCGATTTGCCGCAGACCCGTCTCTTAGAGGTGGAGCATATGCTGCTGGAACCTTTCGCCTTCGAGATCGTTCGATTAAGCTTTGCGTTATCGCGTTCCTCTGGATGGTTCTCCCTGACATGACATTCGACACTTCTTTCTCTCGCCGGAGCTTCCTTACTCTTCTCGGCGCGGGCGCAGCCTCGACGCTTGCCGGCTGTGCCTCGACCACGCCATATGGCGGGCAGGTCATCACCTATCGAGACGGCATCAGCACACAGCCGCCGGAGCCGGCCGGATACGATGCCGATGCGGCCCAGATGTATGGCAGCGTGCAAGATGGCGGTTTCGTCATCCCGGCCATCCCCTATCAGAAGATCAATCCGCGTTATTATCGCCAGCGCGTCGTCGATCCGACCGGCGAGCGCCCCGGCACGATCGTCGTCGATACGCCCTCGCGCTTCCTCTATCTGGTCGAGCCGGGTGGCTCTGCCATGCGTTACGGCGTCGGCATCGGCCGCGAAGGCTTTTCCTGGTCAGGCGAGGGCGTCATCCAGTGGAAGCAGAAATGGCCGAAATGGACCCCGCCGGATGAGATGGTCGCCCGCCAGCCGGAACTGGTCAAATATTCCGCCAAAAACGGCGGCATGGCTCCCGGCCTCAACAATCCGCTCGGCGCCCGCGCGCTCTACATCTTCCAGAACGGCCAGGACACGCTCTACCGCCTGCACGGCTCGCCCGAATGGAACTCCATCGGCAAGGCCGTCTCCTCCGGCTGCGTGCGCCTGATGAACCAGGACATCGTAGACCTTTATGAACGCGTTCCCGCCAAGACACGCATCGTGGTCTGGCAATAACGGAACTCTTCTCAGGATATTATCCTCGGCCTCGTGCCGGGGATTTTCTTTCCGGCACGTCAGTCGACGCGAACATTTCTAGGATCGCACCGAAACATGTGTTAAGCGCCAGCCGAATAAAAGCAGGAGCGCAACATGACCGAACTGACCGTAGAAGACGCAACCGACCGCATCTATGAATCGCTCCACGCTGACAATGCCGATATCGACACCCACATCGCATCTCTGAAAGCTGCTCTGGCAAAGGCCGGCCAGAAGGAAGCCGTCTTCGATCCGGCCAAGATCTCGCAGAACAACCGTTCCGGCCGCAAACTCATGCAGGCCTATTTTCGCCAGCGCGGCGTGATGGTAAAATTTTCGGCGTGATGACTTGGTCGAGCCGTGATGCAGGCTTTGCATCACGGCTGACTTGCGGGCGAAGCGGATGCCGGAGGGTGATTGAGCCGCGCGGGCAGCCAACCGGGCCAACCGCAAATGCTCCTCTTATATGAGGCCGTGCATCTGCTTCATGGGCTGCAGCACGATATCCGCAATGGCCGAAATTCCGACCTTGAATGCCTCCTGATATTCAGGATCGGCGACCATATTCTTGAATGCCGACCGATTTGGATATTGAACCAGCACGGCAGCATCCCACCCTGCTGCCGGCCCTGCGGTGAGCACAGGCAGGCCGTCACCGCCAAACAGGATTTGTGCGCCAAAGCGGGCCAAAATCGGCTTGGCCATCTTATGGTATTGGCGATACCTTTCCCGTCCGCCATCGGGTTTGAAGTTGATCAGGTTCAGCATCACGATGGGCGTGTCGTCGGCTTCACTCAGGAAGACCTCGACTGCAGCTGGGGACAATTCAGCCATTCGCTTATCTTTCTTAAACACTTTGCTCGGAGGGCGTGCACCCGGCAAACGAATAGCGTGTTCATTTGTCAGAAACTGTCAGGAGTGAACGCCAGTCGCGATCCTGTTCGTGCCACTGTTTCACGATCGATTGTCGTCGGCCGGGATAACGCTCCTGCAAAACGGTTGTCAGTTGCAACCGATCTATGCGGAAGTGACGGAAGGCCGATCGCTGTTCGCACCATGCGGCGAGTACCCGCACACCGTCGAAATAGACGATGGCTATCGGCCAGATGGTGCGATCCGACAATGAACCATGAGCGTCTTCATAGCTGATCTCGACTTTGCGCTGCCGACGAATGGCCTCTCGCAATGATGCGGCGTGTGGAGGGTCGACAAGCTCCGACGATGGCGCCGCCGTTATAAGGCCAGACGCTTCATCGCTCGTCGCAGAAGCTGCCTTTCCAACGGAAAGGATCTTTGCCAATGCGCTTTCGCTGCCATGTGCCAGCGCCGGATCGGCGCGTTGCTGCACCCAACTCAAGCCGAGCTTGATCGCGTCCAGTTCGTCCGGTGAAAATGCGAATTCTGGAAGGAAGTAGCCATCTCTCAGACAAAAGCCAATGCCCGCTTGTGCATCGATCGGCGCTCCCAAAGCGCGCAACGTATCTATATCCCGGTATATGCTCCGCTCCGACACGCCCAGCCGATCCGCGAGATCGAGGGCGGTCACGGGTATCCTGCGTGCTCGCAGTATGCCGAGTAGCTCAAATAATCGACCCGTCCGCGACATATGCAGATATCCCTCGGCAAGCTTGGCGCCCGTACTTGATGGTCTGTTCAAGCTCCCCAGGGACGGATCGGTCGAGCTTGGTCGTCAAATCCGGTTCGCAAAGATACGGTTGGATGGCCCGGTCAGGGGCCGGTGCTACCGCTCCTCCGCCCCCTCAAGCCGATCCTTCAGCCCCACCAGCGCGGCCCTCAGCGTTCCCACCTCTTCGAGGCTGCATCCTGTCGCCTTGCCGATGGCTTGCATCACGCCGGCTGACCGATCCTTCAGCTCCAGCCCCTGCGGCGTCAGCGTGATCTTCACCTGCCGTTCGTCTTCCGCATCGCGCTTGCGCTTGACGAGGCCGGATTGCTCCAGTCGCTTGAGGAGCGGCGAGAGCGTGCCGGAGTCGAGCCCCAACCTGTCGCCGAGCGCCTTCACCTTCTGACCATCTTCCGCCCAGAGTGCCATCATCACCAGATATTGCGGATAGGTCAGTCCGAGCGGTTCGAGCAGGGGCTTGTATGCGCGCGTAAACGCATGCGCCGCGCCATAAATGGCGAAACACAGCATCGCATCCAGCCCGCCGGCTGCTGCCTCGCGGCTTTCGACCTCATCGTTTTTATTCGGCTCTGCCCCTGTCATCACGAAACCGTGCTCTATCTCTTTCATAATCTATTCTCGCAGGCTTGACGTCAGAATGCAATGCGCATAAATCTATTGCACGCAATTGAATTGCGAACGATTTAACCGAAGGGAGTACGAACATGCCCATTCTTTATACCACCAAGGGTTCTGCCACCGGCGGCCGTGCAGGCCACGGCGCCTCTGAAAACGGCGTTCTCGATGTCACGCTGACAGTCCCGAAGGAACTCGGCGGCGACGGCGCAACCGGCACCAACCCCGAACAGCTTTTCGCAGTCGGTTATTCCGCCTGCTTCCTCGGCGCGCTGAAGGCCGTTGCCGGCAAGGAAAAGGTGAAGATCCCGGAAGACGCCAAGGTGACGGCAACGGTCGGCATCGGCCCGCGTGAAGACGGCACCGGCTTCGGTATCGAAGTCTCGCTCTCCGTTTCGATCCCCGGAATGGACAAGGCACAGGCCGAAGATCTGGTCGCCAAGGCGCATATCGTTTGCCCCTACAGCCACGCCATGCGCACCGCCACGGAAGTTCCGGTCACGGTTGCCTGAACATCATAGGCCTGTAGGGTGCCGTCTTCGGGCGGCATCCGGGCCATGTTCTCAAAACGGCTGGAAGCCTCGGGGCTTCCGGCCGTTTTGTCATTTCAATTCCGCTGCAGAGCGAGGTGAGCACCAAGCCCGATCAGGACCGCCCCGCCGGCCCGCTGCATCATCCTTTGTGCCGCAGCCGATTTCTTCAGGCCCTTGACGACGACACCTGCGAGAAACACGCAGACGAGATCGGCCGAAGAAAACGTCAAGTTCACCACCGCGCCGAGGATCAGGAACTGCAGCCAGACGGGAAAGGCGGCCGACGCATCGACGAATTGCGGCAGGAAGGCCATGAAGAAGATTGCCGTCTTCGGGTTCAGAACCTCGACCGTGATGCTTTCCAGAAAGGCACGGCGGGCAGATTTCTGGCCGATCACGGGCAGTGAAGGATCACCACTCGTCTTCGCCCGGAAAAGTGAGATGCCGAGCCAGATCAGATATCCCGCTCCGATCATCTTCACCGCAAGATAAAGCGTCGGCACCGCATGAAACAGAACGGAAAGCCCGGCCGCGGCAGCCACCACATGCACATAACAGCCCAGATGAATGCCGAGCGTTGCCATCAGCCCGCCTTTACGTCCGCGCGCCATCGTCTGGGCGGCGGCATAGAGCATCGCAGGCCCCGGAATATAGGCAAACACCGCGGTCGTGATGAAGAACGTGATCAGCAATTCGACAGATGGCATCGGTTGATCCTTGGCTAGAATAATAGGCGAAACACTATTCGCTGCTCCAGCCAAAAGCCATCGGGTCATCTCATGCGAAAATCTGCAAATCCATTGTCTTTGGAAAGATATCGTTTATATTATTTCTTGAGAAAGGAAAAATGCCATGGCTTACGCATCGAAAACGCCGGATCTCGTCATCTCTGAAGCGCAGGTGGTGACCAAGGCCACTGTTGCGGCTGCCGACCGGCTTGGCCTCAGCGCCCGCACGCTCGCCGGCATTGTCGGGGTGTCGGAAGCATCCGTGTCGCGCATGAAGCGACTGGACCATCTCTTGGAAAAGGGGACGAAACCCTTTGAATTGGCGCTGTTGCTGATCCGCCTTTTCCGCTCGCTCGATGCCATCACCGGCGGCGACGAGCAGGTGGCGCGCGCCTGGCTGAAGAACCACAATACGGCTCTCTCCGGTATTCCCGCCGACAAGATCCTCTCCATTTCCGGTCTGACTGATGTCCTTGCCTATCTGGATGCCCGCCGCGCTCTCGTCTGAGTTCAGACGGCTGAGCACGACTGTCTGGCGTCTCGTCGAGGCGCAGCATCGTGTCTCGACGATGAAGCTGGTCGATCATGTCGATGAGCAGGCGCTTCTGGAAAACCTTCTGGAAGAAACCAAGCCTGCCTATCCGCCGGAATGCGAAGGGCTGGATTATCTTTTGAAGACGCCGTTCCGTTACGGCGCGGCCTATCCGCATGGCTCTCGCTTTCGCCGCGCCGGCAAAACACCGGGAGTCTTTTACGCGGCCTTCGAGATTTCCACCGCGATTGCCGAAATGGCGTTTTACCGGCTGTTGTTCTTCGCAGAATCTCCGGCCACGCCGCTGCCGTCCAATCCCGCCGAATATACGGCCTTTGCGGTCTTGATCGACAGCGCCAAAATCCTGGACCTCACCACAGCCCCATTCGATCGGGATCGTGCGGCCTGGGAAGATCGACAGGACTACTCTGCCTGCCAGGCTTTCGCTGAAACCGCCCGCAGCGCCGATGCCGAAGCGATCGTCTACCGTTCTGTTCGCGATCCTGAGGGCGGGTTGAATATCGCGCTGCTGATGGCCTCCGCCTTTGCTGCGCCTGAACCATCAGAACGGCAGACATGGCGAATTCGCCTGTCACGGGCAGGCGTACAGGCGATCCGCAATCATCCGCTACTGAGAATGGGATTTTCAATTGCCGATTTTGCTGACGATCCACGCATAGCGGCGGTGATCAAGCCCTGATCGGCCTCAGAACGTCGGGTGTAAAAACGAAAAAAGGCCGGGGCAATATTGCTCCGACCTCTCTCATCGCCGCTTTATCCACCAGTGCCAGTACATCCGTGGTCAAAAGCTGTAAGCAGCGGCGGCAATTGCGAGCAGCACATGGGTTAAGCGCTCATCAGCAATGCCGATGAAGCTTATGTAATCCATGATTGTGTTGAAATCAAGATTAACTGATATCTGCGGCAATTATGCGCGTTTGCCGCGTATCATGCGGATTGCCCATTTCTGTCCGCCCTGACGAAATCGACGAAGGCGCGCAAGGCCGCCGGCATCTGGCGACGGCTCGGGTAATAGAGATAGAAGCCAGAATAATAGGGGCACCAGTCTTCGAGCACGCGCGTGAGCCGGCCATCCGACACCAGGTCCTTCACCTGATCCTCGAAGGTGAAGGCAATGCCAGCACCTGCAAGTGCTGCATCCACCATCATGTCCTGATCGTCGAGCACAAGGGCGCCATCCACCTCCACCGACAATTCCACGCCGCCGCGTTCGAATTCCCAGGCGTAAAGCCGCCCGGTGCCGAAACGAAAGCCGATGCAGGGCAGGGATTTCAACTGTTCCGGCGTTACCGGCTTCGGATGTTTCTCGAAAAACGCGGGCGTCGCGACGATCGCGGTCCGCTGCCTTGGACCGATCGGCACGGCGATCATGTCCTGCGCGATGATCTCGCCGAAACGCACGCCGGCATCGAACCCTTCCGACACCATGTCGACCAGTTCGTTGTTGATGACGATTTCGATGCCGACCCTCGGATGCGCCTCCAGAAACCGCGCGACGAGCGGCAGAAGCACCATCCGCGCCGAAGGCCGCGAGGCATTGATCCGCAACCGCCCGACCGGCGTGCCGCGAAAATTGTTGAGGTCGTCCAGCGCATCCTCGATATCGCGGAAGGCGGGGGCAACGCGCGAAAGCAGCCTCTCGCCGGCCTCCGTCAGTGCCACGCTGCGCGTCGTGCGGTTGAACAACCGCACATCCAGCCGCTCCTCCAGCGCCTTCAACGAATGGCTGAGCGCAGACGGTGTGCAGCCAAGTTCGTCGGCCGCGCGCCGAAAGCTCTTGTGTCGCGCCAGCGCCAGAAACGGCGACAGATCGGTGGGGGAGAAGATTGCCATTACTGAATTCTACTCATCAACTCGAAGAGAATCCAGTCGATTATCTCACCAGCCATGCTGGCGTAAAAATCTCCTCAGCCGCCGATCAACGGAAAGGCATCAACCAACAGGAGATTTCAAAATGCGTACATGGTTCATCACTGGTGCATCCCGCGGTTTTGGCGCCCTGATCACCGAAAAGGCTTTGGCAAAGGGCGATAACGTCGTCGCCACCGCCCGCAATCCGAAATCGGTGACGGAACGTTTCGACGATCATCCGAACCTTCTAGCCGTCGCACTCGATGTCAACGACGAGAGCCAGGCCCATGATGCCGCCAAGGCCGCGATTGCCCGCTTCGGCCGCATCGATGTTCTGGTCAACAATGCCGGTTTCGGCCTGCTTGGCGCCATCGAGGAAGCGAGTGCTGAGGAGGTCGAGGCAATCTACCGCACCAATGTCTTCGGGCTTCTCTCCGTCACCCGCGCCGTGCTGCCGCATATGCGCCGCCAGCGCTCGGGCCATATCCTCAACTTCTCGTCCATCGGCGGGTATCGCAGTTCAGCCGGCTTCGGCGTCTACTGCTCGGCAAAATTCGCCGTCGAAGGCCTGACCGAAGCGCTGGCTGACGAACTTAGCCCGCTCGGCATCCATGCCACCGCCATCGAACCCGGTTATTTCCGCACCGATTTCCTCGAAGGCAATTCGCTCAGCATCAGCCCGGTCGAAATCGCCGATTATGCGCAAACTGCCGGCGTGGTGCGCGAAAAGGCAAAACACATCAGCCGCAACCAGCCCGGCAATCCGCAGAAACTGGCCGAGCTGCTGATCGATTTCGTCGACATGGAAAATCCGCCCGTCCGCCTGCCGCTCGGCAGCGACACGGTCGCCGCCATCGAAGCCAAGATCGCCTCCGACACTGCGCTGCTGGCACGGGTAAGGGCGATCTCCGTGTCGACGGATTTCGACAAGACTGAAGCAGCCTGAGCGGCGGTGACATCAACATCAAAAACGCCCGGTGATGAGCCGGGCGTTTCGTTGCTGTGTAATTGCTCGATCGGTCAACCTATCGTCATGCGCCGCAGCACATTGGTTTTCCAATAGAAATGATGAGCCAGTGCGCCAGCGACATGCATTGCCAGTATCAGCCAGAGAATGACTTTGAGAATATCCGCGTGGAGGTCTCCGGCACTGCCCCAGCCCAGATAATAGGCGCCGATACCCGTCAAGGGCATCATAAGCAGCAATCCGTAAAGCAGAACATGCGCGATTTTTGCCCCGAGCCTGAATATCGAAGGCTCACTCACCGGCGCAGCAGGAACGCCCTGGGTATTGCGCAATAAAAGCCGAAACAACACCATAAGCAGCACCGCAAGACCGGCATAGGCATGGATATTGGCCGAGGCGATCTGATCCACGGTGGCGGCTCCGGTTCGCCGCATGGCGTGTTGCCAGGCATTCATGCCGTCCGGCAAAAGCAGGTTGAATAACACGAGTACAGCAGTCAGCCAGTGGAGAATACGCTGCGGCAGAGAATAGGTAATCGGCGATGTCATCTGAATTCGCTTTCGATTTGGCAGAACTGGTCGTCCGGCGACTGCTTTACTTCGTGACGGTCAGCGTCTCGTGCATGCCCGCTTCATAGTGGCCCATGATGTTGCAGAAGAGCATGTAATGGCCGGGTGAAAGTCTGGCTTTCAATGAACCGTTCGCGCCTGGTTTGAGATCTGCGACCTCGCCAAGGTTCTTAAGCTGCTTTTCATCAATCCGATGTCGGCTCTCCATGAGGGGAAGCTTCTGGCCGGCAGACTTCAGTTTCACCAGCACCATCTCGTGTTCCTCGGTCATCGCAGCATTGTGCACCGAAAACACGACTTCACCGGCCTTGATGATGGACTTGTCCAGCTTGAGACTCATGGGGCCACCGCCTTCGCCGTCTTCGATGACATTGATAGCCGTGGCCGCGAAGGCCTGTGGTGCCAGCGACATAAATGCGATTGTGCCTAGTGCCAGGAAATGTCTGCGCATCATGGATCTCCTCAGGTTTATCCCGCCGGAGACTTAGAACCGTTTTCTGACGGCACTCTGAACGCGAAACGTGTCTAGGAGGCTTGTTTCAATCCTGCCAGCAATTGCCGCACCCCATCCGATCCGCCAGCACCCAGTTCAGCATCGATTTCCGCATGAACCCGTGTCCAGATCGGCAAGGCTGCGGAAAGCATCGCCATCCCCGCTTCGGTCAGCGTCAAAAGTCGCCCGCGGCGATCTTTCGGGTCGGTCTCGGTTTTGACCAGCTCGCGCCGTTCCAGAACCTTGAGCGCCGCCGTCAAAGTCGTGCGGTCCATGGCGAGCAGATCGCAGACCGATTTCATCGTCGCCGGCACCGGGCGGTTGAGTGACATCATCAGCGAAAACTGCCCGTTATTCAGCCCGATAGGTTTCATCGCCACATCGAAACGCCGGGCAAGCGCCCGTGCCGCCCGCTGCACATGCAGGCACAGGCAGGTGTCCCGTACATGCAGGGTCGTGGAGAATGGAATTGATTCGGAATTTGACAGCATGCAATAATCATGTTGATATCAACGTAATCTGTCAAGGAAGAGGAGGTCCAAGACATGGATATCACCGCATCCGCGAAAAACGCCCCGGACAATCCGATCGTTGAAACGAGTGAATGGCGCAATGCGCGCCTGAAGCTTCTGCAACTGGAGAAGGAAGAAACCCGCTTGCGCGACAGAGTGCGGGCGGCGCGCCAGGCGCTCCCTTGGGTGAAGGTCGACAAGGAGTATGCCTTCGAGACGCTTGCCGGCCGAAAGACATTTGCCGGGCTTTTCGATGGCCGCAGCCAGTTGCTCGTCTATCATTTCATGCTCGGCCCGGATTGGGACGAGGGCTGTGTCGGCTGCTCCTTCTTCTGCGATCATGTCGAAGGCGCGCTACCGCATCTGAACAATCACGATGTCACCTGGGTGGCGGTCTCTCGCGCACCGCTCGCAAAGATCGAGGCCTATCGCAAGCGCATGGGCTGGAATTTCCCCTGGGTCTCATCCTTTGGTGATGATTTCAACTACGATTACAACGTCTCCTTCTCGGATGAGGAGCGGGCATCCGGTGCCGTCGAATACAATTACCGCAAGGTGCCGACGAGCGAGATCGCCGACGAGGAACACGGTATGTCCTCCTTCTACCGCAACGAGGCGGGCGAGATTTTTCACACTTATTCGACCTACGCCCGCGGCGGCGAAGAGGTCTGCGGCACGCTGATGTTGCTCGACCGTGCGCCGCTCGGTCGTAACGAAACCTCGACCATGAGTTTCCTGAAGCGCCACGATGAATATGAAACGGCGCCAAAGGAGAAGGGTTCATCCTGCTGCCATTGAGGCGGTGCAGATTTCATATTCAGGGAGGAAAAGACAATGACGATGGTCATGGCAAAACCGCGCCCCGAGCACGGGTTTCTGGAGAAGATGGTCGGCACCTGGGATGTCACCTCGGATATGAGCGGCGAAATGCCATGGGTCGAAAACGTCCGTTCGCTTCAGGGAATCTGGATTATCGCCGAAGGCACCGGCATGATGCCGAAAGGAGACGGCGGCGAAGGAGGGGAACCCGCAACCACCATGCTCACGCTCGGACATGACGCCGCCAAGGGCAAATATGTCGGCACCTGGTTTGGTTCGATGATGGATTATCTCTGGGTCTACGAAGGCGAGGTCGAGCCGGATGGCAAGACGCTCAGTCTCTATACGACAGGGCCGACGATGAGCGGTGAGGGCATGGCCGATTACCGCGAGCAGGTCACCTTCCTGTCCGATGACCACCGCACTTTCACCTCCAGCGCCAGGCAACCGGATGGCAGCTGGAAACAGTTCATGGAAGCGCATTATCGCCGCAAAGGCTGAGAGCCTTCCTTTCCCTAACCGATCACGAGGATAGTGCCATGCTGCAGACTGCTTCCAACACGCGTTCCGCCACTCATGGAAAATTCATCTGGTGCGAGCTGATGACCTCCGACACCAGGGCCGCCGGTGATTTTTATTCCGCCGTTGTCGGCTGGAAGGTGAATTCCATACAGATGCCGGATTTGCCGTCCTATTATCTGTTCGAAATGGGGGAGGGAGAAAACTGCCCCGGCATCGGCGGCATGATGAATTTCCCGCCCGAACTGGAAGGCAAGCTGCCGCCGAACTGGACGGGTTACGTCGCGGTCGATGACGTGGATGAGACGGCGAAGGAATATGTTTCACTCGGTGGCCGGGTTCAGCGCGAGCCGGACGATATTCCAGGCATCGGCCGGTTTGCCGTGGTCGCCGATCCGCATGGCGCAGTGCTTTGCATCATGACGCCGATCCCACCGGAAAATCCGCCACGCGAACTGGGACCGGAAGACCCGGGCAATGTCGGCTGGCGCGAGCTTTACGCCGGTGAGGTCAACGAGGCTTTCGACTTCTACGCCAAGGTTTTCGGCTGGACCAAGGACCATGATTTCGACATGGGCGCGATGGGGCCGTACCGCATCTTCGCCCATGGAAGCAAAGCCATCGGTGGCATGATGACGAGGCCCGAAACCGTGCCGATGGCCTGCTGGAGTTATTATTTCAATGTCGAGGCGATCGACGCAGCGATCGACCGGATCAAGGCAAATGGCGGCGCGGTGGTGTTTGGCCCGCAGGAAGTGCCCGGCGGCAGCTGGATCGTCCAGGCGACGGACCCACAGGGTGCGTTCTTCTGCCTGGTGGCACCGGGAAGGTAGATAATCAAAGACCCCTCCCAACCCTCCCCACAAGGGGGAGGGCTTAACCCAGCCGAGACGTTGAAGCCAAATCAGGGCAGAAGTTTGTCGCGGATTTTCTCCCCCCTTGTGGGGGAGATTGCCGGCAGGCCAGAGGGGGAATTGTCCTGCGCCATCACGTCTGACGTTGTAATGAGCGCCTCCGTTCCTACCGCTTCAAGCTCCCCAAAATCCCGCGCACGATAGCCCGGCCGAGTTGCGTGGCAACCGTGCGCGTCACGCTCTTCATCGCCGCTTCCACGATCGTCTCGCGCTGGTAGCCCGAGCGGCCGACGGTCTTGCGCCCACGCTGCTGGTCCTGATCGTCGTCACCACCGCCGAAGCCCGGCAAAGTCCAGCCGGTCGTCTCGCCGGAACCGGCAGGCGGCGCGGGGTCGAGTTCGTCCTGTGCGTTTCTGGCGGCAGCCGCATCGGCGGCTTGCTTGGCGCGAGAGGCAAGGATCTCGAAGGCGCTTTCGCGATCGATATCTTCGTCATAAAGCCCAAGAACTGGGCTGCGGTCCATGATCCCCTGACGCTCGGCATCGGTGAGCGGCCCGATACGGCCCGACGGCGGGCGGATCAGCGTGCGCTCCACCATCGAAGGTGCGCCCTTTGCTTCCAGCGTCGAGACCAGCGCCTCGCCGGTGCCAAGCTGGGTGATCGCGGTTGCGCAGTCGAAATCCGGGTTGGGGCGGAACGTATCGGCCGCCGTCTTCACCGCTTTCTGCTCGCGCGGCGTATAGGCGCGCAGCGCGTGCTGCACCCGGTTGCCGAGCTGTGCCAGCACCGTTTCCGGCACGTCGAGCGGGTTCTGCGTGACGAAATAGACGCCGACGCCCTTGGAGCGGATAAGGCGTACCACCTGCTCCACCCGGTCGATCAGGATCTTTGGCGCCTCATCGAACAGAAGATGCGCCTCGTCGAAGAAGAAGACGAGCTTCGGCTTGTCCGGATCGCCCACTTCCGGCAGTTCCTCGAACAGTTCGGAAAGCAGCCACAGAAGGAAGGTCGCGTAAAGCCGCGGGTTCATCATCAGCTTGTCGGCGGCCAGAATGGAGATCTGGCCGTAACCGTTATTCGGGTTCACCCGCATGATGTCGGTGATCTTCAGGGCTGGTTCACCGAAGAAATGCTCCGCACCCTGCTGTTCCAGCACCAGAAGCGCCCGCTGGATCGAGCCGACCGAAGCCTTGGAGATCAGGCCGAATTCCTTGGAAAGCTCGGTCGCATTCTCTGCCATGTAGTTGAGAAGCGAGGTGAGGTCTTTGAGGTCCAGAAGCGGCAGGCCGGCCTTGTCGGCCAGCTTGAAGGCGATGTTGAGCACACCTTCCTGCGGCTCGGACGCGTTCATCAGCCGGGCGAGCAAGAGCGGTCCCATTTCGGCGATCGTGGTGCGCACCCTATGGCCTTTTTCGCCATAGATGTCCCAGAAGATCACCGGAAACTGTTCGAAGTCATAATCCTGAAAACCGATCTGTTCGGCGCGCTTCAGCAGGAAATCCTTGGATTCTCCCTTGGCGGCGACACCGGAAAGGTCACCCTTGATGTCCGCTGCGAAAACCGGAACGCCTACCTTGGAAAAACCTTCCGCCAGAACCTGCAGCGTCACCGTCTTGCCGGTGCCGGTGGCCCCGGTCACCAGACCGTGGCGGTTGCCGAATTTCAGGTCCAGATATTCCGCCTTGTTCAGCGTGTCGTCCGGCTTGCGGCTGCCGCCGATGAAGAGCTTACCCGTCTCGTCCGTCATGCAACTCTGCGCTCCCTCGCGGCGTTTGTTCTCAAATGCTTATACGGCGGGCTTTGGCGGGCGGCAACGATTTCCCGAGGCCCCGAGCGATCAGATCACGCGAAGGCGAGGGCCATATGACGACGAGCGGCAACCTGCTGGAGAACGGCACCGGACATATCGACAAGGACAATATTTCTGGTCCGCCTCACGGACGAGGGCGCGACGCCGATAAGCCGGCCGAAATTCCGGCTCGTGGTCTGAAGGATGTCTTCTGGCGGATTGTCTCCGGGGTGATGGAAGACAGGGTCACGCTGATTGCGGCCGGCGTCACCTATTATCTTCTTCTGGCTCTCTTTCCAGCCGCCAGCGTGCTCGTCTCTCTGTATGGGCTTATGGCCGATCCCGCGGCGATCGCCGACCGTATCGCTTCGCTCGGCTCCGTCATGCCCGCGGACGCGCTCGACATCTTTCTCAATCAGGTGAGGGCGCTGTCGGCAGAGCGCGGCGCCACCCTGTCGGCAGGTTTGGTCGGCGGTCTGGCGCTGGCCCTGTGGAGCGCCAATAACGGCATCAAGGCGCTGTTCGATGCGATGAATGTTGCCTATCGCGAAAAGGAAAAACGCAGCATCGTCCGCCTCAATCTCGTCTCGCTCGCCTTCACCTTCGGCGCCTTCCTGATCGCCATCGTCATCCTGTTTTCGATGGGCGTCGTGCCGGCGGTGCTGAACTATTTCTGGCTGGATCGCTGGGCCGAACTCATCATTCGCGTCGCCCGCTGGCCGATCATGATGGTATTCGTCGGTTTTGGCATCATGGCTCTCTATCGGTTCGGCCCCAGCCGCGAGCCCGCCAAGGTCCGCTGGCTCACATGGGGCGCTGTCTTCTCCACGCTCCTCTGGTTCGCCGCCTCCCTCGGCGTCTCCTTCTATCTCTCCAATATCGCCAACTACAACGCGACCTATGGTACATTGGGCGCGCTGATCGGTTTCATGGTCTGGACATGGATATCAGCCATCATCGTGATCGTCGGGGCCGAGATCAACGCTGAACTGGAGCACCAGACGACGCGCGACTCGACCACCGGCACGCCGCGGCCCATGGGAGAACGCGGTGCCTACATGGCCGATACACTGGGAGAAACGCGGGATTGATCGGTGGCGGCGATTAAGCACTTGCGCTGCCATCCCCGGATCGCGAATAACAATGTTCCAATCTCCCGTCATGGCTGGTCTTGCCGTGGCTGAATGTGTATTACTTTGACGTCAACGTCAGAATTTTGAGGAGACATCCTGATGAACGAACTGGTTTCCCGCGTCGCCGACAGCGTCGGCATCACGCCCGATGTAGCCGCAAAGGCGATCGGCATGATGCTCGGCTTCCTGCAGCGCGAGGCCGATGATGGCGCGGTAGCAAAGATGATTGAAGCAATCCCGGGCGCTCCCGAACTGGTGGCCCAGTTCAACGGCGAAGGCGCTGGCGGCGGCGGCCTGCTTGGAGGCCTGATGGCAAGCTTCGGCGGCGGCGTCATGGCGCTCGGCCAGCAGCTCATGTCCCAGGGTCTCGGCATGGGCGAAATCACGGCACTTGCCAAGGAAACTATGGCAGTTGCCCGCGAACATGCCGGCGATGAAGTGGTCGACACGGTTATCGCCTCGGTGCCGGGCCTGTCTCAGTTCGTTTGAGCCAGCCGGATCAGCTCGATAGACGGATCGCATAAACAAAAAGGCCGCCGGTTCCTGTTCCGGCGGCTTTTTTGTCGGGTGGCCAATCGGGGGAATGCCAAGCCGAATAGGGCAGGGGTGTGCCCGGCCGAAGATTGTGCTTCGGACCATCGCCGGTTGATCTGGGAAATGGCGACAAGATTAATTTATATTAGATTAGCCTAATTTACAAGTGATGATTGCTGGCAGCGAGGTCGCATCCTTGCCATTTTTCGACCGCCATCATTCCCATTGACTTTCCGGTGCGACAGGCCCATGTGAGCCTCAAAGCGGCTGCCCGTCCGGGCGTCGCTCTTTCAAAGGACAAACCGAGATGAACCCCGACAGTCGAAGTTCGACGTCAATAGATAGACCTGCCGCTTCGGGGCTCTGATCCGTTCTCTCGGTGATGCGCTCCGGGGACCAGATGGTCCGAAAAGGAGCCGTCATGCTGCGCATCCACGCCTATGACCTTGACCGCCTTGTACCTGCAGTCTTCGACCAATCGTTCGAAGGCGAAAAAGCTGTTGCGCAGACCGAAATCCAATCCGCTGAACGTAGCGCCTCCGTCGTCTGGTATGATCTGATCAGCCCGACCGCAGAAGAAGAACGCCAAGTCGGAGAATGTCTCGGCCTCGTCATACCGACCATGGACGAGATGGAGGATATCGAGCTTTCCGCCCGTCTCTATCAGGAGGACGGCGCCGAGTTCATGACCATGACCGTGCTGATACGCCCGGATGCCGGCACGCCGATCAAGGTGCCGGTCACCTTCATCATCAAGGGGCAGATCCTCGTCACCGTCCGTCATGCCGAACCGCGTCCGTTCGATGCCTTCATGGCGCGTGCCCGCAAGGCAAACGGCCTCGGCACGCATACGGCCACGGGCGAGCTGATCATGAGCGGTCTGGTCGAGGCGATCATCGACCGCATGGCCGATACGCTGGAAAGGCTCGGCGCCGATATCGACCAGATCTCCCGCGACGTCTTCGAAGCCAAAGCCTCGAAGGCCAACAAGAAGCAACGTGACCTGCAGGAACTGATCCGCGCCATCGGCCAGAAGGGCGAGTTCATCACCGTGGTGCGCGAAAGCCTTGTCAGCGTTTCCCGTGTGGTCGCCTATTATGCGGCGCTTGATGGCGTTGACCGCAAGCTTTCAAAGGAAGTCCGCCAGCGGCTTAAGCTGCTGCAGCGGGATGCCACCTCGCTTGGCGATCACTCGGCCTTCATGTCGAACAAGATCAATTTTCTGCTCGATGCGACGCTCGGCCTGATCAATCTGGAGCAGAACCAGATCATCAAGATCTTCTCGGTCGCCTCGGTCATGTTCCTGCCGCCGACGCTGGTCGCTTCCGTCTACGGCATGAACTTCGCCTATCAGCCGGAACTGCAATGGCATTACGGATATCACTCGGCGATCATCATGATGATCTTCTCGATGGCCGTGCCCTATCTCTATTTCAAGCGAAAAGGCTGGCTGTAACGCCGGCCTTGAAATGAAAGAAGGCGGGGCATCGCTGTCCCGCCTTCCTGTCGTCTGGATTATGCTGAACCGTGAGGCTTAGAATTCTTCCCAGTTCTGCGCCACGGCTGCATTGCCGGAAAACGCGCCTGCGACCTTGCGGGCGAGTGACCGGGCCGGCGAAGCGGCCGGTGCATCGTTTCTTGCCGCCGGGCGAACGGCTGCCGGAGCATGGCCATCGGCCAGCTTGAATTGCGCCAGCAGCGAATTCAGAGACGCGACTTCGCGGGCCAGGCTATGGCTGGCGGCAGTGGATTCCTCGACCATCGCAGCATTCTTCTGCGTGTCCTGGTCCATCTGGTTGACGGCGGTGTTGATCTGCTGGAGACCGGATGACTGTTCCTGCGAGGATTCGACGATCGCCGCGACGTTGCGGTTGATCTCCTGAACTTCAGAAACGATGTTCTTCAGTGCTTTGCCGGTCTCTCCGACCAGTTCCACGCCATTGCGAACCTGCTCGTTCGACGTTGTGATCAGCGCCTTGATTTCCTTGGCTGCATTGGCCGAGCGCTGCGCAAGTTCGCGAACTTCCTGTGCGACGACGGCAAAGCCCTTGCCGGCTTCACCGGCGCGTGCTGCTTCCACACCGGCGTTCAGTGCCAGCAGGTTGGTCTGGAAGGCAATATCATCGATGACGCCGATGATGTTGCCGATCTCGCCGGACGACTTTTCGATCTCCTCCATCGCCTTCACGGCAGTCTGGACGACTTCTCCGGACTTCTCAGCACCTTGACGGGTATGGGCGACAAGGGCACCGGCTTCGGAAGCACGCTTGGCGGCATCCTTTACAGTGGTCGTAATCTGTTCAAGTGCCGCGGCCGTTTCTTCCAGCGCTGCGGCCTGCTGTTCTGTGCGCTTGGCCAGGTCGTCGGCGGCCGACTTGATCTCGTTGGCACCGGCATCGATGCCGCGGGCATTCTGGGCAACGCCGCGCATGGCTGCCTGCAGCTTGTCGGCAGAGGCGTTGAAATTGTGGCGTACGCCATCCAGCGTTTCGGTGAACGGCTTGCCGATCCGGTATGCGAGGTCTCCGTCTGCCAGATGCGAAAGGCCATTTGCGAGGTTGTCGACCGCAAACTTCACGTCGGCAGCTTCCTTCGCCTTCTGCTCTTCGCGGGCGGCGCGTTCCTGTTCGGAAAGGCTGCGGTTGGCGCGGGCCTCTTCCTCGAGCTTGGCGCGCTCGATCGCATTGGTGCGGAACACGGCGACTGCTTCGGCCATATGGCCCACTTCGTCCTTGCGGCCGAGCCCCGGAACCTCCTGGTTCGTCTGACCGCCGGCAAGTGACGCCATGCGCTGGCGCAGCATGTCGATTGGACTGGAAATGCCGCGCGAGGCAACGAACAGCGAGGCGGCGATCGCAGCGGCAAACAGCACGCCGAGCGTCGTGATCAGGGTGATGAGTGTTGAATTGATTTGCGCAGTGATCCCGGCGCTATTGTCCAGAACCCTCTTCGTATTCGCGACATTCCAGTCCTTGAAGTCGTCACGGATCTTGGCGATATCCGGGTCGACCTGAGCAAGAACGGATTGCGCATCTTGCATCTGGCCTTGTTCGGTCAAGGCAACCGCCCTGTCCGTCATCGCGGTGATTGCAGCCGCGCGGGTTTCGAACGCCGACAGGTCATTCGCCTGCCCGGGAATAAGCTGCTTGGCAGATGCGAGTAGCGTGCCGATGACTTTCTTGCCGCTTTCGTAATTCTTCTGCGCCACGGCGCGGAAGGTGGAGCCCTGCGGATAGACCGTCAGCTGATAGGCGCTGTAGGCGACCGAATTCATCAAGGTCGAGGCGCGCGATACCTGGGTCGCAGCGACGCTGTCTTCTGCGATGAAGGCCGTATATTGCTTGTCTGCCTGCTTGAAGCTGTAGGCTGCGGCACCGATACCTGCCACACCGATCAGACAGACCGGCACGATCAGGGACAGTACCTTGGTTCTAATTGTCGCGTTTGAAAGAAAACTCATAGCATGCACCGTGAGAATGGACCGCGTGGACGCAGGTCGCCTGGGACGATCGGAAAGGGGAGGGAAGGCACGAGTGGAAGCTATCGAGGCCGGGGAGGCACGGGCTGGGCTTTCATGCAGGCCTGTCATGGGCTTGGCCGCACGCTATGGCAAGGTTGCTTAATCGCAATTTAATCAAATGCGCATGAAGCGAAAAAAATGTTGCGAAACTGAATATTTGTCAGGAAACAAAGTTGAAATTCCGCAGCGATGCAAATTGAGATTGATATGCGCAGCTTCGCTTCGGATTGACGGCACTCATTGTCTTGTAGATCCGCTGTAAGTGCGAATTTTTGCAGTTGACGTTCTCGGCTTGAGCCTCAAATTCAGTCAGTTAATATTCTATGTCTTTCGGGGGTAATCAGAATGCGCATTTTCACGTCGAGGGCGTTTGCCGTAGCCGCGATTTCGCTTTTGCTGCAGGTGCCGACGATGGCGCCGGTTCTCTCCGGCACGCCTGCTTTTGCCCAATCCTCCACAGGGCCTGAAGCGGAGGTTGACGTTTCCGACGCGGCGATCGTCAAGATGAATGCCTATGTCGAATTCTTGAACCGCTCCATTCGCGCCTCGGAATCGCTCGAGCGTTACGCTAGCTGGGTCGATATGAAGAAGGGGCCGACCGGCAAGGAAAGGGTCATTTACGGCCTCTACTCGCTTTATGACGTGCGCGATGAGATCGCAGCCGTCGAGCAGGCAGCCAAGGCCGATCCGAAAATGCCGGAACTCGATGCAGCCATGCTCGCCTATGTCGAGACCTACCAGAAGCTCGCGCCGGTGATCGAAAAAGCCAACAAATATTACGAGCGGCTGGACTACAAGTCCGACAAGATGGAAGGCGCCAAGGCCTACCATAAGGATATCGCAGCACTTGCTCCGACCTATGGGGAGCGCCGCGACGCTGCGGGCGGAAAAGGTGAAGCTCGACCTAGCGTCGCTTAAGGCTCTCGAACAGGCCGAAGGGCGCAAATCCCGCTGGCATGTCCGCAACGTCATGATCCGCGCCGAAGCGATGATGGACCTGATGCCGGACAACGAAAGACCGGTGGTCGACATGGCCGTTTTCAAGGGTGAGCTCGACGCCTATGCAAGCGCGGTGCGCGAATTCGACGACTATGCCATCGATCACCCGGACAGTTTCCACGTCTTCGAAAGCCGCCCGGCTTCGCTTCTTTCCAAACTGCGTGATCTCGACGAACAACTCCGAAAATTCAAGGGCGACGCCCGCAAGGCCGGCGGCAACGACATCGAGTGGATCGTCTCGGACTACAACACCATGGTCACCACCTCGCAGACGGCGACGACCTTTGCCAAGGACTGACTAGATCATTCGGCGCAAGTGCAAGCCGGCCCCCTCTGGCCGACAGGGCAGAGGGGTATTGGCAGGCTCCTGTTTGCTTATTCCACCGCGGGCTCAAATTCCGGCAGCAGCTTGCATGCCTCGTCATAAGTCTTGCGCTTCTCCTCGCAGAGCGCCGCGACGGACTGCTTGGTCGGCTTTTCGTTTCTGTCAATCCAGCTCAGCATGGCGGAAAACAGTGCCGCATATTGTGGCGTAGACAGTTTCGAATGCTCCGCCTCGTCGGAAAAATTCTGTTGCAGCAGGTCGCCATTGCCGGCCTTTTCCACAGTCTGGCGATAGATCGCCTCATGGTCAACGAACACCGTCGGGTCGTCCTTGGCATGTAGCGTGATCGTCGGCAGCATGATCTGGCCGGTAAGGTCGGCGTCGTAGACCATCGCCCGGCGTGCCTCCGGATCGGCCTTGAACCGTTCGACGCCCTTGTTCAGCGCCGCATCATCATCCGAACCCTTGTACTGGACTGCGGAATTGTCGAACGGGTTCTTCCCGTCGAGCCTGCACCATACGATGTCCTGAAACATCCCCGTCGCCCAGGCGAGATGCGCCACAAGGGTCTTTTCCGGCACATGGGTGACGGCGAGAATATTGGCGAGGTTCTTTGCCTGCTCCGGTGAACGCTTGTCCTTTGCAAGCGACAGGCCGGTGCATTCATCGATGCGCTTTTCCAGCTCGTCGCGCTTCATAGAGGTACCCTTGGGCAGGCCCTGCCAGACCGGATATTGCACCTCGTCGGCACGCGGATGGTTCTTGCAGTAATACTGGTAGACGGCGCGCAGATCGGCGCGGAAGTCATAGCCGCGGCTTCCGCCTGCAAGCAGCCCGCTGGTCAGCACCACACCGTCGTAATTCTTGTGGCCACGCCAGTCGAGCGCATAAAGTTCGGCGGTCTTGGCGGCCACATTGCCGCCCCATGACTGGCCGTGCAGCAGAACGGTCTTCGGCTCCCCCAGCAGCCGCTCGGCGATGCGCCGCACATTGTCGGTGTCCGCGGCGGCCATCCGCACGCCATAACCCTGTCGGCGATAGTTGGACCCTGCCCAGGCATAACCCTCCTGAACCGTCACGGCGAAACGCTCCAGATCCTCTACCGGATCGTCGGGTTTCGGCGTGGCCGTCCGCGGCCCGCCATGGGCATGGACGACAAGCACGCCGTTCCAGTTCTTCGGCTTGGCGATCCAGTAATAGGCGCCGCGCATATCCCGGCCTGCGAAACACTCGGTGCCGGCGGGCAGGCTTTCGGGGCAATCCTTCGGTGTTGGTTCATCACCTCGCCGTTGTGCCGCAGCAGGCAGGCTTGTTGTGGCGATCACCGCCGCAGAGAGCAATAAGGTTCTGAAAAGCATGGAAAATTCCTCCTTCTCCAGCCCGCTTGGAAAACTATGGCGATGGCCGGGGGAGGCAATGGTTGACCGAAACAGTCTGGCACAATGATGGCCTCTACTTGCCCGGATGAGTGATTTCTTTCCCAAATGCGAAACGGAACGGGTGCTTCCCCACCCATCCTGTCCTCAGTCGGTTCGGCTCCGGTCCCATGTTGGCTCTCCGGCGAGGAGAACGATCTCCACTGGCTCGCCGCATATCTCCACCTTCGGACCACCGCTTTCATTCCAGTAAAACAGGTTGAGATGCCATCCGCCCGGCATCTTGCGGGATCGATCGATAATCCCTCCCGCACCTGCGGCGCGGGCGATATCGGCGTTGCGCCAGGAAGCAGGCTCGCGACCTTCCGCAATCGCTGCCTGCCAAGCTTCGTTGGAATGATCCCTTTTGATGCCGAATGCCTTGCAGGCCTCTTCGTCATGCTGGTCGAGCACGAAGACCTCACTGATCTGGAGCGGCACCATCATGCGAGGCAAACCATCCTGATGCATATAGCCGGAGACCGCCGCGACAGCCGATTCGAACGTCGCGCTCGTGTAAAGAATACGCTCGCCTGGACGATGGTAACGGCCGGCGCTGTTGGGGGCGGGTGGATCAAGAACCTTGTCCAGCCGGGGCGTCGGGACCGAACGAAAGAAGCGGCCTTCCACCCGACGCAGGAGCGGATGCGTGCTGCCCGGATTTTCGTTTTTATTCAAGGTCTACCACTCACGATCACTCCGACGAAAAAGCTCCGGAGATATTCTCTCCGGAGCTCCAATCATTCAACAGAAAACCGGGATCGAAGACTACTTATCCCATTCCGGCGCGAGGTGCCCCGGATTGACGATGCGGCCGTCCGGGCGGGCAAGTTTGTGAACTGCTGCCATCTCGTCTTGCGAAAGCGCGAAGTCGAAAATGTCGAAATTCTCCGGCAGACGGCTTTCCGTGGCGGTCTTCGACAGCGCGATCACGCCCTTCTGCTGCACGGCCCAGCGCAGCACCACCTGTGCGGCGGTCTTGCCATGCTTGGCGCCGATATCCTTCAGCACCTCGTCCTTCGGCACGGCGCCGTCGGCCATCAGGTAATAGGCTGTCACCGACATGCCGGTCTTTGCCGCTTCCGCCAAAACCTTGGTCTGGTCGAGATAGGGGTGATATTCGATCTGGTTGTTGACGATCGGTGCATCCGACAGTTTTACCGCTTCCGCCAGCAGCGTGGTGGAGAAGTTGGAGACGCCGACATTCTTGACCTTGCCGGCCTTTCGCAGCTCGTTCAGCGCTCCGATCCGGTCAGCCAGCGGCATCTCGCTCTGCGGCCAGTGAAGCAGAAGAAGATCGACATGATCGGTCTTCAGCTTGGTCAGGCTTTCATCCACCGACGCGATGAAATCCTTGTGGCCGACACGATCGACCCAGACCTTGGTGGTGAGAAAGATGTCCTGCCGGGCAATGCCCGAAGACTTCAGAACATCGCCGACGGCGGCTTCGTTCTTGTAGATCTGAGCGGTATCGACATGGCGGAAGCCGAGCTTCAGGGCTTCCGGCAGGACGCGATGCACATCGGCATCGGGCATGCGGAAAGTACCGAAACCGAGGGCGGGGATGTTTGCGCCGTTTGCGCTGACGTCGAACATGAAAACTCCTTTGAAAAGCGAAGCCCGGCCGAGACTAGACGAAAAGTGGCCGAGCCAGAAATGAAGCCCACTCTACATGGGCTGTTTGACGGACGGATCAACTGCGAGATTTTGTCGGATACAGATCCGTCCGGTGGTAATCACCCGGCAAGTGGTGGATTGAGCTTCGCGAACCCGTCCTGCCTGTAATAGGGGAAATGCGGATAGGGCACCGTCACGGCGCTTGCCGTGTCCAGCTTTGCGATCTGCTCTTTCGTCAGTGACCAGCCCACTGCGCCGAGGTTCTGCCTCAGTTGTTCCTCGTTGCGGGCGCCGATGATGACCGAAGAAACGGTCGGACGGGATATCAGCCAGTTGATCGCCACCTGCGGCACGGTTTTTCCCGTTTCGGCGGCCACGTCCTCCAGGGCGTCGACTACCCGGTAGAAATGTTCGTCCTCCACCGGCGGGCCGAAACTTGCTGTCTCATGCAGCCGGCTTCCCGCCGGGATAGGCTTTGAACGGCTGATCTTGCCAGTCAGCCGGCCCCAGCCGAGCGGGCTCCACACCAGCGCGCCAAGGCCCTGGTCTTCGCCGAGTGGCATCAGGTCCCATTCGTAATCGCGACCGATCAGCGAATAATAGACCTGATTGGCGACATAACGCGTCCAGCCGTTCTTTTCCGCCGCCGCCAGCGATTTCATGATCTGCCAGCCGGAGAAGTTTGACACGCCGATGTAACGCAGCTTGCCGTCTTGAACGAGCCGGTCGAGCGTCGATACCACTTCTTCCACCGGGGTCGAAGCATCGAAGGCATGCAGCTGGAAAATGTCGATATGGTCGGTGCCGAGCCGTTTGAGCGCTTTCTCGACGGCTCCGATCAGCCGGGACCGCGACGAGCCCCAGTCATTTGGCCCATCGCCGGACGGCAGGCTAGCCTTGGTGGAGATCAGCAGCTCGTCACGACGGCCCTTGATCGCCTGTCCCAGCACCTCTTCCGATGCGCCGTTCGAATAGACGTCCGCCGTATCGAACAGGTTGACGCCGGCTTCGAGGCAGATGTCGACGAGGCGTCGGGCCTCCTCGACATCCGTATTCCCCCATGCGCTGAACAGTGGGCCGGACCCGCCGAATGTTCCGGCGCCGAAGGAGAGAACCGGCACTTTCAAACCGGATTTTCCAAGTGTGCGATAATCCATGACCGTCATCCTTGCTAACTGTTATTCTGCCGGTGAAAGCTGGGCGGCATTGCCGCTGCGGCTCTTGTCCATGCGGATCGCGATAACGGCGACTGCAAGGGCTGCGATCGGAACGAGGCCGGCAACCAGGGTAACCGATCCGAGACCGGGGCCATGGTCGATGACGGCGCCGCCGAGCCATGCGCCGATCGCATTGCCGAGGTTGAAGGCGGCAATGTTGAAGGACGAAGCGAGGCCCTGGCCGGCACCTTCGGCCTTGGCAAGCACCCACATCTGCAGCGGTGCGACGGTGGCAAAGGCAGCGGCACCGAACAGGGCAATCGCGATCACCATAAGCACCGGCTGGTGGATGACGGCAGTCATGGCGAGAAGCACGACGGCAAGCGCGATCAGGCTGCCGACAATGGTCGGCATGAGGTGACGGTCCGCCAGCCAGCCGCCGGCGAGATTGCCGATCACGAGGCCGCCACCGAAGACGAGCAGGATCGGCGAGACTGCCGCTTCAGAGAAACCGGTAATTTGTGTGAGGATAGGCGCGATATAGGTGAAGCCGGCAAAAACACCTACCCAGGAGAGCACGGTGGTCAGAAGGCCGAGCAGAACCGCGCGGCGGCCGAGCACGGCAAGCACGCCCTGCGAGGCTTCTTCCTGTGTGTCGGATGCCTTGTCCTTCGGTACCAGAAGCGCGATGACGATAAAGGCCGCCACACCGATCAGCGTTACGGCCCAGAAGGTCGAACGCCAGCCATAGGCCTGTCCGAGCCAGGTACCGAACGGCACGCCGAGGATATTGGCGACGGTCAGGCCGGTGAACATGATGGCGATGGCGGATGCCTTCTTGTTCGGCGCGACGAGGCTGGTCGCAACCACCGAACCGACACCGAAGAAGGAAGCGTGGGCAAAGGCTGTCAGTACGCGGGCTGCCATCAGTGTCCAGTAGTGGGGCGCGATGGCGCAGGCGAGATTGCCTATGGTGAACACCACCATCAGCGCCATCAGCAGGGTCTTTTTCGACCATTTTCCGGAAATGGCACCGAGGATCGGCGCGCCGATGACGACGCCGAGCGCATAACCGGAAATCAGCAGACCGGCAGCCGAGATCGAGACACCGAGATCCTTGCTGACATCGATCAGCAGACCCATGATGACGAATTCCGTGACGCCGATGCCAAACGCACCGGCCGTCAACGCATAAAGAGCGAGAGGCATTTGGGGTATCCTTGTCCTGATCCCTTGGGAGGAGGGGGCCAAGGGAAGATCATTCGATGTGCCGCAATATCGTTGCTGGACACTTGCCTGTGTAGCGACATAAATTGATAATCATCTGTGAAATGAAATCACAGCTGAGACGTCGAACGATTTGTTTTGATTTCGTGCGGCTGAATCCAAGCAAAGCAGGCACAGAGAAAGATGCTGTGTTTAGCATCGGCAAGTTGAGAGGTTCCTTTGGACAACCGCGCCGGAGAAATGGAAGTCTTCGTCCTCGCCGCCGAGCTGAAGAGCTTTTCGGCGGCAGGCCGACGGCTGAAGCTGTCACCCTCGGCAGTCAGCAAGCTCGTCACCCGTCTGGAAGACCGGTTGGGTACGCGGCTCGTCGTGCGTTCCACCCGTTTGCTGCAACTGACGCCGGAAGGCGAAACCTATCTGGCGCGCGCCTCGCGCATCCTCGCCGAGATCGCCGATACGGAAGAGATCGTTTCCGGCGGCGGGCGGGCGTTGCCGCGCGGTCCGCTGTCGGTCAATGCCTCCGTCGGCTTTGGTGAACTCTACATCCTGCCGATGACCCGGGAATTTCTGCAGCTCTTTCCGGATGTCCAGCTGGATGTCACGCTGACCGACGATACGGTCGATCTCATCCGCGAGCGGGTGGATATCGCCATCCGCCACGGACCGCTGCGCGACTCCTCGCTGATGGCGCGAAAACTCGGTCAGACCCGCCAGGTGGTGATTGCCTCGCCCGCCTATATTGCCGAGCGCGGCTTGCCGCAATCGCCGGCCGACCTTGAAGGGCACAACTGCATCAACTTCAATTTCCGCCGATCGGTCGAAGGCTGGCCGTTCCGCGATCCGCTGACCGGCAAGATCGATCTGCGCCCCGTATCAGGAAGCCTTAAAGCGTCAAGCGGTTCGATCATCCGCCAGTTCTGCGTTGATGGTCTCGGTATCGGTCGCGTCGGCCGCTTCCATGTGGAGCCGGACATCCAGGCCGGCCGCCTCGTTCCCATACTGGAGGATTTCAACCCGGAAGATATCGAAGACATCCACGCTGTTTACGCCGGGCATGAACATCTGGCGGTGCGCATCCGCGCTTTCATCGATTTTCTCGCGGAACGGTTCTGAACGCATCCTGCACGATGGCGTTCAGAGCGCTTTTTTCACCTTGTGCCCGAACTTCCGCTTGAGGAAGCTGGAAGTCCGATAACGCACGCCGGCAGGCCGCTCTGGATCGGCAATGTCGGATTCGGCAATCAGCTCCTCGTCCGCCGTCAAGTCGCGCATCGGCACGGATACAAGCCCGCGTCCACTGTCCCGGTTCAGCGCTTCGATCGCAGCGATAATCGACCCGCCATGCGCCGCAATCGCTGCCGAAACCTCCGATGCATCGCGCCCCAGATGTTCGGCAATCAGGTCGTCCCGCGTGGCGATGATCTTGTCCGTGAGATCCGTCTGCCCTTCAGAAGCCTCCAGAATGAGGTCGCATTCTGTGTCATAGCCCATTGACCGGTTGTTCAGATTGGCCGAGCCGATCTTCACGATCCGGTCGTCGGCAAACATCATCTTGGCATGGACATAGATCGGCGTGCGCGCCGCATTGACCGGATAATAGAGGCGGAACCGATTGTGGACGTCCGCCTCTCTGACCAGCTTCATCAGCCGGATACGTGCGCCGTCCATTGCCTTCGCTTCCAGAAACCCTTCGCAGCCTTCCGGATTGATCAGCACGATCTCCGGGCCGTCCGGTTCTTTCAGGCGCTCGGCCATGGCTTCCGCGATCCGCCGGGAAGCGAAATACTGGCTTTCCACATAAAGCGTCTTTTTCACCGCGGCGATGATCGCAAGCTTGGCGGTTTCGATCTCGACGACCTGTTCGCGACTGTCATATTCCGGTGCGGTACGCGCAATACCGATGGCGATGTCGCGGAAACCGACATCGAGCCCCTCCGGCCAGGGCGTATCTTTCTGCGCCAGATCACGCGGCTCAGGCAGTTTCTCGTCCGTTGCGCGTTTCCATCGCATCCGCGCGATTTCGCCGAGCGCCCGTGCCGCCTCGCCGGAAAGACACGTTGTTGCATCATGCCAGGGGCCTTGCGCGAAGCCCATGGGAGACTTGCGCAACGGTTCTTTATCCGCATGGTCGCGCGTATCCCAGCGCCCGACCGTCATGTCGATCCCGCCGCAGAATGCCACTTCGTCGTCGATCACCAGCAGCTTCATATGATGCGATGAGATCGATGGATGCGCGCCGTCCAGCTTCAGGTTGATGCGTTTGTCGAACATCCATTTGAGAATGTAGAACGGCGTCTCGCCGCGTGTGATCGAATTGATCAGCCCGATATCCCATTTCAGGATGCGGATATCGAGATTTTCATTGCGCGCGGCGATCGCGTTGAGAAACTTGCCGAGCTGGTCGGGCAGTTCGTCGGAGGCCTTCCGGTTCCGTTGCCTGTCGTCGCCATTGCCAGGTATCAGGTCGATCCGCGTGTCGAAATCCCAGCCGATCAGGTAGATAGAGCGTTGCGCCTTTGCCATGGCGCTCTTGGCGTAACGAAAGAAGTCGGCGGCGTCGATGATGATCGAAAGCCTGTCTGCCTGTGCGATCCGCCAGCAGGTCTCGCCTTCCTTCAATATGCTCTGCATCTGCCCCGTTGCCCGCCGTCAATTGATATCGACGGGCGCATATAGGGCGATGGCACAGGTCTTCTATGGGCAGCTGGCGGTGTTTCGAGGATCGGGGTCTTGCGCTGTCTTCTTGCTGCTCCGGCGGCTGGCGATGGCGACTGCGAGTATGAGAAAGGGCCATGCGGTGGTCAGCAATAGCCCCGAAAACCGAGCCGCCGTCCACGGAAGGTTGCGCAACGCGCCCTCGATCAGGGTGATGACGAAGAAGATTTTCGCAATCAGCAAATAGAGGATAAGCGCCGTCGTCGTCACAGTTTCTGCCATTCTTTCTTCATGTATACGTATGGCTGGCCCTCTCGTGGAGTGCCCCGAACAGGTTTGTCGAGGGAGCCAGCCATTTCAGTCAAGGGCTGACAAGGCCCCTCAAGCGTTCAATCACGATCGAAGCGTGAGGTCTTCACCCATTTGAGGGATAGTACGCCGGGATGCACAGTGCGATGAGCCTCGATGCGAAGAGCGGAACCTCTGCCGTCAGGTAAGGCGCGCAGATGTGTAAGGCGACAGGGCGCCGGCCGCATTGGTGGGGGCCTGGGAGGCCGAGGCCCCGTGTACTGCTTCCACTTCCTTCGCCACCAGTTCCTGCAGCCGCCAGAGATTGCGGTCGCGAATGCCGAATTCCGCCAGATGGACCACGGTATTATAGAGATATTCGGCGCAGGAACCGCGATGCCCGCAGGCACGCGCCAGAATGGGGGCCACCTCTTCCAGCGGCAGCAGCGGCTTGACGATCCGCGGACTGTCTCCTCCCGCCCAGAATGTCAGGGCCGGGATCGTGCCGCCATCCTCCGTCCTGACCGGAAGAAAACGAAACGTCGACAAGCTGTCCTTGTTGCTGAGTTCGCGCCTAAGCGCGCTTTCGATCTGCTCGCGCTTGTCGTGGTCGGCCACCCTGTAGATCAACCCGTCGCAACGTCCACCGCGCGATAACATCATCATCAGCCCAGGCTGAGCGGGAGAACCGCGTCCGCGCTCGATACGCAGCGAAAACGATCGGTGCCAGCCATAGGCGGTTGCACGCTGGCACGCGATGGACGCGAAACCCGGTTTCCAGATCAGCGAGCCATAAGCGAAGATCCACAACGGCTCGTCACCGATTTCCTCGACCAGGCGCTGGGTCAGCGCCGTATAGTCGGCGTCGGTCAGCGGGGTCCAGGCCGCGGGCAGCCCCGGATCTTCCTCCTCGCGAAAGCAAAGGTCGACCATCTGCTGGGTCAGTGACATTGGAGATGATTTGGGCATGGCGTTTATATGGCGTTTATAGTGTCTAGACTTGCGGGATAGCAGCGAAGCTCGAAATTGCGCCGCCTTTACAGGCCTGTCAACGCAGTGCCGCCCCATGTTTATTCGTGTTGCCGCATAGACGCCCGATTGTTCTGGTGAAAGATCACGGATCATGTCGGTCGATATAGATCCGTGAACGAAATGAAGAGGTGTCCCGTTGCGTTGGCTGTTTATCCTTGTTCTTGGCCTTTTGGTTGCATGCGTGCTGAGCATTATCTGGATGAATGATGCCAATCGATTTCCTGCTGGCGGCCATCTGCAAGGCGCAGACCCGACACAGCAGAACCCTTTGACCGGGCAGCCTCCCACGCCCAGCCAGCCCGGCGCCAATCCCTGATCGGTAATTGACGATGAAACATCAATTTTTGTGATGTTTCATCTCAGATTATCGCTTGACCTTCCGTCGTCTGAAGCCTTCATTCGCGCCATTTTTCGTGCCTGCTTTGAAGGAGACTGATCATGGCCGTCGATACATCCCCCCGCTCGATCACCTGGACCTATGTGGACGGGGAATGGATTGATGGCAATCCGAAGCTCATTGGCCCGACCTCACACGCCATGTGGCTGGCCTCGACAGTCTTCGATGGCGCCCGCTGGTTCGATGGCATCTCGCCGGACCTTGACCTGCATTGCCAGCGCGTCAACCGCTCCGCCACCAATATGGGCATGAAGCCGACGATGACCCCGGAACAAATCGAGGCGCTCGCACTCGAAGGCGTCAAGAAATTCGACGGCAAGACGGCGATCTACATCAAGCCGATGTATTGGGCCGAACATGGCACATCCTACAGCGTCGTCGCGCCTGATGCGGAATCGACCCGCTTTGCGCTCTGCCTGTTCGAGGCGCCGATGGGAACCGCAAAGCCCTCTTCACTGACGCTGTCGCCCTTCCGTCGCCCCAGCCCGGAAGTCGCCATGACCATTGCCAAGGCCGGTAGCCTTTATCCCAACAGCGGCCGCATGATCATCGAGGCCCATTCGCGCGGCTTCGACAATGCGCTCGCGCTCGACATGAACGGCAATGTCGCGGAAACCGCGTCCTCGAACATCTTCATGGTCAAGGACGGCGTAGTCATGACGCCGATCGCCAACGGCACCTTCCTTGCCGGCATCACCCGCTCGCGTGTCATTGGCCTGCTGCGTGAATCCGGTTTCGACGTTCGCGAAGTAACGCTGACGGTAAAGGATTTCGAAACTGCCGACGAGATATTCACCTCGGGCAACTATTCCAAGATCGCACCTGTCACGAAGTTCGAGGAACGCTCACTGCAGGAAGGACCGGTCGCCCGCAAGGCTTTGGAGCTTTACATGGACTGGGCTCGATCAGGCGGTCGCAACGACGCCTGATCGTCCGGAAAACCAATGAAAGCTGAGATCGTTATAGGTATAGGCTTTCATGGAAACAAAGACTTAGAGTTTTAAAGTCAATTGTGCCTGCAGTTGAAATAATCCAAGTCGGATATCGCCAATGCTCGGGTATAATAGTGCTCGGGCATTGATATTATTTGCCGTATTATTTGTCGAATAAGATAGAGTATTATATAGTTATTTCTGTCAATTGTATTGCGGCGTAGAAAGTATATGCTGAATTGACCTCGTATTTTTGCCGCATTGCAGCAAAAATATGCCAAATGAGGTCAGGTAGTATCTGCATCCTCTCTCCCCCTTGGGAATACAGGCCCCTTAGGAGTGGCAATGTCAGTAGACGTATCATCATCGAGTGCATCGCAGCCCACCGACCTTGAGACAATCGCCCGAAATGGCAGCCGGTTTCGCCGGATGGCGGTTAGAATTCCAACCTATCTTGCGGACGTGAAGGAAAATCCGGCCTGGTTGCCGATGTTCATGCTTGCCCGCACGATGCCCGGCCGTCGTGCCCATTGGGCCCTGTCGGCAAAATACAAGCCCTCGGGTAAGCCGCAGCCATCCCTTTTCGGTAGGCTGGATGCAGCCGCGATTGCTGATGCCCTGCGCGGCGACGGTATTTTCACCGGCCTGCAGATGCCTGCCGAGATCCAGCAGGAGATCGGCCGCTTTGCGTTGATGATGCCGTGTTTCGGCAATTTCGACCGGTCTCTCGAATTTGTCGCGCCCCGGCATAACGAGGCTGAGCAGAGTTTCGGTCGGTCGCTGCTGAGCGGCCATTTCTTCGAGCGATCGTTGAAAAGCCAGGGTGTACGCGCCATCCAGGCCGACCCTTTGCTGATGGATGTCGCAAAACATTATCTCGGCGCCAGCGCCCGGCTTATAACCACTCGCATCTGGTGGAGTTTCCCGACCCAGGCCTCTTCTGAAGCCGACCGCAGCCTTGCGTCGCTCGACAAGTTCCATTTCGATCTCGACGACTGGCGAATGCTGAAATTCTTCTTCAACCTCGTGGATGTCGATGAAGGCACCGGTCCGCATGTCTTCGTCAAGGGTAGTCACAACCGGCGCAAGGCAAAGCACCAGTACACGCTGCTCGTCGGTCATCCGGCGGATGAAGTGCTGGATTATTACGGTGCCGATCAGGCCGTCACTTTGACTGGCCCGGCCGGCTCCGGTTTCGTCGAGGATCCGTTCGGCTTCCACATGGGCACGGTACCGGTAACGAAGCCGCGGCTGATGATGGAAGTCGGCTTCGGCGTATCCAAACCGTCCCGCCGCCGTTTCCACGGCGAGCCGATTATCAGGAAATAAGCCGCCCGGCGCTCAATTCCGGGCGATTCCTTCCAGGAAATCCGCAGCGCGATCGACGCCGCCGATCGAGATCGTATGGCCGAGGCCCGGCTCGATGACCGTCTCGATGGCCACACCTGCCGCTTTGAGTTCGGTTTCCGCCTTCTCTGTTTCCCAGGAAGGGATGACCGGGTCGGACGTGCCGTGCACCAGCAGAACCTTGGTTGCTGCCGATGGCGCGAGCGGCTTTTCGGTCGCCAGCCGCCCGGAAAAACCGACAACGGCTGCGACCGGCCAGCGGCCGCTCGCGACAGCATCAAGCGACATGATCGTGCCTTGTGAAAAACCGACGAGCACCACCCGGTCAAGACGCCCGTTGAAACCATTTTCCTCGATGATGTCGGAAATTACCGTATCGAACGCCGGGCGGGCCGCGGTAATGCGGGCAGGGCGGTTTTCCTCGGTCACGCCGGCAACGCTGAACCACTGGTAACCTGTTCCGAAGCTCGACCGCTCCGGTGCATTCGGTGAAACGAAGACGGCATCCGGCAGGCGCGCTTTCCAGTTTTCGCCGAGCGGCGCGAGATCGGCGCCGTTGGATCCGACACCGTGAAGCAGGATGACAAGAAGGGAATTCTGCAGGGCGGTCATGACAATACCTTATGCGCAAGGGACACGGATCGTCCGTATCACAGGAAGATCGGTCTACGACAGGAACCGGAAAGGAGCTAGGCCGCAGCCTGTGACCGCTCCGTTCACCGATAGCACATCTGGATGACGATCGGTTCGCGTGGCTTGGATGATCCGACTTATGTCATGCCCTGAGGCATAGTGATCCCGCAGCGTTTCAGCGCCGCCGTGATGTCTGCTTTACGTGAAATCCATCGGTGTCGATCTGCGGAAGAGACGGGTTGTCCTCCGCCCCGGTCAGGCCGGCATATTGCGCGATCGGGCCTGCCCGGCCTATCAGGTGGCCCTGCAGGTTCTGGCACTGCGCGTCTTCCAGAAACGCGCGTTGTTCTTCCGTCTCCACACCTTCCGCCACGATCGGAATGTTCAATCCGCGCCCGAGCCCGATCACCGCGCGCACGATCTCGTCGGCGCTTGAGTCGGCCACCAGCTTGGAGGTGAATGACCTGTCGATCTTTATCGTATCGAAGGGGAAGGATTGCAGATAGGAGAGCGACGAATATCCGGTACCGAAGTCGTCCATGGCAATCCGCACACCAAGTGCCTTGAGGCCTCGCAGGATTTGCAGCGCCCGGGCGAAATCTTGTACCAGCACGCCCTCGGTGACTTCAAGTTCCAGCCGGTCGGCGGAAAGCCCCGTTTCCAGAAGCATCGTATGAACGTCGCTAACGAGGCTGTCCTGGCGAAACTGGATCGGCGAGATGTTTATGGCGATCTTGAGCCGGTTCGGCCAGCTTGCAGCTTCACGCCCGGCTTCGTTAAGCACCCAGCGGCCGATTTCAACGATCTGGCCGCTTTCCTCAGCCAAGGGCACGAATTCGTCAGGCGTGATCAGGCCGCGGGTTGGATGATGCCAGCGTAAGAGTGCCTCGAAGCCAAAGATCTCGCCGGTAACGGCGGCCTGTGGCTGATAATGCAGCATCAGTTCGCCACGTTTGATCGCATGGCGCAGGTCCTGCTGCAGCACGCGCCGGTCATGCATTCGGCGGTCCATGCGGGAGTTGAACGCACAGAAGCGACCGCGCCCTTCTGCCTTGGCGCGATAGAGCGCCGCATCCGAATTGGCAAGCAATGTCGCAGCATCGGCGCCATCCTGCGGAAACATGGCGATTCCGATGCTGAGGCTCACCCGAAGCGAGCGCCCGTCTACTTCAATTTCCTCTTCCATCACCCGCGTCAGCCGCTCGGCAAGCCGTGTCATCGTTTCCGGCTGGTCGTCACCAACGCTGATCACGGTAAACTCGTCACCGCCAAGGCGTGCAGCCACGTCGTCTTCATTGATCACGCTCTTGAGACGCCTGGCCAGTTCCGCCAGCACGGTATCGCCGGCTGCATGGCCGAACACGTCGTTGATATCCTTGAAACGATCGATATCGAAACTCATCACGCCAAACTGGCGGCGCAGCACCCGGCTTTCCGCAATCAGCTTGGCAAGCTCCGCCGCAAACCGCATGCGGTTGGGCAGGTCGGTGAGCGGATCGTGATGGGCGAGATAGGAAACCCGCTGTTCCGCCGTCACCCGCGCAGTAATATCCTGCTGTGTGCTCAGCAGATATTTCCCGTCAAGCAGCACATCCTGGACGTCGATGATCTTGTCGCCGATCTCCACCTGCGTCACGGAAGAGCCTTCTTCGAGCAGCTTGCGGATAAGACGCTCGAAATAGGCGATTGGGTCTTCTTTCCAGTCGGCCATCCGGCCATCGGCAACGACATCGGCAAAAGTCTCGTCCTCGTTGTGCCATCGGCTGTCGAGGTCATGCAATTCCTGGAAGCGACGATTGGCGTAGAGCGGCCGGCCTTCCAGCTCGAAAATGCCGACGGCGACCGGCAGGTTGTCCATTGCCGCCATCACCGCCTGCAGCATTGCCCTGTCGTTTGCAAACCCGCGTGTCTTTGCCGTGGTCATGCCTTGCTCCCGTGGTCCGGAAAACTGTAGGCCTCACGGCTTAAATATTAGATAATCAAAATATATCAAATCCGACAATATCGGCGGAGTAGTTCACGAGGCGCCAAACGCTTGTGCGCTGGTCTCTTCCTTTACCCTCATGATTGCCGTCTCCAATCGCTCGAATGCGACCAGTCCCCGCGACCCGATCGAGCTTGCTGCACGACGGATCGACGATAGCGTCAGGGCAAGATCCTCGATCGCCAGATTTCCTTGAGCAGAGCCGTCCAAGCGCCGCTGCCTGTCGGCAAAACGAAACGCTTCTTCAGCCAATGTGGTGAAAAGCCGATCGGCCGTTGAGACGCGGTTCCCGTTATCGTCTACAGCCCGCCATATCGGCGTATGCGTATCCAGGCGATAGCCGGTAAGCGTGCGGAAGAGGATTAGTTCGCTTGTAGAATACCCGCTTCCAGATGCGGCAGCGGTCGCATTGAGCGCAATCGGGGGCGAACCCGCCTTGTCTGTCGTGTCGGAAACCTCAGTGGTATCCGGCACGAACAGATCGACCGAAGAGAGGTCGAGGGCGGGCAAGGGTGTAGCCGTATCATTTGCATCGTCCAGACAGGCGATATCGGAAGCTCGCCTGTCCAATTCATCGGTCACCATGGCCTGAAGAATATGATGATCGGTTTCGCGCATCAAAAATTGCGGAACTGCTGGAATATCGTTGGTGATCACATTGCTCTCATCGGTCAAATGTCAAAATCGCAAACGGAAACGCAAACAATGACCAACCATAGAAATGCAATCCTGCGCGAAGCTGATTGTTGATCGCATTTTGGCTTACGGCTTCACCGCCAGCTTTTCTGCACTGATCTCACCGCCGATTTCGGCCGTTTTTTTCTGCTTGTCGTAGACGCAGATGGTGCTGATCCTGGTTTTCGCACCGACAGCCTTCCCGGTCACGACGGCCATCCCGTAATGTTGGCTGCCATAGGGATCAACGACTGTATTGCCTTTTTCGATCAGTCCCTTGGAAGCCTTTACGCAGGCTCTGGAAACATCCGTCTGGAACTTTGCCCAGGCATCATCCGAGGATGCATGAGCAACACTGCCGGTGATGAGAAAGATGCTCAGCGCGGCAAACGGCGCGGTCGTGATTGTCATCGAATCAAATCCTCCTTTTGGAATGTTCCGATTGCCACCGATTGGCGGCAGTCCTGTGACGCGCCGCTAAATTCAGGTATTGGCGGAGCAATTTCCGGATCGCTGGAACGATGTTCCACGACATGGCGTTACCAAGCAAAGCTGCTGCGCTGCAGCTTTGATTTTTGCCATAATTTTGGCATAGGGGGCGTTGCCTCTTCTCCGGTCCGCTCCTATGTTCCCGCACGACGATTACCCAAGGTTTTGCCTAAAAGGAGTAGACCAATGGCCTTCGAACTTCCCGCACTTCCCTATGATTACGAAGCGCTCGTTCCCTTCATGTCGAAGGAGACGCTCGAGTATCACCACGACAAGCACCACAAGGCCTATGTCGACAACGGCAACAAGCTCGCAGCGGAAGCTGGCCTTGCCGACCTTTCGGTCGAGGAAGTCGTCAAGAAGTCCTTCGGCACCAATCAGGGTCTCTTCAACAACGCTGCCCAGCACTACAACCACATCCATTTCTGGAAGTGGATGAAGAAGGACGGCGGCGGTAACAAGCTGCCCGGCAAGCTGCAGGCTGCAATCGACAGCGATCTCGGCGGCTACGACAAGTTCAAGGCTGATTTCATCGCAGCCGGCACCACGCAGTTCGGCTCCGGCTGGGCTTGGCTTTCGGTCAAGGACGGCAAGCTCGCCATTTCCAAGACCCCGAATGGCGAAAACCCGCTGGTTCACGGCGCATCCCCGATCCTCGGCGTCGACGTATGGGAACACTCCTATTACATCGACTACCGCAACGCCCGTCCGAAGTATCTCGAAGCCTTCGTCGACAGCCTGATCAACTGGGATTACGTGCTGGAAATGTACGAAGCCGCTTCCAAGTAAGCTTCAGCCGTTTCAGTCATCGGAAACACCCGGCGTCTCGCGGCGCCGGGTGTTTTCTTTTGTGTTTGGCAGGTTACCCCTCACCGCCGTTTTAGACGGTTTCGGGCATGAAGCTGTCTCGTGGACCATCCTGCAGAACGACGACGCGGGTTCCATCTGGAACGCGGCGATAAAGGTCGATGATGTCCTGGTTGAGCAGGCGAATGCAACCGCTCGAAACTGCCTTGCCGATCGTCCAGTCCTCCGTCGTGCCGTGAATGCGGTAGAGCGTGTCGCGACCGTCTTTGAAAAGATAGAGCGCTCGCGGCCCAAGCGGATTGAGCACGCCCGGCTCCATGCCGGCGGCAAGCGGACCGTAACGTTCCGGCTCTCGGGCAATCATGTCCTGTGTCGGCGTCCAGCGCGGCCACTGGCGCTTGTATTGAACCCTGCCGACGCCTTCGAATTCCAGTCCGGCCTTGCCGACGCCAATGCCATAACGCAGCGCCTGGCCGTTTTCCTGAACGAGGTAGAGGTACCGGTTTCTAGTGTCGACGACGATCGTTCCGGGTCGTTCGCGCGTCGGATAGGCTACCTCGCGGCGATAATATTGCGGATCGACGCGTTTCAGGTCCGCGGCCTTGATCGGAAACTGCTCCCCCTCGATCGCGGCATACATGGCCGTATAGTGAGGGTCGACGGACGGCTTGAGGGCGATGGGCTGCACCGCTGATGTTGCGCATCCTGTCACGAACAGGGGAGTTGCGATAAGAAGGGTTCGGCGGGTGATTGCTGGCAAATCGTTCTTCCGGAATAATCAGGCAAAAGAGCGTGTCTTCGCGATGACGCGCATGCAGTTCCTCTTACCCGCAATGACCGCGAGACCGGATCACAATGCCGACGATTATGTTCACGTCGTCTTTATCGCGGGTGAGCAGCCAATCTGCATGCCGTCCGTCACACCCCTGTCACAGATCGAGCCTAACTGCGCGCCATGTCTTCTGAAAAACCTCTCCTCCGCTTCGGCGTCATCGCCGATCCCCAGTATGCAGATGTCGAACCGAGGCTGGAATACGACCGGTATTACCGCAACAGCCCGAAGAAGTTGGCGGAAGCGATCGATACGCTGAACGGCGAGGATCTCGCTTTCGTCGTGACGCTCGGGGATCTGATTGATCGCGACTGGGAAAGCTTCGACCCTATTCTTTCCGTCTACGAAGGGCTGCGCCACGAGAGCATCCTGCTTCCCGGCAACCACGATTTTTCCATTGCGCCGCAGCGGCTGACAGAGGTTCATGCGCGTCTCGGCATGCCTGCCCCCTGGCATCATTTCTTGCGCGGCGGCATCCGCTTCGTAGTCATCGACGGCAACGAGGTGAGCCTGTTCTCCACTTCGGAGGGGCATGCGCGTCACGCCGAGGCACGCAGTCGTCTGGCCGCACTGGAAGCTGCCGGCGCCATCAATGCCATGCCGTGGAATGGCGGCATCGGCGATGGGCAGTTCGCCTGGCTGGAGCAGATGCTTGCCGACGCGCGAGAACGCGGCGAGGCGGTCATCGTCATGGGGCACTATCCGCTCTATCCCGAGAACCCGCATAATCTCTGGAATGGCGAGCGGGTTACGGAATTGTTCGAGCGCTCGGGCAACGTCATCGCCTATCTGAACGGCCATAACCATGTCGGTAATCTCGGACGCACTGGCTCCACCTGGTATGTCAATTTCAAGGGCATGGTCGATACCGAGACGGAAAACACCTTTGCCGTCGTCGAGGTCTATAAGGACCGTATCGAGGTGATCGGCTACGGCCGCGAGGAAAACCGCAGCTTGGCTCTCTGAGTAATTCCGGCTAAGGCGGAAACGCCTCTCGGTGAATTGCCGGCTCAACCCTGGGTGAGGCAAAGCGCCGCGATTGAAGATGGCGCCACAGACGCAGTTAAAACAGAAAGCCTTTCATTGGAAACGGTTTAAGCCGGTTTTCCCTGCCTCTCGTTGAGGTAACGAGGGATATCTTCGCGCGTTCTGCGACACTCTGTGTACTTGGATAAACTGACTTCGATCTGTTTCCTCACAATCGCAAGTAACGGCCCGAATGACTTATGTTATTTGTCAATTTTTGAACTGATTTGAAGATTCATCCAAAACCTATTTATTGATTTTCCGCAGGAAATGTTCGGGCCGTCTTCGCGAGTGTATTCAACTGGGAACGAGCGAAACGACATGGCCAGCACAACAGACACGGGAACCCTGACGCGACCCGGATCGCGGAATTTCAACGCAACCTCAAAATTTCTTCACTGGCTTATGGCGGCCATCATCGTGGTCGCCTGGGGCGTGGGATATTACGGCGGCGCCATGCTGCATTACGGTGTCAGCGACGGCGAGACGGCACAGAAGATCTGGGCCATCACCCTGCACAAATCGATCGCCACCACGACGCTTTTCCTCATCGTCGGGCGTATCATCTGGCGCGCCTATAACCGCCCGCCTGAACTGACGGACATGCCGGCAATCATGAAGACGGCCACCCATCTCGGCCACTTCGCCCTCTACTTCCTGATGGTCGCAGTTCCTGTTTCCGGCTGGTGGAACAGTTCTTCTGCCGGTTATGCAATCCCGGTTGCCGGTCTCTTCACCATTCCCGGCCTCGGCGGAAAGAACCCGGAACTGACGCCCTATCTCGTCTCTGCCCATTTCTACCTCTCCTGGGCGCTGGGCCTCGTCGTCGCCGGCCATGCCGCCTTCGCGCTGAAGCACCACTTCATCGACAAGGACGAAACGCTGACCGCCATGCTGCCGAAAAAAGACTGAGCCTTAATGCGGCACCGGATGCATGAGAGGTGCCAAAACGCCCCATGCATTCGGGTATCAGGCGATCGGTTGCTGCCATCCGTCGATCCAGACCTGGCGTAACCGGTCGCCTTGCCCCGGAAAGAAATCGTCCCTCGCTTCGCAATGCGTCACGCGGTCCGCACGAAAATTGCGGATCGCGTTGCGCAATTCGCACCAGGCGACGATGTTGGCAGTTTGCGAATAATAGATGAGTGCAATCGGCCGGATCGCCCGATTCGTCAGATTGCCCGGCTCGTCACGATAATCGATCAGCAGCTTCTGCTCGTCACGGATCGCACGGCGCACAAGGGCCAGATCCACCGCGTCCGGCGAAGGGGCAACCGTTCCCCAGGCGTGCAGTGCATCTGCCGAAAATGTTCGTGCAAGCGGCTCAGGAACGACCGCTGCGATCTTGCGGTTCACCCGCTTCGCGGCGCGTCTCAACTCGGTATCTCCGGTGCGGTCGAGAAGCGCCAGAGCCAGCACGATTGCCTCGGTTTCCTCGATCGACAGCATCAGCGGCGGCAGGGTGAAGCCGGGCCTCAAGATATAGCCGATGCCGCGCTCGCCTTCGATCGGCACACGCATGGCCTGAAGCGCTGCAATGTCCCGATAAATCGACCGTATCGTGACTTCCAGTTGCGCGGCGATTGCCGCCGCCGTCACCGGCTTTCTAGCCGGCCTCAGGATCTGGATGATCTCGAACAGCCGCGACGCCTTGCGCATGAGATTTCTCCGTCATCATCGATTCAACTGACAGAACGCTGTCAGTTGCACTGGCTTATAGCGCCTGCTGCCGGCCTGAAAAACAAGGGTAACCGGCGAATTTTCAAAAACGGGATGGCGCGACAACTGACATGAGTTACGGCGAAAACCTCTGGCTCTTCTTCACCCTTCTCTTCGGTATCATCATCCTGCCGGGCATGGATATGATATTCGTCCTGGCGAATTCGCTTGCCCGTGGCCGGGCGGCAGGGCTGGCCGCCACAGCAGGCATGATGCTGGGCGGCCTGGTCCATTCTGCCTATGGCGCCCTGGGCGTTGGTCTGCTGGCAAAACTCCTGCCCGTCCTGTTTACGCCGCTGATGCTGGTCGGCGCGCTCTATATGGCCTGGATCGGGCTCACCCTGATCAGAAGCGCAATCGTCGTCGATGATGTCGGGCGTGCCGATACGAAAAGCAATTGGGAGGCCTTTCGTCGTGGCGCCATTACCTGTCTCATCAACCCCAAGGCCTATATGTTCATGCTGGCCGTCTATCCGCAGTTTCTCAAGCCCGAATTCGGTCCGCTCGCGCCGCAGGCCCTCGTCATGGCCGCGATGACCGCGGCAACCCAGCTGGCTGTTTATGGCGCAATCGCTGTCGCGGCCGGTCGGGCAAGAAACATGCTCGTCGGAAATCGCACAGGCACAGTATGGATCGGCCGCTGCTGTGGCGGGATCTTGTTGCTGATCGCCGCCCTTGCTTTATGGGAAGCACTGCATCGGCAGCTGTAATCTGTCTGTCACTGTGCTGTATTTGTGAACACTGTGTTCAACGCAGGGTCCACAGCATTCCGCAATCCTGACAGGAACGTGATTTCTTTCAAACGGATAAGCCGGTCCAATATCCTCGCGCAATTGCCGGCTGTCTTGCCGCATAACGAGGAGACTTCTTCATGAAGATCAGGATGACCGCCATCACCACTGCCGCACTCTGTCTTGGCTTGGCGGCTGCAGCCGTCGCTCAGGACAATCCTGTCGCCAAGCGCGAGCAGATGATGAAGCAGGTCGGCGCCTCCGTGGGCGCACTTGGCGCTATCGCCAAGGGTGAAAAGCCTTATGACGCGGGGGCGGTCAAGGCCGCTCTGACGACGATTAGCACCGACATGAAGGTCTTCCCGGATCACTTCCCGGCCGGTTCCGAAGTCAATTCTGCAGCTGCCCCGGCAATCTGGGACAACATGGATGACTTCAAGGCAAAGTCCATGAAGCTCGCCAGCGATGCCGATACGCTTCTCGCCTCCATGCCGGCGGATCAGGCCGGCGTGCAGCAGGCGGTGCAGACGCTCGGTGCCAATTGCGGTACCTGCCATCAGACTTACCGCCTGAAGCGATAAGCGAACCGGTTGAGGGATCGGCGCAGTTTCGGCTGCGCTGATCCGCTTCATGAACCTGAAGAGCGGATTTCCGGAGACTTGCCATGGCCTCGACCTGGTCGAAGATAGCGGCGGCTGGCGTCGCGGTAATAGGTTTGGGAGCCGTCACCGCATGGGCGCTGACAAAACCTGAGCCGCATCCGGAAAACTTCTGGGCGAATGCAAGCACGCCGGATCTGGCCCATGGCGAGCAGTTGTTCTGGGCCGGCGGATGCGCCAGCTGCCATGCTGCAACCGGGGCCGAAGGCGATGCGCTGAAGGTCATGTCCGGCGGGAGGGCGCTGCCAAGCCCGTTCGGCACCTTCCATATTCCCAATATTTCTCCCGATCCGAATGCCGGTATCGGCGGCTGGACGCTGGCTCAGTTCGGCAATGCCATGACCCGCGGCGTCGGGCCGAATGGCGAACATCTCTATCCGTCTTTCCCCTATGGCTCCTATGCGCGCATGTCGCCGAAGGATATCGGCGATCTCTTTGCCTATCTGAAGACCCTGCCGGCAAGCTCCAATGTTGCCCGGCCGCATGAGCTGGGCTTCCCGTTCAATATCCGCATGGCGGTCGGCGGCTGGAAGCTCCTCTATTTCAGCGAGGCACCCCGGGTTGAACTCGCGTCAGCCGACGAAAAGATCCGTCGCGGCCAGTATCTCGTCGAAGGCCCGGGACATTGCGGCGAATGCCATACGCCGCGCAACGCCCTTGGCGGCTTCGAGTCAGGCAAATGGCTCGCCGGCGGTCCCAATCCGGAAGGCGAGGGCAAAGTGCCCGGCATCACCCCGTCAGGCCCGATCGGCTCGTGGAGCGAAGCCGATATCGTCAATTACCTCGAAACTGGCTTTACCCCGGAATACGATTCCGCTGGTGGCGCGATGGTCGAAGTCCAGAAGAACATGGCTCATCTGCCGAAAAGCGACCTGGAAGCCATTGCGGCCTATCTGAAAGCCGTGCCAGCGCCTTGATGGTCTCGAATATTACCTATGCTCGGCGGAAAACGGCAATAATTCCTCTTGCGCCGTCGCATCCCACAGTCCGAGACCTTTCAGGATTTCGACCGTGAATGTGAAGGGTGCGGTTCCAGCAGCTGTCACCACGCCATCGGCAGACACCGCCTTCGGGCCGTCCACATAAAGCTTTTCGCCACTATAGCCCGGGTATTCCTGATGCGAGGCAACCCGGTTGCCGGTATGCTTCACGTCGTTCAACACGCCGGCGCCGGCCAGCATGCTGGCGGCAGCGCAAATGCCGGCCGCCATCTTGTTCTTGTCGCGGAATGACCGCACAAGATCATGCAGGTCTGCGGGCACGCGCTTGTTTTCCCAGGCGAGCCCGCCGGGCACCACGAGCGCATCGAAATCTTCCGGCCTTACCTGCGCAAAAGAAAGATCGGGTGTCACGTTCAGTCCGCCCATCGAAGTCACGGGACTGCCATCACCTGTCGCAGTCTTCACTATCACTCCGAGATAGCTGCGTGCCACCGCCATCAGCAGCGCGCATTCCCAATCGGCGAATTCCGGTGTTAGCGCTACCACGATCGCTGTCATCTTTCGGTCCTTTCAAGGCCGCCAAGGGTCGGATTGCGCGCTCAGGTGAGCGCCTGTGTATAGCGCATGCCGGTCACCGGCCGCGGCTTGAATTCCAGATGTTCGTAGAAACGGTGAGCGGCCGAATTGCCCGTCGTGGCGCTGACGGAGAGGTAACCGCAGCCGGCGCCTTTGGCGATGTCGCGGGCGCGCGCCACCAGATGCTGGCCGATGCCGTGCCCACGCTGGCCGTCGCGCACGAAGAGATGATGCAGGTCCATGCCGCGGGTGCCTTCCTGGGCGCGGTAGAGCGGCACGAGAATGGCGTATCCGATCAGTTCCGAACCTGTATCGGCCACAAGCACGGTGATCCATGGCCGGTCGCCGAACAGGTCGCGTTCGAGAATATCGGGCGTCATGGCCGAAGCATCATGGTGATGCGCTGCAAGTGCCGCGATCATCTCGTTGAGTTCGGGCAGGTCGTGGCGCTTGGCATGACGGATGGTCAGCACGGCCGGGCGGGGAAGGGATATTTCGCTGTCTTCGAGAAGAACTTGCGGCATTTCGGCATCCTTTGATCTTGTGGTGCCGTCAGGTGCCGTCTGAAACAACAAAGCCGCCTGACGGCGGCTTGTTGACATGATGATCTGTCGAGCCGCCCTTTACAGGAAGGCCCAAAAATACGTTGCGGCGGTGGTTAGGCGCGTATTGATCATGGCAGCTCTCATGCGCCTGTCCGAAAAACTTGTCAAGCCGTCTTTGCGAAGCGATCGATCGCCGACATGATTGCATCGGCCATTCCGCGGTCGCCGGTCGAGTGTCCGGCTTCGTCAAGCATTACCAGCTCGCTTGCCGGCCATGCTCGGGAAAGCTCATAGGCGGTCTTCGGTGGCCCCTGCAGGTCCAGCCGTCCTTGAATCAATACGCCGGCTATACCGGCGAGCTTCGAGGTATTGTCGACAATCTGCCTGTCGGCAAGCCATGCCTGATGGTGGAAATAGTGGGCACAAAGTCTGGCCCGGGCCAGTACGAATCCAGGATCGCGCCAGCGCTCCGGCAGATCAGTCATCCCGCCACCCTGTATTTCCGCAGAAATCGACCCGGCCTCCCAGAGATGCCAGTCGAATGCAGCTTTCTGGCGCACTGCCGGGTCGCTGTCATTGAGCAGTGCATGATAGGCCGTCACCGGATGGTATTCGCGCAGTTGCGCGGGGATGGCGGCGATGAAGCGCTGATGTGCTTCCGGCAGGAAAAGGCGCATGCCATTGTAAAGCCAGTCGATCTCCTCCCAGCGGGTTGTGGTGACACCGGCAAGCACGATACCCTCGACGTGATGCGCAAAGGCCTGGGCATATACGAGCGCCAGAGTTGCGCCCCATGATGTACCGTAAACCAGCCAGCGATCGATGCCCAGCATGTCGCGCAACGCCTCGATGTCGCCAAGCAGGTGGTCCGTCGTGTTGTCGGCCAAAGTGTTAGCAAAATCAGCCGCACTCGGCATGCTTCTGCCGCATCCGCGCTGGTCGAGCTGGACGATGCGCCACAATGCGGGGTCGAATTGCCGCCTTGCACCTTCCGAAAGGCCCGAGCCCGGCCCGCCATGCAAAAGTACTGCCGGCTTTCCTTCAGGGTTGCCGGACACTGCAAAGAAGATACGGTTGCCGTCGGTGCGTTCGAGAAAGCCCGTCTGATAAGGGGAGAGGCTGGGAAATAGGTTGGTCATAGGCAATCCGAGCGGCAGTAATCGCGTTGTCCATACAGCCGCATTGTTTCAGTTCAATGCTCGCTGTCGCAAAGCCCGTGGTCGGAGAGTGATCGGATTACGTAGCAGTCCTCGATTGCGTGATCGCCGTCGCAATGCGAGACGATGCGTGCCAGCTCCTGTTCTAGCTTCTTCAGTTTCTCGATCTTGTCGCGCACGCTTTTCAGGTGATCGCTGGCGATCCGGTCGGCATTGCCGCAGGGCTGGTGCGGATGCTGGCTGAGTGCGATCAACTCGCGGATGGCGGAAATGTCGAGCCCCAAATCGCGCGCATGGCGGATGAAGGCGAGCCGCTCGAGATCCTGCCGCTCATAACGTCGCTGGTTGCCCTCGGATCGTTCCGCCGCGGCAAGCAGGCCCATCTGCTCGTAATAGCGGATAGTCGGAACCTTTACGCCGGTCCGTTTCGAAAGATCGCCAATCGACAGCATGACACACTCCAAACCTATAGTCTCTGGAGATATCTAATCGGCGATCCCTTGCTGTTCAAGGTTGCGCACACCCGATCTGAACGCTCGGGTCGCAGCCTGTGCCGTTACAACTGCGTCTCGTCTTCCGCGCTTTTTGCAACGAAGTCGGTTGCATTCGGGACGTTGATTGTGACCGCTATCGCCTGCTTGTCCTCGTTGACGCCCATCGCCTCGAGAATTGCATTGCGGATATCGTCTTCTACCGCTTTGCGGTCCTCGGGCGACATCGCATTGACATCATCTTCGGTCAGGTCGTTATCCTTCAGGTACTGTTCTCGGATCCGTTCAGCGAGCGTCTTGTCGGCAAGATCCATGAATTCCTGTTCGTATTGGCTGTAGGCGCTCTTTTCGGTTCCCGTTTCGCTCGCATCCTTGGCTGTCTCTGCTTCTGGCCTTTCAGGTACCAGGAACATGGCTGCCAGCTTGGCGCTGAACGATGTGTCGCCGCTGGTCAAGGCATTGCCCTGACTGTTGCTGACGCTTCCCTGCTGCCGATTCTCATCCAGCACGAACATGTCGGTCCCACTCTTCGCGGACCTGTCGGTATAGCCTGCATAGGCACTGGAACTCGAACTTGATGTAACGATCATGGTTGTCTCCTCAGCTTTCTGACTAGGGCTTAGAAAGCGGGGCTTGCTCGGGGCTAGAGCTGACCTGCGGCAAGGTGGCTCAATGGGTAGATTGCACCTTTGTGATCTTATGATAGTATACCCCCCTATACTATATTTGAGGTGAGACGTGTCGCACACCGTTCGAGACAAGGCAAAACTCCTGGCGCGCGTGCGCCGTATGAAGGGGCAGATGGAAGCCGTCGAGCGCGCGCTGGAGGCGGAGGCGCCCTGCGGCGACGTCCTGCAGCTTCTGGCTTCTATCCGCGGTGCGCTGGCCGGCCTGACTGGCGAGGTCATAGAGGGCCATTTGCACGAGCATGTGGTGCATGCCGAAAACGATGCCGAGCGGGACAAGGCGGCCGCCGAACTCGCCGATGTCCTGCGTACCTACATTCGGTGAGAACGGCCGCTCACAGTTTGAATGCGGCTTCGGCCGTTGATGTTTGGAAATGGAGCCTGTCATGGCAAGCAGTATCGATAGTCTGAAGCATGAGCACATGTTTCTCGGCGCGGATCATGAGCGCAACGAGCGGAAGGTCTGGCTGGTCATTGCGCTGACCGCCTCGATGATGGTGGCGGAAATCGTCGCCGGCTCGATCTTCGGGTCTATGGCGTTGACGGCCGATGGCTGGCACATGTCCACTCATGCCGGAGCCATGTTGATCTCGGCGCTGGCCTATATGTATGCAAGGCGCAATGCGAAGAACCCGCGTTACACCTTCGGGACCGGCAAGTTAGGTGATCTCGCCGGTTTCGCCAGTGCTGTGGTGCTGGCGCTGGTGGCGCTGTTCATCGCCTGGGAAAGCTTCGTGCGCCTGGCAAATCCGGTGGCGATCGATTTCGATCAGGCGATCTTCGTGGCCGTCATCGGCCTGGCCGTAAACCTGCTTAGCGCCTGGCTGCTGCGCGATGACCACGATCATCATCACGGCGGCCACCATGGACATCATGGCAGCCATAGTCACGCCGGTCATCATGGCGATCACGCTCATTCTGGTCATCACGCGCATGTTGGCACCGAAGATAACAATCTTCGCGCCGCCTATCTCCATGTTCTCGCTGATGCGCTGACCTCGGTACTGGCAATCGCCGCACTTATCCTCGGTCGGCTCTATGGCTGGAATGCGCTTGATCCGATCATGGGCATCGTTGGCGGCATTGTCATAGCGCGCTGGTCCTTCGGGCTTCTCCGCGCCACGTCCCGCGTGCTGCTCGATGCGCAGCCGGATGACGGGGATCTGGCGATCAGGATCAGGAAGGTCATGGAAACGCCCGATGATACGGTCATGGATCTGCATGTCTGGCAGCTTGGTCCTGGGCACAATGCAGCGATCGTTTCAGTCGCGACGACAGTCCCCAAGGCGCCTGCGTCCTATAAGGAAAAGCTGAAATCCATCCCCGGCCTGTCGCATGTGACGGTAGAGGTAACCGCTCTCGGTTGATTGCCTCAACCAGGTTCCGGCAGACCAAAAAAGAAAGGCCCGAAACCGGATCCGGTTCGGGCCTTTTTTGTATCTGGTGTTGCAATGCCGGTCAGGCAAATTCCTGGTAGAGGTTCTGCACCCAGGCTTGCGGTGCTGCGGCCGCGCTAAAGCTTGGGCCGGCGTCTTCCGCGTCCATTGTCCAGAGCGCGCTTGCAAGCGAGCTGGAAAGCTGCGTGCTGCTGCCGGTCAAGGCATCCGCGAAACGTGTTGAGGAAACGGTGGCAGCTTGAGGTGCTTCCTCAGCCGTGCGCTCCACTTCAACGGTTCGGTTCGGATATTGATAGCCACTCAGGCCGCTATCGATCTTCATCGCTTTGGTCCACGTCCAATTAGTTAACGAAGGGTTAACGCTGGAACCTTGCGCGAAGCTTGCGTCGGGCTGGCGTGGAGACTGAAGAGGGCTTGACAGGCTGAAACCTGCTTGTTCGAATAGGTAAAACGCCCGTAAAAGCGCAAGCTTGCGCGATTTCGCTCAGCTTCGCCGCTGCCAGGAAAATATGAACCCATGTCTGGAATTTAACTGTTACGGCGCGCCCTGATTATCAGCGCACCGTTTTTCCGCCTCTCCGTCAGTGTGGGGCGGCATGGTCTGAAGAATCATGCAAGGCGAGGCCCGATTGTCAATTATCCGGATAAGGTGGGTACCCGTATTCGCTTACATCTTGCCCGCCACCTTGATCGCGAATGCATATTCGAACGCGATTTCTTCAAGCCTCTGGAAACGGCCCGACTTGCCGCCATGGCCGGCCGCCATATTCGTCTTGAGCAGGATCGGTGCCGTCCCGGACGTATGCTCGCGCAGCTTGGCCACCCATTTGGTCGGCTCCCAATAGGTTACGCGCGGGTCGGTAAGGCCTGAGATCGCCAGGATCGGCGGATAGGCTCGGGCCGTGACGTTGTCGTAAGGCGAATAACCCGCGATCCAGCGATATTCCTCCTCGGACTCGATCGGGTTGCCCCATTCCGGCCATTCCGGTGGAGTGAGCGGCAGCGTGTCGTCGAGCATGGTGTTCAACACATCGACGAAGGGCACTGCGGCGATGATGCCGGCGAATTTTTCCGGCGCCATGTTGGCAACCGCGCCCATCAACATGCCGCCAGCGGAGCCGCCCTCGGCAATGATCCGGTCATATGAGGTAAAGCCGGTCGCAACCAGATGGTCGGCCGCCGCGATGAAGTCTTTAAAGGTGTTCTGCTTGTTCTCCATCTTGCCGTTTTCGTACCAGGCGAAGCCCTTGTCCTTGCCGCCGCGGATATGGGCGATGGCATAGACGATGCCGCGGTCGGCAAGCGAAAGCGCATTGGTCGAGAACGACGCCGGGATGGTTATGCCATAGGCGCCATAACCGTAGAGCAGGCAGGGTGATGAGCCGTCGAGTGGCGTACCCTTTTTGTAGAGCAGCGAGACCGGCACCAGTTCGCCGTCATGCGCCCGTGCCATCACCCGGCGGGTGACGTAATCATCCGGGTTATGCCCCGATGGCACTTCCTGGGTCTTCAGCAGCACCCGTTCGCGCGTCACCATGTCGTAGTCATAGAGCTGGGTTGGCGTGGTCATCGACGAATAGGAGAACCGGATCATATCGGAATCGTATTCGGCTGCGCCCGAAAGACCGAGCGAATAGGCTTCCTCATCGAAGGCGATCGCATGTTCTTCGCCCGTCCGCCGGTCGCGGATGACGATCTGCGGCAGACCGTCCTTGCGCTGCAGCCAGATCAGATGGCGTGCATAGGCCATGTGCGAGATGATCAGCCGGCCCGGTTCATGCGGCACGACGGGCTTCCAGTTCTCCTTGCCGGGAGCGGAAATCGGCGCCTCGACGATTTTGAAATCCTTGGCGTCGCCATCATTGGTCATGATGTAGAAAACGTCGCCGCCCTCGGTCATCGAATATTCGATGCCCTCTTCGCGCTCCGCCACCAGCTTCGGCTCGGCAGTCAGATCGGAAGTCGGGATCAGCCGGTATTCGGACGTCTCGTGGTCGTGGATGTCGATATAGATGAAGTCGTCGAGCAGCGAGCCTCCGACACCCATGAAGAAGCCCGGATCAGTCTCCTCGAACACCAGCCGATCGGCAGACTGCGGCTCACCGACGATATGGTGGAAGACTTTCGACGGGCGATGGTTCTCGTCCTGCAGGGTGTAGAAGAAACTCTTGCCATCGGGGGCCCACACGCCGTCGCCAGCAGTGTTCTCGATCAGGTCATCGAGGTCCACGCCGGTTTCAAGATTGCGGATGCGCAGGGTGAAATATTCCGACCCCTTGTCGTCATAACCCCAGATGCCGTGGCTATGATCGGTCGAATGGTCCATGCCGGCCAGCCGGAAATAATCCTTGCCCGCCGCTTCCTTGTCACCGTCGAAAAGCGTCTGCTTGTCGCCGCCGTCACGCGGCGTGCGGAAATAATGCGGCTGCTCGCCGCCGGTCACGAACAGGGAACCATAGGCGTAAGGTCCGTCCTTCGTCGGCACCGAACTGTCGTCTTCCTTGATGCGGCCGCGCATTTCGGAAAACAGGGTTTTCTGCAGCTCTTCCGTATCGCCGAGTGCTGCTTCCATATAGCTGTTTTCGGCTTCCAGATGCTTGCGGATTTCAGGGTCGAGGATCGACGGATCCTTGAACATCGCCTGCCAGTTGTCAGCCCGCAGCCAGGCATAATCGTCCGAGCGGGTAATTCCGTGACGCGTGTCGCTGACCGGCTTCTTGGGCGCTACAGGGGCTGTAGGGAGATTGGCGAAAGGCGATTTAGGGGAGGGGGCCAAGGGAGCACTCCGGTATGAAAGGAAGGAGTGCCAGAGATAGGTTGTGGGCGCCTGAGAGGCAAGCAGTGATGAAGCCGCGCGTTACTTCTTCTTTGCATCCGAAAGCACCTGTTCAGCCATTTTTCTCCGCTCACCGCCTCGTCTGTTCACATCATGGTATTTCGCGCCTTGGTTGGTGGCCAATTGACTGCACGTCTCCTAGTTTCCGCGCTATCCAAGTCGATATGAGTAGGGATCACATGAAGAAACAGCTGTCGGTGATGGCTCTTGTCCTGTTTTCCGCGTCTGCGGCACATGCGCTGGATGCGCGCGTTACCAGGCAATTGAACGCCCTGGACCCCGATGAACGTCGCGAGCAGCGTTGCGACATGGAAGCGATGGACCAGATTCGCAAAACCGGCGAATTCCGCCCCGACAAGGTCATCGCCTACACCTTTTCCGATACGATCGAGGACGGAAACAAACTGAAGGCACCAGGCGCCGTCTTCCGCAGCGCGGGGGATTGGTACCGCCTCAAGTTCAAATGCGAAACCGGTGAGGCCGGCCTGAAGATCATGTCCTTCGACTATACGATCGGCTCCAAGGTTACCCGTGACCTTTGGGACAAATATTACCTCTACGACTGATCCTGTGTCGCCGCAGCATCGATAATGCTGCGGTGCTTCTCCAGCCTCAACCCGGCAGGTTTGGCGTTGCCTTACGCTCGGGAAACAGTTCCGCCAGCACCGTCATGAGGATCAGCGAAAGTGGCAGTGCCAGCATCGCGCCGACAGCTCCCCACATCCAGGTCCAGAACAGGATGGCGAGGAAGACGACGAAGGGATTGATCTCCCACTGACGCCCCATCACCGCCGGAAAGATCAGGTTTTCCATCGCGAGATGCACGGTGAAAAACAGGAAGGCCGGCAGCAGCGCCAGGAGAATGGCGTCATGGGTGAGAATGCCGGCAATCGCCACCGAGATCGTCATCAGCGTGATCCCGAGGAACGGGATGAAGCTTGAGAGAAACGCGAACATGCCCCATAGCACCGGCATGCTCAGTCCGCACAGCCAGGCGATTATCGTCATTACGATGCCGAGGCAGAAATACATCACGCTGGCTGTCGCGAAATAATAGCCCAGAACCTCATCGATCGAGTTCAGTATCCGGATTGTGATCAGACGCTGTCGGCGGTTGGGAAACGCCATGATCACGGTTCTGCGAAGCCTCAGACGTCCATAAAGGAACAGCAGCAGCGCAGCAAAGAAGATCATCCCCTGAATGATCGCAGGCGTCAGGCTGGCCGTTACCACGCCCAGAATGTTGGTGGAGTTTTCCAACAGCTTGTCCATCGACATCGTACCGGTCTGGAACCTAGCCGGCGAGATGTTCAGCCAGTGCTGACGTTCCAGAAAAGGCATGAGGCGATCGTAGGAGCGTTCGACGAATGTCGGCCCCTCCCGCATGAGCGTTGCAACCGGTTCCGCCAGCGCATTGGCGATCACGAACAGTACGAGAAACACAAGGGTCGACAGGATTACGGCAATGCCGAAACGCGGCACGCCCGCCCGGCCGAGCTTGTCTGCCACAAGCCCGAGGATCAGTCCCACCACGACTGCAAGTGTGATGGGGATGAGGATCAGCGCCATATAATGAAGGATGGCAAAGAAGATGATCGCAAATATGCCGATCACGGCCCAGGCCATGGCCACATTGAGTGCGTCACGTCCCAGCGGGACATCCTCGGCCGAGCTCAGATCTTCTTCCTCGACGACAGCGAATGCCTCGCGCCGACGCGACGAAAAATCTACGAAATGCTTCTTCGGCTTGCCGCTGCCGCGCGCGCTGGTCGTTGTCATGTGTTTCCTGAGTGCCCCGAGCCTGCGACAAAACGCAAAAACGGCACTCCGGTTCCGGAGCGCCGAGTGTTTATTAGCTTTCTGGTAATCCTGCCAAACAGGTCGATACTGGAGGCCTTAAGCTGCCAACGTCAGGCCGATACCCCACGGGTCTTTCAGCGCATGTCCTTCGGCTGTCTTCGTCGTTGAGATTTCCTGGGTTTTTAGCGCTGCGAGTGCCTTGGAAAGTGCTTCCTTGTCGTTGAAGCGCACCGTGTAATCGGAAAGGCCGGTCATGTTGTCTTGGCGTGGCTGAGCGCCCCGGCTGTTCCAGATATTGGCCGCGATATGATGGTGGTAGCCGCCGGTGGCAAAGAAGCTCGCACCCGGATAGCGCGCCATGATTTTCAACCCCAGCACGTCGCGATAGAATGCGTCCGCTTGCGGAATGTCGCCGACCTGCAGGTGGATATGACCAACGGATGTGCCCGGTGCCATGCCATTCCAGTCGCTCTTTGGCGCCGAGTCGTAAAGCGCCTGGAGGTTCAGCCGGTCGGTTGCCATTTGCACCGTTCCATCCGGAAAATAGGTCCATTCATCCGGCGTGCGGTCACGATAGATCTCGATGCCGTTGCCTTCCGGATCCGACAGATAGAGTGCTTCCGAGACCAGATGGTCCGACGCGCCGTCGAGCTGCACGCCCTTGTGCGCCGCATTCGCCAGCCAGTGGGCAAGTTCCAGACGGTTCGGCATCAGAAACGCGGTATGAAAAAGACCTGCAGCCTGGCGCGGTGCGCGAGTAACAGTGCTGTCGGTCGTAAGCTGCAACAGAGGCAGGCCATGGGCGCCAAGCAGCACGCCGCTGGCACTCTTTTCCAACACCGACAGGCCGATGATCTCATGATAGAATTTCGATGTGGTATCGAGATCGGTAACCACCAGATGCGCGCGGTCCACATGAGCCGGGCGTGTCAGGGCGAAAGCTGCTTCAGAAGAATTGCTCATTGATACTCTCCGGGGCGAGTTTGCATCGCCGCAGACGTCTGCGGCGGCAAAGCCGCGATGCCGAAATATCGCCCATTCCCATCGTTCACGAAAGTCGAAAAATGAGAGAAGCTTCGTTCCTGAAAGGTGAACAATGAAGCTTGATGCGAATCAAGGCGGTAGGTGTAAGCTGGGCAAAAATGCTGGAAAGTTGAAGGAGATTGAAATGTACAAAACGATCCTTGTAGCAGTCGATATAGCCCAGGCGGAAAAGGCTGAGCGTATATTGAAGCAGGCCGCACAGCTGTCTGCTGCAGGTGGCCGCATTCTGATGATCAACGTCGTCGAGGAACTGCCCGCCTACGTCGTGTCGGATCTGTCCATCGACATGCTCGTCGATGCCCGCAAGCGGGCTGAAACAGAACTGACCGAACTTCGCAACACGGCCGGAGTCAAGGCCGATATCGAAATCCGCCAGGGCGCGCCGGCGCGCGAAATACTGGCCGCCGCCGAAGACGCAAAGGCCGATCTCATCATCGTTGCCTCGCATGTTCCCGATCTCAGCAACTACATTATCGGCGCCACTGCCGACCGCGTCGTCCGCCACGCAAAATGCTCGGTGCTGATCGACCGCTGAAATCGTGACGTCGCACGGATAGACGGATACTCCGATCTTACGGCTTTAAACCGAATGTGAGGCGGTACTCGCCTCACAAGTCTTGCCTTAACCGGCGACGCCACGCATTCTGTCGTCGGACGGAGACGGCTTTTGGAATGAGTGAACTCTTCAACTTCGGACGGCGTTACGATCTGCACGAGGTCATCGCGGACGGTATTGTCCACGGGATCGGGATAGTTTTTGCCCTCGTTGGTGCCACAGCCCTGATCTTTTATGCCACCGTCTGGTCGAGCTATGGCGAACTCGCCGCAGCCTGGATCTATGGGCTGGGGCTGATCCTCTGCCTGTCGGTCTCTTTCACCTACAATATCTGGCCGCATTCGCGCACCAAATGGATACTGCGCCGGCTTGATCATTCGGCGATCTTCATCCTGATTGCCGCCACCTACACGCCTTTCCTGCAGCGCGGTGCGGCTCACGATCCCTGGATTGCCGCAATGCTGGCGGCCATATGGATCACCGCCATCGTCGGCGTATCGCTGAAATGCCTCTTCCCCGGCCGCTACGACAGGCTCGCCATTCTGCTTTACCTTGCAATGGGCTGGAGCGGTGTGGTGGTGATGGAAGAGGTCTCGCAATATCTCCCGACGGTCACGACGCTTCTGATCGTCATCGGCGGGCTGATCTACTCGCTCGGCGTCATCTTCCATGTCTGGGAAAAGTTGCGTTTCCAGAACGCAATCTGGCACGGCTTTGTCGTTGCCGCCGCCGCGGTCCATTATGGTGCCGTGATGACCTGTTTCAGCCTGACCGGCAGCATCTGAACAGTGAGCCCTGTCGCTGACAGCCCTCGACAGATAGATGCCGTCTGCTAAGGTGGATGAAATTGCAATATAGTGGACAAGGCAATGAGCAATACCCCGATCATCCGCGACGCAGATGAGGCCGACCTGCACGGCATCATGGAGATTTATAACGACGCGGTTCTCAATACGACGGCGATCTGGAACGAGACGCTGGTTGATATCGAAAACCGCCGCGCATGGTTCGATGCCCGTAAGGCGAAGGGTTTTCCGGTTATCGTCGCGCAGCTCGATGGCGAGGTTGCCGGTTACGCCTCCTATGGCGATTGGCGTGCCTTCGACGGTTATCGTTTCACCGTCGAACATTCGGTCTATGTCCACAAGTCCTTCCGCGGCCATGGTCTTGGCCGCACGCTGATGGAAGAACTGATCGCCCGCGCCGCCTCGAACGGCGTGCATGTGATGATCGCTGCAATCGAAGCCGAAAACCAGGCCTCCATCGCGCTCCACAACGCGCTCGGCTTCCGCATCGCCGGCAAATTCTCCGAGGTCGGCACAAAATTCGGCCGCTGGCTGGACCTGACCTGCATGGAGCTGAAACTCACTAAGGTCTGAACTGTCCAGCGTATTCTGCGTTTCCATCCAACACCCTACATTGCCGGCGATACTTGGAAGCAAAGGACACACGAAATGGATATCAGGCGCAGCGGCTCACAGGCCTCGAAGAAACAGCCGGCGGATTATTTTACCGGCACGGTGCGGCTCGACCCGCTGATGGAGGCGCCGGAACCGGCGCGGGTGCGCGCCGCAAGCGTCACCTTCGAACCCGGTGCCCGTACCAACTGGCACACCCATCCGCTCGGCCAGACGCTGATCATCACCGCAGGTTTCGGCCGCGCCCAGACTGAAGGCGGCCCGGTCAGGGAATTGCGTCCGGGCGATGTCGTCTGGTTTTCTCCGGGCGAAAAACACTGGCATGGCGCAGGCGTCGAAACGGCCATGACCCATATCGCCATCCAGGAGGCGCAGGATGGCGTCACCGCCGACTGGCTGGAGCCGGTCAGCGACGAGGATTATTCCCTTTCAGCTGGGAAGGACTGAGTTTTCCGTCGGTCTCCTTCAATATGTCGATGAAGGCGCGCAATCCGGCCGGCACATGCCTGTGCCCCGGATAATAGAGGCAAAGGCCGTCGATCTCCGGGCACCAGTCGGAAAGTACGGCAACCAGCCTGCCTTGCCGGATGTAGTCTTCCGCCACATGCTGCGGTACATAGGCGATGCCGAGACCCGCCGCGGCAGCCTTTGCCATCAACTCGGTATCGTCGAGCGTCAGTTGACCGGAAACATACACGACACTCTCTTCGCCGCGCCGTTCGAATTCCCACCTATAGAGCTTGCCGCTCGGCATCCTCAGCCGGATGCAGTCGTGTCGTAAAAGGTCCTGCGGCACGAGTGGTTCGCCGCGGGTGGCGATATAATCCGGCGAGGCCACCGTGATGAAGCGGGCAGGGCCGCCGAACGCGATGGCGATCATGTCCTGCGGCACGCTCTCGCGCAGCCTGATCCCGGCATCGAACCCGTCTGCTACGATATCGACCAGCCGCCCGTCGCTGACCAGATCCAGCGCCACGTCCGGATAACGGGCGAGAAATGCCGGAACCGCATTGTCCAGGAGCCTGCGAATGACGATGCTGCTGGTGTTGATCCTGACCGTGCCGCTCGGCCCGCCGCGAAAATCATCGATCGCTTCCAGTGCCGCATCGAGTTCGCGCAACGCCGGCCCGAGTCTTGCCGCCAGCCGCTCACCTGCCTCGGTAGGCGAGACGCTACGTGTCGTTCGGTTGAGCAGGCGCACGCCCATCCGCGCCTCCAGCCCGCGCATCATGTGACTCAGCGTCGAGGGCGAAAGCCCCAGTTCCTCTGCCGCCCTGCGAAAACTGCGATGCGCGATAATCGCCGTGAAGGCCGCAAGGTCATTGAGCGTCGGCTTTTCATTCATGGGGAAATTTCACCAGCTTATGCAGGATTGAACTGCTTATAGCATGAATTGGCAAGGGCTATCTTCCCTGCAGAAACTCCGGCTTCCAAAAACTCGGCAAGCCGCAGAACGAAGGAGAAAGATCATGTCCAGAACCTGGTTCATCACCGGCACATCCTCCGGCTTCGGCCGCCTGCTCACCGAAAAGCTTCTCGCCCGAGGCGATCGTGTCGCCGCCACCCTGCGGCGCATCGATGCGCTGGACGATCTGCGCCAAACCTATGGCGACCGGTTGTGGATCGCAAAGCTCGATCTCACCGATCAGGATGCGATACGCGCCACCGTCGACCGCGCATTCGCCGAACTCGGCCCTATCGATGTCGTCGTCAACAATGCCGGCTATGGCCTGTTCGGTGCGGCGGAAGAGTTGAGTGACGAGGAAATTCGCCGCCAGATCGACACCAACCTGATCGGCTCGATTCAGATCATTCGCGCGGCGCTGCCACATCTTCGCGCCCAGGGCGGCGGGTTGATCCAGCAGATGGCGTCCGAAGGCGGGCAGATCACCTATCCCAGCTTCTCCCTCTACCACGCCACCAAATGGGGTATCGAAGGTTTCGTCGATGCCGTTGCCAAGGAAGTCGCACCCTTTGGCATCAGGTTTACGATCGTCGAACCGGGGCCGACGCGCACCGATTTCGCCAAGGGTCTGTCCATCGCCGCGCCAATGGATATCTACGCCGATACGCCTGCAGGCCAGGTTCGTCACGCCATCTTCAACGGTGGTTTCGATATCAAGGGCGACCCGGACAGGATGGCGGAAGCGATGATCGACTATGCCGGCCATGAAAATCCGCCGCTCCGCCTGGCCCTTGGCGGTGCCACCTATCCGTCGATAAAGGCAGCGCTTGAGGGGCGTCTCGCTGAGCTGGAGGCGCATAAGGCGACGACACTTGCCATGGATTTTACCGACTAATCGGCATGAAGCGATCCGGATGTTCAAGTCGTCATTGAACCTCAACGCATGTCGGGCAAATATGTCGCACCGATTCCACGGCATGTCTCCCGAAAGCGGTCACCGGTTTCGGGAAGAAGACATGCGCAAAAACAAAGAGCTAAAACACGGCAGGCAAATCTGAAAGATTGCGACGTGTTTTAGCGTGCCGGAGGAACAGCAGCATGCCCGATATCGTCCGTATAACCAGCGATGAACTCGTCGCCGAGATTTCTTCGCTCGGTTCGGAAATGCAGTCGCTGCAGACGACCGATGGCCGGGACTGGTTGTGGAACGGCGACGCTGCCTTCTGGACCGGCCGTTCCCCGATCCTGTTCCCGATCGTCGGCAAGGCACCCGGCAATCACATTGCCGTCGATGGCGTGTCCTACGAAATGGGTCAGCACGGCTTTGCCCGCAGGGCCGAATGGGTGCTGGCCGACGCCAGCACCTCCACTTGCCGTTTTGAGTTTGAAAGCTCACAGGACACCCTGAAAACCTATCCTTTCGCGTTCCTGCTTTCGCTCACCCATTCACTCGAAGGCCACAGCCTGACGGTAACGGCCGAAGTCGAAAACCGCGACAGTCGTCCGATGCCCTTCGGCCTGGGCTATCATCCGGCCTTCCTCTGGCCGCTGCCGGGTGGAGAAGGCAAGCCACATACGATAACGCTCGACAATGGCGCAGAGCCGCTCCTGACCCGGCTTGAAGACGGCCTCGTCACAAGGGACAAGCTGCCGTCACCCTTTTCGAAAGGGCATCTCACCCTTTCCCATGACCTTTTCGAAGCCGATGCGATGATCTTTGCCGAAGGTGCAGGCAAGGGGTTGACCTATGCAGCCGAGGGCGGCCCGAGCCTCAAATTCGCGTTCGACAACCTGCCTAACCTGGCGCTCTGGCAAAAGGTCGGCGCGCCGTTTCTTTGCGTCGAACCCTGGCATGGCACTGCGGCAGAGGCGGGAGGTTCGGCCGAAATGGCAAAACGCCCCTATGCGACAATCCTGTCTCCGGGCGAGAAGGCACAGTTTGCTTTCACGGTCGAGATTATCGGCTGAAAACACAAATGAACGCAAACCGGCGGCCTTTTGAGCCGCCGTTCTACATCAGGATTATCCCTGATTTATTCCACCGGAGTAAAATTCATCGCATGGCCGTTGATGCAGTAGCGCAGGCCGGTCGGCGGCGGACCGTCGGGGAACACGTGGCCGAGATGGCCGCCGCAATTGGCGCAGCGCACTTCGGTGCGTACCATGCCATGCGACGTGTCGCGGATTTCGGTAATGACATCCGGCTTCACCGCCTCGAAATAACTCGGCCAGCCGCAGCCGGAATCGAATTTGGTGTCGGAGACGAACAGGTCTTCGCCGCAGCCGGCACAGCTGTAAACGCCCTTTTCCTTGGAATTCCAGTAGGGGCCGGTAAAGGCGCGTTCGGTGCCCGCCTGCCGCAGAATGTAATACTGTTCCGGCGTCAGTTCTTCACGCCACTCGGCGTCGCTCTTTGAGGTCTTTGGGGTGCTGGTCGAGGACATGGCCGTTCCTTTCGTTTGCTCCCTAGATAGGCGTCGTGATGCTGTGAATAAAGATGCATGTCACAGCCTTGTGCCCGGTTGAGCTTGAGGCAATCGTCCGTTTCACTTAAGACGATCACACGCGTTCGATGATCGACCGGGTGGGGGTAGGAGAGATTATGGCCGCAGCAGCGCCGGCATGGACGTTTATTGCGCTCTTCCTGCCGTTCCTTGCCGCCATTCTGGCACCATTCCTCGTTTCGCGCCTCGGCGACAGGGCCGCCTGGATCGTTGCGCTCGCGCCTGCACTGTCCTTTCTGCATTTCTGCGGTTTTCTGCCGGAAATCTCGGCTGGTGAGGTCGCGACCGGCGGATATGCGTGGGCGCCCAGCCTCAACCTGTCGTTCTCCTGGTTCATCGATGGCCTGTCGTTGACCTTCGCGCTGCTGATCACCGGCATCGGCACCCTGATCGTGATCTATTCCGGCGGTTACCTGAAGGGGCACCGGCATCTGGGAAGGTTCTTGTCCTTCATCCTCCTGTTCATGGGTGCGATGCTGGGCCTCGTCGTCTCTGATAGTTTCCTGATGCTCTTCGTCTATTGGGAGCTGACCTCGATCGCCTCCTTCCTGCTGATCGGTTTCGATCATGAGCGGGAGGCCGCAAGGCGTGCCGCGCTGCAGGCGCTGGTGGTCACCGGGGCAGGCGGACTGTCGCTGCTGGCTGGCCTCGTTTTTCTCTGGAACGTCACCGGTGTGACCCAACTGTCGCTGCTCGTCCATCTCGGCGATGCGCTTCGGATGAGCCCTTTCTATCTGCCGGCCCTGTTTCTCGTGCTCGGCGGTGCCTTCACCAAATCGGCGCAGTTCCCGTTCCACTTCTGGCTGCCGAACGCCATGGAGGCGCCCACACCCGTCTCCGCCTATCTTCATTCGGCAACCATGGTAAAGGCCGGCGTCTACCTGCTGATGCGGCTCAATCCTGTTCTGGGCGGCACGCCGGCCTGGGAAATCCTGCTTCCCTTTTTCGGCGGCGTAACGCTGGTTGCGGGAGCGCTGATCGGCATTCGCCAGACCGATCTCAAGCTGATGCTCGCCTATACGACCATGGCCTCGCTCGGCCTGCTCACCATGCTGACCGGTTTCGGCTCGCCGCATGCCATCGAGGCGGCGGTGCTCTATCTCGTTGCTCATTCGCTCTTCAAGGGCGCCCTGTTCATGGTTGCGGGCGCGGTCGATCACGGGACGGGTACGAGAGAGCTGCCGCTTCTGGGCGGTCTTCGCCGCGCCATGCCGATCACCTTCGCAGCAGCATTTCTGGCGGCCTGCTCGATGGGAGGGCTGCCGCTTTTCGCCGGTTTTCTAGCCAAGGAAGAAATCTACGCAGCCCTTGCCACCGGCAATCCGCGCGCCGTCTTCTTCACGGCTGCGGCGCTTGTCGGCAATGCGCTGATGTTTGCCATCGCCCTTGCCGTCGGCCTGAAACCCTTTGTCGGAAAAGGCAATCAAACACCGCTGACGCCGCATGAGGCACCGGTCGCGCTCTGGCTCGGCCCCGTGATATTGGCCGCGCTCGGCCTCGTCTTCGGCATATTTTCGCCGCTGCTTCACGCTTACCTGACATCGCCCATGGCAAGCGCGGTCATCGACGAACCGACGGTGATCACGATCGGCACGATGCCGCATTTGGGCTTGCCATTCGGCCTGTCGCTGCTCACCGTGGCGCTCGGCATCCTTATCTATCTGGGGCTCGACCGGGCTCGCGCTCTGGCTGCGCAGATGCTGGAAGGCCTCGGCCCCGGCCCGGATCGCTGGTTCGATCAGTTTGTCAGCGGCCTTGTCCGTTTTTCCGCGCGCCTCGTCCGCATCATCCAGCCGGGTCGGCTGGAAATCTATATCACCGCAACTTTCATCGCCGTGGCGGCAACCCTGCTTGTGCCGCTTTTCCTTTTTGACGAACTCCCCGCCATGCCGTCATGGCCGGCCGGAGCCCTCGTGCAGGAAATCGCTTTTTTCGTCATTGCAGCACTCGGCATCGTCACCGTCTTGCGCGCCGCCGACCGCCTGACCGCGATCGTTTCACTCGGCATCCAGGGATTTGCGGTCGCGGTGATCTTTCTGCTGTTCGGTGCGCCGGATCTCTCCTTCACACAGTTTATGGTGGAAACGCTGTCGGTCGTCATCCTGACCCTGGTGATGACGCGGCTCAGGCTGTCGGTCACCGATCACCGCCCGCCAGGGCAGATCCTGCTGGACGGGACGATCGCAATTGCCTGCGGCCTCGGTTTCGCGCTGATGCTGCTGAAGGCGGTCGGCACGCCCTTCGATCCGTTCATGACGGATTTCTTCAACACCTATTCAAAGGCGATCGCCCACGGCGCCAATGTGGTCAACGTCATCATCGTCGATTTCCGCGGCACCGACACATTGGGCGAGATCGCCGTGGTGATGGTCACCGGCCTTGCGGTTCTGGCGCTGATCAAGTTGCGGGCAGAGAGGCGCGCCTCATGAATACCCTTATCCTGCGCACGGTCGCGCCCGTCATCACCGCCCTGATGCTGCTTTTCTCGGTCTTCGTCCTGCTGCGCGGCCATAACGAGCCGGGCGGCGGTTTTATCGGCGGGCTGATCGCGGCCTCGGGGCTGGCAATTTTCGGCATCGCGCATGGACCGGGTGCGGTGCAGCGGGCAATCCGGTTTCATCCGATGGCGATCGCCGGTGCCGGCCTGGTCCTTGCGGCCATCTCCGGCCTCGTTTCGATCGCAGCCGGCGTTCCCTTCATGAGCGGGCTGTGGATCTATCCGGATATTCTCGGCGCAGAAGTGCCGCTCTCGACGGTCATGTCCTTCGATATCGGCGTTTATCTCGTCGTGGTCGGTTCGGTTACCGCCATTGCCGTGGCACTTGAGACCGAGCCGGATGGCGGCGCAGGCGAAGGCGAGGGGGGCGGCTGATGGAAATCCTGTTCGTCGGGCTCATAGGCCTGTTCTTCGCCGCTGCCGTCTATCTCATGCTGTCGAAATTCACCATTCGCATCCTGCTCGGCATCGTGCTCCTTGGTAACGGCGTCAATCTCCTCCTGTTTACCGCCGGCCGCATCACCCGCGAAATTCCTCCTATCATCCCCGCAGATGCGTCGACGCTCGGTTCCGTCGCCGCCAACCCTCTGCCGCAGGCGCTGATCCTGACGGCGATCGTCATCTCGTTTTCCTTCTTCGCCTTCCTTCTGGTGCTGACCTGGCGCGCCTTCGAGGAACTTGGCACCGATAGCACCGACGAAATGCGGCTCGCAGAACCACGCGATGAACCGCTTCCGCCGACGGGGTATTGATTTGATGTATGTGCCCCAACTCGCTCCCCGCCGACATTTGCCGATACAGGGAGGCCAGCCCTGATGGCCTCACCATCAACCACCGTAGATCTTGCCGCCGCCATGGTCACGACGGTCCCGGCGCTCGCCGACTGGCTCGTCATCCTGCCGACTGCGCTGATGATTCTTGCAGGTGCGGCTCTGATGATGATCCGCAAGTCGGTCCGCCTTCATGCGGTCATTGCCATCGCAGCGCTGGCCTTGCTCGTCCTCATTGACGCGCTCCTGCTCTGGCAGGTTTCATCAAGCGGGCCGGTCACCATGACCATGGGCGGCTGGTTGCCGCCTTTCGGCATATCCTTCACCGCCGACATGTTCGGAGCCGTCATGGCGCTCGTTTCGGCGCTCGCGGCTCTCTCGGCAGCGGTTTATTCGCTGCGCGATATCGATGCGAGCGGATTGCGCCACGGCTTCTTCGCCTTCCTGCTGCTGCTGATGGCCGGCGTCTCCGGCGCCTTTCTGACCGGCGATATCTTCAACCTCTATGTCTGGTTCGAAGTCCTGCTGATCTCGTCTTTCGGCCTGCTCATTCTGGGCTCCGAGCCGAAGCAGATCGAAGGCGCGCTGAAATACGCCATTCTCAACCTCATCGGCACGACGCTGTTCCTCATTACTGTCGGTTATCTCTATGCGATCTTCGGCACGCTCAACATGGCCGATATCGCCCGAAAGGCTGGCGCGCTGCGTGGCGTGACCGAAAACGCGCCGCCGCTGATGACGCTGACGGCACTGTTCGTGCTCGCCTTCTGCATGAAGGCGGCAGCCTTCCCCGTGAATTTCTGGCTGCCTGCCTCCTACCACACGCCGCGCATTACCGTATCGGCATTGTTCGGCGGCCTGCTCACCAAGGTCGGCATCTACGCGCTGATCCGTGTGACGATCATGCTTCTGCCGGTCGAGCGGGAAGCGATCAGCCTCGTCATTGCCGCATCCGCCGTTCTCACCATGATCCTCGGTGCGCTCGGAGCGCTTGCCCAGAACGACCTGCGTCGCATGGTCGGTTACGTCGTCATCGTCGGCATCGGCAACATGCTGGCGGGTGTGGCGATCGGTTCGCCGACCTCCGTCAGTGGCGCAATTCTTTATGCACTGCATTCGATCGTCACCATGACCGCGCTTTATCTGGTCACCGGCGAGGCGGGGCGGCTGGCCGGCACGTTCGAACTGTCGCGCCTCGGCGGCTTGTGGAGCCGCGCGCCCTGGTTCTCCTTTGCGTCCCTTACGCTGATGCTCGCCGCGGCCGGTCTGCCGCCGCTTTCCGGCCTCTGGCCCAAGGTCATGCTGTTGAAGGCATCGCTGGATATCGGCGCCTGGTGGCTGGCCATCGCCATTCTTGTGTCTGCCTTCCTCGTCACGCTGGCGCTCGCCCGTGTTTTCCTGCTCGCCTTCTGGCGGCCGGCGCCGGACGGGATGGATCAATCCCTGCCTGAAACGGACTGGCGTTCGGTTCTGCCGATCGGCCTGCTCTCGGCCCTCGTTCTGGTTTTCGGTGTTTATCCCGAACCGCTTCTGGCGCTCGGCCAGGCCGCCGCCGATGGCCTGGCCGATCCGTCCGCCTATATCCGCTCGGTGTTTCCAGAAGGGGCCGCGCCATGATCATCTATGTCCTGTCATTGATGATGGCGATCATCTGGGCCGCGATTACCGGCAGTGCCACGATCCACAATCTGATCTTCGGTTTCCTACTGTCGGCCGCGGCCCTGTGGATCGTTCGCGACGAGATGAGCGCGACCGGTTATCTCCTGCGTCTCGGCCGCATCCTGTCGCTGCTGCTGCTCTTCTTCAAGGAGCTGGCTTTGTCGGCCTGGAAGGTGGCGGTGCTCGTCACGCGGCGGAAGATGCAGGTAAAACCCGGCATCTTCGCCTTTCCCTTGACCGTGGACAGGGATTTCGAGATCACGCTTCTGGCCAATCTCATCACGCTTACCCCCGGCACCATGTCGGTCGACGTGTCGAAGGACCGGAAGTTCCTCTACGTCCATGCCATCGATTGCTCCGATGTCGAAGCGACGAAGCGCGAGATTGCCGAAGGTTTCGAGCGCAAGATCATGGAGGCGTTCCGATGAACATGTCGGGCATGACCTTTGAGCAGGCGATCCTCCATGCCTCGATCTGGATTGCGCTTGCCGTTCTCGCCGTTGCCTTCCTGCTCACGGTCTGGCGGGTGGTCAAAGGTCCGACATTGCCCGATCGTGTCGTGGCGCTCGATATGCTGGTGGGCATCGTCATAGGCTTCATCGCCCTGATCGCCATCCGGACCGGCTTTACACTCTACATTGATATCGCCATAGCACTTGGCCTTGTCGGCTTTCTGGCAACTGTCGCTTTCGCTCGCTTCATTCTCGCTGGTGCAGCAGGGCAGGCCGGCGCCACTTTGACGGACGGGCCTAGAGAAAAGGTCAGCAAACTCGGCGGCAAGGCGCGCAACGTTTCGACGAAGAAGATCGTCGATAGCGACAGCAAGTCGGCTTCGAAACGCTCCGGCAAGCCCGTAAGGCCAGTAAAGCCGGAAAAATCGGCCCCATCCGTCAAATCGCCCAAGCCGGGAAAGGGGAAGTGATGCAGCTTGTTCTGGCAATACTGACTTCTGCTTTGATCCTTGCCGGCGCGGCATTTGCCCTGGTTGCGGCAATCGGTCTCAACCGGCTGCCCGACATCTACTCAAGGATGCATGCGGCATCCAAGGCCGGGACGGTCGCTTCGGGGCTGCTACTGCTCGCCGTTGGGCTCCAATCAGGCGATATCGCGGTGCTTGCACGGGCACTCGCCGGCTTCTTTTTCTTCGTGCTGACAGCCCCGGTATCTGCGCATTTGCTGGCTATGGCGTCGTTGAAGGCGGGATATTCAATGGCGAATCAGTCTGTCTGCAACGAAATGCCAGTGGTCAACAATGAATAATATTTTTCAGACGGTATTTATAAGCGCGCGATGATTGTAAAATCGCCTTATTGCCAGCAATAAATGTCAGAAATATGCGATATTCGTTGAGAAACCACTCGGCATTACTAGATTTCGCAATTGGACTTTCCTGATTGTAGTGATAATTGAATAGAAGTAGAGCAATGATGCTGTTGTAGACTAACGTTTTACCGCGTATTTATCTGAATTAGATCGGCCTTGATAAGGCCGCTTCGGATAAACTGGACGAATATGCGGTTTACGGAGGCTACATGCAGCATCTGGTGACGATCCGTTTTTCTCGCAGGAAGCTTAGGGGTAGGCTTCTGTCCTTGGACGCTGTGCGAAGGTTGGGTTCTCGTCGCCATCGCTCGACTACGGAAGAAGCCGCGGAGGTCGCGGCTGGCTCCGTATATAAGTCGAACAGGAGACCGGAAATGACAGATATGGCACTGGGCAAGGGTCCCGAGCTGCTGGTGGAACTCACCGCAGATATCGTGGCTGCCTATGTGAGTAACCACGTAGTTCCCGTCGGCGATCTCTCCAACCTGATTGCAGACGTACACACCGCATTGAGCGGCACATCTTCCCCGACCCCGGTCGTCGCAGCGGTTGAAAAGCCGAAGCCGCCGGTGCCGATCAAGAAGTCGATCGAGGACGATTATCTGATCTGCCTCGAGGATGGTCAAAAGTTCAAGTCGCTGAAGCGCCACCTGATGACCCATTACAACATGACGCCGGATGAATACCGCGAGAAGTGGGGCCTGCCGGCTGATTATCCGATGGTTGCTCCGGCCTACGCCGAAGCTCGTTCGCGTCTGGCGAAGGAAATGGGCCTCGGTCAGCGCCGCAAGCGCACCCGTAACTGATTTGTAGAGACTGGCCGGGCTTCGTCCGGCCAAAAGCAAATCCAGCCAGAAGCCACTTCGGGCGAGAGCCGCCTTGTGGTGAGCCACTGCCGCGCGCTTCTGCACATGGAATTGGGTCGGAAACCAAAGCTTGAGCAATGGCTGTGATCTCTCGTAGCCAGTCTGCTTTGGTAAAATGCGCGCCCTGAGGCGCCACGAAAAGCCGGGCTGTCGCTCGGCTTTTGCGCATCCGGCCCATGTCCGAATGCTGGTCCTGATCTGCTTTTTGACAGAAAACGGGGATGGATTGAGGAAATAAATCCTATTTCCGCACAGAGAAATCAAAAAAATATAAGCGTTATCAATGTTTCCATAAGAAGCTGCTCTTGCCTACATTCCCCGTTAGCGCTGAAGGTGTATGAATTAATTCCTATTCAAGAAGGAGTTGTCATGCCTTTTGAGACTTCGACCAAACAAGAGGGGCCGACGAACGGGAGACGCTCCGATACGCTTGCTTGCAATATAGGTGCGGTTCCTCTGGTTGCCGACGCTAAGCCCGTCTACCCGGCAAGCCTTCCTGCGCGTATCGTCTGCCGTATCGTCAGCCAGATCACGGCGGAAACGATCTCGCTTCTGAGCGACCGGGTGATGGTGCGCAACGAGCGGCGCCGGCCTTCCTGCCATGTGCGGCAGATTTCCATGTATGTCTGCCATGTGGCGCTGCGAATGTCGTTCAGCGATATCGGCGCGGCTTTCGGCAGGGACCGCACCACTGTCGGCCATGCCTGCCATGTCGTCGAAGACCGGCGAGACGATCTGGCCTTTGACGAATTCGTCTCGGCGATCGAACGCATGGCGACGGCAGTCTTCCAGTCCTCGGACCTTTTCGGACGCGAGGGTGGTCATGACTGAAGGATCGAGGCGTGACCGTTCAGTGCAGCCGGGGTCGTCCACAACATCGGGGCGGGCCGTATCCGTCAAAGGTCTCACGCGCCTGGTGCGTCACGCCGTCAGTGCCGGAAAGGCCGGGCTGGTGATCGCGAACGGCTCTGCCGGTACCGTTCACCTTGGCGAGGAGCGTCGTTGTTATCCCGAGACGGTGCTGAGACAAGCCGTTTCGCTCGGCCTTGTCACTCGCGCAGCCGGCCTCGTGCAGGCATCAGCCGAAGCCCGCAACTTCCTGCGCCGCGCGCTTGCTGCAGCGGGGATGGAAGGTGAGGGTGGATTTGCCGGGCAGCATGGCGAGATCGTCAGGACGGCGGTGGAAATCGACGGTGCGCGCCAAAATGTCAGTCGCAATCTCGATGATACGCCGCTTTCCAGCCTGGCGCGCTTGAAGGACAAGGCCGGCACCCCTTTCTTTCCCTCCGAGGCGCTTGGCGCCGGCGAAAAGCTGCTGGATGATTTCACTCGCGGTCAGTTGCAGCCGCGTATCACCTCGTCCTGGGAGCCGCGCCTGTCTTCGCGCGGCAAAGGCGAGGCGGGCGGCCTTGCCGATATCGCGACAAGCGCGCTGGAAGCGCGCCGGCGTTTCGGCCGCGCGATGGAGGCGATAGGACCGGAGCTTTCGGGTGTAGCAGCCGATGTCTGCTGTTTCGGCAAGGGGCTGGAACTGGTTGAGCGGGAACGGCAATGGCCCGTGCGCTCCGCCAAGCTTATGTTGAGGACGGCGCTTCTTGCCCTTGCCCGTCATTATGCCCCGCCGCCGCGTCATGCGCAGAGGCGCCACAGCCATCATTGGGGCACGCAGGATTTTCGCCCCGCCGCCGAGTCTTACGGCAGCAGCGGGTCGTCGTAGATCTATCAGGCAGCAGCTTTCAAACGCGCCTCTTCGCGGATGCGCTTGACCATCGAGCGCAGTCCGTTGGCGCGTTGCGAGGAAAGATGTTCGACAAGCCCGATCTGGTTGAAGATGTCGATCGCATCGGTCGCCACGATTTCCGAGGCGTGCTTTCCAGAATAGGTGGCCAGTACGATGGCGACGAGCCCGCGCACGATATGGGCATCGGAATCACCTTCGAATGTCATCACCGGATCGGCGCTTGCATCCTTCACATGGCTTACAAGCCACACCTGGCTGGCGCAGCCCTGCACCTTGTTTTCAGCCGATTTCTGCGCCTCCGGCAGGTCGGGCAAAGCCTTGCCGAGTTCGATCACATACCGGTAGCGATCTTCCCACTCGTCCAGGAAGGCGAAGTCGTCGATGATCTGGGAAAGCTCTGCCATGGTCTCGTCCGGTGTTTTTCTGTTTTCTCCATATAGGTATTTTGCGCGCCGATAACAGAAAAAACTGAATAGATGCAGGCAAGAGGTGCGGCGGCGTCCCGCATCATTCCGAATTGGCTGAACGGCTGGCGTGCAAGCTTTCGCAACCGAAACCCTCAAGGCGTCAAACCCGTTTCTCTTGTTCGTATGGAACGAGGGATATCGCCACAGTCTTTGCCCGGATGAAGCCGTCCAGGCCGTAGCAGGGCAAAAGTTCGATCTCGATATCAAGCTCATCCTGAGGCAGTGCGTAATAATCGGATCGGCCTCGATCGGTCGCGCGCTGGAGCAAAAGCCCGCCGATTACATTTTGACCGCTGAAGCCATCCAGTTGCAGGTCCATCATGCCTTCCAGAGTGAAGGTCACGATGGCATGTTTGTCGAGTTTGATGAACCCGTCAGGATCGACTGCATCGGTCATGATCCAGCCATGTATCTTCAGCTCGCTGGCTCCGCTTCTGTTGAGGGACAGGCTGATAATCTCGGCATCGTGGAATGTTGGCAGTTCTCCAAACCATGCCAGCAATTCCTTTCCGCCCGCAACATCTTCGTAAATCATCGATCATCCCGCGCCCGACCCGGTTGTATTTCACAATAGCCGGCCGCAGGCGCCTTGCAACGTGCCCGGTCAACCCATCGGTCGAGTGCCGCGCAGGGTGGCGGTGTCCTGAAAGCCGGGATCCCATGCAAAAAAATCGCCGCAAGGAGTTTCTTCCTTGCGGCGTCAGCAGTTGCTGAATTCAGGGCGGGCAGTCAGGCGCCGGGAACCGTTGGCTGTGGGGCCGGGCGCAAGTCGTAAAATTCAAGGAATGGTCCGTTTTATTGAGCGGGGCGTTTCAGCGGCAGCGGCACGGAACCGGTATGGACCGGGGCGGAAGGGGCGATCGACTGGGTCTTGACCGCATCTCCCGGGAAAGGCGTCGGCTCGGGATCCTGTTTCAGCGCCACATCGGCGGGATTGGCGGCAGGCTTGTTGTTGAAATGGCTGTCGAGCAGTTCAAAGGCGACATGCGCGCCTTCGGCAGCGCGCACGCCGAGAACGGAAAGCGTCTCCGCGCCTTTTGCACAGACATCCGGCTTTTCGGCGCATAGACCAGAAATATAGCTGTAGGCACCTGTCGCAGCCGAGATTGCGTCGCCCATCTGTACGGCGCCGGCACCCTCGCTGACCTCAAGCGGCCTGTTGCTGAAGTATGAAAGCACCACCAGCACGGCTGCGAAGAAGATACTTCCCTTGATCAGAAACCACATTGCCCTATTCCGTCCGACCTGGCCTGTCCCACCCTCGGGTCCGGCTTCGCCACTTGTTTTTCCACAGCAGAGTATTTCTGCCGGGCGTCGGTCTGTGCCGCTCTTGAACACCACCGTACCGGGGGGAAGCAAATACCCCTTTGACGCGACCGCTCGGATTTATCTAAAATTTGATCTAAATCGACACACGCCCCGCATTTTCGCCGTCCAGCGCGGCATTTGTCTCAAACTTTAGCGAATGCCGTTAAGCATAAATGGGGCGGCGGTTCGAAAGGCAAGGCGTTTTGCCCGGCCCGTTCTGCCACAATCATTAACAGCACGCGAAAAATCGAGATAAATCCATCGCTTACCTGTCGTTAACTACGATTGCAGATGGGTGTCCGATTATGTGCCAAAGCCGGAAGACCCGGCTTCTGACAGAGTGTCGAATCGCGCATCCTTAGCCTTTCTTTAAGTCGCGGAAGCCTAATGTGACCGCGTAAAACGAGTTCGTGTCAGGGTATTGAGTGCGCGTATTGGGTAACATTGCTGGGAAGGCTGTTGAGGTAGTCGACAAGACCGCCGAACGCTGGCTGGCGCGCCTTGGTGGCGAAGTGGTTCGGGGAACCGACATCACGCTGCTGCGCCGTATGGTGCTGACCGCCGCCGTATCGCTCGTCGCGATCCCGATGGCTTTGACCGCTCTGCTGCGTCCGGTTCTGGCGCTGCCTGTCGGTGTTGCGATCGCCGCCTCGGCTTTCCTTGTCGCCGCTGCGATCGCCTTTTCGCGTCCCCGCCCGCTGCCGCAGCCGGCAGCCAGTGAAGATCTTTCTTTCGATGCATGCCCCGGCCTGATGTTGTCGCTGGATGCCCAGGGACATGTGCACAGGGTCGGCGGCCGTGATGCCCATTCGTTTCCCGCAACGATCCGTGATTGCGCAGGCGTAACGCTCGCCGAGCGCGTTCATGTTTCGGATCAGATCGCGCTACTCCAGGCTTTCGACATGCTGCGCCAGGGCGCATCGCGGGCCGAGACGGACGTTCGGGTGCAGAAGACGTTTTCGGTTGCCGATGGACGCCAGTTCGTTCTCGTCCGTTTCGATTTTACCGCCATCCGCGACGGCGAGGGTAGCCTTGTCCAGGTAATCGCCCAGGCGCGCGATGTCTCCGAATACGATGCGCTGAAGCGCGAGGCCGAGCGTCGCCAGGAAGAGGCCCGTTCCGCCCACGAGACGAAGTCGCGCTTCCTTGCGGCCGTCAGCCATGAGCTGCGCACGCCGCTTAATGCCATTCTTGGTTTTTCCGACGTGCTGGCTGGTGAATATTTCGGCAAACTGGCAAACGACCGCCAGCGCGAATATGTCGGGCTTATCCGCCAGTCGGGCGGTCATCTTCTTTCCGTCGTCAATACCATGCTCGACATGTCGAAGATCGAGGCCGGCCGCTACGAACTGCTGATCGAGCCCTTCGCGGCATCGGAAGCGATCGAGACCTGCCGCGCCATGCTGGACCTGCAGGCCCGCGACAAGGGTATCACGCTGACGGCGCGCGTCTCCCGCGCCCTGCCGGAAGTGCAGGCCGATCGCCGCGCTCTGCAGCAGATCCTTATCAATCTCGCCGGCAACGCCATCAAGTTCACCGAGCGCGGCGGCGTGGTGTCGATGGATGCTGCGGTCCGTGGTCGCGATCTCGTCGTCACAGTCAGCGATACCGGCATCGGCATCGCGCCGGAGAAGCTCGGCACGCTCGGCCAGCCTTTCACCCAGGTGGAAAATGGCTATAGCCGCAATTACGAAGGCACCGGCCTCGGCCTGGCGCTGACAAAGGGACTGGTTGCGCTCCATCGCGGCACGTTCGCGATTGCCAGCAAGCCGGGCGAGGGCACCGTCGTGACGATCACCTTGCCGATGGGCGGCCCCGATACGGCCGATGCCGACGAGCCGATGGCGGAAACGGTGGAATTCCCGCCGCGGCTGAGGACCGTGCAGTTGAAGAATTCGGATGAAAAGGCCATGATGGAAGGGGCCGCGATGGAGCGGTCCGAAATTCAGCTGGGATGTGTAAATGACCACGCGGAAGCGAAAAGCGCCTAAGGGGCGACGGACAGCGAAGGAGCAAAGCCTTCCGTCCCGCATCCTTGCGGGCACGGGCTCCGCCGTGCTTTACGGCGCGACCGGTTCCGCACGCGGTATCGGCGGCGCCATCGTCCGCAATCCCAAGGCCACTCTTTACGCCACGACCTTCATCGTTGCTTTCTCCTTCGTTGCAGCCAATGCGCTCTGGTATCAGCCGGGTGGCCATCCGGCCCCTTTCCTTGCCACGCGTGATGCTCACGATCCAAACGCGCTTGCCGGTTATCGACAGTTTCGCCAGGCCGATCCCGCGGACGTGACCACTTTCCGGATCGAGCGTGCGCCGGCAGGCGGGCAGACTGCGCCTGAAAGATCCGCCGCCCGCCCGCCTGCTTCCCTACAGACGGTGGCCTCACCCGCGACACAGCCCGTGACGACGGCACCCGCGGCGGCACCCGTGGAAGCACCCGCTGACGACATCCGCTCGATCATCGCAGGCCAGACGCCGGCGGCGCAGTCCGCGCCCGGCACGACGACGGATGCGGTGCTGGTTGCAGGCATCCAGCGCGAGCTCGCGCGCCGCGGTATCTATCAGGGCACCGATGACGGCCTGATGGGGCCTCGTACCGAAAGCGCCATTCTCTTCTTCGAGGAAGCCTCCGGCCTTCCGCAGCGCGGCAAAGCCACGCCGGAACTTCTGGTCGTTCTTCAATCGCAGTCCGGAAGTCGGAGCCAAGCACAGGCCACGGCCGCGCCGCTGCCGATCCCGCGCCAGGCTCCAAGAGCGGATGCATCCAGAGCCGAGGCGCCGAAGGCTGAGGCGCAAAGAACTGCGGCTCGACCCGCGACCCAGCCTGTCGTCCAGCAGATAAAGGCTCCGGCCCGCAACGAAGATCCGGTCACGGCTGCAATCCGCTCCTCCGAGCGTCAGCCGGGCATGATGCCGCCGGCCGAAATTCCGGGCGCGCGCCGGGCCGCTGCTGCGCCCGTACAGACCGCCGCCAGACGATCCGATCCACTGCCCGCCTCGCAGATGGTGCTGCAGATCCAGAAGGGCCTGTCGAACATTGCCTATACCGATGTCGAGATCGACGGCGTCGCCGGCACTCAGACCAAGGCTGCCATCCGCCGTTTCCAGAAACACTACCGCCTGCCAGAAACCGGCGAGCCCGACGAGGTCGTGCTGCAGAAGCTGAAGGCGATCGGCGCGCTGTAGGGGAGGGGAAACCCCCGACGGTCGCTCAGGCGGTCAAGAAGATGAAGACGCCGTCGAGCAGGCAGTATTAAAGACAGCCAATTGGGCAAACGCCATTCTGCCGATCCCCTTTCGTTGCCCCCATCATCCGTGCATGGGAGCAGCTATGTAAAAAGGCTCGCCCGTTTCTGCGAGCGTCTTCAGCCGCGACAGGGCTTCGGGCCATCCGCCGCCAACCGCCTTGCTTGTGGCGGTGTCGCCGCCGAAATCGTCGTGTGTCAGTGTCAGCTTGCAGGCATTTTCCCCGACAGCCTCGATGAGCCAGGTCACGCGCGACGCCGGATCAACAGCGACATCCGGCGACCATTGGGCGCTGAAGGAATGTACGAAGCGGTGCGGAGGATCGATCTCCAGAACCTTGCCGACAATCATTGCGCGATCTCCGACAAAGAATGTGATGGCGCCGCCCACGACCCATTCCGTTCGTGAGGTCATGTTGAAGTGTTGCCAGAGCGGCGTTTTCTCATCATCCGTGAGAAGGGCCCACACCTCTTGCGGTGTGGCGCGAATGAACATTTCCCAGATGTGCTTCGGTATTGCTGATGCCATGGTTGCGTCCCTTTTCTCGGCGACAGCTTTGATGTCGTTTATCGTTTGAGCAAACGGTGCGGCAAAGCGCGAAATCCAGCGATCCGCGATCTCCTGGACGGGAAGCGGATTGAGGTAATGCAGCTTTTCCCGGCCGATCTTGCGGGTCACTATGAGATTGGCGTCTTCGAGTATGTTGAGATGTTTCATCACCCCGAAGCGGGTAATGGACTGATTACGCCCAAGTTCGTTTAACGTCTGGCCATCTCGTTCACGGAGATGGTCTAGAAGTTCGCGCCGGAGCGGGTGTGCCAAGGCATTGAAGATATCATCCATGCAGATGAATATGTGACCAATTGGTCACCCGTCAAGATGTGGCCATTTCACATCGTTTGCTTCCGCCGCCAATCCATCCTATTCACTCTCCATGCGTCTCCGTTCCGATATCTATGTCTCCGCTCTCATCCGCCGCGTCTTTGGTCTCGGCGGTTTTGCGGCGGTCGAGCACAAGGGGGCGGACGCGGCGGGGGCGATCTTTATCCGGCAGCGGTTTCGCGACGGGCTGGAGAGCCTCTATGCTCCGGCACCGCAGAACTTCTTTTCAAGTGAGGATGACGGCAGCCGTAAATTCGAGATGCGGCTTGAGCGTGCCGAGCTGGATCTCATGCGCGAGGCGCTCGACAGGGAACTGCGTTTCGATCCCGATCTATGGCTGGTCGAGCTGGAGATCGACGACATCGGCGATCTCTTCCCGGTGATAAAGCCGGATCCCTGATCCTCAGCGGATACTGAAACCGGAAGCGCTTCTGCGCAGCGTGGCCGAGGTACGCACAGACCTCTCCTCGATAAAGGCTTCGGCTTGCGTTGTGTCGGTATCCGCGCCGGAAAACAGTCTGGAAGCAGCCTGGTCCGCACCATAGGTATAACGATCGGCCCTGCGCCAGGCTTCCACACGCGCATTGCACTCTTCTTCGTCCAGTGACTGCCACAGGCTTTCTGCCTCCGACACGCCATCCGTCGCTTCCGCCAGATGGCCGTAGAGGCGGGTAAGGATATAGGTCGCGTCCGCCGATTGCATGCCGAGGCTCTTCAGCACGGTGGCAAGCTGGCGGCCGGAGAGATCGAGCAGGACACGTTCGGCCAGCCAGCGGCTGGTCGTCAGGATGTCCGAAAGCGCGGTGACGAGAAAGGTCGCTTCACGGTTGCGAGCAAACCGCACCAGAAGCGCTTCCTGCACTTCCGAAAGGCTGCGCAGGCCGAGACGATCGCCTTCGACCCGTTCCACATGGCCGGCAAGCAGCTTGATCCGGCGGCGAAGATCTTCTTCACGCGCACGTTTGTCGGTATCGATGGACGTGTCGACTTCCGCCCTCGGCATCTCCACGGGCGCCGAACCGGGATAGGGCTCGGCTGTGGCGCTTCTGGCCTGCCGGGAAATATCGGGACGCAGGCCTACCAGCGCATCGATGACTGTCGGAGAGAGCGCGGCACGGCTCACGATAGCGCGCGCATGCTCGGTGCCCTGGCAGCGGGCGATGGTGACCAGCGCCTCGTCGGAGAGGCAGGTCGATGTCATCAGGAACGGAGCTGCGACGGCGATCGGCTGGCTACCGAGAAAGAAGGCGACGGCGGCAGGAACGTTGGGAGATTGCGCAAGGGCGGCGACCGCCTGCCGGCGCGCCTCGTCGGATGAAGCGGAAAAGATCGGCATGAAGAGTTCGGCGAACTGCCGCAGCTCCGAACGCGTCGGATGGGACAGCGCTTCAAAGCTCGTCACCGTTGCCATCAGCACGACGTCCTTCCTGCGCAGCGCCTGCGGTCTCTCAAGGTCTCGAAACTCACTCGTCACGGGCAAACTCTTCGAACGCAATACAAACAGAGGTGCCGACAAACGCGTTTGGCCGCCGCAGGGCAGCCGACACGTCATCTACCTTACCTTGGAAACTCCCGGTGGGCGGGCAGTATCAGCCGGCGTTTCCGCCGGTTTCGTCACCCGCTCAAGGTCGATTTGATGCTAGGCTCAATAGGGTTAATGTCTGGTGAAGACGGCTCGTTTTGGGACATCCTGTCCACAGCCGATATGCTGGCCGGCGACAGGTCCGCATCCCGCCAGCTGGCCTCGGTCGCTGCGCCGTTCGCGGATAAATAGAGAAATCTGAATTCTGTGGCCCGGATAATGAACCAAATCTGCAACACCGCGTTAATGATCCGATCTTGAAAGCGGATTTCCAGCGGGCGCTACTTTAGCGTTAATATCTCGTTAACCCTCTTATGGCTGAATTTCGGCAATGGCCGGCAATAAAGCCGGAAAGGGCAGTATACTTGATTGTTGCTGCAGCTGCTGGTTCAGGCGGAACGGGCAGGTGAAATGTCGCAGCGTCTGGCAAAAAGACGCTTTGACGAGAAAGACGCGGATGTCCGTGAACCCTTCGGGGCAGGCACGGGCGCGTCGGCCCAGTTGGGCAGGATGAAATAGAGCCGCCTTCATCCCTCTCGATCCCTTGATTGGAGACGAGCATGGCAGAGATAGTGGTAATGAATCTATGGCGTGATCGGAAAGGCCGAAAGGTTTCGAGCCCGACGGATGCTTCCAACCTTGCTATTGCGGGTGAGATCGTGATGTTCACCGGCGTGCGTTACGAACGCTTTGACGATCGCATGGACCGCAAGGCCGAAAATCACGCTGTCCGTATCGAACAGAAGTGAATTCGAAAACCCGATCTTGTGAGATACTGAGGAATGCTGCGCAAAGACGCGCGGCGGCATTGGTTTCAGGGCAAGCAAGAATATGGTGAACCCAGGCGTCGCGAGCGGATCCGGACGATCGAGACGCGCTTAGAACTGGACCCTGGTTCTCCACTGGAATGGAGCACAGGTCGCCTGATCGAGAAATTTCGATATGACCGGAACGACGCTTTTATGCGTCACGAAACTTCTCAAGACCGCATACCCCTCCGTCTGCTGCGCCTCGACCAGCACGGTCTGTGAAAAGCCTCTCGGCAGGCTCTTTCGAAGAGCGGCAAGTTGTGCCGGCGTTCCCACGACTACATCCAGAACATGATCCGCCGATGTGCGGTCGTTGATCGAGAATATCTCGTCGGACGAAGCATCGAACACGCCGAGCGACCAGAACGGAACACCGCTGTTCGGAGCCGTCAGTCTCACCGGTGTTTCGCTTATGTCGAATGAACAGACCGACATCTCCATCATCGGGTCTTCTTTGGAAAGCCCGGCGCGGTCCGGCTGCTCGCCGAGACGATAGAAGCGGTGGCTCTCTCCCTCGGCAATGATGCGCGTATAGGCGTCCCGCTGGGAAAACTGCGGCAGCGAAAAGACGATGATCAGGTGCAGCAGGGCTGCACCCACAAGCCCGGTGAAGATCGCAAACAGGATCTTCAGCCACAGGAAGTCGCGTCGCAGCGAAAGGAAACTGAACAGCCTAGACATTGCCGCATCCGATCCTGCGGATGGCCGGCATGGAAAGGTCGATCAGGCCGGAGCTTCCGGCCGCCGGCGTATCGAGCAGGGTCAGTGTCAGGCGAAACTGGCCTTGCTGAGGGCTTGCCAGCCAGTTGCCGGGGCGGGCGCGCGAGGCGATCGTGATGTCGAGAGAACCATCCGGTTGTCGCCCCACCATGCGGGAATTGAGCGAAGAGGGCAGGTCCGCATCCGCAGCCGGTGGACGGCCGTCCGGTCCTGTTGCAAACAGCGTCCAGAAGCGCGCGGTCGGCGTCTGTCCGGTCAACTGATAGGTGCAGCTTCCGGAAAGTCTTGCGCCGCTGTCATCGGTCGTGGCCGTGAAGCTCAAACCTTCCGCCGTGGCATAAAGAAGCTTGCCTGCATTGGCGCGGTGAGACTTGGCATAAGGATCCGCATCCGCCGTCTGCGCCTCCGGGAAGGCTTCCCAGGAGCCGAGCTTGATCGCGCCGAAACCGATCGTGGCATCGAGCGCCAGCCGGGTCGACCAGATCCCGCCTCCGAAGGCGATGGCAAGCGCGATTGCGACGAGAAAGGGAACACGGAACACGAGCAGTCTGGGTCCTCGGCAGAACGGTGCAGGGAGGATTAGCATTGATTCTTTTGTGGGGAAATGCCGAGATGCCATTCCGCTGTGGGGAGCGTAGATCCTCTCACGGTATCGAATTCGTCACCACAGGGCTGACGATCGCCGTTCCCTTGCGTAGATCGCTGGCGGAACCCTGTCGCAGGCCTGCTGCGGGTCTCGTGGCTTCGGCAACCTTTTCGACACCCGCCACCAGCGGCGGTGCCGCCTTCAGCGCCTGTGCCAGTTGCTTCAGAACGCGGGTCGATTCGCCCGAGAGCGAACGCGGGCGCGTCAACGCCATCAGTGCCGGATCCTCTTGGCGTTGCTCGGCCGGCGTATCGCCCTTTTTGTGGTTCCCCGTCGGGAGCGGATTTTCGATGCCGGGAATGGGTCTGAGTTCGATGCCCTGATGTGCATAGTCCATCAGCTTCTTGAACGTCATCGCCGGCAGTGCGCCGCCGGTCATGTTGTTCATCGAGGTGAAGTCGTCATTGCCGAACCAGACGGCAGTCGTGTAATTGCCGGTAAAGCCGATGAACCAGGCGTCGCGATAGCTCTGCGACGTACCGGTCTTGCCGCCGGTGACGATGCCGCCGTCAAGCGCTGCGCGCCGCGCCGTGCCGATCACCGGGATCTGCGTCAGGATGCGGTTCATCGACGACATTGCCTTTTCCGAAAGCACGGGGTTGGCAGGCATCTCGTCACGGTTGAAATCGTAGAGAACCTCACCGCCATAACCCAAAACCTGTTCGATCCCGTGGCGACGCGATTGCATACCGCCTGCCGGCATCACGGCATAGGCCGTCGCCTGGTCGAGTACGGTCACTTCCGAGGTGCCGAGCGGAATGGTCTTATCCATGCGCAGCGGCGTCTCGACCCCCATCGCCTTCGCCGTTTCGACGATCACCTTGGTGCCGAGCACATCCTTGGCAAGCCGCACGGGCACGGTGTTGAGCGATTGCGACATCGCCGTCAAAAGCGAAACACGGCCCTTGTAGGATCGGGCATAGTTCTGCGGTGACCAGCCGCGCCAGGTGATCGGCGCGTCGGAAATCATCGTTTCCGGCGTCATGCCGTGTTCCATCGCGGCCGAATAGGTGAACAGCTTGAACGACGAACCCGGCTGGCGCAGCGCCTTGGTGGCGCGGTTGAACTGGCTTTCGCCATAATCCCGGCCGCCGACCATGGCGCGCACGGCGCCGCCGTTCTCGATCATCGCCATGGCGCCCTGCTTGACCTTGTAGCCCTCGCCGAACTCGCGCAGGCTGGATTCCATGGCCGCGTCGGCTGCCTGCTGCAGGCCCATATCGACAGTGGTGCGAACCACGACAGAATGTTCCTTGATCTTGCCTTCCTTGGCCAGCCGCTGCACCTCATCGAAGGCCCAGTCGAGGAAATAGTCGGGAGATTTCACGTCGGCCCGGTCGATCGCGGTTGCCGGGTTGCGCCGCGCGCCGATCACCTGGCCTTCCGACATCAGCCCGCTCTGCACCAGATTGGACAACACGTCGTTTGCGCGGGCGCGCGCTGCCGGCAGGTTGACATGCGGCGCGTATTTCGCCGGCGCCTTGAACAGACCGGCCAGCATGGCGCTTTCCGCCAGGCTGACATCGGTGATCTTCTTGCCGAAATAGAATTGCGAAGCCGCAGCCGCCCCGAACGTGCCGCCGCCCATATAGGCGCGGTCGAGATAAAGCGACAGGATCTCTTTCTTCGACAGGTTGGCTTCCAGCCACACGGCCAGAAAGGCTTCCTTGATCTTGCGCTCGATCGAACGCTCGTTGGTCAGGAACAGGTTTTTCGCCAACTGCTGGGTCAGCGTCGAGCCGCCCTGCACGACGCCGCCCGCCTTGGCATTTTCCGTCAGTGCCCGGCCAAGCCCGATGAAGTCGATGCCGTAATGGTCGAAGAAACGTCGGTCTTCGGTTGCCAGAACCGCCTTGATTAGGTGATCCGGCAATTCGTCGATCGGCACCGAGTCTTCATGGATAATGCCGCGATGGCCAACCACATTGCCGTAACGATCAAGAAAGGTGACGGCAAAATCGCCGCGGTTCTTCCAGTCTTCCTTGGTCTCTTCGAAGGCGGGAAGTGCCAGCGCCAGAAGCACGACGAAGCCTGCCGTGCCGAGCGTCATGGCCTCGCCGGCCACCTCGAAGGCGAGTTTTTTCCAGCCACGCACGCGAAAACGACGGAAGAATATGGTGATCTCTTCCCAGGCTTCGGCGAGTTTGAAGCCAAGGTTCCAGACGGTGGAATCGATCCAGCTGTCGACACGCAGCAGGATGTGGCGCTTCTTGCGCGGCCGGCCCTCGGGTGCTTTGGGTTCGTCCTGCAATCTTTCCTCCCGTCCGCAATGCCATTATTTTAGCTTTTGCGTTTGGCTTGACGTAGCCCCTGACAACGATCAAGAGCATAAGCTGGCCACGGTTAATCAGCATTAGCTGACAATTGGTTGATGCGCGATTGTAAAATCGCAACGTGAAAAGGGCGGCCGACACGAATTGTATCCGACTGCCGCAAAAGTGATGATGAACGACGTACCTTTCTGGAAACTGAAGTCCCTCGACGAGCTGACGCCGGGCGAATGGGAAAGCCTGTGCGATGGCTGCGGCCTCTGTTGTCTCAACAAGCTGGAAGATTGGGACACGGGTGATGTGGTCTTCACCTCGGTCGCCTGTCGCCTGCTGGACGGCACGACCTGTCGCTGCAGCGACTATCCCAACCGTCAGAAAACCGTACCCGACTGCATCCAGCTGACACCGCAGGAAGTACGCGAGATACACTGGCTGCCGCCGACCTGCGGTTATCGCCTGGTTCGCGATGGCGAGGATCTGTACTGGTGGCATCCGCTTGTCTCGGGCGATCCGGAGACAGTACATCAGGCGGGAATTTCGGCGCGCGGACGCACGGTCAGCGAGGTCGAGGTCGACGTGGACGATTTCGAAGACTATGTCGTCAGCTGGCCGCTGCATGTGGGGTCTGAGCGTTAAATCGAGGCAAACCACAGGTTTCCGACACGGGTGTACGATACCGTACAAAGCATTCCGCGTGACTAAGGCGCCATTCATCTATGTTGTTTGGCGCATATATAGTCTATTGAACTGCTGATATGTATCGTTGCAACTGTCGAAAGCCGTGATTTCACTCGATGAATGCTCAAAGCACTCTGGCAGATCGCCTTTACGAGGCAGCCCTTGTCCCCGAACTCTGGACGGAGACTTGCGAGCGGCTGGCGATTGAGGCGGGGTCTTCTACCGCTTCGATCTTCACAGTCGATGCCAGCGGCAATCATCGTTACGTCACTACCCCCAATATCGCCGACCTGTTCGCCAAGTTCGTTGCCAGCGATCTGAGATTTCAGAACCCGCGCCCGGCGCGCGCCATGCAGGCTTCGCCCTTTTCCTTCGTACGCACCTCCGACATCCTGACGCCGGAAGAGATGCAGGGTGATATCATTGCGCGCGAGTTCTTGAAGCCGCATGGTATCGACTGGGAAGCCGGCTGGGCCTTCCAGGAGCCGACAGGCCATGTGATCGTGATCACCCTGATGCGCAAGGCCGGGCTCGACAATTTCTCCCACGCGCAGATCGCCAAGCTCAATCACCTGAAGCCGGATCTGGCGCGCGCTGCCTATATGGCCTCGAGGCTTGCCTTCAATGAAGCGCGCTCGATGACGGAGACCTTGTCCATGCTGGGCCTTCCGGCCGCCGTGATCGGTGATGGTGGTCAGATGCTCGCCTCCAATCCGGAACTTGAAGCACTTTCGCCGCGCATCCGCACTGGCGCCGGCGACAAGATCCTGCTCGAAAGCCCGGGGGCTCGCGCACTGCTCGACGAGGCGATCGAGCGCTACAAGGCGCAGGCGGTGCCGACCGTCCAGTCGGTGCCGGTAATTTCTCGCGATGAGCTGCCGCCTCTTATCCTGCACCTTCTGCCGATCCGCCGCGCGGCACGCGATATCTTCTCGCGCTCCATGGCTGTGCTTTCAGTCACCCAGGTTGGGCAGGTCGGGCCGCCGGATATGCGGGTTCTCTGCGGTCTCTTCGATCTGACGCCCGCCGAAGCCAAAGTGGCGCGCGGCATTGCTATGGCCCATACGCCGGAAATGGTCGCCGCATCCCTTAACATCTCGCTTGAGACAGCGCGCTCGCACCTTAAGCGCATCATGCAGAAAACCGGCACGACCCGGCAGGCTGAACTCGTCCTTCTTCTCTCCGGCCTCAACGCGCCGGGCGTGGGGCAAGGCGGGCGTTAGGCAGAAGTTCGGCCCGTGCGTTTTCGTCGCTGCGAATTATTCCGTCCTGTCCTTGACCTTCCCATCATGGGAAGCCTTACATGCGGATGCGAAAGGATCGCATCTCATGAACCAGCACCCTGGACATACCCATTCCGGTATCGCCGAACCTTTGACCATTCCCGTAGAGGGCATGACCTGCGCTTCTTGTGTGCGCCGGGTTGAGACCGGCGCTGCCAAGCTGCCGGGTGTCAAGACGAGCGCCGTCAACTTCGCGACGAAGAAGCTTACCGTCGAAACGGGCGAGGGGTTTGATCCGCAGGCACTTGAAAAAGCGATCCACAAGCTTGGTTATGAAGTACCTGCGGGTGCGATGGAACATGCATTGCGCGAGGCGGGAAGGGTGGTGACAACCGCTCCGCCGGAGGCTGCCCCTCACCCTAACCCTCTCCCCGTGAACGGGGAGAGGGGACGTGGCCCACGCAAGGGCGCGGTGGATGAAGACGGTGCGGCATATCCCTTCTCCCCGTCAGAACGGGGAGAAGGTGGCGGCAGCCGGATGAGGGGCAGCGCCGCAGACCACGCTCACCACCATCACAAGTCTCACTCCACCCACGACCACGCCCACATGCACCAGGGCGAAGAGGCAGCGCTCAAGCGGGATCTGGCGATCGCCTTCATCCTCACCCTGCCGCTATTCGTGCTGGAAATGACCGGCCATGCCTATGAACCGTTCCATCACTGGCTGATGGGCGTCATCGAAACACAGAACCTCTATTATCTCTACTTCGTGCTCGCGACGGCCGTCATCTTCTGGCCCGGCCTGCGCTTCTTCAAAAAAGGCCTGCCGGCGCTGTTCCGCGGTCATCCGGAAATGAACTCGCTGGTGGCGGTCGGCGTGGCGGCGGCCTACGGTTATTCGCTTGTCACCACCTTTGCCCCCGGCCTGCTGCCGGAAACCGCCCGCTATGTTTATTATGAAGCCGCCACCGTCATCATTACGCTGATCCTGTTCGGCCGGCTGATGGAGGCCCGCGCCACCGGCCGCACGGGTGCCGCGATTGAGAAGCTTGCGGGCCTGCAGGCAAAGACCGCCCGCGTCGAACGCGATGGCCGCGAGATCGATGTGCCAGCGGCAGATGTCGTTCCGGGTGATATCGTTGTCATCCGTCCGGGCGAACGCATACCCGTCGATGGCACGGTGCTCGATGGCCAGTCCAATATCGATGAATCGATGATTTCGGGCGAACCGATCCCGGTTGCAAAGTCCGCAGGCGCCACCGTCATCGGCGGCACGGTCAATACGACGGGTACGTTGCGGTTTACGGCTGAAAAGGTCGGTCGCGATACGATGCTCGCCAGCATCATCCGCATGGTCGAGCAGGCCCAAGGGGCAAAACTGCCGATCCAGGCGCTGGTTGACCGCGTGACCGCGTGGTTCGTCCCGGCGGTCATAGCGCTCGCCGTCATCACCTTTGCCGTCTGGTATATCGTCGGACCCGACCCGAAGATCACCCATGCGCTGATCGCGGCCGTTGCTGTTCTCATCATCGCCTGCCCCTGCGCCATGGGGCTTGCCGTTCCGGTCTCGATCGTCGTCGGCGGCGGCCGCGCGGCGGAACTCGGTGTATTGTTCCGCAAGGGTGATGCACTGCAGGGCCTGCAGGATGTGGCGACCGTCGTCGTCGACAAGACCGGCACGGTCACCAAGGGACGGCCGGAACTGACCGATCTCATTGTCGCTCAAGGTTTTGGTGAAGCGGACGTTCTGGAAATGGTCGCAGCCGTCGAGGCTCGTTCCGAACACCCGATCGCCGATGCCATCGTCAAGGCTGCAAGGGCGAGGGGGCTTGAAGCCGCGAGCGCCGAGGACTTTTCTTCCGTCACCGGTTACGGCATCCGCGCGCGTGTCGGTGGCCATGAGGTGGCGGTAGGCGCTGACCGTTACATGCAAAAGCTCGGCGCTTCAGTCGACACATTCGCCGACGTCGCGAAACACCTCGGCGACGAAGGCAAGACCCCACTCTACGCCGCCGTCGATGGAAAACTTGCCGCCATCATAGCCGTCGCTGACCCGATGAAGCCGTCAAGCGTCGAGGCCATCCACGCCCTGAAGGCAATGGGCGTCGATGTCGTCATGGTCACCGGTGACAACCGCCGCACTGCAGAGGCGATTGCCGCCCAAGTCGGAATTCACAAGGTCGTTGCCGAAGTGCTGCCCGAGGGCAAGGTCGAGGCGATCCATGATCTGCGGGCCGACGGCCGCAAGCTCGCCTTTGTCGGCGACGGCATCAACGACGCCCCCGCACTGGCCGAGGCCGATATCGGCATTGCCATCGGCACCGGCACGGATGTGGCGATCGAAAGCGCCGATGTCGTTCTGGTCGGCGGTGAACTTACCGGCGTCGTCTCGGCAATCGCCGTCAGCCGCGCAACGATGAAAAACATCCGCCAGAACCTGTTCTGGGCCTTCGGTTACAATGTGGCGCTGATCCCGGTTGCCGCCGGTGCCCTCTATCCGGCCTTCGGCCTGACATTGTCGCCGATGATCGGCGCTGGCGCCATGGCGCTGTCGAGCGTCTTCGTGCTCGGCAATGCGCTGCGACTGAAAACCTTCAAGGCGGAGGATCAGGCATGAATATCGGGCAAGCATCGGGCGCATCCGGCGTCTCGGCCAAGATGATCCGCTATTACGAGCAGATCGGCCTGATTGCGCCAAAAGGCCGAACAGAAAGCAATTACCGGGTCTATGGCGAGGAAGAGGTGCATGTGCTGCGCTTCATCAAGCGTGCCCGTTCGCTCGGCTTTTCGCTGGAAGAGACCGAGACGCTTCTAAAGCTCTGGCAGGACAAGAGCCGATCGAGCGCCAGCGTCAAGGAAATCGCCACGAGCCATATCGATGATCTCGAACGCCGGATCGCCGAAATGCAGGGCATGGTGAAGACGCTGAAACACCTTTCCCATTGCTGCGGCGGCGACCATCGGCCGGACTGCCCTATCCTCGATGATCTAGCGGGCGAGAGCTCTGTTAAGGGCGCGCGCCGCACCGGGCGAGAGCCCTGTTAAGGGCGAAAGCGTCGCATAGCCAAACACCGTATCGAACACGCATAACCACACGAGCTACCAAAGGAGTTTTTTGAGATGACCGCCATATTCACTGTAGCCGACATGACCTGCGGCCATTGCGAAAAGACCGTCCGCGCCGCCCTTTCCGAAGCCCTGCCGGGCGCTGCCGTCACCATAGACCTGCCGTCCCACAAGGTTACGGTAGAGGGCGACAGCGCCAGAGCCGAAGAAGCAATTCGCGAAGCAGGCTACACGCCGGAAACGGCAGCCGCCTGAGCAGCTCGAGTTGGGGGACGGGACCATGAGGCAACGCATCATCGTATGTCCGCTGATCGAAAATGACGGCGCCTATCTGCTCTGCAAGATGCCCTCCGACCGGGGCGTGTTTCCCGGTCAATGGGCGCTTTCCGGCGGAGGGATGGAAGCCGGAGAAAAGATCGAGGAGGCGCTGCGGCGTGAGATCCGCGAGGAATTGGGGGAGGGACTGACGATTGCGGAAGTCACTCCCTGGACTTTTCGCGATGATATAAGGACCAAAACCTATCCGGACGGCTCGACCGAGGAGATTTACATGATCTACCTCATCTTCGACTGCCGCGCGGTTAGTCGCGACATAACCATCAATGACGAGTTCGAAGACTACGCCTGGGTGCAGCCCGGCAAGTTCGAAGCCTATGACCTGAATGCCGCGACGCGGGTGACGTTAGCGGCGAAGGGTTTGCTTTAGGTCCGGGCGGTCCTTGAGGAAGGATATTTAAGTGCTTTCAGTGAGATCTCGCGCTTACTGCATTGAGGATCGGCTTGCCTGTCTCGCTGTCTTCGATAGCAATGTTCCCCATTTCTTCGCTCTGCAGGAGCGTCCAGATTACATCGAATTTCTGGCTTCCGAAGTTCTGGAACGTCCGTATCTCGTCGTCCAGGATGGCAAAGAGATCATCGGTTGCGGTGGGCTGAAAGTGATTGCAGAAAAGAAAACAGCTTTCCTGTCGTGGGGCATGGTCGCATGTAAATATCACGGCAAGGGCGTTGGTCGCTTCCTTGCCGAAGCGCGCCTGGATCTCGCTAAGACTATTCCAGAAGTCGAGGCAGTCACGCTCAATACAAGCCAGCACACCAGAGGCTTTTACGAGAAGTTCGGCTTCGTTTCGACGAGTGTCACGCCGGACGGTTACGCTCCGGGGCTGGACCGTTGGGATATGATACTCAAGTTGAAATAACCGCCTTTCAAACAGCCCGTCCTCTAGCTCGGATATGATGCCGACTAACTCACCCCGGAAAGTCCCGCCATCATGCTCTCCTACCGCCCGGCGGTCCCGTCCGACGCTCAGATGATCATCGACCTGCACGTGTCGATGAGCCAGAGCGTCTATGCGCATATCCTGCCGCAAGCCTATCTGAAGGACGTTCTTCCGGCTGAAAAGCAGGAGCTTTGGAAAAAGCGCTGCGCCGAGCTGCCATCTCCCGATCACCTCGTCATCATTGCCTGCAGCGGGGCGGAAATCGCCGGTTTCTGCTGCTTCGTCTTCAATGAGGAAACCGAATTCGGCACCTATCTGCACAATCTCTACGTATCGCCGTTTTTCCAGGGAAAGGGCGTAGCGAAAACGCTTCTCCGCGAGGCACTCTCCAGCTTCGAGAATTCGCGAAAAGACCTGCCGGTCCATCTCGTCGCCTTCGCGAAAAATATCCCGGCGACTGCCGTCTATGACCGGCTTTGCGGTTTGGTGATCGAAAGGCGGGAGGTCACACGGGCGGGCAATCCGGGCGTGGAATTGGTGCGCTATCAATGGCCCACAGCGCACGACCTTCTGGATAAGCTTGCGGCTTGAGTGATGTCGTCGGCCCATAACCGACGCATTCCGGTGCGAAACAGCCCCCATTGGCATCCCGCCACCGAAACCCATGCAGGGAGATCCATTCGATGAACGAGAGCTGTCCCGTCCTGAGCCCGGTAGAGAGGCAATATATGCAGATCGACGAGAAGGTCCGGCATGCCATGATGGCCAGGATCTACAAGGCGATCGAGGATGCGGCAGCGCAGGCGGCCGAAGAACTGAAATCGACCGAGTGGACGGACGCGCCGCCAGCCTACGAATATTTCGTTTCGGTCGCCCACCAGAAGCTCTTCGTCCACCTCTGCGGCGGTCATCCCGAAACCTTTCAGGGCGGCGATCCCGAACTGGCCGCCCATATCCTGAAGAACGGCCAGAACATCGTCGATCATTATTTTATCGGCGCAAAGGTGGAACCCGGTGCAGATAAATCTCCTGCCTGAAGAAGCTTGGCCGCAGGTGGATGTCAACGCCCCTGCATCACCCTTATCATGTTGGGAGTGGGCGTGCTCCAGACAGACTTCACATCTTCATAGGTGATGCGGCCGTTCGCCAATCCGCCGTGCAACCTGTTGCAGAATGTCGATTTCGCCTGCTTTTCCTGCACGTTCATCAGCTTGGCCAGATTTCCGGTTCTTTCCGAAGACCAGTGCCTCTTCGTGCAATCGGCAATTGCCTGCGCACGCACCTTGGGGCTGCCTTCAAGCGTCGTCTGCAGCGCATCATATTGCGCGCGCGTAGGCGCACAAGCACTCAAGGCAGCCACTAGCGATATTGATGTCAAGATATTGATAAATTTCATTTATATCCCTCTATTCCATGGATCTTGCGATAATCCTTCAAGCGAACGGCCGCAACATCGCCGATCAATATTTTATCGGAAAGAATCAAACCTGCTGTCGGATCGGCGATCAGCCCTACGTCTTCAATGCGAGATAGATCTGCGATCCGCCCAAAATGGGAGAGCCGGACGCAACAGCAACGGGAGGCCTGCCATGAACAAGAACACGATCTGCCTTTGGTACAACAAGGATGCCGAGGACGCGGCGCGGTTCTACGCCGAGACGTTTCCCGACAGCGAAGTCGGTACGGTGATCCGTGCTCCCGGTGACTATCCGGATGGCGTCGAGGGCGATGTTCTGGTCGTCGAATTCACCGTCGCCGGTGTCGCCTGCGTCGGGCTGAATGGAGGCCCCCATTTCAAGCACAATGAATCCTTTTCCTTCCAGATTTCCACCGAGGATCAGGAGGAAACGGACCGCTACTGGAATGCCATCGTCGGAAATGGCGGCGAGGAAAGCGAATGCGGTTGGTGCCGGGATCGCTGGGGCATTTCCTGGCAGATCACGCCGCGCACGCTGATGGAGGCGCTTAAAGTTGGCGGCGCCGAGGCGAAACGCGCCTTCGATGTGATGATGACGATGAAGAAGATCGACGTTGCCGCAATCGATGCTGCGCGCCGGGGCTGAGGCAGGTCTCTGTCGGCTCTGGCCCTGATTGCCGCAGGACAATATGACGTCCTGCTTTAATATCCCTTGCAATCAGGTTGGCCCGAGGAGTATGGAGCGCCCATTCCAACAGGTATCGAGACGATCCCGGTATGGCTCGGGGTCTTTTCCCCGGCGTAATCCCGGCCGCCATCGAAAATGGCGTCGCGGAGCGCCGAAAGATCATGAAAGCAACAACGGCTTATGCCGTCGGCGGCAACGCCATTCTGGCCGGCATTCTTCTGATGTTGCTCGGCGACCTGATGTTCGCCCTGAACGATGCCATGGGCAAATGGCTGGTCGCCAGTTTTTCTGTCGGGCAGGTCCTGCTGCTGCGTTCACTCGGTGCCTTTCTGGTTCTGGGGCCGCTTTTGGCCCGCAGTTCGACAACCTCGCTTTTCAAGGTCGAAAAACCGGGCCTGCAGTTTGCCCGTGTGGTCATGGCAACTGCCGATACCGGCCTGTTCTACGCCGCCGTGGTCTATCTGCCGCTCGCCGACGTGATGACTTTCTATATGGCCGGACCGATCTATGTGGCGGCGATCTCGCATTTCTTCCTTGGAGAGCGGATCGGCTGGCGGCGCTGGCTGGCGGTCCTGATCGGCTTTGTCGGTGTCATCATCGCGCTTCGCCCGTCGGAAGCCATGCTTTCGTGGCCATCGATGTTCGCCCTGGTCGGTAGCCTCTCCTTCGCTCTGTCGCTTGTGCTTGGCCGCGTGCTGCGCTCGACGCCCGACGTGACGCTGGTGACCTGGCAGACACTCGGCGCCCTTGTTGCAGGCATCTTCTTCAGCGTCGGCAACTGGAGCCCGTTTACCGGCCAAGAGCTTTTCGCGCTCCTGCTGCTCGGCGTCGTTTCCTGCTCGGCGCATCTGCTGATCACCCGCTCGCTCAAGCTCGCGCCGGCCTCGGTTCTCGCGCCGCTGCAGTATACGCTGCTTTTATGGGCGATCGTTTTCGGCTGGGCCTTTTTCGGTGATTTCCCCGATGCGCAGACGCTTGTCGGCGCCGCCATCATCGTCATTGCCGGCATGTTCATCTTCCACCGCGCCAAGGTGAAAAAGGTCGAACCCGTCGTGCCGAACAATTCCAGCCACGGGTGAGGGAAGGGATGCAGATCGACCGCTTTTGAGGTCGATCTCCTGTCTTTTGAACGTCAGCCATCATCCAGCGATGCGATAAACGCATCGAATGCGCTGATATCGTAGCGGAGCGGGTTGGTGGTGATGGAGCCAAGCGAAAGCCCGGTTTCCGGCAGTCCCCAGCGCACGCGACCCACCAGAATTTCGCCCATCCGCGTGTACCAGCGCAGAAGTGAGGGCTGGAGCTGTACGTTGAGATCGAAGCGATCCCGCGTTTTTGAGGTATCGGCATCCCGCTGCTGCCGGGCTATGGCGGGATCGATGGCCTTGACGAAATAGGCATCGGCGAAGCCGAGCCGCTTTTCGGCAAATGCCGCGCGGCTCGTCTCGAGTTGCAACCGCCATTGTGATTCCGGCAGAACACCGAGCTGAAACATGCCCCAGTTGTAGTGCAGTTTCTGCGGGTCGGTGTCGCAGATGGCATGGCCGGTTGCCTCTTCCATGGCAAGCGCATCGCCCCACCGCTTGGCATTCCAGTTTGTCCAGTAAAGTGCCGTCGCCAGTCCCGTCTCGGGCTGTTCCCTGCGATCTGCCGGATAACTCTCGCGGATCAGATGGGGTTGTGCATGCTCCCGGCACCAGGTGGTTTTTCCCGCGGCGCTGATGCCCTCTATGACGATGATCACTGTGCCCTCCCTTGTGCTTTTCCGGTTCAGCTATCCTTCAGGCGAACCCGCTCGGTCATCTGCGTCATTGATCCGCGCCGTCAGCACATGGTCGCGCCATGCTCCGTTGATCTTGAGATAGTCCCGGGCGAGCCCTTCCACCTCGAAGCCGAGGCGCTTGAGCAGTGCGCCGCTTCTTTCATTCTCGGGAATGTAATTCGCCATCACCCGGTGCAGTCCATAGGTGTTGAACACATGCGGGATCAGCCTGTCGAGCACTTCGAACATCAGGTTTTTGCCCTGCATGTCGCGGTCGATCGAATAACCGAGATGGCACGCCAGAAATACGCCCCGAATGACGGTGGTGAAATTCGCTACCGCGATAATCTTGCCGCCTGCCTCCAGCCTCACGACATATCGATAGGCAAATCCCTTGAGCGCTTCGCCGGCAAAATCCCTTGCCCGGTCCTTCCATGCGTCGGCCGAGTGATAGCCCTCCTCGCGCAACGGTTCCCAAGGGCCGAGATGCGCGGCATTGCGCAGGTAATAGGCGGACAGATCATCCGCATCGTCGGCGCGGACGAGGGTGATGAGCGTTCGTCCCGTTCTTATCGGTTGCATCTTGCTGTCCGCAATTTTGACGCTTCGGATGACCGGCCTGCGATCTATGGCGTGTCGTCGCTATCGTGCCTCGCATCCGCCAAGTCAACCTTTCCCCGCGCGGCCGGCGTCTACCGCTCGCTTGGCTGGGGCAATGCACAGGATATCGGCAGCGCCGATATCCGTCTGACCAAGCACCGTAATAGAAGCGCCGCATAGGCTCCGGTGCGCACAAAAAAACCGCCCGCACAGATCGTGCGGACGGCTTCTCCTCGTGCCTTGGCATGCGGTATTTCTAGAACTTCACACCGACGCCGACCTGGAAGACATGCTGGTTGAAATCGACATCCAGCCCGCCGATATCGCCGTTGCCGTAATCGTTGTAGCGATATTCCAGCCGGCCGAAGATGTTGTCGGTAAAGGCGTGGTCGACGCCCGCGCCGATCGTCCAGCCATGCAGGGTGTCGTCGTCGTTGAAGCCGGCAGGTCCGTTGACCTCGACATTTGTCGCAGTCCAGCCGCCAGCCGCATAAACCAGCGTGCGGTCGAAGGCGTAACCGACACGGCCGCGAACGGAACCGGAGAAGCCGCTCTCGGCATCGAAGCCGGCGCCGATGTCTTCATTGTTCCAGTCGTAGTTCACGTCACCTTCGATACCGGCAACGAAACCGTTGGAGAACTGCCAGTTATAGCCGGTAAACGCGCCGAGACGCCAGCCGTCGAAATTGTCCGAGCCGACGCCTTCGAGATCGCCATCACCCCAGCCGTAACCGGTATGAGCGCCAAGATAGAAGCCTTCCCAGGTAAACGACGGCGCCATTTCAACGGCGACCGGCGCGGTCGGGATCTGCTCCACGGCGTCTGCTGCGTAGGCTGCGGTCGATGCGCTGAAAGCGGCGACGGAAGCGGCGAGAATGAAAAGACCCTTCATGGATTTTCCCTCCATAAGCATTGCGTGATGAGATGGCATGTAGGAGCGATTGCTGAAAAGGCAGTAGCAAAAATGTCACATGCTGAAAAATCGATCATTGACTGCCGATAGATTGGTCTTTGTGCCTTCTATTTGCGCGTCGATTGATCTCTTTCGAGGCCGCATGCAAATCAGGAGTCGACCCTGCCCGAAAGCAGGATTGGGCCACTTCCGCCGATAGCCAACTGGTCGCCAGGATTGCGCAAGGGGCAGGCCTTCAGCGACAGGCAGCCGCAGCCGATACAGCCGGTCAACTCGTCGCGCAGCCGCGTCAGCGCCTCGATCCGGGCATCCAGCTCGGACTTCCAGCGGGCAGATAGCCGTGCCCAGTCCTTTGCGTTCGGCGTGCGCTTTTGCGGCAGGGTTTTCAGCGCTTCGGCAATCTCCTTCAACGGCACGCCGGCCCGTTGCGCCACCCGGATCACCGCGATGCGTCGCAGAACGTCGCGGCTGTAGCGCCGGTGGTTGCCGCCATTGCGCCAGCTTTCGATCAGCCCCTCCGCCTCGTAGAAATGCAGTGTCGAGATCGCCACGCCGGAGCGTTCCGCGACTTCTCCCACACTCAAACCCTGAAGTGCTTTGATCTTTTCCGATTTCGTCATTTTTGCCGTTGACCTCAACCAAGGTTGAGCTTTTACGGTGCCGATCCTGAAGAGGAAAGGCCTGGCTGAAGCAGGCGTGCATGAAAAGGTTTAAGTGGCATGACGGAATTGATCGGGGAGCGGGACGGCCCAATGGGGGATATCAGGCGGGATGGAGCGCCGGCGGAAGACGAAGCCTTGGGTTATGCAAGCCTTTTGAGCGGAGAAAGCGGCCGCATGCTGGCGCTGATCTCCAGCGGCATCGGCCTGCATGCCTTCAACCAGTTCGCCATCGTCGCCGCCATGCCGCTTGCAGCGGCAGAACTTGGCGGGCGTGATTGGTACAGTTGGGTCTACAGCCTCTATTTCATCGGCTCAATCGCCGGCGGCACGGCGGCCGCCTCTATCCGCGACCTGCTCGGCGTGCGGCGGGCTCTTGCCCTCTCGTCTCTCTTCTTTGCCCTCGGCGGGTTGAACGCCTTTGTTGCGCCCGACTTTGGCTGGATCGTCTTCGGGCGTTTGCTGCAGGGCGTCTCCGACGGCCTGATCGTGGCGATCTGCTACAGCCTCATCCCGGCGAATTTTTCATCCTCCCTGATCGCCCGTGTCTTTGCCGTCGAAGCGACCGTCTGGGCGGTAACGGCACTGCTCGGGCCGCTGATCGGCGGGTTGATGACCGAGGCGATCTCCTGGCGGTTCTCCTTCCTCGCGGTCACACCTTTTCTGCTCACCCTGGCGCTGTTCACTTTTCTGACCGAGCCGAAGACCGGTGAGGGCAGGGCGGCAAGTTTCGCGCCCGTCTCCGTCGGGCTCTGCGTTGTCACCGCGCTCATCTTTGCGTTCTCCTCAGCCAGTGGGCAGCCGATTTGGCAAGCCACGCTACTGGTTTTCGGTATTCTGTCGCTGCTCTCGGTCGTCACCCTTGATGGCCGTTTCGGTTCGCCGCTCTTCCCGGTCGGCACCTTCCGCTCCGGCTCGGTGCTCGGCCGCGCCTTCGCGATGCTGTTTCTGATGTCGGCCGGGCATTCGGCCGGCAGCACCTATCTGGCGCTTCTCGTCAGCGAGGTTTTCCATCTCGGCCCGGCAGTCGTCGGTTATATCGTCGTCACCATGGCGCTGGTCTGGAGCGTCGTCGCGATGTTCGCCAGCCGTTACGAGGCCTTCGCATGGCGGCATGCGACCATGTGGCTTGGGCCACTCTTCCATCTCTCCGGTTTTATCGCGCTGGCAATCGCCATCTGCCTGCAATCACTGCCGCTGGTAATCTTCGGCCAGATCCTGATCGGCATCGGCTTCGGCCTCGCCTGGGCCAATGTCAACGAAGCGGCGATGTCTGCGGCCGAAGGAGCGGAGCGTGATCGCGCCAGTGCGCTTCTGCCCACCATGTCGACGGCAGGTTATGCAGTCGGCGCCGCACTCTCCGGCACGATCGCCACAGCAACCGGCCTGACGGCAAGCCTTGCAACGGGAACCGCCGGCGACACAGCCGCATGGCTTTATGGCACAGCCGCCCTCGGCGCACTGGTGAGCTTCATCCTCGGCTTTGGCGTGAAGCTCAAGGCGAGCTGATCGTCAGGTCTTCAAGGCTGCTTTCAGCGTCTCGAAAATACGCGGATCGAGCGTCTGCGAGACGTTGAAACGCATGCAGTTTCTGGCCGATTGCGACAGGCTGAAGGCATTGCCGGGCGCAAGCACGATCTGCTTCTGCAGGCAGGCGCGCGCCACCTCGGCGGCATCGGTCTCTCCGGGAAGCCCGCACCATAAAAACATGCCGGATTGCGGCTGCAGCACCGGCTCGATGCCGATTGCCGCGAGCCTTCCCGTCACCTCCGCCATCGCCTTGGAAAGCCGTGCCCTCAGCACATCGAGATGCTTGCGATATCCGCCATCCGAAAGCGCTGCATGAACGACTTCTTCCGTCATCCGCCCACCGGCAAAGGATGTCGCGATCTTCAGGTCCGTCAGCCCCTCGATCCAGTCCGGCCGTGCCGCGATAAAGCCGCAGCGCGCCGCAGCCGACAGCGTTTTCGAAAAACTGCCGATATGGATCACCCGCTCCAGCCCGTCGAATGCCGCAAGCCGCGGTGCCGCAACCGTCTCGAAATCGGCAAAGATATCGTCTTCCACAATCGTCAGATCGAACTCCTCGGCGATCTTCAGCACCCGATGCGCCGTGACCGGCGAAAGTACCGCCCCGGTCGGGTTGTGGATCGCCGAATTGGTGATGTAGAGCCGCGGCCGATGTTCCGAAACCGTCGCCGCGAAGGCCGCAAGGTCCGGCCCGTTTGCCGTATAGGGCACGCCGACGATCTTTGCCCGGTGCGCCCGCAGAAGGGCATGGAAATTGAAATAGCAGGGATCGTCGACCAGTACGGTATCGCCCGGTTCGATCAGGAAGCGGCAGAGAAGATCGATCGCCTGCGTGCCGGACTCCGTCAGCATGATCTGCTCCGGCGAAGCCTCGATGCCGCGATCTCCCATCCGCCGCGAGATCAGCCGCCGCAGGGGAGAAAGCCCCAAGGGCGTGCCGTAATCCGCAAGCGATGAAGGTTCCGCGCGGGAAAGTGTTCTGAGCGACTTGCGCATCGCCTCTTCCGGAAGCCATGACGGCGGCAGCCAGCCGCAGCCGGGTTTCAGACTGTCTTCGCTGCTTTCCAGCGATTGCCGCGAAATCCAGAACGGATCGACCGCCCGATCCAGTTTCGGCCCGGCCTCGGCAGGTGAAAAGGGTGCTGCCTGGTTGGCGACATAAAATCCCGATCCCGGCCGCGAAACGATCGCGCCTTCCGCGACCAGCCGCTCATAGGCATCGACGACCGTAGAGGTGGAAACCGAAAGCGTGCCCGAAAGCGACCGCACTGACGGCAGCTTTGCCCCGGGCGTCAGTGTCCGTCCGCTTATTCTCTGGCGAACGAAACGCATCACCATCTCGGCCTTGGTTGCCGCCGATCCTGTCGTCAGATCCATGCTTTTGCCTCATCCGTACTGGTGATTGAACCATAACAGTTTTGGGTAATTGTATCAGACTGTTTCTGGTGAAGCCATGGTTTCGGGAGGATAAGGATGATGCGTCTTGCCTCCTACTCCCAGCATGCGGGGAGTAGGACGGATGCCGCACCATCGCAATGAACTAGATATCGGCACCCCAGTCGATCGAAATACTGGAGAATGACATGGATCGCGGTCTGTCGGGTTGGATCAACGGTTTTATCGGCGTGCTGATCTTTTCCGGCTCGCTGCCGGCCACGAGGCTTGCTGTGATCGGTTTCGATCCGCTGTTCCTGACTGTCGCCCGCGGCACGATCGCCGGGCTCCTGTCGCTTCTCCTGCTTCTCGCCTTCCGGCAAAAACGGCCGCAAAGCAGCGAGATCGTCTCGCTCGTCATCGTCGCACTCGGTTGCGTCGTCGGTTTTCCGCTGCTCACCGCACTGGCGTTGCAGCATATCTCCTCGGCCCATTCGGTCGTCTTCATCGGGCTCCTGCCGCTTGCAACCGCGATCTTCGGGGTCATCCGCGGCGGTGAACGGCCAAAGCCTGCCTTCTGGATTTTCGCCATCCTCGGCAGCCTTCTCGTCACCGGTTTTGCTCTGGCGCAGGGCGGAACGGTAGCCTCGATCGGCCTCTCCTTCGGCGACTGGCTGATGCTGGCGGCGATCATCGTCTGCGGCCTCGGTTATGCCGAAGGCGCAGCCTTGTCGAAGCGGCTGGGCGGCTGGCAGGTCATCTGCTGGGCGCTGGTCATTTCTCTACCGGTCATGTTGGTCGGCGCGCTTGCGCTGATGCCGGAGACATTCGCAGGCGTCGGTGGCCCGGCCTATGCGGGTCTGGCCTATGTCTCGCTCTTCTCGATGCTGATCGGCTTCATCTTCTGGTATCGCGGCCTCTCGCAGGGCGGCACCGCGACAGTCGGCCAGCTGCAGCTCATCCAGCCGTTTTTCGGTCTGGCACTGGCAGCACTCCTGCTCGGCGAAACGGTAACCTCCTCCATGTTCATCGTCACCCTCGGCGTCATCCTCTGCGTCGCCGCGGCGAAGAGGTTTGCGCGGTAGGTAAGGGAGGGCGAGGGCGTGGCGTCTGGCTGATCTCCTCTTGTGAGGGAAATCACCGGGAGGAATCGCCGACGACAGTAAGAAAAACGGCGCGCCCCCACCGGAGACGCGCCGCATAAAAACCCTTGGCAGGCTTCCTCGAAAACCAGTCCTTACAGGGTCGCGCCCAGCTTGCGCAGGTCGGCCAGGATCGGGGCCTTCGGCAGCCAGATCTTGTCGTATTCGGCAATCACCTTGCCCGCATCGGCGACCTGTACATCCTTGACCGCGATGACCTTGCCGAACTCGTCGAGCAGTTTTGCTTCGTTGGCGACGGTCGCATCGATCTGGGCGTCGAGCGCTTCCTTGGTCAGCTTTGTGATCAGCTCGCGGTCGGCAGCCGGCACATCCTTCCAGACGCGGCCCGAGGCGAGCGCGACGCAGGGCATGAAGATCGCGTTCATCTTCAGCATCGTCTTCGAAACCTTGTCGAACCGCTGGTTCCACGAGAAGTCGAGATCGGCCTCGAGCCCGTCCACCTGGCCGTTCGACATCGCATCGAACACCTGCGGCGTCGGGATCGGGGTCGGGGCGGTGCCGAGCAACTGGTAGAAATCGCGATAGGCCGGCGTCGTGTTGATGCGGAGCTTCATGCCGTTCAGGTCGTTGATGCCACCGATCTCCTTGGCGGTGAAGACGACGCGCATCGTGGTGATGCCCCAGGCGAGACCCAGCGTGCCGGTTTCCTTCGGCAGCACGTCGAGCATCTTCATCGCCAGCGGATCGCGCACCAGCTTCGCCACCTTTGCGGTGGAATCGACGACGTAAGGCGCGTTGATTGCCGCGATCGAGGGAATGCGCGAGCCGAGTTCGGCGGTCATGATCCAGCCGAAATCGAGCGAACCGGCCTGCATCTGCTGCATCATCACGGCTTCGGTGCCGAGCTGGTTGGCCGGGAAGACGGCGAGGTCGAGACGGCCCTTGGTCTCGGCCTTCAGCATTTCGCCGACCTTCAGCGCCGCATTGTTCCACGGGTGGCCGGGCGGCGTGGTGATGCCGAGACGGAAGGTTTTGGCCTCCTGTGCCCTGAGCACGTTCGGCATCGAGAGCGTGCCGGCGGCAACGGCGCCGGCTGCCGCCATCGTCGAGTTGCGGAGGAATGATCTGCGGGAAATTGTCATGGTCTAATCCTCTGGAGTTTTATTGTTGTGGTTGCGGTTACTTGACGAAGAAGGTCGACAGGATCGGGAAGATCGAAAGCAGCACGAGCAGCACGCAGGAGGCGAAGAAGAAGGGCAGGGTGACGATGAACATCTTGCCCGGTTTCGCCCCCGTCACCGCCGAGGCGACGAAGAAGCACAGGCCCACCGGCGGCGACAGGAAGCCGAGCACCAGGTTGACGGTGACGACGACGCCGAAATGGATCGGGTCGATGCCATAGACCTCGGTCGCGATCGGAAGCAGGATCGGTACCGTCATGATCAGCCCCGGCGCGCCATCGATGACTGTGCCGATGACGAGCAGGATGACGTTGACGAGAAGCATGAAGGTGATCGGGTCCGACGCGATCGTCTGCACCCAGGCGGCGACATTCTGCGGCACCATGCCGTAGACCAGAACCCAGGAGAAGACGGCCGCGGCCGCGACCAAGAGGAGCACGACGGCGGAATAGATGCCGGCCTTCAAGAGCATCAGCGGCAGGTCGGAGAATTTCAGGTCGCCGATCCAGTAGCGCCCGACGAGAACCGCCGCGACGACGCCGACGGCGGCCGCTTCCGTCGCATTGGCAATGCCCGCCATGATCGAGCCGACGATGATGATCGGGATCGAGAGGGTAGGAAGCGCACCGAGCACAATGCGCACACGCTGTTTCAACGTCATCACGTCGCCGCGGGGATAATCGTAACAGAACCAGCCCATGCCGGCGATGACGACGCAGAAGATCGCTGTCAGAAGAATACCGGGCAGCATGCCGGCCGTCAGCATGTCGCTCACCGGCACCTGCGCCAGCACCGAATAGACGACGAACATGATCGATGGCGGAATGATCGGCCCGAGCATGCCGGCATAGGCGGTGAGGCCGGCTGCAAAGGTCTTGTCATAGCCCTTCTTTTCCATCTCTGGCACCATCATCTGCGCCATGATGGCGACCTGCGCGGTGGCCGAGCCGAGGATCGAGGAGACGAACATGTTGGCGAGCAAGTTCACATAGGCGAGCCCGCCCTTCATCGAGCCGACAAAGGCCATCGTCATGTTGATGACGCGGCGGGTAATGCCGCCGCCATTCATCACCTCGCCTATCAGCACAAAAAGGGGGATGGAGATCAGGCCGTAATTGTCGACCCCGCCGAAAAGCTGCACCGGAAAGCTGGCAAACAGCAGCGTATTGCCGGTCGCCCAGATATAGACGGCCGCCGCCATGCACAGGCAAAGTCCGATCGGCACGCCGACCAGCATGAAGAAGGTGAAGAAAGCGGTGGTGACCATCAGTTGACCCCTTCCGCATTGGCGAATGCAAGCCGCTGTCTCTTGGGAGCGAACTTCATCTCTTCAAGCAGATTGGCGGCGGTATGGATCGTCATGGTGACGGCAAACAGCGGCACGACGAGGCTGATCGCCCAGACCGGCCAGTTCAGCGTCTGGGTGTATTCGGTATAGAGGAAGTTGAAGCTCTCCCCGGCATATTCCTTGGCGTCGAATCCTGCGGCGGCGATGCCGATCGGGTCCATCCAGTTCCAGCACATCACGCCGAGACCGATGGAAAACAGCATGGCAAGCAAGGTCGCGAAGGCCTGCAGGCGCTCGGCATTCTTTTTCTGCAACTTGTCGCTGATCAGCGTCACGGCGAAATCGAGCCGCAGGCGAGTAAGCGCCGAACCGCCGATGAAGGTGAGCCAGACCATGGCGTAAACTGCCGCCTCATCCACCCAATAGAGCGGCATGCCGCCATAACGGGTGACGACATTGAGCAGGATGAGGAAAAGCACGAGTGCCATGAAAAATCCGACGAGGAGCTTTTCCACGGCAAGCACGCCTTCCGACAGTCCGATGATTGCGCGTGCGGCAAGGGGAGGCGAACCGGGCGGCAGCCCGTTCTCCGTCAAGGCAGTCGTCATTATTTCAGTTCCCTCTTTGTTGGGTATAATGTAGATTTTATACATTTCGAGAGTCAACTGGCTTTTCGACGGAAATGGTGTAGCGGGGTTGCATGGCCTTAAAACTGAAACACAAGACGCTTTCGGGCGCCCTCATCACCGAAATCCGCCAGGCGATCCTGTCGGGAAAATATGCCGGCGGCACGCAGCTCAGGCAGGATGCATTGGCGGAAACCTATGGCGTCAGCCGCATTCCCGTGCGCGAGGTATTGTTCCAGCTGGAAGCGGAAGGGCTGGTGAAAATCCTGCCGCAGAAGGGCGCTATCGTCTCGGAACTGTCGCGTGCCGAAATCGACGACGTGTTCGACTTGAGGATCATGCTGGAGCCGCGCCTGCTTCTGGCTTCCGCTCCGGCGCTGAACGAGAAGGATCTGGCCGAACTCGATGAGCATCAGGCAAATTACGTCAAGGCGATCGCCTCGGGCGAGCGGGATGATTACGGGAGGCTCAACGCCGACCTGCATATGGCCATGTATCATCGCGCCGACATGCCAAGAAGTCAGCAGATCGTTGCCTCGCTTCTGCAGACCAGCGACCGCTATACCCGCCTGCAGCTGTCCAACGAGGCCGCAATGGAAAAGGCGATGTTCGAACATGCCGAACTGATCGGCTTGATCCGCGCCCACCGTTTCGAAAAGGCCGGTGATCTGCTCGCCACCCATATCGGCTCCGTCCGCGAAGACCTGATCAAGGTCGTCGAGGGCAGGGGATAAGAAAAGTCGGGAATTTAAAGCGTGTCTCCCGAAAGTGGTCACCGGTTTCGGGATGAAGACATGCGCAAAAACAAAAAGCGAAAGTACGGCAAGCGAGTCTGAACGATCGCGAAGTGCTTTAGCGGACGGCCAGCGTGATCTCGCGGCAACGACGTGACGTCAATCTATCGCCCGACCCCGTTCTAAAGTTAACGGCAGTCGCGTCCGGTGGGGCTTGTGGCAGAACGGGACCGATAAGTCCAATCGTAAAGCTATCGGTCGTGCCTGGCTAGCCGATTGCGCCCGGTTACGGTCATCAACTTCGGCTGCGCGAAGACTGGAGTTTGACTTTGGGCGTTCGGTGTACTATCTGAGGTATATCGATATTTTTCTTGCCGAGATTTGGTTACTGCGCGAGTGGCACCGCGTATTGAACGACACTCCCTTTAAAGCATCGTTATCATCATCCGCGGCGCTTTTGCGCAGCGGTCCCTCTATGTTGCTATGAAAGGGTTCATCATGACCACTGGCACAGTTAAATGGTTCAATTCCACCAAGGGCTTCGGCTTCATCCAGCCTGACAACGGCGAAGCTGACGCATTCGTCCATATCTCCGCTGTCGAGCGTTCGGGTATGCGTGAACTCGTAGAAGGCCAGAAGGTCTCCTTCGATCTGGAGCGCGACCGCAAGTCTGGCAAGATGTCGGCCTGCAACCTTCAGGCTGTCTGAATTGGTATCCGCTTTCGTGTGACCACGGATGTACTGGCACTGTCGAAAGCATGGGACCACAGGAGGTCAGGCAGCCGCCTGGCCTTTTTTTATTGCCGTTGAAGAGCGGATCACGCTGTCGATGGTGCTCAAATGGCGCTGTAGCAGTTTCAGGTCTGCACATCCTGCTTTGCGAAAGTCCGGACTTCTGATCGAAGCGCCGGCGCGCACAAACCGAGGAAGACAATGACCGAGCAACACAGCAAAGCGCGACAGGTTGCCGAAAAGGCATTCGACAAGACACAGGCTTCAAGTGCTGCCGGCGACCGTGCCCGCGATGAGCTCGATGCCGTTACTAAGGCGCGTCAGGAAAAGACGTCCCGGTTGCGCGAAGCGCGTCTCGCCATGGAGGCGCAAAACGCGGCCGATGTGTCCGTCAGGAAAACCTGAGCGATTTCGAAACGGACCTGCTTGAAAGCGGCAGTGAGCGGCATTGACGCCTGTTGCGAAGAGAAAGAACAAAGACATGAACAGCACGACAACTGCTGCGCTGACCATTGAATTGACGCCAACCCAGATCAGGGGATTGAAGCTCGCAAAACTCGGCGACCTCCACCCCCAGGACGGGAACCGCTGGACCCATCTTGGCGCCACCGAGACCTACGCAAAATCCGATCGCTTCAAGGAGCGGCCGCTGAAGGTGAAGTTCGCGACGACCGCCACTCTCGAACAGCTTACGGGCTACGGCCTTCTCAAAGGGCTTGACCCCGATGCCGAGGCCGGCGAAACCCCACATGGAATAACCATGGCGGGCAAGATGTGGCTGCTGAAGCACAAATGACGACAGGCGGCGCCTCATCAGGGCGCGTGGGGTGGGATTTTGATCACGCCCTTGGCGATGATCTGTCTTCAGGCGATCAGGGCGCTGCTGACCTTCCGGATTGCCAGGCCTGTGGTGCCTGCTGTTCCTATTCGTCCGAATGGCCGCGCTTCACCACGGAAACCGATGAAGCTCTCGACTTGGTTCCGCCGCAGTTCGTTGCTGCGGACCAGCGAGGCATGCGGTGTGAGGATCAGCGATGTTCGGCGCTGTCCGGCCGTGTCGGTGAGAGTACCTCATGTCTGGTCTACGAGGTTCGTCCCGACGTATGCCGCGCTTGCGCCCCCGGAGATCCCGAATGCAGGACCGCCCGCTGGGCTTTCGGTCTGAAATAGGCGCAGTCTGGTTGGTCAGGGGCAGTTGATCAGAGAGCCAGCGGTCGAGTGCCTTGACGAGCGCCGCGCTCCTCACGCTTCCCGATATGCCCACCCGGTTCAGGCGTTTCTTGATCCGCCAGTCGCTGACCTTGAAAAATCCGCCGAAGAAGAACAGTGCCACGGACCCGATGACACGGGCGTCCGAAGACGCTTCAACGTGGCGCGGATATCGAGCGTCTTGCCTTAAGTCGCCCGTAACGGATAGCTGCCAATGGTATGGGAAATATCGTCCAGAGGCTGTTCTATGTCCATTTCGCAAGATGATCCGAACAGGGCCGCGGCCCGCATCCGCCTCTTGCAGGAACATGATGCAGCGTTGCCGCGGCTGGCGGTATTGATGGAGGAGATGCAGGCTCACTATGAGGTGCCGTGTCCTGCGCGCGCGGAAATCATTGCCGGGCTGCAGGCGAGGCCGCAAGGGGCAGAAATTCTCGTTGCCGAGCAGGAAGAAAGCGTGATTGCCTTATGTGCATTTAGTGCGATCTATCCGGGGCCGGGCTTGAACCCAGGCATTTTCCTCAAGGAGTTGTATGTCGGCAGAACGTCTCGCGGTCTCGGCGTCGGGCGTTCCCTGATGCGGGAACTCGCCGCCTTGGCCGGCCGGCGGGGGTTGTCGAGGATAGACTGGACCGCCGACGCGCAGGACGACAGGCTTCTTGCATTTTATGATGAGATAGGCGGCGTCGCAAAACCGGAAAAACTGTTCTACCGGCTGGATGGCGAGGCGCTGGCAAGGCTCGGCGACGAGGCGTCCTGAAAACGCGTGGCGGGGCCTGAGGTTTCAGGTCTCAAGCCGCTTCCCGTCCCGCATTGACCTATATTCCCCCTGCAAGGCGGCGATTCCGCCATTCGCGTATTCCTTCGCGCGGGTTGATCGTCTCCATCGCCCGAATGCGCTTAATCCGGGCTTTAACGATAGGGCGTTGCTGTGCCTCGAACGGGCGGTGCGGGTGGATAAACGGTGCTTCGATGATTCGAAGCAATATCCCTCATATGGGGTATGCCCTGTCTGCAATATAAGGTATGGTTAACTTCCGGTTAACTCTTGGAGTGGCGCATGGAAAAGCTTTTTCGTCACCTTCAGCTGCCTTGCGGTTTCCTGAAGATGCTGCTCGCGTCTGCTTTTGTTGCTTGCGCTAGTCTGATTTCAGGCGATGGGGCGTGGTGGGCTGCCGGCTTTGGTGTCGCCTCTCTCGTCTTCATGCAGGTCGGCTACTTCGGTGCCGTCGTCGCCCTGTCCTTCGCGGAAAAAAGCCGTAGAAGATAATTTCCGGCTTCAAAACAGAGACCATACGAGTGCAAACAGGCCTGTAAGCCAAGCTATGGTCAAAACCGCGACGCAGACCAGAAACAGCTTTATGCGCATTCTTCGTCCTCCAGTTGGAGAAAATAGGCCAAATGCCCGGCTCGGCAAATCTATTTTAGAATCCGCTTTTATTCTTTTCCGTCACAGTTAATCGACCGCTGATGATAGGGCGTGTTTTCCGCGCCGGGCCGCGGGAACGGCTGGCTTAAAGCCAATGCCTCCAGAATTGTGATTTGAAAATAAGCACGCGAAATATTGATGATAAAATGTGCAGAGATACTTGCGCGGTTGGCGATTTGTCGTTTTCTATGGGTCAATAACAACCAGCAGGGGAACATGATGCTGACTCGTAGATATCTGACTAAATTGGCCGCCCTGGCCACGGTGGCCTTGGGCACCGGCTTCTCCGGCGCGGCCTTTGCCGAAACCAATATCAAGTTCACGCTCGACTGGAAATTCGAAGGCCCGGCCGCCGGCTTCCTGCTTGCCGTGGACAAGGGATATTTCAAGCAAGAGGGTCTGAACGTCACGATCGACACCGGCAATGGCTCGGTGGAGGCGATCCCGCGCGTCGCGACCGGCACCTACCAGATGGGTTTCGGCGACATCAACTCGCTGATCAAGTTCCTCGACGAGGATCCGTCGCAGAAAGTCAAGGCGGCGATGATGATCTACGAGCGCCCGACCTTTGCGGTCGTCGGCCGCAAGTCGCTCGGCATCACCACCGATCCGAAGTCGCTGGAAGGCAAGAAGCTCGGCGCTCCGCCGCCGGATGGCGCATTCGCCCAGTGGAAGGCTTTCAAGCAGGTGGCCAAGATCGACGACAGCAAGATCACCATCGAGTCGATCGGTTTCCCGGTTCGCGAGCCGATGCTCGCCAAGGGCGATGTCGATGCCGTTTTCGGTTTCGCCTTCTCGGTCATCCTCAACCTGAAGGCTCAGGGCATCGCCGATGACGATATCGCTACCATCCTGATGGCCGAACACGGCTTGAATCTCTATGGCAACTCGGTGCTGGTAAATACCGATTTTGCCAAGGAAAATCCGGAAGCGGTGAAGGGCTTCATGAAGGCGCTGGCCAAGGGCTTTGCCGCTGCTGTCGCCAACCCGAAGGAAGGCGTCGATGCCGTGTTGAAGCGCAACGAGACGCTTAACCCGGATATCGAGATCCAGCGCCTGAACATGGCCAACGCCATGAACATCAAGACGCCTTACGTCGTCGAAAACGGTTTCGGCGGCGTCGACATGGCAAGGCTCTCCGCTTCCATCGACACGCTCAAAATCTCGATGGGCCTCAAGGGCGCTGTCAAGGCCGAGCAGGTCTTCGACGCTAGCTTCCTTCCAGCAAAGGCGGAGCGGATGCTGCCGTAAGGACAGAGGAAAGTCCCCGCCCCAAGCCCCTCCCCACAAGGGGAGGGGCTTAACCCGGCTGCACCCTCTACGCTTGATTTTGCCAGTCGTGGTGCTGCGTGTTCAACCCTCCCTCTTGTGGGGAGGGGGGCCGGCAGGCGGGAGGGGTTTTCGCGACAAGATTGTTCGATCAAGGAAATTCTGATTGGCACACCTCGTTTCCATCGATGATGTCGACATGCGTTATGGCGGCGCGGAAGGCACGCTTGCTGTCTCCGGCCTCACCATGCGCGTCGACAAAGGCGATTTCGCCGCCGTTGTCGGCCCGTCCGGCTGCGGCAAGTCCACGCTGATGAAACTCGTCACCGGCCTGCATATCCCGCAGGTCGGCACGGTCATCGTCGCCGGCCAGCATGTCACGCAGCCCGTCTCGATCGTCGGCATGGCCTTCCAGAACCCCACCATGCTGCCTTGGCGCACGACGCTGGAAAACATCCTCCTGCCGCTCGAAATCGTCGAAAGGCACCGCCACCGTCTGCGCGCCAACAAGAAGGAATACGTGGAGAAAGCCGATCATCTGCTTGAACTCGTTGGCCTCAAGGGGTTTGGCGAAAAATTCCCCTGGCAGCTTTCCGGCGGCATGCAGCAGCGCGCCAACCTGTGTCGGGCGCTGATCCACGAACCTGAACTGCTGATGCTCGACGAACCCTTTGGCGCGCTCGATGCCTTTACCCGCGAGGAGCTGTGGTGCGTCATCCGCGATCTTCATGCGGCACAGGGCGTCACCATCGTGCTCGTCACCCATGACCTGCGCGAAGCGGCCTTTCTCGCCGACAAGATTTTTGTCATGAGCGCGCGGCCTGGCCGTATCCTGAAAGAGCATCACGTGCCCTTCGAGCGGCCGCGCGATCTCGAGATCATGTATGAGACGAGGTTCAACGACCTCGTGCACCAGCTGCACGGCGAGATCGCACAGGCGAGGGCGGTAGCATGACCACCACGACCGAGAATTCCACCGCTCCAGCGATCGGCGCAAAACAGCCCGCTCGCATCAACTGGGTGAAGGCCGCGCCCTGGCTTTTCACGCTTGGGCTGTTTCTCTTCTGGGAACTGTTGGTGCGCGGCCTCGGCACGCCGGTCACCATCCTGCCGGCCCCGAGCCGCATCTTTCAGGCCGTGGTGCAATACTGGTCGCCGCTTCTGAAAAACTCGGCGCAGACGCTGTTCACCACCACGCTCGGTTTCGGCCTGGCGGTGGTCGGGGGACTGGCGATCGGTCTGTTCATCGGCTGGTCGAAGACCATCTATGCCGGGCTTTACCCGATCATGATCGGCTTCAACGCCATCCCCAAGGTCGCCGTCGTGCCGATCCTTGTCATCTGGTTCGGCATCGGCACCATTCCTGCCGTCATCACCGCCTTCCTGATCTCCTTTTTCCCGATCGTCGTGAATGTCGCGACGGGTCTGGCGACGATCGAGCCGGAGACGGAGGATGTGCTCAGGGCGTTGGGGGCAAAGAAGCTCGATATCATGTTGAAGGTCGGTATTCCGCGGTCGATGCCCTATTTCTTCGGCTCGCTGAAAATCGCCATCACGCTTGCCTTCGTCGGCTCGGTCCTGAGTGAAACCGTCGCCTCCAATTACGGCCTCGGCAACATGATGGCCTCGGCCCAGAGCCAGTTCAACGTGCCGCTGGTTTTTGCTGGTCTGCTCGCACTCGCCGTCGAAGGCATCGCCATGTATTCGCTGATGGCGTGGATCGAACGCCGCATGACCGGCTGGGCGCATCGCTCGACCATGGCCAACTGAGAATAAGGAATGCCCCGACGGAGACCTGCCGGGGCATGAACTTCAAGGCTATGCGGCTCAGACCGGCAGCGGTGCCGCGGGGTTCACCAGCTTTTCCGCCCTCAACTCCCGCCAGAAATCGGCCGGTATGGCCTCCTTCAGGGCGGCGCTGTCCTCGGCGATGCGCGAGGGCTGGCTGGCGCCGGGGATGACGGCGGCAACGGCCGGGTTGGCGAGTGAGAACTGCAGGCCGGCGGCCTTCATGCTCACCTGATGGCGGTCGGCAATCGCCTTGATCTTCGCGATCTTCGCAGCCATGTCAGGCTTGATCGGCGCATATTCGAAATTCGGTCCGCCAACCAGAGCGCCCGAGCTGTAAGGCCCGCCGACGACGACACCCAGGCCTCGTTCTGCCACCATCGGCATCACCCGCTGCAAGGCCTTGTCATGGTCGAGCAGCGTGTATCGGCCGGCAAGCAGGAATGCATCGGGCTTCGGTTCGTCCAGTTCGAGCACCAGTTCGATCGGCTCGACCTTGTTGACGCCAAGACCCCAGGCCTTGATCACCCCTTCATCGCGCAGCCGGTCGAGTGCCTTGAACGCGCCGCCTCGCGCCTCTTCGAACTTTTCCAGCCACCGATCGCCCCAAAAGTCCTGGGCGAGGTCGTGCACGAAGGCGATCTCGATATGGTCGGTCTTCAGTCTTTCCAGGCTCTGCTCGATCGAGCGCAACGTGCCGTCATGGCTGTAGTCGTTGACCACCTTGTTCGGCAGACCGTGGCTGAACACGCCGGCCTTTTCGCCCTGCTCGCGGGCGCTGACATCCTCGATCTCGTCGAGAATGTAGCGGCCGACTTTGGTGGAGATCACATACTGGTCGCGCGGCTTGCCCTTGAGCGCCTCGCCCATGCGGATCTCGGCCAGCCCTGCGCCGTAGAAGGGGGCGTTATCGTAATAACGGATGCCGTCGGTCCAGGCGGCTTCCACAGTGGCGCGCGCCTCATCCTCGGGAATATCGCGAAACATGTTGCCGAGTGGGGCTGCGCCGAAACCAAGCCTGCTCGGCAGAATATCCTTGAGTGCCATGGGGTCTATCCTTCTTTTCAGGGGTGTCAGCCGAGATTGACGGGAGTGACCACATAGGCGGACCGCTCGGCCAGGCTGTTGATCTTTGAAGCGTAGTTTTTGAAATGGGGCGTCTCGCGATGCGCTTCAACCGCATCCGCATCGATATAGAGTTCATCGAGGATAAAGCGTTCGGGGTTGGCCCGGTCCTGCCACACATCCCAGCGCAGATTGCCCGGCTCGGAACGGCAGGAAGGTGCGGTGTCGGCAAGCAGCGCCCGCAATTCAGCGGCCTTGCCGGGCAGGGCGGTGAGTATGGCGACGATTTTGGCGTTGTTGGTTTCGGTGCTCATGGCGTGTTCCTTTGGGTGAGCCGTCGCGCGTGTAAAAAGTCCCCTCCCAACCCTCCCCACAAGGGGGAGGGCTTAACCCGGTCGACCTGTCGTGGCTTAATTGGGACAGGCGGCTCGCCCCAGGAAAGCCGGCAGGCCAGAGGGGTATTTCTGCCAAGTATGTTTACTGTCACGCAGCCAGCCTGCGATCCAGTGCCTCGATCAGTGCTGCGGCGATCGGGTGATCCGAACGTGGGTTCTGGCCGGTGATCAGTTCGCGGTCGATGACGACATTCGGTTCGAAATCGATCTTGGTCTTGCTTACATCACCACCTGCCGCCGTCAGCGCCTCGATCATGTTGAAATAGAGTTTGGCGTGCAGAACATAGTCCTCGACGACCTTTTCTTCCGTGTCGGAAAAGACTGTCATCTTGTAGCCCGCATATTGCCAGCCCTTGGCCCATTCGCGCGCCTTGGCCTCATCGCCGGCCACCAGTGCCGAGCGGAATTCGCGGGCATGCTGCATAGCGGCGACAGTCGCTATCGGGCCGTGGCACAGATAGGCGGAAGGCTTGCCCTTTTCGTGGAAATGCCTTGCGATTTCGCCCATGTCGGGATCGATCATCAGGTCGACGACCGGGCCCTGGCCGCCGGGAACGAAGATAGCCGCAAAATTGTCGAGCCCCTGTTCTATTGCGCCGCGCAGCGTCAGGCCGCTGTTCATCGACGTGTCGTTTGCCCAGAAGGCCTTGGCCTTTTCGTAAGCCGCGACATCGCCACCGAAATGCTCTGCACTGTCGGATGCCTCGTCCATATGCGGCTTCGCTCCGTTCGGCGTCGCCAGCACGACCTCGTAACCGGCATTGATCAATGCCAGCATCGGCACCACGGTTTCGTTGAGATATTGACCGGTCGCACCCGTGCGGCCGTCTTTGGTTTCGATCCGGGTCGCATTGGACCCGATGACCAGTACCTTGCCCTTGCTCATCGTCTCTCTCCTTCGAGTTGTGTTGTCCGCTTTGGACAGCCTGACGATGCGCCATCTCGACACATTTCGGAAATTTATTTAATCTATTCCAGACATAATCAAGGCGTTATAACTGAATAGGCGTTGTGTTTGAATGAGATACGACCTCAACCTGCTGCCGGTCTTCGTTGTGCTGATGGAGGAGCGCAATGTAACCCGCGCCGCTGAACGCCTCGGCATCACCCAGCCGGCGCTGTCCAACACGCTCAACCGGTTGCGCGAGACCTTTCGCGATCCGCTTTTCGTACGCGAGCGATATGGCATCCGGCCGACCGAACTCGCAGAAGAGATCGCCCCTGCGATTGTGGAGGCGCTGGCGAAGCTGGATGATGTCATACTCGGCCAGCAGGACTTTGACCCGCTGACTGCCGAGCGGCTGTTCACCATCGCACCCAACGATTATGTGGAATTCGTGCTGGTGCCGGCCATCGTCGAGCGGCTGCGCCAGGTGGCGCCTGGCATCCGGCTGCGGCTCACTCCCTTCGGCAGCGATATCGCCGAGACGGGCGTGATGTCCGGCACGACGGCAATGGTGCTGGGAAGGCTCACCGATCCTCCGGATAATCTCGTCGTCCAGCATCTGATGGAGGATGGACTTGCCTGCGTTGTCCGTGCCGATCATCCCGATATCGGCGACAGCATCTCCAAGGAGCAATATGAGCGGCTGAAACATGTCAACATGCTGCCGCCCGGCCGGTTGCGTGCCGGCCTGTTCCAGTCGCTGGAGCGGCAGGGGTTGAAGCGTGAGGTGGCGGTGTCCGTCACGCATTTCTTCTCCATTCCGGAACTTGTCGCCGTCACTGATTACTGCACCACGCTTCCGGCATTGATCTGTCGGCGTATTGCGCTCGATCCGCGGCTGAAGGTGCTTTCTCCGCCAGTCGATCTCGGCACCTTTCCCGTCCAGATGGCCTGGCATGTCCGCCACCGCAACGACCCGGCGCATCGCTGGCTGCGTGGGTTGATCGGTGACGTTGCCAGGGAGTTGGCGCGCTGAATATCAGCTATGCCTTCATTCGAATTCTGAACACTGCGGATATCTATATCAACGAGAAGCGACATATGTCCGAAAGGGTCGCTGTGTGACTGTCCGGGCTGCCTATCGGAATGGTTATTTGGCGAAAGCAATATGGCCATATCCTGCCCTAGGCAGACCCGCAGAAACTGACGATAATCCAAAAGATTGCAGAGATGAGGGGCTGAACCCGCCATAACCGATCTTTCATAGGTATCGGATATACCGATGCCGACCAGTTACACTATTCCTGAGGGCATGAAGGCCTTGGACGACGACAAAACGATGTTGCAGGCCGTCCGGCTGATGGAAGCCGCTGACGTCTGCGTGGCGCTCTATGACGACCAGGATCGGCTGCGTTATGCCAACCGTGCGTTTCGTGCGGCATGGTTCATCGAAGAAGGTGAACATCCGCTCTGGTCGGAGTTGATGCGTCGAAATTTCCACGCAAGGCGCGGCACCGTCATCAAGGTCGAAAATTTCGAGGCATGGCTGGCGTCCACCATCTCCCGGCGCGGCAAGGCAGGTTTTCGCGCCTTCGAAACGGACCTCCACGATGGCCGCTGGTTGTGGATGACGGAGACGACGCAGGATGATGGCTGGATGCTCTGCGTGGCGAGCGACATCACCTCAATCCGCCCCGACGAGCGTGCCTTGTGGCAGGACCGCGACGACGCGATCAAGGCTTCCCATACCGACGAACTGACCGGTATTCCGAGCCGCCGTTTCGTCATGGCAAAGCTCAACGATCTTCTCGCTATGCGTGACGAGGGTAACGTCAACGGGCTGCATTGGGGGCCCGTAGGCTGTATCGCCGTGCTCGACATCGACAATTTCAAATATATCAACGACCGTTTCGGCCATTCGGTCGGGGATGCGGTGCTGAAGGATTTCGCCGCCACCTTGCAGAGCTACGTCCGCAAGACGGATGTCCTCGGCCGTGTCGGCGGAGAGGAGTTCGTTCTCATCCTTCCCAATACCACTGCGGAAAATGCCGAGGTGATCGTCGGGCGCATGCTTGAGGCAGTCAGGCTGTCTCGGCCTCTGCCGGATCAGGTCAGTTTTCGCTACACGTTCTCCGCCGGCATCGCCTGCGCCGAAAGAAACGAGAAGGCTGACGACCTCTATCGCCGTGCCGACCTCGCGCTCTACGCCGCCAAGATGCGCGGTCGCAACCAGATCAGCCTCGATACGGCGGCGCGAGTGGGGTGAAAGATCAAAGACCCCGCACCGTCGCCGCAGGATCCCTGAGCGATGGCAGGTGACGGCGGATATGCTCTCCCAGCATCGCGGCAGCGGAGGACGGGCGGCTTTCGGAAAACTCAAGCGCTATACCGATCGTCGGCAGACGCGGCAGCCCATGCTCGATGATGTGAAGGTCAGGCGGCACCGCCGTTTTTGTCAGTACACTGACCGCATGGCCTGCGCGAGTGATCGCGATCAGCCCAGCAAGACTGTCGCTGGCAAACGCTACTCGATAACGGCGGTTGACGGCCTCCATCGCGTCACAGGCGGCGCGGTAATCGAGTGTTGTCGGTGCCGATAGCGCCAGCGGCAGGATCTCGTTGGACAGCAGCTGCGTATCCGGCCTGTCCGCCACCCAGACGAAGCGCTCCTGCCGGATCACCGCGGCATCATCCGCATCGGGCAGCGATACCAGCGCCATGTCGATCTGCCGGCGCTGGATGAGAGGCCGAAGCCCGATCGTCGGAGCGCAGACAAGCCTCAGCTCCACTTGCGGATTGGCAGCGCAAAAGCGTTTCAGCAGCTCCGGCAGGAAAGCGATCGAATAGTCCTCCGGACATCCGAGGCTGACCGCCCCCTTCAGCGCCAGTCCGCCCATATCTGCCAGGATCTCGTCATGCCGCGAGATCAGCTGTTCGGCATGGGCCAGCAGTCTCTCGCCTGCCGCAGTCAACCGCATGCCGGCGCCGGTGCGCTGCAGAAGCGGCTGACCGACCTCGGCCTCCAACCGCTGCATCTGCATGCTGAGTGCGGATTGGGTGCGCCCGACCTGGGTGGAGGCAAGGCTGATCGAACCCGTGCGGGCAACGACGACGAAGTTTTTCAGAAGCGCGAGATCAAGCATGGCAATATCAGAAAAATGGATATCGGATTAAAATACTATCAATTGGACTGAGGTGCCAGTGGCTTGTTACCCTCCCAGCCAATCAATCACAATGGGGAACCGTCATGGAAAACGCCGCCAGAAACCTCACGTCGCGCAATGACGATCCGGCCTTCTGGGCCGATGCCGACAAGCACCTGACCCGTTACGGGCCGGCCTTCGAGGACGTCATCATCGAACGCGCTGAGGGTAGCTTCGTCTACGATGCCGATGGCCGCGCAATTCTCGACTTCACCTCCGGCCAGATGAGCGCCGTGCTCGGCCACACCCACCCGGATATCGTGGCGACGGTAAACCGCCAGATGGCCTCGGTCGCGCATCTGTTCTCCGGCATGCTGTCACGTCCGGTGGTGGAGCTGGCTGCAAGGCTCGCCGCGCTCGCCCCAGGCCTCGACCGTGTCCAGTTGCTGACAACGGGTGCCGAATCCAACGAGGCGGCCATCCGCATGGCGAAGCTCGTGACCGGCGGGCACGAAATCGTTGCCTTCGCCCAGAGCTGGCACGGCATGACCGGAGCTGCGGCTTCCGCCACCTACAGTGCAGGTCGCAAGGGATATGGTCCGGTCTCGGCCGGCTCCTTCGTCATCCCGGCACCGAATGCCTATCGCCCGCGCTTCAGGAACCCGGACGGATCGAACGACTGGCAGGCCGAGCTAGACGATGCGTTCCATCTGATCGACAATCAGTCGACCGGCAATCTCGCCGCCTTCATCGCCGAACCGATCCTGTCTTCCGGCGGCATTCTCGAACTGCCGCTCGGTTATCTCGCGGCCTTGAAGAAGAAGTGCGAGGAGCGCGGCATGCTGCTCATCCTCGACGAGGCACAGACCGGCGTCGGCCGCACCGGCAACATGTTCGCCTTCCAGCGTGACGGCGTGACGCCCGATATCATGACGCTGTCGAAGACGCTCGGCGCCGGCCTTCCGCTTGCCGCTGTCATGACAAGCGCGGAAGTGGAGCAGAAAGCATTCGAGAAGGGGTTCCTCTTCTACACGACCCACGTATCGGACCCGCTGCCGGCTGCTGTCGGTGTGACCGTGCTGGATGTGATGGCGCGTGACAATCTGGTCCAGCAGGCGATAACGCGCGGCAAACGCCTGAAGGACGGGCTGTTGGCGCTGCAGCAGCGTTTCGAATGCATCGGCGACGTCCGCGGCCGCGGTCTTCTGCTCGGGCTGGAAGTGGTGACCGACCGCCACACCAAGGCGCCCGGTTTCGAGCTTGGCGCGAAGATCATGGAAGAAGCGATGGTTCGTGGCCTTTCTATGAACATCGTCAAGCTGCCCGGCATGGGCGGCGTCTTCCGCATCGCTCCGGCGCTAACCGTTTCGGACGCCGAGATCGACCGCGGCGTCGAGATCATGGCCGACGCGATCGTGGCGGCTCAAGGATAGCCGATAGACGGAAGACCGCTCGGAGACACAGCCGGGCGCAAACCTCCAGATGACGAATATCGACCGTATCCTGCCCATGCGGCAGGATACGGCATGAGGGCTGATGAGCCGCGGGCCCAATCTATTCGGCATCCTCAAGGGGGCGTTTCACACAAAGTGCCACCCTCGCCATTACTTGGTTCTGAGCATCCTCCCAGTGCAACCATCGTGCTTCTGGATGGATGAGGCGATCACGTGTTTATCGTTTTCGGTGACCTGCGGAGGAATGGCTGTTCCACGAGGATCCAGCTGAGATAACCAGCCATATAGGCCAAGGGCAGGCTCAGCGCGATCATCATCGCTGGCGATTGGATACCAACGAAATAGAGAAGGGTGCCTGAAATCGGCCAGCCATATAGATACACTCCGTAGGAAACGTCGTCGTCAGCGTTTATCCGCGATATCGCTTCTGATTTTACTGCAAAGGAGAACCAGAAGATCAGATAGCCGCCAAAGACGGCGAAGGCTGCGATTTCGAAGTACTCAAGGAACATCATCACGACCAGAGCGGTGGTGCTGGCAATGGCAAGGGTATTGGTGAACGGAATTTCCCGGCGGAACAGATAGAAGCACGCGCCGACAGAGAAGTTTGCAAACAGACGAACGCTTTCGGAATAATAACCGGTGAAAAATGCGATCCTGTTCGGGATCTGGATATCCAAAGGCATCATCGTCATGAGGAGCAGTGCCGCCGATATCGCAGCAAAGGCAAAGCGTTTTCGGCTCAGACCGACGAGGCCGACGAGCAAGGCGAATATGTAGCAACGGAATTCGTAAGAGATCGTCCAAAGCGAACCGTTCAGGATTTCATAGGGTAATCCTATGAAACCGGGTTGCGAGGGGCCGTGAAGCGTTACGATTTCCAGGGTGAGACGAAGCAGGTCACCCATCCCGTAATAACCGATTGCAGCGCCTGTCAAAGGTGCAAGCGCCAGGCAAATAAAGACCGCGACCAGATAACCCGGATAGATACGGAAAGCGCGTTTTTTCAGAAATGAAATTGGGTTGCTGGAGCGGTCGTAACTCTGAGTGATCAGATAACCGCTAAGAAGAAAGAACCCGTCCACAGCAAGCTCCGCGAATGTCCGCGCTCCAAGCGCGCCAGACAATATTTCTCGGGATCTATTGCCGTCGATGATCTCTGACGCGTGAGAGACTATTACGAGAGAAGCAAACAGCAGTCGAAGAAAACCAATGTTGTTGGCATGCAGTGTCTGTTGCATAATATACCCGCTTCATTAATAATATAAATTCTTATTGTTTTGCGGGCTGAAAGTGTCAAGTTCAGTATACAAAATCCTTTTTATAGCATTAATGCCGGTGCCCTGAGCTGCGTCAGCTTGTGAGCTGGGCCGGTTTCAGCATGCTTTCGAGGAGGGCGGCCATGATGGCCGAAAGCGTCATTGCTGCGGGAGATATCCTGATGATCCGGCGTGTCTATTGCCAGTTGCGGGCAGAGGGCTGGGAGGACGGCGGAGAGCCCCGGCGTCTGGCAGCCAATCTCATCTATCTTTACAGGATCGGCGTGACGCAGGAAAAGCAACTGCTTGAGCTTGCGCCCTATCTCACCTGAGGTGGCCGGGAGCCCGGTATTCCCATTGCAGAACAACGTCTTGAGTTCCGATTATCTTTAATTAAGCAAGTTTGAATGTATGGCGACACGAATAACGCTTCTTTGCGTTAAATGCCGTCATGCTAATATTCGATAGAGCCAATCACAGCATCGTTTCCGACCCGGCTGGCAACTTCGGGATGATGACTGCGCTCATCCTGCCCATGTTGCTGGGAGGCGCCGGGCTGGCGGTCGACACCGCCAATCTGATGGTTTCGAAACGCCAGTTGCAGGAGGCGACGGATGCCGCAGCCCTTGCCGTTTCAGGTGCCATGGCCAACGGTTCCGATACCGCGGCCGGCCAGAAGCTCGGCAAGGACTTTCTGGCGGGCCAGTTAGCCAATTATATGAACACCACCGACACCGCGACGATCAAGAACGCGACGACGGTGGCAATCGTCACCAACACGGATGCATCGACGGGGGCCAAGAGCTATTCGGTCTCGGTAACCTCCTCTGCCGATATTCCGCTGACGCCGCTTACCAGTTTTTTCGCCGGGCGAACCTATCCCGTAAATGCCTCGAGCAACACGATATCGGGCACCGGAAGCGGTACTGGTGCTGACGGAGCGGCTGCGGCAAGCAATGGCATATCGATGGAAATCCTGCTCGATGAATCGGCTTCGATGGCGGAGAACACGACGACGGTGAAGGGCACGAAATGCGTCATCAACCTGCTCGGCATCTGTATCGGCCAGCAGACTGTTTATGTGACCAAGGTGGAAGCGCTGAAACAGGCTGCAGCCACGATGTTTGACGCCCTCGACAAATCTGATCCCAAGACCCGCTTTGTCCGCACCGGCACGATCTCCTATACCAACGGCATCAAGGGCCAGTCGGCGGTCGCCTGGGGAACGACGGCTGCAAGGAACTACGTCAATGCCATGACGCTTAACCCGGTTGGTGGAACGGACGCGACGGCGGCGGTGACCACCGCGACCTCCAACATCAAGAGCAACATCTACGGCACCGATACCGAGAGCGTCGAGCAGGCCAAGAAAGGCAACAAGACATCGGATCGCATCATGATCCTGATGACCGATGGTGATATGACCGGCAATAGCGTGGACTGGAGCCAGAGGCTGGACCAGAACGTACGTGACGGATGCGCGGCCGCAAAGACGGCCGGAATAAAGATCTACACCGTCGCCTTCATGGCGCCGCCCAAAGGGCAGGAACTGTTGAAATACTGCGCCTCTGCCGCTGGCAACTATTACGAACCCAACACGATGGAAGCCCTGGTTGCATCGTTCAAGTCGATTGCCGACAACGCGATCAAGCCGGTGAACCGACTGACCAACTAGCCTGCCTTTAGCATTTCCTCCCGCGTCACGCGGGAACCGGACGGCGACCTTCCTGTTCTAACCTTCAGAGGCACAAAGGAAAGGGATGCATATGGTTGAGGCACATGGAGAAAAGACGCAGGCTCTGGAACTGGCCGAGGAATATCGCAGGCTCGGCGGAACGCGGCTTGCCAAGCTCGACGATAATTTCGTCACCACCCGAAAGTGGGAAGACGAACCCGAGGAGGCATCACGCTTCTGGCACGACCGGGTGGAAATTCTCGATGACAAGCGTCAGGCGGAAGTCGTCACCCATCTGAAATCCATGAATTCCTGACATTTCGAGATAGCAGGCTCCCAAGGCGAAAGCCGCCATTGCCCGGGCGGGCCCAAGTGATCCGTCCGGGCAAATGGTTCGGTCGGGAAGGGCTAGAACACCGCCAGATATTTCAGAAGCGAAATGATGCCGATGATGATGACGACAACCCGCACGATCTGGCGGACCTTTGCGTCAAGCGGCAGCATGTTGACAAGATAAAGTACCAGCACGATCACGAGGAAAGTGATCAGGATGCTGATCAGAAGCGACAAACCCATAGCCCCAGTCTCCATAATTTGCGGCGCGTCCTGCGCCGATCACGAAACTGTAATTATGAGACGATGTGGAAAAGGAAAGGGTGCTCAATAAGATAGTGTGGGCGCTGTATCATTCGGTCCGGCCAGGCACAGATGTTTCGGCTTGTTCCTCGCCTGCTATTTCCCATATTGGGCAAAAAGGCCCATATGCCCGATGGAGACATGCTTGTTCCACTTCGACAACTCCTATGCCCGTCTGCCCGACAGGTTCTACGCTTCGGTTTATCCCGAGCCGGTCGAGGGGCCGAAGCTGATCATGTTCAACGAGGCTCTGGCGAAAGAGCTTGGCGTCGAGGCCGATCTTTCCGATCCGGATCGGCTGGCGGCGACATTTTCCGGCAACGTGGTGCCACAGGGGGCTATGCCGCTTGCGATGGCTTATGCCGGCCACCAGTTCGGCAGTTTCGTGCCGCAGCTCGGCGACGGCCGTGCGATCCTGCTGGGCGAAGTGGTGGATCGAGGCGGTGTTCGCCGCGATATCCAGCTTAAAGGCGCAGGTCCGACGCCATTTTCACGCCGTGGCGACGGCCGTGCGGCTTTGGGACCGGTACTGCGGGAATATATCGTCTCCGAGGCCATGGCTGCGCTCGGCATTCCTGCGACACGGGCGCTGGCGGCGGTGACGACCGGCGAGCAGGTCTATCGCGAGACGGTGGAGCAGAGTGCGGTCTTCGTTCGTGTCGCGGCAAGCCATGTGCGGGTCGGCACCTTCCAGTTCTTTGCTGCGCGCGGCGACACGGATGGCATAAGGGAACTGGCCGACTACGTTATCGACCGGCATTATCCCGAGTTGAAGGCAGCCGAGAACCCCTATGCGGCACTGCTGCAGGCCGTGGCATTCCGGCAGGCGGAGCTGATCGCGCGCTGGCTCGGCGTCGGTTTCGTCCATGGGGTGATGAACACCGACAACATGACCATATCGGGGGAGACGATCGACTTCGGCCCCTGCGCCTTTCTCGACGAATATCATCAGATGAAGGTGTTTTCCTCGATCGATCATGGCGGGCGTTACGCCTATCGCAACCAGCCGGGCATCGGCCAGTGGAACATCGCCAGACTGGCGGAATGCCTGCTGCCGGTAATAGACGCGGATCAGGACAGGGCAGTCGACGCGTCGAACGAGGTTCTGAGAGAGTTCGGCGAGCGGTTTCAGGCGGAATGGATCAAGGTGTTCAGGGCCAAGATCGGGCTTTCGAGTGAAGCCGATGATGATGGAGAACTGGTACAGCAGCTGCTTTCGGCAATGCAGGATCAAGAGGCGGATTTCACGCTTGTTTTCCGTGGTTTGGCGGATGCGGCAGAAGGGCTGGACGAACGGTTCCTGAGCCAGTTCGCCGATCCTTCCAAGGCTGCGGAATGGCTGGGACTGTGGCGCGAGCGGCTGGCGCAGGAGCCTCAAGGTGACGCTGGCCGTGCCGACGCGATGCGGGCCGTCAATCCGGCGATCATCCCGCGCAACCACCGCATTCAAGAGGCGATTTCGGCTGCCAATTACGGTGACTTTTCCTTCTTCGCCCGACTGCTCGCAGCACTCGAAAAGCCCTATGAGGAGCGTCCCGGATTTGCCGATTACATGACGCCGCCAACACCTGAAGAAAGGGTGACGCGAACCTTCTGCGGGACCTAGTCCTTCAGAAGCGAGATGGCTGCTTCGATATCCCGAACGGCCTCCGAGCCGAGCGGCAGGACCGGGCGCGGCGGCTGGGCTTTGGTAATGCCCATGAGGTTCGCGGCCGCATAGACCACGCGCAGGCTGCCATGCGCCTTGAACAGCTGCCAGAGCGGGTGGAAGAGGGTATCCAGCCGCGTTGTTTCTTCCGCATTGCCGCTGATCGCCGCGCGGGTCAGGGCCAGCGCGGGCTTGGGGAACAGACCGGCGACGACGCTGTACCAGCAATCCGCACCGGCCAGCAGTGCATGCGGGCACTCCCAGTCACCGCTATAGCCAATGGCGAAATTGGCCGGTGTGGCGGCTCTCAATCGAGCGATCTCGCCTGAAAAATCGCCGCCCTTCGGCAGCGGCATTTTCACCGCGCTGACATTGGCAAGGCCGGCCAGGCGCCCGATCAGTGCCTCGCTGAAAGAAAAATGCGTGGTCGACGGGTTGTTGTAGATCGAAAGCGGCAGATCGGTTGCGGCGGCGACCGCTTCGAAATGGCGAAACGCCTCTTCCTCGGTGAGCGGCGTGTATGAGACCGGCGCAAGAAGCAGCGCGTGGGCGCCGGCTGCTGCCGCATCGCGGGCAAGCGCCACCGCATCGTCGGTGCGCAGAGTGCCGACGCCGACGATCAGCGGGAGCTTGCCGCCAACGCATTCGACCGCGGCCTCCACCGCCCGGCGGCGTTCCTCGCGGGAGAGGTACATATAGGTTCCGGTGCTGCCGAGAAGACCGATCGAATTCGTCTTGGCCTCGACAACGCGCGAAAGAAGTCGCTGCAGGGCATCGGTATCGACGCGGCCGGCTTCGTCCGCAGGCGTCAGCGGGAAGGCGGAAAGGCCGGTAAAGGCGGGCGGTGTGGTCGGCATCGAATTCTCCGGCGAAACGAATGGGTGGCCACTATGAGCGATTGCACCACGATCGCAAGGGCTTAAGACGGCAGGGCAGAGAGCGTCTCCGCCTATTTACGAAAAATACCAAGATAGGAAAATAATCCTTGACGGCGTGACGGTGCTTTGATAGGGTTCAGGCATAGTCGAAGAACTGCGCTTGAGAGCGGGGGGCTTCGAAGGGTGTGCGCCTATAGTTGAGCGCGCCAGGTCTTGAGCAACCATTCTAATCCGACATTGCGATACGGGAACGAAACGCTGCAGCCGAAGAGGCTGGCGGCGATTTGCCTGTGCGCTTCATGGAGCCTGCCATGGATGATTTCGACAGTTTCGATCCGGGCCTGTTCGGCATCTGGCGGGATCGCGCGGCCTATGGCGACGAGATGCCAACGAAGGATACCGCGCTGGCGGATGAAATGCGGATTGCGCTGGAGATCAAGTCGGCGGATGGCGGCGTTTCTGCGAGCGACGAACTGCGCAAGCTATTAAACGACATGACGGTGGAGATGCGCGAGCAGTTTTCCACCTTCCGAAAGATGCGCGAGAGCGCGGCCGGGGCGCTGACGGATGGCGACGAGGCGGCGCAAAAGCTGGCGCGCGCCGACGTGAAGGCGGCGACCGACGCCATGAGCCTGATCGTGCGCACGCTCGAAAAGGTCGACAGTCTTCAAAGGCAGCTGGCGCGGGATCGCGAGATCGAGGCCGAGCGCGTGGCCGATGAGGGCGGCTATGGAGAGGCGAAAGACCGCCTGCAGCGGCTGATAGCGGACAAGGCGGATGAACGGGCCAAAAGTCTTCTTGCTACCTGGATCCGAAACGGCGCTGCCTCTGATGCCGAGCCTCGACGAGCGGGCACCGATCCGCCATCGGGCACGGGCTGAGCGTCGTGCACGGGCATCCGATGCGAGGCGTCTCGCCAAGCAGAAAAGTCGTATCGCTGCCCAACATCAGGCAGGCATGCAGGGTATCGACGAGCAGCATGAGAGTGAATGCATGGCGGTCACCAGCGCGGAAAACATATTGGCGCGAGGGGCAAGCCATGCGCATGAAATAGAAACGGCTGAAGCATCTTCGACGGCGGCGACGCAACCTTCCGCGGTCGTCGAGGTTGAGGGGCTTGTCGTACCGGCACGGTTCGTCTCTCGCTATGAACGGGACTGGGACGTCAACGGTCGACCGGAACAGAGGCCGCCCGCAGGGGACTGGCGCACGTGGCTGGTCATGGGCGGACGCGGATCGGGCAAGACGCGGGCCGGGGCCGAATGGGTGCACAAGCTGGCTTCTGCCGGGGAGCGGTCCGATCTGAGGATCGCGCTGGTGGCGGAAACGCTGGGTGACGCCCGTGAGGTGATGGTCGACGGCGTGTCCGGTATCTGCCGGATCGCGCGAGGCAAGTCTCCGGACTTCGAAATCTCGCGGCGCCGGCTTGTCTGGCCGAACGGGGCGGTGGCGCAGATATTTTCCTCCGAGGACCCGGAGGCGCTGCGCGGGCCGCAGTTTCATTATGCGTGGTGCGACGAGATCGGGAAATGGAAACATGCCGAAGAGACATTCGACATGCTGCAGTTTGGCCTGCGGCTGGGCAACGATCCGCGGCAGCTGGTGACGACGACGCCGCGGCCGGTGCCGGTATTGAAGCGGCTGATCGCCGATCCTTCGACGCGGCTGGTTAAGATTGCCACCGGTGACAACCGGCAAAACCTGGCGCCGGGTTTTATCGAGGCGCTGGAGCGCCGGTATGGCGGAACAAGGCTGGGCCGGCAGGAACTGGCTGGCGAGCTGATCGAGGACCGCGAGGACGCGCTGTGGCGCCGCTCGGAGATCGAGGCCTGCGTGATCCGGGTCGTGCCGGCATTAAGGCGGATCGTCGTTGCGGTCGATCCGCCCGCAGGCATAGGACAGAATTCCTGTTGCGGCATCGTCGTGGCCGGGCTGGAGCCGGAGGGGCGGGCCGTTGTGCTGGCGGATTGTTCCGTGGAGGGCGCGACGCCTGCCCAGTGGGCGCAGTCTGTCGTGAGGGCATATCGGCGCTTTGCCGCCGACAGGATCGTCGCCGAGGTCAACCAGGGCGGCGAGATGGTGACGGCGATGCTCCGAAGTGTCGACGTGGCGCTGCCGATCACCATGGTCAGGGCGACGCGGGGAAAGTTTCTGCGGGCCGAGCCGGCGGCGGCGCTCTACGAACAGGGAAGGGTGGCGCATGCAGGGCGGTTTATCGAACTGGAGGACCAGATGTGCGATTTTGGTCCCGATGGGCTGTCATCGGGGCGTTCACCTGACAGGCTGGATGCGCTGGTCTGGGCGCTGACGGCGCTGGTTCTGGAAGGGCAGGGCGAACCACGGGTGCGGGGGATATGATGCAATGCGCTTTAGGGGCAAAGCTCAATCAGGATAGGGGCTTTGACCCTAGAGCGTGCAGCTTTCGGCAAGGTCCTTGTAAAGCCGAGCCTCGGTCTGCCTTCTCAGCGCTTCACCGTTGCGGCCCGGCCCGAAACACCGATCGCCGGGTCTTATCTGTTCGGCGATGAGTGCGGCGCGCTCGCGATAGAACATGCATTGTTGATTTCGCGGCAGTGATGACAGCCGCAAGAGAGTTTGTTCGGATTGCTGCATTCGGCGTGAATGCTCGGCTTGTCGCGGAGCGCAGGATGGATCCATGGCCACACTGACCAGCATGCTTGCACCAAACAAAAGCACCGTTCCCATAAGGACCGGTGCCACGTAATTACGCCATCCGGACATCGGCGATATCCGGATGGGTTATCTGGCTCAGCGCTGGTTCGGCTGGCGGGAATTGTTTTCCTGCATCTGCTTCCATTCGGATTCCATGCGATCCAGAACTTCCTGCGGGATCGGTTTCGAAGGGGCTGCCTGAGCGGGCTGCGGCATCATCATGATCTCCTTTTTTGTTGCGCTGCACCATCATGGAAAAGCGTCGACATAACGTCGCATGGCCATATTGGTTCCATAGCTCGCGACAAAAGTAAATTAGCCTTTAAGTCGTTAAAACGATTTAGTTTTCTTAAACCGATTGAAAGTCGCAACACGGTGAAGGCGAGCGGTAAATGGGTAAGCTTAACAATGCGGCGGAACGTCGCATTTTCTTCGACGAGGTGCGCAAGAGCCTGTTTTCCGGGTGTCTGAAGCAGCGCGAGGTCAATGGGCTCAATACGATTCTCGACGGGTGGACGAAGCTGAGCGTTGCCGCTCGAAAGTCTGCGGGTGGCGACGATGCGCTGGCTTATGTGCTGGCGACAGCCTTCCATGAGACGGCGGCGACGATGCAGCCGGTGCGCGAGACGTTGGCGCTCAATGATGAGGAAGCGATTGCCCGGCTGGAAAAAGCCTTCAGGGCGGGTCGGCTTCCCGCGGTCACGACCCCCTATTGGCGGCCGGATACCGAAGGCAGGACCTGGCTTGGCCGCGGCTTCGTGCAACTGACACATCGGAGAAATTACGAGGCGATGTCGGCACTGACCGGGATCGATCTCGTTTCCGAGCCGGGGCGTGCGATGGAGATGGGCGTTGCAGTCGCGATCCTTGTCGGTGGCATGCTCGAGGGCTCGTTTACCGGCCGCAGGCTCGGTGATTATTTCGCTGACGGCAGGAGAGACTGGACCGGTGCGCGAAAGATCGTCAACGGAACGGATCGGGCGGAACTTGTGGCCGGATACGCCAAGGCATTCCGGCTGGCTTTGCCGAGGCGCATTGATGCGGGCGGGGACGCGTGTTAGCAGGCAGCTTGTCTGAATGGGGTGCTGCGGAGTTTCGATGATACGCCATATCGTGTTTTTCACGGCCACGTCCGAAAATCTCGAGGATGTCCGGGCAGGGCTTTCGATGCTGACCGCAAACCCGCATGCATCGCTTCTGGAAATCGGCACGAATGTGAAAACCGACCAGTGGGACCGGGAAGTCGACTTCGTCGTCTACGGCGAGTTCGAAAACGAGGCGGCGCTGGCAGCCTACAAGGCGCATCCGATCTATCAGAAATCGACTGAAACCGTGCGGCCGCTTCGCGAGATGCGCATTGCTGCAGACTATGACAGCGACAAGGCGGCAAAGACGCCGCTCAGGTAGGCTATATCCGTAACTGACCTGAACTGACCTGTATGAGATGCACTTGTTGACACCGATAGATGTCAGTGATTTTCTCGGCTGCGGGGGCGGTTATGGATTGGGAAAATACTGCACATTCAGTTGATGACTGGATAGCGCTTGCGCAGCGACATCGAAACGGCGCGCGCGCCCTGAAAAAGGATAAGCAGTTTTCCTTAGTTTGGGACCATACCGGCTTTGCCGTCGAGTGCTATCTCAAGGCTGCGATCATGCAGCAAAAAGGGTGGAACAGATGGCCTGATAGCGGTGAGCGTAAGGACCTCTGGGTTCACGAAACGTGGGGGCTGCTGAAGGAACTCGGCGTAACCCCGGAGGGCTTAGGACGGCATCCGATTAGATTTCGCCTGAAGACAATTCTGGATTGGCGGCGCCGGCATGGCTATAATCCAAGCTCCATGCCTGAGAAATATGCCGAACAGATTTATAGAGATGCATTCTCAAGCGAAGGAGTGGTTGAGTGGATAGTGAAAACCTTTCACCTGCCCTGCTGAGGGCCGGCCAGGAATATCTGGCATCATTGCGGCGTTTGCGATTAAACCCCGAGGGTTTGCTGTGGGCTCGGGTCAATGAGACGCAAATGGTAAAAGATAGCGCGACAGGCATGCAGTTCGATGCCGGAGGTTTGGGAGAATGGCATCTGGTTCTCGTTACGGGCGCCATCGACGAAGCTGGTCCATCGGCGCTCAATGAACTTCTTTTCAAAGCTTACGACGCTTCAGCGACTCCGAAAGAAATATCACCATTCATCGTCGAGGTCATGAGCGCTAAGTCACCATTCGTTTCACAGCTTTTGATTGCGCTGAATAATCCGGTTGGACCAATTGCCATAACGAGCGGTACGACCGGTGGAAAATCCTATCGTCAGGACATCGACCCATATGAGGGGCAGCAGATGGTTGCCGGCCTATGGTTCGATCGGAAATGGATATATCATCTTACGGGACTTCACGCACGTCACGCAGAAAGAAAGCGGAGCTGGAAAGATTTTAAGCAGAGCGTAAACGCACTTGCCGCTTAAAATCTGTGAGAGCCCGCCACTTCCGGCGCGCAGACTCCACTCCACGGTTAGTTTGGCCTTTAAATAAAGGATCACTGGAATGAAATCTCCTTTTCGCCTGCCGTGGCTTTCCACGGGGGAACGCAAAGCCGTGTCTGCAGATCAAGGGAAGGGCGTCGCGTCCGCGTTTGCGGTGCTTGCCAGCGAGGGAACGGCGCATTGGTCCGGCAGGTCCTATGCGGCGCTGGCGCGGACAGGATTCATGCGCAATCCGGTGGCATATCGGGCGGTTCGGATGATTGCGGAGGCGGCGGCCGCTGTGCCGTGGCTGGCTTACGAGGGCGCTGCGGAGATTGCGGATCATCCGGCGCTGTCACTGCTTCTGCGTCCTAACGGACGGCAGGGCGGACCGGATTTTTTCGAGGCGCTCTACGGACATCTGCTCCTGTCCGGCAATGCCTATGTCGAGCCGCTGGCGATCGGCGGATCATTACGGGAACTGCATCTGCTGCGGCCCGACCGGGTGAGCGTCGTCGAGGGGCGCGATGGCTGGGTGACGGGGTATGATTATCGCGCCGGCGGGGGAACGCGCAGGCTGGCGGCTGACGCTGAGGATGGGCGGCTTTCGCTGTTGCACTTAAAACTGTTTCACCCGCTCGATGACCATTCCGGCTTTTCGCCGCTTGTGGCGGCGGGGGCAGCACTCGATCTCTCCAATGCGGCGGCGGGCTGGAACAAGGCTTTGCTCGACAATTCGGCAAGGCCTTCCGGCGCACTCGTCTATCAGCCGAAGGATGGCGGCAATCTTTCGGCCGACCAGTATCAGCGGCTGAAGGACGAGTTGGAGGCGGGGTATTCCGGTGCCGTCAATGCGGGGCGGCCCTTGCTGCTCGAGGGAGGGCTGGACTGGAAGGCGATGGGGCTTTCGCCAAAAGACATGGATTTCATCGAGGCGCGCGATGGCGCCGCAAGGGATGTCGCGCTGGCGCTCGGTGTGCCGCCGATGCTGATCGGTATTCCCGGCGACAATACCTATGCCAATTACCAGGAGGCCAACCGCGCCTTCTACAGGCTGACCGTGCTGCCGCTGATTGCGCGGACTGCCGCGAGCTTCTCCGCCTGGCTGTCCGAGATCTACGCGGAATTACGGCTGGAGTGCAAATTCCGAGGCAACCCGCCCCCTGATTCCGAAATGATGTCGCCCCCTAATTCCGAGAAATAGTCGCCCCCTCG